>CAWALK010000001.1:0-235732 GCA_963782915.1 uncultured archaeon
ATCCTTGTTTCTCTAAGTAGGGTGCGAACACCGCTTTCTCTTCCACAGTTAATGGAATAGATTCACAAACTTCTACATCTAAACTAAATTCTGAGTTAGCTACATCCATAGGTATATCTCCTGTAATCAACGTGCATTCAAGCTGTTGCTGTCTTCCAACGAAAGCTGGTTCACCAAGTTTCAATTCAGGGACTGCCAAGGAATAACTTGCTATATTCGCTGAAAAGCTTTTCTTCCTATTCACATGGCTTATGCCTTGTCATCAGTCTTGAATAGAGAAAGAGGTCGGTGACATCTCGATTCCAGTTGGGGTTTAAATCCTGGTGGCTTCAGTTAACAAGCGTAGTATTCAGTTTTTGAGTATTTGATGTTTCTTTTTCGCTGTGGCTCCTCAGAAGATTTAAACCCCGCTTGCTTGCTGGTGCACTGGGATACACATTGAGACCTAAACTATTGCTTCAAAAGCACAGCCAAAACCGTAAACCGTTTTGGGCTCTGCTGCTTCTTGGATTGATTATCTCCCTACCCATCTTTTCATTTACAACTGGCGGGTTTGCTGTTGCACAATCTGAATTATACCGTGTAAGTATGCAGACAGAAGCGAGCCTTACCTCAACCGATGGTGCCGTTACCACCACTGTTTACTTTTCTGGAACAGACTCGCTGACATTGAGTGTTAAAGGTCAACAGGTATCTGGGTCAGGAACAAGCAGCTACGCCGTCATACTTAGCGGTGACTACAACGGTGAATTGGGATCATACGGGTCAATTTCGGGTTCTTCAGTCGCCATAACTAAAACAATCTCTGCCACAGGAACATTAAGCTCTGATAACATCGCGGACTTGACTGTGACAGAAACATCAACTACTGCTCCAACAACCATCTCAGGAACACTAACCATTGAAGCCTCCAGTCAGACTACAACCCAGCAGCTTGAGGTGCCAATAGGTCCATTGACCCAAATAACAACAGGCACACTCTACGTCAAATTGCAAGATGGTTACACTAACATAATTAACACAAACAGCAACGGACTTGAAACCGAAACTCAAGTATCCGTGCGGCAAATTTCAAGCATCTCCCCAACTTCAACTGCTCAACCTACAATAACCCAAACGGACCAGCCTACTGCTACACCCTCTGGAAACGGGGTTTCAATCACTGGCCTTTGGGGAACTGCCCAGTTTAAGGGGTCAGGCACAAGTGAGTACTTCCAAGTAAGCCAATCCACCGTATTATATGAGGGCGACACCATCATCACAGGCGCAAACAGCCATTTAACGCTGCAATTTAGCGATGGCTCAACCATGGATGTAGCTGAAAACACCTCCGTTACTCTGCAATCAATCACAGATAGCAACCAACCAAAAATAATTCAGGTAATATCTGGCTTGTTGCATCTCAAGGAGTTGCTTGAACACTTTAAACATAAATTTGAAGTCAGGACACCTATCGCTGTTTGTGCTGTCCGCGGTACAGAATTCACCGTAAAAGTAGACGGCGATTCCTCGACCACAACCACAGTGATAAGTGGGGAAGTAAATGTCACCGCTACCCAAACCGGCAACAGTGTGCTTCTACAACCCGGAGAATCCATAACTGTTTCCTCGGGTGCAGTTTCGCAGTCGCAAATGCAGCAGAACGTTCAATCAATAGATACCTCAACTATGGATAAATGGTGGGATACCCCTTCACAGACTTCGGGCTTGAGCAGCATGGTTATGATAGGTATTATTGCGGTTGTCGCAGTAATTGCGGTGGTTCTGGTGGTTCTTCTAATGAAACGTCGAAGAAAACCCAGCGCTTCCCATTCAACGGATTTGCCTCTTCCACCGCCACCTCCCCCCGATAGCACCATAACCGCATAAAAAGTCAGTGACTGATGCGGCGTTGGGTTCAAATTTTATTCCCAATTTTCTTGGGGCACAAAACATATTTTGTGCCGTATCCATTGTTTATCCATCGGTTTTTAGAGGCATTTGAGCACAAAAAAATTAGTTTATACTGCGCAAACATAAAAGCCTGTACCCGAAACAGTTGAAGCCCTAACAGAGGCACTCAAACAACAGACCTTCGGCGTCCTTGCCAACATTAACGTAAGCAAGATAATCAAAGAGAAGACAGGAAAAACAATCGATGACTACACCATCCTTGAAGTATGCAATGCCAAAGACGCAAGTATCGCATTGACGGTTCACAAAGAAATCGGGTTAATGCTCCCCTGCAAGATTATAATTTACAGAGAAAAAACTAACACGGTTATCGCGTTGTATCGTCCGACTGAAGCCTTAAAAGCGCTTGGTTTTAGTGATTTGAATTCGTTGGCTGAGGAAGTTGAGGGTCAACTAAAGCAAGCCGTTGACGCTGCAGCTTCTTAGAATTTGGTTCACGTCAATTCTTGTTTGCGTTTTTATTGTTCTGGCGTGCTATGCAACTTTTTGGTGCATTTTTTGTTTTTACTTATGCCTCGGCTTACCACGTCGATTCCGAAGCATTTTATCTGCTGAGAAGAAGAGCAATCTGCACACAGTTTTGTAGCTGCCTTAACCATGCCTACATCAAGCGTACTCTTCGATTTTTCTGACAATCAAATACTCCTATGCCTGTAAAGTCAACGTTAATTGTGCAATTCAATCGTCCCGTTGATATGCTCCTTGATTATTGCCCCATCCCGCATCTCAAAAACCCGAGTCGCCATAGCAGCCACCGTCGGGTCATGGGTAACAACGATAACTGTAGCGCCCTCACGGTTAGAAAGGTCACGAAGCGCCTGTATAACCTCTTTGCCCGTTTTTGAATCCAAATCACCCGTGGGTTCATCAGCTAACACTATGGAGGGTCGATTGGCAAGCGCACGTACGATGGCGACTCGTTGCTGTTCGCCGCCGCTGAGTTCGTCTGGGCGGTGGTGCATGCGTTCACTTAATCCAACCATTGCCAAAAGTTCTTTTGCACGGGTTTCCCGTTCTTTTGTGGGTACGCCTGCAATGAGCATGGGTAACTCGACGTTTTCGAATGCTGAGAGTACGGGGATGAGGTTGTAGAATTGGAAGATGAAGCCAATTGTGCTGCGTCGGAGCTTGGTTAATTCTCTTTCTTTTAGCAGGGTTAAGTCTACGTCGTCTACGTAGATTTTGCCTTTACTTGGCTTATCCAGCACACCGATGAGGTTAAGCAACGTCGTCTTGCCTGACCCAGAGGGACCCGTGAATGCGACGAACTCGCCTTTATTAAGCTCCATGTTAATCCCCCTTAATGCATGAACATTGTTCTCGCCAAGTCGATATGTCTTTTCAACTTCAACAACTTTAACTGACAAATACATCGCCTCAAAAAACCGTGTTAGCGAAGAATATTATACCAAATAATCTTTAGGTTGTTTGTACTAAAAAACTTTGGGGAAGATTGCTATGAGAGCCCTAAGCATTGCAACCGTTGAAGCGGTTTTCATTTTGGTTTTCGGAGTGATACACTTTGCCATACCGTTTGTGTTGCCGCCCAACTTTATAGCTGAAACTACAGTTTGGGGTAGTTTGCGGATTGCGGATTTTGTGCTTCCAGGCTGTTTTGCGGTCGCCATCTCAGCTATACTCTATTTTGGGACAAGGAACAGTATCCCCGGGGCTGTTTTGGCGTTTCTCTACGGGGGCGGCATAGCTTTTCATGCATTGTATTTGGCAGGTATTTTCCCGTCAGTATTGGTTGTTCCAAGCCCCGTTATTTCAATCGGCGGCATAATAATCGATGCAATCTCGATTATTGCAATTTTTGATTACTACCGCCGAATACGCAAACACTCTATTGCCTAATCGCATCTACAATGTTCTGTTTAGAAGCCTTATTCGCAGGATAAACCGCGCTAATCACAGCAGTAGCCAAAGCAATCACAAGCGTTATCACGAATGCATCGTAGGGTATCATGAAAGCCATCGGAAACCCTTCCACCCGCATATAGCTAACCGTAACCCGATGGAACATTAACCCAACAACACTACCCATGACAAAGCCAACCCCCCCCAAAAACGCAGCTTCACCTATGATGGAGGTTATCACCTGCGATTTACTCATGCCCTGCGAACGGAATATACCGATTTCACGTTTGCGCTCAGACACATTCATAATCATTATTGCCGCTACGCCGATTCCAGCGTTAAGAACAGCAAACATTACGATAGAGTAGAGAATGTAGAATATTTCATCTATTGAACTCCGGACCCGTTGGACTGCATCGTTGTAGGTGGTTATGGTTAAGGCGTACTCTTTGCCGTAGGTGTCCATGAGGGTGTTTTTGGTTTGGTCGATGTCGCTGTTAGAGTTTACTTTTACGAAGAAGAGGTTGGCGGTGTTGTTGAAGTCGGTGCTGCTGTTTGGGAAAGTTGCGTTGAGGTTGCCGTAGGAGATGTAGGATGCTTCTGAGAGCATGAAATTGCCAAACGACATGATATCGAGCCATGCACCCTGCGCTATGCCGACGACTGTGTAGTTGTTCCAAGCTAGGACTGGGACTCGGTAAGTGTATGTTCCAGTGTGTCCTTGGACGTTGTATTCTTCTGTGCGGTTTTCGAAGTCTATGTAGCGGATTTTTACTTGGTCTCCAACGGAGACATTGAGTGATTTAGCTAGTGGTGAAGTGAGGATGATGGTGTTGGATTGGTTAAGCTGTTCAAAAACGTTGGCGGGTGTATCGTCGCTAAAAGTCATGGACATAACCGTCGAATAGGACACGGTATCAATTGCAAGGACCGTGGAGGATGAATTCAGCGCCGACCCGGATGCATTGTTTTGCATTATGGTTCTGTCAGGGACAACAAGAACAGGCGTTGTCTTGTCCACAGCGTCAATCTTTGTGATATTATCCACGAAGCCTTTGGGAATCGTGTCCTCGGTCATCACGGTTAAGTCTGAGCTTGAAAATGAACGAATAACATTTTCCACACCTGCGACGGTGCCGATTTGTGCTCCTCCCATAACGATAACTAGGCTAAGGGAGATGCCGATTAACGCGAAACAAATTGTGCTCCTGAGCAGATTGCGTTCGACATTGCGGGAAATGATTTTTCTTGTTTTCCCAAACCCAAATAATCCCCACTCAATCACCGGACCCCCACTCCGCAGCAGCCCCGCCGCAAGCAAAGTCACCCCAATCATAGCGACGGGTGCAAGCGCAGATACCACATACAAACCGACGCCGTACTGCGAGAACATATCAAACCAGACAAAGATGAAAGCCCCGAAAACGGTCAATGGCAGCCCGATGAGCACCAATTTGAGGGCGGTTCGCTGTTTGCCTGGTTTGCGCATGGATGGGCGAAGCGCGTTGATTATGCTTGTGTTGCATGCGGAAAGCGATGGGAACAGCCCGCCGATCATGACGGTTAATAGCCCGGCGGCTGCTCCGAGGGTGAGGTGTTGGATTGTGCTTTGGGGGAAGGTGAATTGGAAAGTTATTCCCGGTGAGAAGGGCTGGAAGATTCTGGAAGTGAAGTAGCGGAAGATGTCTGTGATGAATAAACCTGAAACTAAACCTATAACAACGCCTACTACGCCTAAAATTAGGCTTTCTGAAAAGAAAATCCAAAAGACTTGTCTCGTTGAAGCACCTTGCGAGCGTAAGATGCCTATTTCATGGGTGCGTTCGCCAATATTCATGTACATGGTGTTGAGGACAATGACTACTGCTACGCATAAGGCCATTACTGACATGATTTGCAGGCCGCTTTGCAAGCCGGAAGTGGCTTTGCTCACTACGTTTAGGAGGCTTTCTTTTACTGGGTTAACGATGTAGTCGCTGCCTAATCTGCCATTGAGATCATTGACGACCGTGCCGGTTTGTTTGGAATCTTCAAGCTTAACACTTATTGAATTGATTTGGTCATTATAGTCTAGCCATGTTTGGGCTCTTGCCAAGTCAACGTATATGCGGTATCCGGTATAGCCTTGGCCAAAGACGCTGCCGTATTGTTTCTCAAAGTCACTGGCATGATAGAGCCCAATGACGTTGAGGGAATAATTGTATTCTTTTGTATCTGGATAGGAGCCGGTGGTTACGTGGATTATTACTTTTTGGCCGATGGTATAGTTTAATCGGTCATCCACCACTGCATCGGTTCTGTTAGTGGCGAGGATTCGGTTTCCGGTGATGTTCATGGATGAAGAATCAGAATAGTCGAAATCTGAGGTTGAGTTTACTCCGACTAATGTGGCGCTTACCCACCCATCTGGTTCAGAAGCGTTAATGATGCTGCTTAATCGACCATAGGAATCCGCTACTCCCCCTGTCTGGTTTACTGTTGCCAGCGTGGTTGTATTGAAGGGCAAACCCAACGCCGAGCGGACACTAACATCAACATTGCCGACTGCTTGATTAACCGTTAAGCCGAATTGGTCATAGACGCTGTCAAAAGCGATGTTTACACCGACAATTAAGGTTACACCCAAAATTACTGCGAGGACTGTTAGGGCGTTTCGAAGTTTGCGTTTAGGAATATTCCGTAACGCTATCGATGTAAAAGACAAATAAAATTTACCTCTTTCCCGCCATAAAACTTCGACACTTTAGCGGTAATAGAAAGTTGGTCTCTGTGGTATATAAAACTTAATTACTTGAAATTGTATAGTATTAAATGCGTGCAAGGCGTCTTCTGAATCACTTACGTTTTACCCGTGCCTTGTACGAATCAGGAGTGTTTTTTAGGAATATGATAACTAACCTAAAAATTAAAACCTACGATTTTTTGGGGCAGTATGAATACTTCCGAAAAAAAGCTTTGAAAAAACAGTGGAATTCTATCGCAATGACCGGCGAAGATGGCGAGGCTATTGAGACCGCGAGTCGTTGTCCAACATGGTTTGGATCCGTTGTTGCTGGTGCGAGACCATACTTTTTGCGGGGCGGCGGCGTGGGCGGAGTAGCAGACCTTGCTTATCCAATGCCTAACCCAATGTTTGGCGACCTATATGTCAATCACTTGAAAGTGGGCAAAGCAAACTCTGAGTTGATACCTAGTTATGTTCCGCTTGCAATCACTGAAGTCAAAAAATTACCTAAAAGTGTGGTTGTTTCGTACAAGGGCATCGGAGGCGCCCCTGACTTAATCAGGCTGTTTTCAAGCGGTGCAATGCGATGTACTGAACGACCGGGCAATCCGCATGGCAGAGCGTTTGATACTGAGTATGCGCTTTTTAGTAAAGTTGTGATAGGCGTCGATGACACCGACTCATCAGTTAAAGGAGCAACATTCAACACGGCGCTGCAACTTGCAGCCACCCTAAACAAGGCATCGAAAGATTACCGATTTCTAAGACTCACCCTCTCACTAAATTGGCCAGCTAACCCGGCTAAAACCACAAATAACGCCTCCTCAGGACTCGTCTTCGCAGTAACCCCCGGCAAAGAAGATGCACTTGTAAAAGATTTTGAGCGCCTAGTCCGCAAATACACAATCTCTAAAGAAACAGGCATGGTTGTATCAAGAAAAGTAATGGCTCCCGAAGTCCTCAAAGCATACTCGCGCAAAGTCAAGCGTGAGCAAGTAACGGTGTCAGAGGCTTACAAAGCAGCGGAACAAGCAGGCGTTAAACTTATGCCCATCACCGGCGAACGCGGCTTAATCGGCGCATTATCAGTCGTTGGCTTAGTTGACGATTTAGAAGAAGCCATAACACCCGTGAAACTCGACTCAGCCGCAGGATAGTGAGGCTTGCCTTTGCCCAAGAGGCATATAAAAGGAAAATCGCTTGCCGCCGCTATCATTTATCTTTCTTGGCAAGTTGCCTTTACAATCGCTGTTTCACCCTTAGGGTTTGGAATATTAACCGCACAGCAAATGGGCTTCACACTTGACACACTCTGGCTTGGATTGCTTGTGGCAGCAGTAGTTTTGACGCTAACAACCTTGCTTGCCCGAACCAACATTGCTTATGGATTATATTCTAAGGGTTTGAGCTACATCAAAACCCGCGAGGACTTTGAGAAGTTTTGGGCTGTTTCGCTTCGGGGCTGCGACGACGGCTTCATCGCAGAGCCACATTGGAGCGGCGCGATACTTCCTCTCTTCATCTTGGGTTTCACCGCTTTAGGCATCCCCTTTCTACTTAGCGCAGTTTTAGCCATGGTTGCACGTTGGGCAACACATGTCGGAGCACATGCACTATTCCCAAAAGAGAAAACTGGCGCAAGAATGTTCGGCGGCATGAATTTTATAGCTAAAGGTTTAGCCTACGAGGACACTGTGGCTTCGATTAGTTTTCTGCTCTCAGGCAACATCATCGCGCCTGTTCTGCTGCATCAGTTTGGGGCTTATATTTCGACTTTCGCTGGAAATAAGGAGCGAATTGCTACTCATCTGGGTTTACCGCCACTACAGTCTCCACAAGGGGGCATGATAAAATCCGCCAATCCACAGTAATCCTCATTTTTCTCCTATTAGGCGGCGTCCTCTTAGCTTATCAACCCAACACACATGCCCAATCTAACGCAACAAATTACAACTTAGCTTTTCATGAGTACAGCACAGTAATCAAAGAAACTAATGGGTCCTTTGTGGTTTATGACGGAGCCGACGGAGCCCCCGCAACTCAAACATCGGCATCGCAGGCGAATTTGGTTGCGCAGATTTCTGGACAAAGAATGGGCTATAACTACTGGTCAGCAGTCGTCATGTGGGTTGTCCAGTTGCCCATGGATTTACATGTTTCAGGCACCGTTAACGTACAAGCCTACATCAGCAGCACCTCAAAGCTAAGTGGATTATTCAGCGGAGGCGGCTACGCCATGGGCATAGTGGATATAGACGAAAATAATAATGAAGTTAAAGAATTCATAACTGAAGCCCCCTACACTATCGGAAGCAACCCCTTTGATGCTACACCGACTCAGTACAGCCAAAGCGTCAATGTCGATTATGTTTTCGCAAAGGGTCACGCGATTGGGTTTGTTGTCGGTTTAGGCGCAACTACTCAGGGTTTCTCGGCAACGGTGTATTTTGGGTCTCAGGATAGAAGCTCAGGCGCAACCCTGCCCGTAGTTGAAAGCACGCAAACTAAAACTGTCACGTCAGATTCAAACACTATCGCAGTGTCAGGCAACTCAGCCATAGAAGACCTCCAATACACCAAAGCCTCTAAAACAGTGAGCTTCTCTGCACAAGGCATAGACTACACAACAGGATCCTGCACAGTCGCTGTTCCAAAAGCGCTCATGCAGTCACCCTTCACTGTGACACAGGGTTCACAGCCGATAACGGTTACTTCAACTGAAAACTCTACTTATTATCAACTCACGTTTTCCCACTAGCCGAAGCAGCAACATAATCAAAGTGGTGGGTTCAGACCCCGCCCAAACCACCTCGCCTTCCCAAACCGAATCTCCTACCCAGACGAATTCACCTTCTCAGTCAGCATCGCCCTCCCAGAGCGCCTCGCCATCACAAGACCCAACCAATCCAGCGCCTACACCGACGGTGCCAGAATACAGCGCCATCGCATTTCTAGTGTCCGTTGCCCTAGTTTCCCTGCTAATCGCGGGGTTGGTGCTAAAACGAAAGAGACTACACCCTCATCTTAGCAATGGCTGAATCGCTTGAGCAGTATTTCGGCGCTTATTGTATCCAGAATAAAAAATGCCATTGGCATCTTTTTGATTATTACTTTTACGAAATAATGTTTATTAATCGGTGTTTTGTCGTTTGTGAAAACTTCCCACCAACAAAGCTGTGGGTTCTGTTAAGTCATGAGTGAAGGCTAAATGCAAAATAAGAAATCAACCAATCAAAGTATTACATGTCGACAAGGACAAGGCGTTTCTTGAGGTAACAAGGGGCATTCTCGAAATGCTCGGTACCTTCGAAATCGATGCTGCCCAATCAGTGGGCGAAGCCAACAAAGCGTTAGAAAAAGTGCAGTATGACGTTATAGTTTCAGCCTATTACCTTAACGGAGTTAATGGTTTAGAATTTTTTAATCAATTAAAAACAAAGGGCTTCAATGTTCCGTTTGTTTTGTTCACGATTAACGATGAAACCGCCGAGGAAGCAAAGAAGGCGGGCATACAATATATCGGCAAGTATGGTGACCCCGAAAAAGTTTTCAATCAACTGTGTGAAGCCATTAAATCTAGCAAGCAGTAAATTAGCCAGTTTTCTTTGATTACCCATAGGCTTTTAAACAATTTAGGGCTAATTAACTGGAAAAAAGGGCAAATGCGCTTTGGATAATTTACACGCTAAACGGTCCGTTGCGGAACAAAAATTTTTTGAGGACTCCCTAGAGTACCTTGAGCGCCTGCAGAAACAGAAAGCCAAAGCAACACAACCCCCTTAAACAGACTTATCGCATACAAAGACAATACCTCCAGGTTGGCTCCAGCAAGGTTTCGGTGTTTTAGAAGAATTTCTCGGTTTACGGTTGCACATTAGCCCTAATATCTTCCAATGAATCCAGCTGTGTGCAGAAAACTTTAATTAAATATCCTTGTATTGATTCGCTGTAACTGGCGTGCGGGATTCCCCAAGCCTGGTATGGGGCAGGCCTGCTAAGTCTGTGGTCGAAAGGCCGCGTGGGTTCAATTCCCACATCCCGCGCCATTTCCAAATTCAGTTTATTTCTGAAGCTATTTTTAACAATTAAGCTCAAATTACAAGATGAAAACATGGCTTACCGCCTAAGGTCGAGTGTTTAAATTCCACGCGAATTCGAGAGGCAGTAGCACCTATTTTGGGGATAGCTCAATCCGCGCAAAGTTCGGGTCCGACAGTTATGATCTGTACATGCGCCTTTTATACTAAATTTCCCTTTTTTGATTGAATAGATAGCGTTACCGGATTCGCGACTTATAACGGGAAAAAAATAGTGATTCTTTTTTATTTTAGATATTTTTTATTGTGGATTAGAAAAGAAAATTTCGGAGTATATGCTCTCGCCCAAGAGAAGCATATTATCACAGGAAATACCAATATAATTCTTAATTAGGTCGAAAATCCCTGATTATTATTTATCTAAATCGCATAGATTTTGTATTAACATGTTTCAGAACCCTTAATCATAAGTGGCCGGAGGAGACGAACCAGCAATTGAAGCCACAGAGACACCGTAAGATAAGATACTAGTTGTATACAACAACATAGTCTTATTTTCGCAACTGCGTTTAAAAGATTGGTGGTTTGTTGCCAATCAATACTAAACCTAAACAGCTAATTGAAGCCCTAAGTCGCGATGAGCGATGGCAAAAAGGAAAAACCCTTACCAAAGAAATTCCCTGGAAAAGTCATGCTCATTGGAAGCGTGCGAAGGGTTCTCAGAATCCAATTAGTTTGATCCAGGAAAATGACAAAGGCCGCCTATCCTTTTTATTGCCGATCAAGTATGGGCATATGGCTTCTTCCTCTTTTGCGTTCTTTAGAGGATCAGCCGTGGTTATGGCAGCCGATCTCTCCAATACTCCAGTTAGCGGCATTACAACTATGCTCTGTGGAGATGCGCATCTCTCCAATTTCGGTATTTTTGCATCCCCGGAACGCAAACTAATCTTTAATATTAACGATTTTGATGAATGCTATCTTGGACCATGGGAATGGGATCTAAAACGCTTAGCAGTAAGCGCTGTCCTAGCAGGAAAACAAAACGGTCTTAAAGCAGAGAATAATCGCAAGCTAGCCAAGCGTGTGGCCAAAAAATATCGCAAATCGATTACATCCTTTGCAGCTATGCCTACTCTAGACGTTTGGTATTATTCTGTTGACGCTGAGGATCTATTGAAAACGGTTTTCACTCCCAAGAAAGATTCAAAAATAATGGAAAAAACGCTAAATAAAGCTAGAACTAGTACAAAAGAGCAAACACTTGAAAAGCTTACTGAAAATGTGAATGGTCATCGCCAGTTTATCAGTTCGCCTCCTTTAACAATTCGTATAACTGACCTGTTGAAGAGTGAACTTTTAATCGCTGAAGATAATTTCAAAGTTACTCAAAATGATGTTGAAAGGGCTTGGCTTGAGTACATCAGCAGTGTTACAGCCGACCGGCGCAAGCTTTTAGGTCGTTATCATGTTGTTGATGTTGCTTTGAGGGTTGTCGGTGTGGGCAGTGTTGGCACTCGCTGTTTTATAAGCTTACTGCAGGCTAACTCTGCTGAGGATGCAGTCATTCTACAGCAAAAAGAGGTTGGGTCTTCAGTACTGGAGTGTTTTTTACCTCAAGTTGAATTTGCCAATCATGCAGATCGGGTAGTGTCAGGGCAGCGGCTAATGCAGTCGGCAAGTGACATTTTCCTCGGAGGGAGTCATAGCTCTTTTTCTGCAAATCGAGAATATTACTGGCGACAGTTAAAAGATATGAAAGGATCAATAGATGCGTCATTGTTGGATAAGGATAGCTTGGGGGAGTATCTTGCAGCCTGTAGCAATTGTTTGGCGCATGCTCATGCTCGTTCTGGGGATGCTGTAGAGATTGCCGGTTACCTCGACGATGGTTCAGAATTTGATGAAGCTATTGCCGATTTCAGTGTAGCTTATGCTGAACAAACAGAGGGCGACTACCAGGAACTATTAGACGCCATTAATGACGGGCGTATTGTTGCGCAAAAAGGCAATAAGTAACTATTATAGCAGTCGCCTTAAAAATTTCTTAATAAGTTAACTTTTCGATCGTCTTCTCTTTAGCCGTAGTCGGTAAACTCTGTCAACCCAGGCCACACCCAAGGGAATTATCCATATCCAATATCTGAGCGCAAGTCCGCTAATCTCGATTGACCAAAAAATGGGAATCGCTGATACGAAAAAGATTCCAGCACATAGAAACCAAGCGTTTCTTTCTACCTTAAGCGGGTGGATTAAGTCTTGTGGAACAAGTTTTCGGTCTTCTGTGCCAACCTCATCGCATAATAGCGCTTGCATCAGCATCATCACACCAATGTCTATAGCGAAGATTGCAGACGCAGTGCCAAGAAAAGTGAAGCTTTCATATCCAGTGATAGGTGTTTGAAGCATGTTGAATAAGAACGGTTCAATGGAAACACAAAACAATAGAAAAACGTTGGTTAGCGTTGTTCTATTTCTTTCAAGCGGCAGCACTGACATAATTTGTTTATGCCTCATCCAGAGTGAAATGAGAATGTAGTAGCTAAATGCAAAAATTGCAATATCAACATACATTTCATTAGGAGTGGTCGGCGGATTCCCTACAAGAGTAACGGCACCAATAGTCAAAGCAAGCCCAAAAATAAGGTCATTAAGACCTTCAATGCTTAGTTTGGGTATTGACGGTTTATTACCCTCTATCTCAGACAAATGACACCACTTAATCTTTGGATTTTCAAAAAAATAGAGCTATTTTTATTAAATGAATTAAAATAAAGTAATCAAAAAAAGAAAGATATTGAATTTGACAACTTTTCATGAATGCGATCGTTCCGTCTGGGAAGAAAAGAAATCTATTAAAATCTTGTAATTGTGTTTTTTAGCGGAAATTGATTCTTACAATCTTGGAATTGAACTTGTGGTTGTCGAAAGATTGCGAAGTTCGTTAATATTTGTTATTTCTTCTGTTAACATAACGGTATCGGCTATTGGAGTCCTTATCATTTTGATGGGTAAGGGTATCACCGATTTTTTCATAAAGCCACTCTTGGCGCCATAGGTTTTTGCTACTTCATCACTTAGTTCAACATGGAATGCTACCGGTGTCAGAGTGAGGTCGTCCAAATCCAAGTCTGCGAGTTTCCCCAGCACCGTTCCTTTTTTAGTAATAACGGTTTTGCCTATCAAATTCGTAATACTTACCAAAATTTCACCAATCACTGATCAATCTATCATTTTTAAAAAAGATATGTGGCTACACATTAAGTACAACTAACTTTTAAAACAAACTTTTGAAAACAGTTAAGTTCTTAAGCAAATTAGCGATTGCAACAAAAGTTAATATTAATTGTTAAGCTTAATACGTTCGGTCATTTTCTTGAAGAATATCCTGTTGCAAGCAATGTTGCCGCTAACTGATATTTTAGATATTTTTCAAAATGCGAGTCATCACAGCTTTGACAGGATTCATCAACAAGAAAAGTGAAGGGATAGTGTAAATTATGGGCTTATCCGATTATTTCGGTAGATTCTGGTTCGCCGCTGAACCAATTTTCGGGGTTGTAATGACCCTGTGTTTTCTGGCTATTCTGAGAAATCAGGCGCTATATGCTTATCCAGCCCTCCTCGACCGAATCGCAGCGTTGGTAGTCGTTGCCGCCATTTCGTGTTGCATTGCTTGGGGAATAGTCGATGGTTTCTTCTATGTTTTTGAGAACCACGACCTAACAGCAAGAAATAATCTAATCGCCAACTATGCAAAAGGCCCAAAGCAGACGGATATTAGCCTTAAGATGGTTGAGGAGGACCTGCAAGATACTCATGTAAACGTTCTGAACGAGGATGAAAAGAAAAAACTTTACGAAAAAATCGTGTCCAATTATTCCGAGATAAAGTCAAAAGAGAAAGTTCCAGCTAAAGACAGCATCATTACAATCTTTCTTGATATGTGCTTGAACCTTGGCGCTTGCCTAGTGATCATTTTTCCGCTCATATTGCTGCGAAATGTGCTAGCAATTCCTCAGTTGCTGAATTTGGCGGTTGTTATAGCGATTGTTCTGATGTTCGTCATTGGTTTTTGGACTGAGACGCGTAAGGGACTGTTGGTCAAGGCGAGGAAAGGAATCATTTACTCTCTCTTGGGCATATTCATTACAGTATTGACATACTTTCTTGGAGGATAAACTCCAACAAAGAGTTTTTTGTGGAGGCACTTTTAATGGTTAAGCATCGTATAGAAATTTCTGATAGTACAGGTGGCATGCTCTTTGGGGTAATTGCAACGATGATTACTATCAGCAGCCTTACCCTTGCTGCCTCAAAAACTGAAGGACTTGCATTGATAATTGCCATTACCGCGATTTCTGTAAATATCGCGCATGGTGCGCTTCACGGTTTTCTATACATTTTTGAGAAGGGATTTGAAAGAGGTACCTATTTGAGGTATGGGTTTAGCGTAAAAGCATCAGATGACCGAGATGCAGCAATTGCGCAAATAGAACAAGACCTTAACAAGAGCTCGCTTGAGCAGTTCAGCACCAAATTAAAAAGAGAATTCGCGATAGAAATTTATGAAAAGGCAAAAGTGCTTGAGAACCCTTCCCGTCTATCAAGAAGAAATGACTATATAGGCGGTTTTTATAAGGGCTTTTTAGTTTTTATTGTAGGCATTTTAGTTGTTTGGCCTTTGTTAGTTATACCGAATCTGTTTAATGCCTTGTTGCTCGTTTTTTCTATAGCTATTGTATGCTTAGGCGTACTAGGTTGGTTTTACGCAAAATATGTTTTTAGAAACAAGCTGTTAATGGCTGTAGAGTTAATTATTGTTGGATTGATAATTGTAATAATAACTTTGATTTTAGGTGGCTAATCTTGCTCGCTTCTTGTATTATAAAATTTTGAAAAGCCAACTTATTGAAATAACCTCATCAAAAATACCATTCTAACAATGATTTAAAAAAAGGAAAATGTTAAGTCGAGATAAATATTCTGGACGACTTAAAACGTGTTCTTCAAACTTAGCATTAATGAGCAGAAAAATTAAGCTTGTGCTCTTAATGCAGCGCCAATTTCTACTATAACTTCTGGTGTCACCATTCCTTGTGCTAGCATAATTCCGCCCGAATTAACCAACGCCTGCTTAATGCCCTTAGCCCACAAATGCTCTACTAACATCAGCAATGCGGAACTGTTGTTAGGAATGTTTTCTGCGATTTCTCTAATGTTTTGCTTCGATAAGCCAAAGTCGCGTTCGCCGAATTTAGCACCTTCTATAGCTCCAATTTTTGCGCCTTCTATGCCGCCTGCACCTAAACCTATCAATGCACCTAAAACTGAATCAAGCTGTTTGATTTCTTTTTTGCCTAGATCTGAACCTTTAACCGCTCCGATATTGCCGTTTGCATCTTTAGCTATAAATAGGTAATCAATCATCCGAATTAAATCTGTATTTCTGGCGTCGTTTATCGCTGGAAGAATTTCACCGCTAAATTTGTTACCCGGAAATCCTATTGCAAGCAACTGCATTGGACCATACATAACCGTTCGTTGAGACATAACCATAAAATCACCTCCGAAAAATCGGAATTTTTTTAGAACGTTATAAAGTAACATCCATCATCTAATAGGCATGTGTGACAACCACAGACAGCTACAAACTACAAAAAGAAAAATTTTTTCGCGATTCTGGGACCCAGTGGCCCACCACTCTAGTAGCAAAAGGGCATAGCCTAACCGATCTACTCGATGTGCGTTGGTTAAGTCCGGTACGACCCACCACCCGGCTTTTTACCTTTAAGGGAAGCCCTTGGCTGATATAACTTGGGCTCTCTCGCGTTAAATTTAAACGTGGGTGTAAATCTAATATCCCGCGCCACTTCTAACTTTTAGAGTGACTACAGACAAGAAAATATAGTCACCTCACCTAGACATTATCCGCTACTACTTGCAGTATACTCCACAACCAGCCTGCAACCGCTAAAACAAGCCAAACCAAAAACAGACTCAATCGCACAAGCCATTGGTTGTTGTTCTGTATAGGGGATTTTTGGCAACAACACACTGTAGAAAAACAAAGCGCTAAAACAGCAAGAGCAAAAGGCAGAAAATTGGGGTTAGTTAAGCCCAGACAGTTTTTGAATACTCACTCATTATACCTTCACAGGTACGCTTAGTCTGTTGCGCTATCGTATCCCAACCATATTTTTCCTGCACAACCCTGTAGGCGTTTTCTTTGATCAAATCCCGATATTTATCATCCAGCAAAATCTTGTTTATGCCCCATGCAAGAGAATCTGGGTTATTCGGGTACACTTTCACGCCTGTCTTGTCATGATCCACAATCTCGGACATGCCGCCAGTGTCGGATACAACCACTGGGCTTTTTGCTGCCATAGCCTCCAAAGCCACGATCCCAAAAGGCTCAAAAAGCGACGGAACAACAGAAACATCAGCGCATTTCTGCAGCCTCAGCAAAGATGGCTCATCCATGAAACCTTGGAACAAAACTTTGTGTTCAAGCCCCATGCCGCGAACTATGCCTAGCAGTTGTTCTTTCATGTAGCCGCTGCCAACGATTATGAATTTTGCGTTAGCTTTGCTTAGAATTTTGGGTACAGCATTAATCAGTACTTGGATGCCTTTTTCAAAAACTAGTCTTCCAACGTAGAGTATGATTTTTTCTTCTGGCAGGGCAAATTTAGCTCTGAAATCGGTCAAGTCTTCCTTGATGCTATCATAGGTTCCTGTATCGACGCCGTTGGGAATCATATCCAGCTTATCGTTGGGTAACCCAAAAATTGTTCTAACATGCCCAACCATGTAGTCACTGCAGCATATCACTCTCCAAGCTTCATAATTGAGCCAAGCTTCGGTTTCATGAATCATCCTCTCAGTCGTAGTATGCAATGCTTCTCTTCGGCCCATTTCGGTTGAGTGCATCGTTACCAAAAGCGGTTTACGAAAAACATGCTTCAACCCTATACCAGCATCTGCTACTAGCCAGTCGTGAGCATGGAAGATGTCGACTTTTCCGATTTCTCTTACTAATCGGGCAGCTTCTTTTTGCATATTAAGATTCATCAAATAAATCCAAGAGGGAAAATCTGGCGCAGGATTCTTATAGGAATCAATCCTGTAAACTTCGACGCCATCAACCAATTCATAATCGGGTGCGTCTGGAAAATCGCAGGTAACGACTATAGTTCTTACTCCTTGTTTGACTAAGCTTCTGGATAAGTAGTATACGTGTGGTGATATTCCGCCGATTATTCTGGGCGGAAACTCCCATGAGAGCATCATAACAGTCAAGTTGTCTTTCAATTCGATTCCCCGCTTAACATCCTGTATTGTTTAGTTACATTCGATATCCAGTTTAGTGGATCAGTCGAGATAACATGGATCTTCTCTTTGGGAACCTTGTAAATTCGAATTATTTCGTCACGCATCCAATCTGATTTAACACTAACTAAACCAGCATCATAGAAACCTAACCATTCTATGCTTTTTATCGCCATATTAACTGGTTCTTTGGCAAAGTTAGATCGATGGTCCTCAAGGCTTTCAACAGAATAAACAAAAGGAATCCCTAAACCATTTTTCAATGTAGCTGCCGCAGGAATAAAATGCCAATCATAAACATCTATTACGTCAACCAAATTAGCGGCATTGTAGTAGATGTTAGCTGCTGCTCTTTCGACTTCTTGATTTAAGGTTAAAGTCCATGTTAAAACTCCTATGTGCGTTTGAACAGGGTTGGATACTTTAACAATTTTTTCGCCAGTTGCTTCCTGGGTTTGGCTGGGTGAATTGTCGTAAGTTACGACGTTAACGTCGACTTTTCTTGCAGCCAAGCCTCTGGATAGTGCTTTTACGTATGCTGAAATGTTACCTATGACCCGCGGCGGATACTCCCACGAAAAAATAATCGTACGCATAAGTATCTACTAAGTGAAAAGCGAACACACCTTAATAATTCCTTTTGCGTTGAGATAGTACCACTTGTTACCATTGGGGTCAACGAAGTTTTCGGTAAACCCCTCCGATTTGTACTTATCCAAAACACTTTCAACCTCATTGGGGTCTTTTTGCATGAATTTTGCTATTTCATTGCCTTCCCTTGCCAAGTCAGCAGCAGTAGCACACAAGTTATGCAATGTCTGCAAAACCTTATCTGGGAACGGAATTTCTTCTCTCATTGTAGGTACCTGCGAAAACTATGGGAACATAGGTTGAATGGTCTTATAAAACATCTGAGAAGTGCTGGTAAGAGCTGCTTTTGAGTGCAAAGCTGATTATCTGTTAAAGGCAAGACAAGCTTATCTGTAAATGATATCCTGATGAATTATCGTTATCCCAAAAAACGCAACTCTTAACTTATAACAAAATAATATACAATCAGAGATTTTTTAACTTCGCAAGGAGACTCGGAGCTTGTCTTTTCTTAATTTATACGCCCGTTTAAAGAAGCAACAAGAGCTTGATTTGTTACCCGCTGTAATCGCTCATCAACGAATTGACGGGCCAGGTTCAAGTTTAGATTTACGTGAATTCCAACAAGCCCTCTGGTGCCTGCCACAAATCCCCCAAAAAATCGAAGATGACCCAGCATTAATTTGGACAAAAAATTTACCCCGAACCATAGCCATCACCATTGATACTGGCACAAAAGTAACCGCTTACCCTTTTGAACCCGACATGATCTCAGTCAAATCAGTAGATTACGGATTCGAAATAATTTCGAAATGCGGCCAAGTTTTACCGACGAAAGAAAATTGGTTACTCAAAATTATCGATGTCTTCTGTCTCTCAGGAGTAAAATTCGTTCTAGAGAATCTGCGCTCCGACATAAAATCATCTGGTTTAGGTGGATCAGCAACAGCCGCAACTGGCGTGTGCATTCTTGCAAATGAACTTGCAGGTAAACCGTTTAGTGAAGTGCAATTGGTTTCTATGGCTTCGCGGATTGAACAGGATTTAGGAGTGAGCATTGTCGGGACTCAGGAACAATCAAACGTTCTCTTCGGCGGAGTTACCGATTACGTTTGGTTTCCCTGGGGTATTCCTAATCAGCCACAATCAGGTTATGGGGAATCCTGGCGTTCCGAATTGTTACCGCCAAAAGATTATCCTGAACTTGAACGTAGAATGGCGATTTATCATACGGGCAAAACAAGGCACAGTAGTGATGTTAATTCAGTTTGGCGAGAGGCTTTGTCCACTCCTGAAGGTTTCGCTCTTCACCGAAAGACGCCCGAGTTAGCCTACGAATTTAGGGAAGCCTTAAGACTGCGAAAATGGACCATAGCGCTTAATTCAATCCAGAAATATCGTGAAATCCGCACTGCTCTCTGTGCTAATTATATGGATGGCGCCGAAGACTTGTTAAATTACGCAAAATCAGTGAATTGTGAAGCTTTTCCGTTAGGTGCAGGCGGCGGAGGCGCGGTTCTTCTGTTCTCCGATACCCCCGCTTCTTTGGAGTCACTCAGAACAGCTCTTAAAGGTAAATATGTGGAAATACCTTTTAAGATTAAAGCTAAAGGGCATGAGTTACTTAATCCACTGGTAAGTCATTGACCTTTATCATTCTAACAAAAATGTTGCTGTATAAAACTCGGTAGATATTCAGATGAATGGATTTGAAAAACAATTAAGCCAACTACTGGAAAGCGATCCATATCTAATTCCCTATTCTGACATAATTAAGCGGCGACTTGAATATATCGAGCTAACCGAACGGCGTCTAACTCAAGGTCAGATGACTTTGTGGGATTTTGCGTCAGGTCACGAATTTTTCGGTCTTCATTTCAGAAACGGGCAATGGGTTTTCCGAGAGTGGGCACCAAACGCAACGGCGATCTATCTAATCGGCGATTTTACTGGCTGGCGAGAAGAGCAACAATTCGCATTAAAAAAAATCAACGATATAGGCACCTGGGAAATATGGTTAGATGCCGATAAACTTAGGCATGGCGATCTCTATCGTCTTCGGATGCATTGGCCAGGCGGCGAAGGAGACCGCATTCCAGCGTATGCCCGACGCGTGGTTCAGGACCCTAATACTCTGATATTTAACGCTCAAGTCTGGGCACCCCCAAACCCCTATGTATTGGAAAATACCTAATTTCAAACGCTCAAACGAGTCGCCATTAATCTATGAAGCCCACGTAGGAATGGCGCAAGAAGAACCAAAAATCGGAACATTCACCGAATTCACCAATAAGGTGCTTCCCCGAATAATCAAAGCTGGATATAACACCTTGCAGTTAATGGCTATTCAAGAACATCCTTACTATGGATCTTTCGGCTATCAAGTGTCAAGCTTCTTTGCTCCTTCATCGCGGTTTGGAACGCCAAATGAATTCAAAGAACTGGTTGATACCGCACATGCAGCAGGGCTCACCGTACTCATGGATCTTATCCATTCCCACTCTGCACCCAATGTAGTTGAAGGATTAGCCCGTTTTGATGGAACAGTATCCCAGTATTTCCATGCAGGCCCACGGGGAATACATCCAACTTGGGGATCAGTTTGCTTTGATTACGGCAAACCTCAGGTGCTGCATTTTCTGCTTTCAAATTGCCGTTACTGGCTTGACGAGTTCCATGTTGACGGGTTCCGGTTTGACGGTGTAACCAGCATGCTCTACCTGAACCATGGAATCAATAGAATATTCACTTCATATGAGGATTACTTCAACAGCGGCGTAGACGAGGATGCTTTGGCTTATTTGTTTTTAGCTAACCGATTGATTCACCATCTACGATCTGACGCTGTCACAATAGCAGAAGACGTAAGTGGCATGCCCAGTTTAGCCAGAGCCCAAAACAAAGGGGGGTTTGGCTTCGACTACCGATTCGCAATGGGTGTCCCCGACTACTGGATTCGTCTTGTAAAAGATATTCCTGATGAGGATTGGCCAATAGGCAATCTTTGGTTTGAACTAAATAATCATAGGAAAGACGAAAAAACCATTAGTTACACTGAATCACACGATCAAGCGCTGGTAGGCGATCAAACTCTTATTTTCCGATTAATCGGCGAAACAATGTACAATCATATGTCCCTATTTGATGATAACTTGCGGGTTGCCCGGGGAATAGCTTTGCACAAAATGATCCGTTTGATTACATTAGCAACTGCAGGCGCTGGTTACCTCAACTTTATGGGCAACGAGTTCGGTCACCCAGAATGGGTAGATTTTCCCCGTGAAGGAAATGGCTGGTCATATAAGTATGCCCTGAGACAGTGGCATCTCGAAGATGATCCTAATCTAAAGTATGGCCTACTAGCTCGCTTTGATCACGACATGATTGAGTTGGCTAAACATTATCGTATCTTTGAGTTGCCAAGCGTACTATTGCATGAGGATTCAGAGAATAAAGTGATTATTTTTAGAAAGGCAAATTTGATTTTTGCCTTCAACTTTCACCCAAACCAGTCATACGTCAATTATCGATTTGATGCTCCACCCGGCGAATATAGATTGCTTTTAGATTGTGATGCAGCAAAATACGGTGGATACGATAGATTGCAGCCGCCGGATCAGAAGCATTTTACCCTTACGGAGCGTTTTGGCTCTCAGAATCGGTATATGCTTAGCCTCTACTTGCCGGCGCGTTCTGCGTTTGTCTTATCTCCGGCTACATAAGGTCGTGCTAAGTTTATAGTCGATTAGAGCATAGCCTGTCACCAAAAAAGCCCTGAAAAGTTACCCTGATTTGGAAGCTTTCTTGAAACCTGAAACCAGCGGTACCGTAGCCAAACCAATCAATGCCGAAACCAAAAACGCTAACCCAACAAACCCCACCGAAGCCCCAAAAGAAAACGCGGATGCAGCCAAAACAGGCGCAATACTCTGCGCTGCCCCCGCAATCGCCCAAGCCACACCCAACGTGCCACCCTGCGCCGCCTCAGACGCATTAATCGAGATTAGAGTATTATAAGCCACAAATTGAATTCCGAAACCAAACGAAGACAAAGCCGCAACAATCAACAAAACCGCAAAGTTAGAAACCACAGATAAACATCGAAACCCAGAACAAAAAAATGATCCCCAAAACAACCAGCGAGTGTTCTGTTAACCTTTTACTCAACAGGGGCAATAAAACCCCTTGTGTGAATACACTGACTGCCGCCGATAAAAAAGAAAACTAAACCCGTTTCCAATGAGCCGAAGCCGAAGACTGTTTGCAGCCAAGGTGAAAGCGCAGACTGTAGAAAAACGAATGCGACAAAAAACAGGAAATATGTGGATAGCAGAAGCGCCATCTGGTCGCTTTCTTAATCGTGTTTAAGAGGGCTCTAAAGGAGATGACCGTTCTTTTGGAGTTGAAGGCGGCTGGTTCAGGCAGCAAAAAATAAGCTGACACTAAGTTGGTTAACGCTAAGGCTGATGCCAAAAAAGATGGCACCCCATAGCCAAATAGTGTGCTTAGTGTTCCGCCGATTGCTGGTCCAAAAATAAATGCTAAACCCGCCGCTGCACCTAAAAGCCCCAGATACTTCAGCCGCTGCTCTTTAGTGGTTACGTCTGCAACATAAGCTTGTGCAACGGGAACCGTGGCAGCGGTGGTTCCCGAGAGCATCCTGCCCAAAAACAGCACCCACAATATCTGTGCAGTGCCAAACAGGAAGTAAGCTAAAGCTGGCGACTGCTAAGCGGCGGCAAGCAGGATTTTTCTTCTGCCATATCGGTCGCTTAACCTTGCAACAATCGGCGTAAAAATAAACGACATCAAGCTGTATGCAGCCAACAAGATGCCGTAGAGCAATGCGTCGCCGCCTAGCGATTGTACATAGAAGTAGAGGTAGGGTACGACTATGGCGAAGCCTAAGTTGTCTAGGAAGACGACGGAGAAGAGTACGCTAAAAGCGGCTTTTTCGGGGTTGTTGTATGCCAAAAACTTGCACTAAAAGGTTTACTGTGACTGGGGAAAATAAGGGTTTTTGCGCTGTGCTGAATAAGCGGTTGGCGACTTGATATTATCGTAGATTAAAAATTTTGGCCCTTGCTTTTTTCTATTTTGCTTGTTGCTGTGGGACCTTTTATTTTAACAACAACCCACAGGTTGTGAAGCGGATTGCGTTTTGGCTTCAGCGTTTAATTTTGGTTGCAGAATAGTAGTGGAGACTTCCGCAATCAGACAAAAAAATTTACTTTATTTTGATAAGAGAAAGAAAGTAGCTGTTAAGCGGTCGTGTGGTTTTTTAAAGAAAAGGTTTATGGAATTATACCCTAAGCAAGACGTTCTCAACGTACCCTTTGAGAGTTTCAGCGAATCCCTGAATCACTTCAGGCGCATAAGGCTTGAGTGACTTAAACCGCTTATCCAATGTGTCCTCTGGCAACGAATTGCTGAAGCGCATAGACTTTGGCGCCCTTAACTAATTCGCCGATGGCTGGGATGTCTTCGGCAGTGACGATTTCTGGGACAACGGTTGTTCGGAATTCGTAGGGTACTTTGCCCGTTTTTAGGATTTCGATAGAGCGCATAAGTGCGGCGGTGTCAGGTGCGCCAAGTAGCTTGTATTTTTCTGGGCTGGTTTTAACGTCCATAGCCACATAATCCACGTAGGGCAGGCATTCTTCGAGCGTATCCGGGAAGAAGCCGTTTGTATCCAACTTTACGAAGAAACCCCGTTCTTTGAGTTTAGCCAAAAACTTGGGCAGTTCCTTATGCATGCAGGGTTCCCCACCTGTAATGACGACTGAGTCAACGTATTTTTTGCGGCTCTCAAAATTTCCATAGCAGCGCCTTCCTGTAGAAACGGCGGTTGGGGGTCAATGGCGATTTGTGGTTGTGGCAGTAGGGGCAGCGTAGGTTGCAGCCTGGAGTGAACAGCACGCTGGCGATATGGTCGGGGTAATCCAGTAGACTGGTTTTTTGTAATCCGCTAAACTTCACTTAAGTTTCACCTTAAGTTGTTAGGGGTGCGGATTGCGATCACTGTTGAGCGGTCGAAGGTTTTGCGTATGGCGAATTCTGCTTGTTTGCCGTCGTTCCATTGGTCAACTGGACGCAGATAACCCACTACGCGGCTGTAGACTTCGCAGCTTGATGCCGCAGACTGGGCAGGTTTTGTGTTCGCCGCTCATGTAGCCGTGAGTTGGGCAGACGCTAAAGGTCGGTGTCAAAGTGAAGTAGGGTAGTTTTGAGTTCCAGCTGACTTTTTTGATTAGTTCAGCAGCGGATTTCCATGAGGGTAAGCGTTCGCCTAGGAATATGTGGAAGTTTGTGCCGCCTGTGTAGAGTGTTTGCAGTGTTTCTTGGTGTTCGAGTGCTTCGAAGAGGTCGCCTGAGAAGTCCACTGGCAACTGGGAGGAGTTGGTGTAGAATGGTTCAGCATGTTCGTCAACGATGTGTTTTTGGTTGGCAAATATGATGTCGCGGTAGCGTTTTCTGTCGATGCGGGCTAAGGCGGTAAGAGGTGCCTTCTGCGGGTGTTGCTTCAAGGTTGTATATGTTGCCTGTTTCTTCTTGGTAGTCCGATATGCGTTTACGCATGAAGGTGAGTATTTTAACTGCAAAGGCTTGTCCATCTTTGGAGGCGATGTTTTGGCCCAGCAAGTTGAGGACTGCTTCGTTTACGCCGACTATGCCGATTGTGGAGAAGTGGTTTTTCCAGTATTTGTCGTAACCCTTCTTTTACGTGGCGTAGGTAGCGTTTGGAGTATGGGTATAAGCCGTTGTCTGTGAAGCCTTCAAGCACTTTGCGTTTTATTTCTAAGCTGTGCTTTGGCGATATCCATTAAGTTGTCCTAGTTTCTCAAAGAATTCATCCTCGTCTTTGGATAGGTAGCCGATTCTTGGAATGTTTAGTGTGACGACGCCGATGCTGCCTGTTAAGTGGGTTAGCGCCAAAGAATCCTCCTCCACGTTTGCGTAGTTCACGGTTGTCAATGCGCAGGCGGCAGCACATGCTGCGTACGTCTTCTGGTTTCAGGTCGCTGTTTACGAAGTTGCTAAAGTTGGGTACGCCATATTTGGCGGTGACTTCAAAGATGGCTTGTGAAACTGGTGAGTCCCAGTCGAAGTCTTTGGTGATGTTATAGGTTGGGATTGGGAAAGTGAAGACTCTGCCTTTTGCGTCGCCCTGTTTCATGCCTTCGGCGAATGCGATGTTGAACATTTCCATTTCTTTGGTCATGTCGCCGTAGGTGTCTTGCATGACTTTGCCGTTGTAGATGACGGCTTCGTTTTTCATGAAGTCAGGCACAGTCAAGTCCAAGGTTAAGTTGGTGAATGGTGTTTGGAAGCCGACGCGGGTGGGCACGTTCATGTTGAAGAAGAATTCCTGCAGTGCCTGCTCCACATCTTTTTGTGTTAGGTGGTCGTAGCGTATGAATGGTGCAAGGTAAGTGTCAAAGTTGCTAAATGCCTGTGCACCTGCGGCTTCACCCTGCAAGGTGTAGAAGAAGTTGACTACTTGACCGAGTGCGGTTCGGAAGTGTTTTGCTGGTTTGCTCTCGATTTTGCCATGAGACTCCGCCGAAGCCTGACAGTAGCAGGTCGCTGACGTCCCAGCCGACACAGTATGGACCCAGGACGCCTAGGTCGTGGATGTGTAGGTCTCCTGAGAAGTGGGCGTCTGCGATGTTTTCTGGGTAGATGCGGGCTATCCAGTATTTGGCGATGACTGTGGATGAGAGATAATTGTTTAAGCCCTGAAGTGAGTAGCTCATGTTGCTGTTTTCTTTAACTCGCCAGTCTTCAACTTCAAGGTACTGATCAACCATGTCAGATGAGCTTAGAGCGCGGCGAGTTCGCGCATGTCAGTGTGCTGTTTGCGGTACAGGATGTAGGCTTTCGCGGTGGAGGCGTGGCCGTTTTCGATTAAGCGTTTTTCCACGAGGTCTTGTATTTCTTCAACTGTGGGTACGCCGTCGTCGCCGTAGAGTTTGTTTAAGTCAGCTACAACTTCGTCGCTGATGCGTTTAGCTTGTTCTTTATCTTTGCCGCCAACTGCTTTTGCAGCTTTCCAAATAGCATTGTTATGCGTTCTTGATCAAAGGGTTCTAATTTACTATCACGTTTTAGTACAAACTTCATTGTTTCTTCACTTCCAATAGTGACTCGCCTGAAATCTTCAGGTTCTTCAAACTTTTTGTAAACAGAAGCGAAACGAATGTAGGCGACTGCGGTCGACTTTTTTGAGGTGACTTCATGATTAAATCGCCGATTTCTCCGGATGCGACTTCTTCTGTGCCTTTAAGCATTAGGTCTTGACGTACTTGGTCTGCTAACTCGTTGATTTGAGCCATGGTTACGGGGCGTTTTTCGCAGGCTTTCTGTAAGCCGCGGATGATTTTGTTAACGTCGAAGCGTTGGAGTTGGCCGTCTTTTTTGCGTACCATGAGCTCGACGGTTTCGAGGTACTCGTAGGTTGTGTAGCGTTTGTTGCAGTTATGCATTCTTTGCGTCTGCGTGTGGTGTTTTCTGGGGAATCGCGTGTTTCGAGTGTTTTTGAATTTTCTGAGTTGCAGTAGGGGCATTTCATAGGTTATACATACTCATGCCGTTCTTTTATCCGTAGTGCCGACAAGCTTATCGAATACACTACAGTTAGCGCATATATAAGGACTTTTTACATATTAAACGATAAACCCACTCAAAACCTGAATGCTAACTCCATAAAAAATACACAAAAAACACAACAACAAAAAACCCAGAAAAACCCCAAATCACAAAAAAACCCCTATCTGCCCAAATACACACTTTGGTTAAGGCTTACGCAAGCAATATAACAAAAAACGGGCATTCATCAATAAACAGGCCCAAAACAGGGCATCTGACCTCCGAAAAACATAGAGAAAAGTGATGGATAATGCAGCCCAAAATCATCAAAGCCCAAACCCCCCACCAATACCTAACCCCCGAACACTGCTATATAGCTGAAAACCACAGCGACCCGGCAGTCTCAATCGCGCGGGCAACAATAAAACCCGGCGTAACCACCAAAGCACACCACCTAATCCATGGGGTACAGGAGATTTACATCATAACAAGCGGCAAAGGCACAGTCTACATCGGCGACTTGAACCAACCGAAGTAACCGTGGGCGACGTAGTAGTTATTCCACCAGAGACCTCACAGAAAGTAAAAAACACCGGCGAAACCGACTTAGTCTTCTACTGCGTCTGCACACCCCGATTCACCCAAGAATGCTACGTCGATTTAGAGCCAGACCAACCCTGACATATATCGAGCTCAGAAATAGGGATATATAAGCTCACAAAGCGCATAAGAGGTTGAGGGGAAAGGAGAAGCTCCTCACCAATTTCTTTCTAATCTTAACTTGTTTTTAAGTCATCCATAAACTCGCCCAAATCAACCGATGACACGCCGTTTTGGTCTTTTAGAGGTTGCTTAGCCGGCGGATTCTGCAAATAGAAGGGTATTCTCTGTGCGAAGCGGTCTTGGAAAGTTGACTCCAAGGGATTTTGGTAGAAGACGCCTATTGGGATTTTGTCGCCCCATTCCTGCGCTTTTTCCATGCCCGCCACTTTTTTCTTGAAAATCTCCGCTTCCTCATGCACTACTGGGTCGAAGCCTATGTCTTGGAGTTTATAGAGGCGCGGCTGGGGTTTGCCTGTTGCGGGGTCTTTACGGTCGGCTCCTGCGTACCAGTCTTTGGTGTTGATGTCGTTGTAGGGTGGGCAGGGCTGCAGGATTTCAACCAGTGCTAAGCCTTTGTGGGTAATGGCTT
The DNA here is from genome assembly GCA_963782915.1 of uncultured archaeon. GTDB lineage: Archaea > Thermoproteota > Bathyarchaeia > Bathyarchaeales > Bathycorpusculaceae > Bathycorpusculum. The sequence continues at coordinate 28,283 of CAWALK010000001.1, forward strand.
GTTTGATGGTGTCTTTTAGGTGCACTAAGTCGAAGGCGTATGAACGGGCGACAAAGGTGTAGCCTGCGGTGATTGCCAATGCAACGGGGATGATGCCTTCGTTGATGTTGGGTTTTGGCAGCGACTTTGTCTTCATGCCCAACTTGAGCGTGGGTGAGGCTTGGCCTTTAGTTAAGCCATACACGCCGTTATTATGCAGCAGATAGGTCATGTCGATGTTTCGGCGGCCTGCACTGACAAAGTGCCCTGCGCCGATGCCCAAGTCCGTCGCCGTCTCCGCCGACGCCGATAACTTCAAGGTCTGGGATTAGCCATTTTGATGCCCATCGCAAAAGGTAATAGTCTGCCGTGGAGTGTGTGGACACCGTTGGCTTTGACGAAGTGGGGCAGTTTGGGTGCGTTGCCGACTCCTGAAACGATGACGACGTTGTGCGGCTCCAATGAAGTTCTGCTAGCGCCATTTGTACGGCTGCGAGGATGCCGTGGTCTCCGCATCCTGGGCACCAGTCAACATAGACGCCGCTTTTGTACTCGGATGGTTTATGCGCCAAGCATCAACACCTGCCGTTGGGCTGCCTGATTAGTTACAATATTCTTTAGGGCTTGGTATACTTCGGTTGTCATCATGGGTCTCCCCGTATATTTGAGGATGTAATGTGTAGGCTTGATTTCGGTGTTTTCGGTGATTACTCCGCCAAGCTGGGCGTTATGGTTGTCTTCGACATCGATTATCCGCTTCTTGCCCAACAATAGCTCTTTGATTTGGGCAGAGGGAAAAGGCAAAATCAAGCGAATCTGCATAAATCCTAAGCTGTAGCCTTCATCTTTCAGCTGGTCTAAGGCTTCGATTATGGCTCCTTTGGGTGAACCCCAACTGACCACAATGTTCTCCGCGGTTTTATCGCCGAAAAACTTCACTTTAAACTCGATGGGCACTTCTTTGTCTACGAGTGCAAGTTTGCCTATTCGTTTATCCATCATTTTGCGGCGGTTCCATATTTCCTCGTTAATGTTGCCCATTTCGTTGTGTTCATCGCCGCTGTACCATTGCACAGCGTTTTTTGTGCCGAGGAATGCTCGTGGGCGATACGCCTGATTCGGTGTATTGGAATCGCTTGTAGGTTTTGCCTTCAAGGTCTTTTTCGCCAACGATTAATCCACGGTCGATTTTGACTTTACTATAATCGAAAATGGGGTAGGTTTGTGATGAGTTTGCCATGCCCTTGTCAAGAAGGTGGATGACGGGCATCTGATATTTCTCGGCGAAGTTGAATACTTCCGCTGCATCATAGAAGCATTCTTCAATGTCGCCTGAGGCAAGGATTATACGTGCGAATTCGCCGTGAGCTGCATGCATAGCAAACCTTAGGTCCTGTTGGCTGTGGCGTGTTGGTTGCCCAGTTGCGGGTCCACCACGCTGATACATCGTAATCACCAATGGCACTTCGTTGTTTCCTGCCCAACCTAAACCTTCAGCCATCAAAGAGAAGCCTGGACCAGACGTGCTGGTTGCCGCCCGTGCACCTGCCAAGCATGCGCCTGAGGCTGAGTTTACTGCGGCGATTTCATCCTCTGTTTGGAGTACTAGTATGGCTTCTTGGCTGCCGTTTCGGGTTTTTAGGATTTCGTGGGCTTCTAAATATTCGCTTTCGTCAGCCGCTGGTGTGATGGGATAGTATGTTTGAACTCTGCAGCCGCCCAGCACTTTGCCCATTGCTACAGCTTGGTTACCAGTTAAGAAAATTCGTGATTCCGTTATTGGTTGTTTTTCCAGTTTATACTTAAACTTGTTAACATCAAAGTTTTTCTCGGTATAATCATAGGCTGCATCGATGGCTGTGACGTTCATGGCAGCGATTTTTTCGTGGAAGGTAGCTTTGATTGCATCTTCGACTAGTTTGCGGTCGTACTTTAGTAACGCAAAAGATACGCCGATGGTTAAGACATTGATCATTTTTGTAAGCATGCTGATTTTTTCTATGTTGAGTTGTTTGCCAATTTCTGTAAGCAAGTCCATGTATGGCACAGGGTAAACCTGGATCTGTTTTGACTTTGCATAGTTTAGGAAATCGTTTATTGTTTCGCCTACACCGTTTTGTTTTTGGAAATCGCGGACTTGATTTTTGATATTCTTCACTGAAGGTCGAGATATCTTTGAGTACATTGACTGAAAGATCGCGTGAATCCACTATTAAGCCGCCTTCACTCACGACTTCGCCGACATGGCGCACAACCGTTTCCGCATCAAACGCAGCCAACAAATTCACGTCGCTAATGTTAGCTAACGTGCATTGTTTGCTTACTCGCTGATGGAAGTAGCTATGCATAGTTTTGATGTTCGAGTGGTATTCGCGTCTGCCAAAGACATAGAGGCCTCCGTATCCGCAGGCTCTGCCGAATATGGTGGATGCTGTATCAACGCCGCTTCCTTGTGGTCCACCGGCCATCCAGTTTATACTTTCAATTACCATTTTGATTTCACATTTTAAAATTGATTTGTTTTGGCTATCCGCCGCCAGTTGCTTTATCGTGGCCTATTACGCATGTGCATTTTGCGGACTCTCCGCAGTATGGGCATACACAATTACAGTCGTCGATAAAGTTTCCGCAGTTGATGCATCGAGGCTGATTTTCTTCAGTCATCCTCTTCGCCTCTGCTACAATACTTCTGTGTCCATAGGGAATTTAAGGTTTCGGAAAATTGTTTTTCAGTTAATTTAATAACAGTCCAGTCGCCCAAGAGAGGACGGGGATAACGTGAAGAGAGCTCTCGCAATAATTATGCTAAGTTGTATAATTGCATCAATATGTTTAATCAGCAACGTGCATGCGACGGATGCTATTGGAAGAATAACCTCCGATACAACTTGGACTAAATCCCAAAGCCCCATCACACTCACAGGACCAGTAAACGTCAACACTGAAGTAACCTTAACAATTGAACCGGGCGTAACAGTCAAGCTCAACAATTACTACATCCAGGTGGAAGGTACTCTGCAGATCAAAGGCACAAGTTCGGACCTAATTCAGCTAAAAGGTGGAGACATAAGATTCATCGAAAACAGCATATAGATTGGAACGAACAAACTGGCAAGGGCTGCATAATCGAGTATGCCACCCTAAACTCAGTGTCTGTGGGGACGGGTCAAAAAACAGTAAAAATAAACCAAAATTCGATAACTGGAGACGTTAATGTCGGGGGAGCTTCAATCGTTTCAAGCAACACAATCGTGGGCTCAATCAGTGTAATTGGAAAACCGATAATTTGGAAAAATACTATAACCGGCAGCATTAGCAGCATTGGAGTAGATACTACCTCGTCAAGTTATCCAATAATCTCAAGCAACACAATTTCTACTGGTTCTGATTATCAAAAGGATGGCATCATGGCTTCAGGTTATGCTCGAATTGAGGACAATAAAATTTTTGGCTGTAGTTATGGCATTTACTTGTATACTCAGAGCGAGCAATTTGGTGGCCCAGCTGTTCCTAACGCTGTTATTCAGAGAAACGAGATAACACAGAACACTGAAGGGATTCATATTCGGTTATGGACTGCTATGGCTTCTGGCAGCATAACTCCGACGATTTCAAGCAACGCCATCTCAAGCAACCAAGTTGGTATTACTAGTTGAGGGTACAGGTCAATACTTAAAAGTTGATAATAACAACATAGAAGCCAACTCAGAATATAACATAAAATTATCAGGTGAAAGCGGAGACATAAAAGCCACCTCCAATTGGTGGGGAACAACCGACAAATCCACCATCAGCCAAAAAATTTATGATACCAACCGTGACTTTAACTTGGGCACAGTAAATTTTGAACCCTTCCTGACAGCAAAAAATACAGAGGCGGTGCCAAACGAAAACGCTCCTATGCCAACCGTGCAATCCACAGTTTCGCCGACGCCCAATCAAACCATCCAACCCACTGATGCACCAACAGCAACTCCACCTGCGACCGCCACACCAGCAGCCACTCAAACACCAACCCCACCCAATACCGACAAACCAATCTTTGGCAGCCTTTGAACTGGAACTGGGCATCTTTGCAGCCCTAATAGCGGTGATTGTGTTGCTCGCTGTGTTGATTGTGCTTGTGCTAAAACGGCGGTCCTTACAAAGGTAGCTATCTTGACTATCCTCGGTTGCTTTATTATGAGAGGGAAAGTAGTGGCGGCTGAAGGGTCTGGGGTTAATAACTTTAGGTTACTTCCGCACGGAATTGCAGGCAATACAACGGCAAACGTCCAGTTAGAGCACGCTAATCACAACAAACATTGCATTAACCCAACGCATACTCAATGAATGCACTCTAACTCAACAAGGGTTAAGCCGCATTTGTCATTCTATATATAAGGGGAGGGGGCTCTCGGCAGAGCAGCTAACGTTAGCCTATGATTCAAGCGCCTTCTCCGAAGCATGCGCATAGACACTCGCGAATTTCTTAACAAGGTCTTTAGGCGTATAGATTGATGAGTGCAGATGGAAAAAGTTGCTCATCCTATCCGTTTCCACACCAATACCGATGACTATGACGTTTTTGCGGACCAAATCATCGACGCATTCCTTCAAGGCAATGGGCATGTTGGCGTAACCATACGGCCACCCATCCGAAATCACAACCAATATACGCTGTTCCTCAAAGCGTTTCGCAAGCATCTTACCGCCAATCGTGATAGCATCAGGAATATACGTTAAACCTTCAAACTTTAACCCGCCAATTCGTGCCCGAACACGCTTAGAATACGATTCGGTACTGTCTTTTAAGATATAGAATCGGTCGCTGAAAGCAAAAAACGTCCAAGAAGTTGGATCCGTCATCAATTCACGGGCGGCTTCGGCCACAGCGATAGCTAAGGCGCGCCCAAATTCGCCCTTAACCTGCATGCTGTGGCTTACATCGAAGATAAGTGACCAAGCATAACTCGGCTGCAAATACTCATCCAAATTAAACACGTCAGTTGCAGGCTTGTTAGCGGCTAACGACTGAATAACCGCAGGCAAATCCAGTTGCCCCATCTCCTGACGTGGGTCCTCATCCAAATAATTAAAGGCTGAACGCAAAATATCCAAAACACGACGGCTCGTACCCTGCACCAAAGTCCTCGCACGAAGATACTGGGTATAGTCTTCTTCTGGGATAGCAACCGATTTCAAACGTGTTAAACCCATGTAAGGCGCAATTTTTTGGAGGATTCTTGTCTCTCTTTGCTTCTGGTAATGATCAGCATTAAACGCTTGCAGAGCCTCTGCCTCTTGCTCTACACGCCACAACTGCTCAATATGATCCACGGATGGGACATCGCCGCCCATAGCCATAAGCGACTGCACAAATAACCCCTCAAAATCCTCAACAGACATAGCTGCTCCTTCTATGTCAGTGTAGATGCTGTTGCGTCCAATGTTTTCTGTATGCTTAAACGATGGAGCCTCCAAAAAAGGCCCAAACGGTTCAAGCGAATCTTTGATTATCTTCACTTTTTCATCAAATACATCGTTGAACTTTACTTCGTCGCCGGCAATCGACATCATGAAAGTTTCCTTAAGCGCCATCAAGTCACTATGGAGTTTATTGACAACCTTCTCTTCTTCGATACCCGGCGAATTCTTCATAGAACCCACATAGAGCTGAGTTAGTAATGCAGACATTAACTTGGTTGAGGAAGTGAAAATTCTGTCACAGGACTTAATTTTTTGGTAAGCAAGCGCGTTGGCGTATGCTAAGTCAAAGAAGCGGTCTGGGTACCATGCTTGAATGTAAGAGTTAATGTATATGTCATTGACTAAGGATTTGGCGTATGCGTCTAGTATACCGTCTTTTGGGTTCGGCACAATCCTGATTCTTTGTAAAGGGCGCTATTGTGTGCAGGGTTAGGTGCATTACAGATGCACGAAAGACCCTGCCCAGCCTGGATTTGCCGTTGTTGTCTCCGGCGAATTTTAAGCCAAGAAAACTGATTGTGCCATCTTTTTGCAAATGAACAGCGGGCAACTTTATAGTAAACCCGACTTCATCCCCAAGCAGCAACTGGCTGCTCTAAGGCTTCATCTTGGAGAATCTTTACTTTCGTGTTATCTTTTTGTAGAGAAACCGCCCAAGCATAATCAATAAAACCCAATGGCGAATGCTCCCCGACTATTTTCAGGAAGACCGGTTCAAGGATTCTCCGTACATCAGCCTGCACTTCAACGTTGTCGCTGGTTAACCCAATGATTGTTTCTTCCGCAGCCTCCATAGGTGTCATACCATCGAAAACCAATGTTGCCCAGTTGATCAAGTCACCAAGCGATGGGCCATAAGGTAAATCGCCTGCTTTGTACTGCCGACGCAACTCTGCACCCGCTTGAATGATGCCATAAGCGATTTCTTGGCTAACTTTGGTTCTTTTACGCAGCATCTCCACCTCGTCAGGGCTAATCTTTTCACCCACACTGAGGAAATCGAAGTTGATCCACACAGCCATTCGACGTCGCATGGCTGCGTTAAGCGGTTTGGTACCTGAAAATTCAGCGGTGGCTGGGTTCATGCTGATGATCATGTAACCGTATTTGTGGCGTTCGATGACTTCGCTGTCTTTCTCGTTAAGCACAAGGTGACCTCTTGTGTCCAGCACTGGGTTGAGTCTTGTGGCGACGTCTTGTTTCATCATGTTGGCTTCGTCGAGGTACATGATGCCGCCTTTACGCAGCCACTGAGTCAAGAGTCCGTCCACCCAGTTTTCTTTGCCCAAACCGATGAATCTACCGATCAAATCGAAGCTGCTGGTGCTTAAACCGCAGTTGACTTCCCAAATCGGTAAACCTGTGAGTTCAGCTACGAGGTAGACGATGTGGGTTTTGCCGGTTCCTGAAGGCCCAATCAAACTGCACTGCTTAAAATAATAGAGTGCGCGTACCATGCGTTCTACGTAGTTTAAGCCGTGGTCTAAGTATTCGGGTGTGCCCTTGGGGATCATATCGTCTAAGTGGGCGAAACTAAAGTTCGGATGCAAATCGAAGCGTTGAATGTTATACTTGTTGTATAGCGGCGAAGTGGACATTGGGCGCTCTTTATCCAGGGAGACGGTTACCTTGAATTTATCCTGTTTTAGCGAGGAAACCTCTTGGATTCTGCTCGCAGCCGCCTTTTCCTTTAAGCCCTGATGACCATAACTCATATAGCATTGCCTCTAAGACAGCACCAGATGGGTAGACTCCGTAATTAAGTATTGTTGATTACTACTCAATAGACAAACTCCATAATACAAACCCGCAAAAACTCCACAAAACAAACCTAAAATATATCAAACAAAAATAACTATCGCGGAAAGACACTAAACTTGCCGCCAAAAACAACTGACTGCTCACTTGTAAAATATGACACAGGGCTACACAACCCTTTTATATATTATCGCAAGAGTTACGATACAAGAGGCAAACTGAAATGGGAACAATAATGATAGTTGACGACGCTTCCTTCATGCGAGCGGTACTTAAAAAGATTGTACTTCAAGCAGGCCATGAAGTAATCGCTGAGGCTGGTAACGGTGACGACGCGATTGCTCAATTCCAAGCAGCCCAACCGGATTTGGTACTGATGGATATTATCATGCCGCCTGGACCTAAAGCTAAAGATGGTATTGAAGCGCTTAGGCATATTGTTGCTGCTAATCCGGCTGCGAAGGTTGTTATGTGCAGTTCTATGGGTCAGCAAGCTTTGATTGCTGAAGCGTTGAAGTCCGGTGCGAAGGATTTCGTGATTAAGCCTTTCCAGCCACAGAAAGTACTAGAAGTATTGTCAAAGTACGCTTGAGGAAAAGTCTGTGCTCTCTCCTACAGTAGGCAACCACTTCAAAAATGGATGGCTGAGTTTGCCAAAGCGGTTAGTTGCCTATCAACAGTTAGAGCCAGTAACATCAGTAGTAGTGGATACTAACACAACATACACACACCATCCGCAAGTGGAGGAGGTTCGAGTGGACATGGCGGGAATGAAAGTGGATAGCAGACCTGTTGAGCTTGTAACAAGTGTTGGGTCATGCATAGGCATCTGCCTGTATGATTCAATACATAGATGTGGGGGGTTGGCTCACATTATGCTTCCACATTCCAGCCTTGGACCACTTGAGCCTCTTCCATCAAAATATGCCGACACCGCGGTAATTGCCCTGAAAAATGGTATAAAAGAGTTAACCGGTCGAGAGAACCGTCTTTCAGCAAAGATTGCAGGAGGCGCTAATATGTTCGCGAATACGAGTGCCAATGGGTTAGATATTGGTGCTAAGAACATAAAAGCGGTTAGGGCGATACTGGAGGAGCATCGGATTCGGCTTGTCGGTGAAGATGTCGGGGGTTCGCATGGACGAAGGATAAACTTCGACCTTGCAAATGGAGTTACAGTCGTTCGTTTACATAATGGAGAAACAAGAAAAATATGATCAACTTAAACACACCACCAAAAATAGAAACTACATTTAAGGCTGAAGAGGAATCACCCCTTGATCTGGGGATTCTTCTTGAGCTAGGCAGCATAGGTGCAGGGCATGCCGCAACTTCGCTGTCTGATGTTCTGCAGCAGCCAATATCAATCGATGTACCCAGAATCCACACGGTAAAGCCACATTTGCTTCCGGGATTCTATGACTTACACGATATGCCGACAACCGCGATTTACCTGCAGCTTGCGGACAAGTACGGCATGGATATTCTGTTAACATTCGAACAGCATGAAGCACGCAAAATCGCTGCAATGATGAATATGTGCAATTCCGTGGATGAGTTGGATCCTTCAATGGAGACATCTGCACTACAGGAACTGGGCAACATCTTGATCGGGTCATTCCTAACTTCGATTTCAGATTTCGTTGGAATAACAATGATGCCGACAACACCTCAGACAGTCACCGACGGATTCGACGCCATATTGGATAATTTCCTAATTAAGCAATCCATGGTTTCAGAGAATGCATTGGTGTTCGAAACCCGCTTTAGACGTGCCGGCGAAGACGCTAACGCTAAATCCATACTGATAATCTTCCCGACTCAGGAGCTAAAAGACCTCTTGGTTGAGAAATCAAAAGCAATGATGGGTATCTAGGAATAAGTGGGGGGAAAAGCGGTGTTGGAGCAGTCAAAGGCAGAAGTACTTCAAGACTATTTAGAAAATAGTTCATACCAAAAAGTAAAAAGAATGATCGGGGAATCTGCAGGTTTGAACTGCTCCGGCTACCGCGATGAATACCTTAAACGCCGCTTCGAAATCCGTTTGCGTGCAACTGGCACAATCACATATTCCAAATATGTCTTGTACCTCAAAAAGACACCCTGAAGAATTCACTAACCTACTAAACGATTTAACAATCAACTATACAACGTTTTTCCGGGACACCGATGTCTACGAGCATCTGGAGCATAAACTGCTGCCAAAGCTGTTTATGTCTAAGAATCCGGTGAAAATCTGGAGCGCCGGTTGCGCGAGTGGTGAAGAACCTTATTCGCTTGCGATTTTGGTGCACAAAATCCTTGGGAGCAGATTAGCGGAGCATCCAGTGAGCATAATTGCTTCGGACATCGATAAGGACGCGTTGGGCAAAGCCATGCGGGGGAGTTATGGATTGCGGCAGGTGAGTACAATGTCTTCTTCGATGATTGAGCAGTTCTTCACCAAAGAAAGCGACGGCACATTATGTGGTTAAGGATTTCGTGAAAGACCTCATCCGTTTTGAACGTTTTGACTTAATGAAAACCCCCATCCATGTCAACTTCGATTTGATACTCTGCCGCAACGTCATGATTTACTTCAGCAAAGAAGGCCAACAGCACATCCACATGACCTTCTATCGAGCACTCAAAGACGGCGGATACATGATTACCGGAAAATCAGAAATTCTCTCGGGTGAACCAGCCGAAGTATTCACAGCACTGGATTACTTGACCCGAGTTTACCAGAAACCGCCAAGACCAGCCTTCATACCAACCTAATTCTACCTTTGCGGGTTTTCCATTAAATCCAAACCGAGTTCAGTTCGAAGGGTCTAAATTGTTGGCAGTGGTCTGCCAAGAGACCCTCCTCCCTTATTTATAGGCTCAATAAGTGTTGGGTTCTGCGTTTTGGTTGTTAACGTTCATTGGTTACCAGGACAGGGCAAGCTGCGTTTGTTAGGGGAATTGTTCCGGTTTATAGGCGGCTGTTTTTGGGCTCGGTTGGTTTTGGGTGTTTGGGGTTCTGTTGCTTTGCCAATGACCCCCCTCCCCTATAAATAGATTCAATGGCTGGTTCAACTTGCAATTGGCAGAAAACTATTGAAATCATTGAACAGCGCAATACAAGTCGGGCACTGGCATAGCTGATTCAAACCACTCCCCATCACTCCACAGCAAAGACACTAGAAGCCCATAAAGAAATTTTTAAACAGAAAGTAGAACAAAAAATGTTTAACTAAAACAACTAATCGAGAAGCGGACAGGCAAGAACCGTATGCAGGCACACGTTTCATAAACAATCAACAAAACGCAAGTAACCTTATCTTTTATTATGGCTTACGCTTTTCGCCCTTACTTAAAAACGAAACAGATAGCCCAAAATTACGCGAGGTCTATCAAGTTGACTCTTCTTTTTTTAAAGCAAAAAATAAGCCAAAAAGGTTGTTATCAAGGAACGCATAAAGAGTAAAACAGATTCATCGAGTTTGTCATTCAAGGCAATCTTGTTTGGCATAATTAGAGCTGCTGTCTTTTTTATTTGCGTCTTGGTTGGGATTGCAGATGGGTTTGAAGACTTCTGCAAATAGACCTCAACTTTGATCTACTGTTACATAGGGTCCATTATGAAGCCACATTAGTTTAGTCAACAAACATTGACTTACCATAGTCAAGAAACCTTGACCAAAGCGCTTTATTACATCAGCAGACAGAGTCAAACAGGAATCAGCAAAGCATACCCAGTCGTTGGGTATGGGGGTTGTTTGCAAAAATATATGAATAAAGATGCAATATGCACAGCCATGGGTGTGGGTACAAATTAAACGGCGCATGCTTGTAGGGTTAACTATTGCAGTTTTGGTCGCCGTCTGCTTCTTGAGTACGCAGGTTGTGCAGCCGGCAGAATCATGCTATGGCCCCCACATCTCAGCTGACATAGACCGCACACAACTAACATTAACCAAACCGTCACTGTCACAGGACAGGTTTGTCCCGCCGCAGAAAACAAAACCGTCCGAATAACCTTCACACGACCAGATTATACTTATGTCGAACAGTATGTGTTAACTAACCCCGAAACCGGCAACTTTTCTGTTACACAGAAGCTTGACATGGCGGGGTACTGGAACATATTTGCCATAGATGGCCACATCTGTGACCGCCTATTCGCAGAAGTCACAGACCCCGCAAATCCAAACGCGCCCCTGCCAACGCCCAGCACAACCATAAATTACAAATGGAATTACACCGTCATGGCTGTAACCGCCGTTTTCCTAAGTTTAGGCTCAGTCATCTCCTATTTTGGAACACGAAATAAAACACGAAAAATTACGTCCATTCGAACATTTGTTCAGATATGCTTGATTTTTATTATTTTCTTCGGCATCTTCAACGACCACTTCACATTGCCTGTGCCTGCCGCACAGATTGCACCCCATGAACTAGACATCTCAACCAACGTGTTAGGCGTGGATATGCCTGATGGGTTGCCTGCGCCCTTCTTTGGTTGCTATTACCCCTGTGGCCGATCCGTAACCTGTGCGCTTTGGCAGATTCAAGCCTACATTTACCCCTTCTTTGATGTTGGCGGCGGCTGGGGTGTACATTATTCCTCTGAAGGATTACTTCGGTTAGGAGTGGTTTTCGGCATCATAATCATAGCAGCTGTACTCTTGGGCAGATTCTTCTGCGGTTGGGTATGTCCCTTTGGTTTATATCTTCGATTTGATGACTCGACTACGAAAAGCCCTAAGAGTTAAACGCAGGCTCTTCTCAGACAAATTTAACGAACGATTCCACCAGTTGGCTACCTGATACTTGCGCTCATAATAATTGTCAGCGTAATTTTCGCATCACAAGCCATCACAGGCACCCAACTCGTACCCGGCACAGAAAAAGGCGGCTCCATCTACACCTACTTCTCAGCGCCATTCTGCCAAGTCTGCCCTATGAAGCCACTGTGCCTCTTAGCAGAATCAAGCGTGGGCTTAATGAAGCTAGAATGGCTCACACAGAACACAACAGGACAATTCTTTGAGGTTGGATTCTACTTAACCTCAACCAACCTTATCATACTCGCAATAGTCACCATCGCAGCATTCTTCTTCAAAAGGTCATGGTGCCAAATCTGCCCCTTGGGCGCATTAATTGCGCTGTTCAACAGGTTCCCGCCGTTCAAATGGATTTCAGGAGTCCGCCTAAACAAAGTGGAAGAAAAATGCACCAAATGCGGCATATGCAAACGAGTCTGCCCAACCCAAGTCAAAGACGTCTATGAGAAGAAAGGCGGCGACGTAGCCAATTCACAGTGCATCTACTGTCTGCGTTGTGTAGAGATGTGTCCTCAAGAGGATTGCCTGCAATTCAAGGTGGTAGGGCAGAAAGTGGTCAAATCTAGGAACTGGTTAAATAAATCAGATACTGTAAAGTTGGAGTAATGGAGAGGGCTTGAGTGCAGAAAAAAACGTTAGCTGTTTGGGTGGCTGCAATTTTGGTTATTTCGGTGTTGGCTGGTTTAATAGCTTTTAAGCCGTCAGAGCAAAATACGCAGACGTCCCTGCAGAATATAGTCATAAAGCCGGATGGCAGCGTTTCCCCCTTCGATGCCCCGATAGTGCGTGTTGGGGATGTTTACACGTTCACCGGTGACATTTATGGGACAATAAAAATTCAGAAAAGCAACATAGTCCTCAACGGTGCAGGCTACACTCTAAAAGGGCCATATAATGGTTCTCAAGCTAACGTTTGGGTTGTCGGTGATGGACCTAAGCAGTCTCCAGACCTTATTGCGGAATACATTATCGGCGTTGATTTCAACAAAAACACCGAGGGCATAATTATCCAGGACTTGAATGTCAAAAACTTCAGCATAGGCATGTATGTTTGGACAGAAAACAACACAGTTACCGGATGCGCAGTTTCAGATAGCATCGTAGGCATATTGCTTTCAGGCCAAAACAACAGCATAACCTACAACTACATCGAGGACAACAAGCAGGGCCTTTTCATGGGCTTCAACAACGAAGGCAACACAACAATACCCCCCGACATCATAATCCACCATAACGACTTCGAAAACAACGATGTACAACTAAACGGCTGCAACTGTCTAGCCCTTAACAGCTCAGAAACCCCCCATCACTGGGATGACGGCAGCCAAGGCAACTACTGGAGCGACTACAACGGCACAGACACTAACAGCGACGGCATAGGAGACACACCCTACACGGTTGACGCATTAAACATTGACCGCTACCCCCTAATAATGAGCCCCTACCAAGCCAGAGCCATAGCGCTTACCCCAACATTTGACCCTGTTATCCTCGCTTTCGCATTTGCTTTCCTCGCACTTGCCACATACCTAATAGTAATGCTGCTAAGAAAACGAAAACACTAATTCTGCGCTACTTTTTTATCAAAGCCCCAATTAACAAGTTAATGGTAATCTCACATGAAAGTTGTCGCTTTTAACGGAAGCCCAAGAAAAGACGGAAACACCGCGATTTTAATCAACAGAGTACTCAAAGAACTCCAAGCAGAAGGTATAGAAACCGAATTCATCCAGCTTGGCGGCCAGATGATCCATGGCTGCATGGCATGCGGAACCTGCAGAAAAATCAAAAACCAAGAATGCAAAATCGTAAACGACAACGTAAACCTATACATCCAAAAAATGGCTCAAGCCGACGGCATCATACTTGGTTCCCCAACATACTTCTCCATGATGACCCCCGAACTTAAAGCCCTCATCGACCGTGCAGGATACGTTTCAATGTCAAATGACGGCATGTTTACACGCAAAGTCGGCGCTGCAGTGGTCGCAGTACGCAGAACAGGCGCCATGCCCACATTTGATGCCATAAACCACTTCTTCCTCATTAGCGAAATGATAATTCCCGGCTCATCCTACTGGAACGTCGGGTTCGGCAGAGCTAAAGGCGACGTAGAAAAAGACGAAGAAGGCTTAGAAACTATGGAGACACTGGGCAAAAATATGGCTTGGCTACTAAAACAACTAAACCCCTCAACTGCGGTGCCGCCTAGTCACCCGTCATTTTTTAGTCAAGCATAAAAAAGAAAAATTGCCCAAAAAAGGGCTTTTATTTCATTATTGCTTTGAGGTCTTCATCAGCCGTTGTGATGGGCATGATGTTGAATTTCTCAACCAAGCACGTTGAGGATGCCCGGTGTTATGAAGGCTGGTAGGCTTGGTCCGATGCGTATGTCTTTGATTCCTAAGTACAGCAGCGAGAGCAGGATGGCTACGGCTTTTTGTTCATACCATGACAGCACTATCGATAGTGGCAGGTCGTTGACTCCTACGTGGAATGCGTCTGCTAAGGCTTGAGCGATTTTAACTGCGGAGTAAGCGTCGTTGCATTGCCCAATGTCCAGCAAACGTGGTATATCGTCGATTGTGCCCAGGTCCTTGTCGAAGAAGCGGAATTTGCCGCATGCCAAGGTTAAGATTACTGTGTTTTTAGGTGCTTTCTCTACGAGTTCGGGGTAGTAGTTGCGGGAGCCTTTTGCGCCGTCGCATCCGCCGACAAGTAGGAAACGTTTGATGTGGCCGTCTTTGACTGATTGGATAACTTTGTCTGCTACGCTTAACACTGCGTTGCGTCCGAAGCCAACCAATACGGTTTTGCCTTCGACATCATCGGGGAAGCCTGGGAGTTCTTGTGCTTTGTTGATTACTGCACTGAAGTCTCTGCCGCTGATGTGTGGGACGCCTGGGAAACCGACTGGGCCTGTGGTGAAGATGTTTTTGCTGTAGCTATCCATTGGTCGTTGGATGCAGTTGGTTGTCATGAGGATGGCGCCGGGGAATGCTGCGAACTCTTTTTGTTGGTTGAACCATGCGGTGCCGTAGTGGCCGTAGAAGTTGGGGTACTTTTTGAGTCCGGGGTAACCGTGGGTTGGGAGCATTTCGCCGTGGGTGTAGACCGTGATGTTTTTGCCCTGTGTTTGCTTGAGGATTTCCTCTAAATCCATGAGGTCGTGGCCTGAGACCAAGATTGCTTTGCCTTTTTTGTGTCCCAAGGGCACTTTGGTTGGGGTTGGGTGGCCGTAGGTTTCGGTGTTGCCTGCGTCGAGGAGTTCCATGGCGCGGATGTTGATTTCTCCGCATTTGAAAACTAACCCGACAAAAGCGTTTGTGTCCAAGTTTTTATCGAGTGGCGCTGTGAGTCCTTCCTCGATGAAGCTAAAGACTTTGGGGTCTTTTTTGCCCAGTAGGTATGCGTGGTAGCTGTAGGCGGCGACTCCTTTTAGGCCGTAGGTTAGTAGCCACTGGAGTGAATGCAAATCCGCATTCATGGTTGAGTCTGCGTTTATGCCGACTTTTTTGCCCTGTGCAACCATGCCCTCTGTAGTGGCTTCAAGTTTGAGATAAGTTGTTTTTGTTTGGAGCTTTGTTAGCAGTTGGTTTTGGAGTTGTTCCGTTTTTTTGAGGTAGCCAACGATTGCTTCGGGATCGAAGTTTACGTTTGTTAAAGTGACGAATAATGCTTCAGCAATGAAGACATCGGTTTGCTCATCTTTGAGTCCAAGTTTTTGTGCTTGCAGGACGAGTTGGCTGAGTTCCCGTAGCTTATAGACGAGGAGGTCTTGGAGGTTTGCGACTTCGGGGGTTTTGCCGCATACGCCCATGACTGTGCAGCCTTGTCCTTTGGCTGTTTGTTCACATTGGTAACAGAACATTTGATTTTGACTCATAATACTTCACTGCAAATACTATGTGGGTTTTTGTGTATAGAGGTTTCCCCGTATAGCTAAGGGGTTTAACAAAGCGCTTGATCGATGTGGCAGACAATTGGTGGTTGTTTGGCATAATTATAAATATTCCCTGCCCAGATACCGATAAACCAATTACCTACAAAGGGAGGGATACTATGAAAAAATTGTATCTAGCCACAATCCTCTTGGCAGTTGCAGCATTCACGATTTTCTGGAGCTTCGGTGTAGCAACAGACCTCTTTGCCTCGAAGGCTTTCTCGTCTTTTTGGTGGCTAAGCCATGAAGGCGCACATTATGCACAGTTTACAGCGCTCGCAGTAGGCGGCGGCATAATGCTGGTGGGCATGATTTTTTGGGTTGAGCGAAACGACACAAAACCAATACAGCTCAAATTCAAAGAATCAAAAGAAAATAAAACCCAGTGAGAAACCAGGATTTGCCGAGTTTTAAGCGGTGTTGCTGCGTTTACTGCGCAGCTTAAAGAACACTAAAGCGCCGCCAAAGCAAGCCAGCAACGCCACGATGCTGCCCCACGATTCAGGCAACACCTGTAAGCTGGGTCCGTTGCCTGTGGTTCCGGTGCTTGCTGAACTGGCGAGATAGTTGCTGTCGCCTGCAAAGGTTGCCTTAACGGGGTAAACGCCGTTCGCTAATTCTGCTGGTACTGTCCAACTGTAGGTGTAAGCGCCGCCTGCAGATGTTGTAGGTGAACCGATAGGGCACCAGGTCATTCCGTTGTAGTATGTTAGGATGATGATTTTTCCTGTGACGCCTGCACCGGTGCTGGTTAGGGTGCCTGCAGACTGTTATTGGGTTGCCTTTGTCGACTGAGTCAACGCTGCATGATACCGTGAGAGTTGTGGCTGAGGTGGTTGGGGGTTGAGTTAAGCCATAATTGACTGTAAGTATTACATCGGTGTTTGGTACTGTGAAGGTTCCAGATGCGGTTGATAAGCCATTACCGTTAGTCCAGCTTGAGAAGTAATGCGTAACACCATCATAGCCTGTTAGTGTAGGGGTAGCTGCGATTGTGAGAGTGGAACCGATGGGCATTTGATAACTTCGACTGGTTAATTCCCAACTATTGAATTGGTATTCAACCCCGTCTATAGTAAGAACAGTAATCGTGTTGAGGCTGCTTAAGCCAGAGTATCTGAATTGAACTTGAACTGTGGATTGTATATAGTTCGCTGTGACTGCAACATTTGAAGCAGGCATTGTGAATGTTCCTGTGGCGGTGATTAAGCCGTTGCCGTTGGTCCAGCTTGAGAAGATATATCCCTTGGCTGGTGTGCTGTAGTCGTATATTGGGCTTAGTGCTTCTATTGTGTGGGTTGATCCTGCTTCCCAGAGATATAGTTTTGGAGCTCAGGTTGGGGTAAGCGATGGTTTCGCCGTCGATCTTTATGATGTTGCTGCCTGAACTAGAAAAGCCAGATGCTGCAAATGTAGCTGTGTACTTTGGTGTCGATGATACTAGGGCATAGTTTACAGTTAACATTACATCGGAATTTGGTACCGTAAATGTTCCTGAGGCGGCGGTTAAGCCGTTGCCGTTGGTCCAGCTTGAGAATTGATGTTTAACATTATCATAGCCAGTGAGTGGCGAGGCAGCTGTGATTGTGTGGGTTGAGCCAATGGGCATTTGAAAATTTCGACTGGTTAATTCCCAACTATTGAATTGGTATTCAACGCCGTCTACGGTGAGAACAGTGATCGAGTTGAGGTTGCTTAAGCCAGAGTATCTAAACTGAACTTGAACCGTTGACTGCACATAGTTGGCAGTGACTGTTACGTCTGCAGCTTGGTACGGTGAAATGTTCCTGAAGCGGTCGTTAATCCATTACCTTCACCGTTGGTCCAGCTATGAGAATGCAGTATCCCTTTGGAGGGGTATCATAACTGGATACTGAGCTCTCAGCTACAACTGTATGTGTGTTCTCCTGCCTTCCAATTGCTGAAAATTTTTGGGCAAGTTAGGAGCGGAATATGCCTGACCGTCTATGGTTAAAACGATGCCGCTACAGTTACTATAGCCGTTTGCTGCGAAAGTGACCTTTGTTGTAGTGGCTTGTGCCTGAGGAATTGCTGTTGCGAAGAATGCCATTGCCAGTAAGGAAACAATGGCGAATATTGCAAGTTTGGTTTTAGTTGACATCTGGTTTACCCCTATTTACTTCTGATTTATGAAGAAGTCATACAACCGATTATTAAAGGCGAAATTCTAAAACCCCCAATATATCGAAATTCGGAATATCGTCTCATCAAATGGACAGCCTCTTCTCTTCTTGAATAGTTTGACTGAAAAAACATAACCTGTTTTCCCGCCTGACTACTAAATTGGTTAAAGAGCAATCGCTTGTGACTTGCTCTTATTAACATTTCTATGTAAACCGTGCGTTCCAAATATATTGTACAAGGAAAATACAACTCTGCATTAACTGCTATAGTGAAATGAAGTTAATGCCACCATTAAATAGAAATTAAGGTTAAGACAGATACAAGTTGAAATTACCATAATCGGATAAAAAATACAACTGTTGCCACTAGGAGACAATGTAACTAATGTTTTGCTTGCTACCACTCGGATTATACACCCCAAACCTCAAAAAGCCACAATACAAAAACAATACCCAATCGCGTCGCATGTATAGGCGACAGCATAACCGAATTGACAAACTACACAACTATGCCTCTCAGAACTCCTTGGCCAAAACTATCTTGTCGGCAACTTTGGCATCTGTGGCGCAATGGTTTCGCTTGATTCCGACTGCGCCTATATGCACAGTGAAGCCTTCGTTGAAGCAGCAAACTTCAAACCAGATATTGCAGTGGTCATGCTTGGAACAAACGACGCCAGTCTCAGCCTTAAAGGAATCGCATACCCATTTTGTTGAGGATTATCTGGTGCTCATAGAAAAACTTCGAGCACTCGAGAGTAAGCCGCGGGTTTGGATTGTTAAGCCGCCGCCCATCTTCAATGAAACCCTCGGTTACAGCATAGAGGGACTTGCCAAAGGGGTAATTCCTGCTATCGAGGAGGTTGCAGGGCGAGCCGAGGTGCCGTTTATCGATGTTTACTCGGCTCTGACTGATTCACGGTATTTCTTTGATGGTGTGCATCCGAATGATGAAGGTGCAAAAGTAATTGCGCGTATGGTTTGCCAAGCGGTAGTTTTGAAGTAAACTGGGCTAAATCTGTGCCTATTTTGCGCTTTCTCGCTGCGTTTTCTCTCATTTCGTTGATACTTATTGTAACACCGTAAACTAAAATTAAGACAACACCGTATAGTGGGAAAGATTCATCTAGGGTTGAGTATGCACGCAAAACAGTATATGCGCAAAAGAAATACGGTAGCTGCATTGGGACTCGTGATGGTAATCATTACTTCTGTCTTCGCATATGTTTGGCGAAATGGAAATAATCCGAGCAAGACAAGATTGTTCGAGTGGCATGCGTGGGCGACAGCATCACTCAGCTAAGTGGATATCCCCATAAACTTCAACTCATGTTAGGCACTAACTATTCAGTACAGAATTTTGGTGTTGCTGGCGCAACGGTGTCACTTGATTATAAAATAGCCTATATGAAGCAGCAAGCATTCCAGCAGGCAATGGATTTTCATCCAGATATTGTCCTAATAATGTTAGGCACCAATGATGCAAACTTGGAAGTCAACAATGATACCGATATAGCCTATGATTATACTGAACTATTGAGATGCTTTCGACAATGTGGCAAGTAACCCCCAAATTGTAGTTGTCGATTCACCACCAATATATCTCCGACTTATTCAGGCTACAATAACACCTATCTAACCACAAATGTTATTCCATCAATCGATAACGTTGCCAATCAAATGAATCATCCCCACAGTCGACATGCATAGTGCTTTTGAGAATCACTCGGAATACTTTGCGGATGGGATCCACCCTAATAATGAAGGGTTCATCGCTTATAGCCTCGACAATGTATGATGCTGTATGTATTGCAGTATTATGTACTCCTAATTTTCAAATCAGCTATTGTGGTTGAAAGTTGTTTCCTTTACTACCTTTACAAAGTATTATAAACACAAAGATACAATAGCGACATGGTAGGATTAAGGAAGACCGAGAAATTGCACCCTAAAATCGGGGGACAACTTTCCTCCCGTTGATCTAATCAGAACCGTCGCCATAGTCTTGGTCATTTTACTCCATGCATCCACTGAATCATACTCAAACGTTGATTTGATGTCTTCTCAGGGAGTGCAGATTTGGTGGGCATCCAACATCTATGACTCCATAGCGCGGGTGTGTATTCCGTTGTTTGTTATGTTGGCGGGTGCACTTTTGCTCCAACCAAGCAAGGCTGATGAGCCAATACGGGTTTTCTATAAGAAACGCTGGGCACGCATTGGGTTGCCCGTTATTTTTTGGGGTATACTGTATTTTGCTTGGAGCTTCTTGGTTGACGGCAAAACATTCAATGTAGACTCAGTAATTCAAGGTGTGTTGACTGGGCCGTACTACCAATTCTGGTTCGTCTACCTGCTGGTTGGATTGTACATATTAACGCCGATTTTGCGGGTTTTCATGAAGCATGCGAGCAACCGAATTCTGAAGTATGCTCTTTTTGTGTGGTTCATCGGCACAGCGGTTATGCCGCTTTTAACGCTGATAGGGTCCTACTACCTGAATGCTAACTTTTTTGTTTTCACGGGGTGGGTTGGCTACTTTGTTTTAGGCGCTTACCTGCTAAAGGTTAGGGTAGCCCGAAAGGTTCTCCTCGCAGGTTTGGTTGGGGGTTTGCTGTGGACAATAATCGGGACTTACCTGACGATAGGTTCGCTGGGGGAAAGTTTTAGTCAATTCTTCTACGACGGCTTTAGCATCAACATGATTGTTGCTTCAGCCGCGCTTTTCTTGCTGTTACTGGCGGTTCCAACCCAAAACCTCCAAACCACACATCCACGAACAAACCGTATAATAAAACTAATAAGCGCCAACACTTTGCCGATTTTCCTCTTCCACGTCATAGTGCTCGAAACCTTGCAGAATGGCTACTTGGGATTTACCCTAAGCGTCACATCCATGAATCCCCTAATAGCCATCCCACTAATTACAGGTCTCACTTTGCTGATTTGCCTCGCAGTAATAGTGCCGCTAAAGAAGATACCCTACGTGAAAAAAATAATCGGTTAACCACCATTCGAAGCCTCCCGAAAACAAGTCTTATGTACTTCCTTACCCCATACAAAGAAGCGATGCAGCATGTCAACTGACACAGAAGCCAAGATTAAACAAGACCTCCTAGCAGAAATCCAAGTCCTAGAACAAAACTACAAGGTCCTTGCAGGATTCATTTTAGGGACAGACTATGACCCCATAACCATTGGCAATAGTATTCAAACTTTCAAAGACAGCCTTAGCCGCGCCAGCGCCTATGTACTTGCACTCTATAACCTTAAGGGCAGACGCGTAAACATTCCATGGGACCCACTCTTTACAAGCCTTGATTATGCGTTGGCTACCCTTTCTGTTTCAGCAAAGGTTAAACAGAGAGAGGCAGTCCGAACGATTTTGGCTATGTCACGTGAGCAGATGGCTCAGGTTATCTCATATTTTGTGACGCTAAAAGAATCCCTCAAATAACCATTTTTTTGGTTACGATAAGGCTTATTTAGTTTGAGTCTTGTCTTTTTTTGGTAGTTATGCCTTCTATTTTTGTCGCTCAAATCGACTTGGCTATACAAGCTACAATTTTTGTTTTATTAATTGCTAGTTTAGCGGCTATGCGTATGCGTAAAATTAAGGCGCATGCATGGGTCATGCTAACGGCGGTAGTCCTCAACCTTGTTTCTTTTGCGGCGATTATGGGTCCAGCCTTGGACAATGTAGGCGAAGGCGGGGCGGGAGCTCTATCGAGTTTAGCCTTGTTGCATGTGGGGTTTGGCGGTTTAACCATGCTTTCAAGCTTCTGGGTACTGGGCACATGGCTAATACCCTCTGTTCTAATGCAAAACGCTAAACTACGATGCTACGGCAAATTCAACAAGCGACTCATGGCGGCGGTGACGCTGCTGTGGATAGCTGCTTTGATTGCAGGGTTCATACTTTTCTTTATGGTAAACACAACTGTTCTGGGCTCTTTTCCAATAATAGGCGGAGGAGACTAAGATGCAAAGAAACATAGCTTACTTCGCGCTGGAAACATCGCCTCTTTAATTGCGGCATTAATAATCAATGGTTTAGCAGGCACAACCTTGCTTAATGGCAGAACCACCGCAGATGTATCCGCCGCTTACCCCACACTCATCACGCCTGCAGGCTACGTTTTTAGCATCTGGGGCATAATCTACATACTCCTTGCTGCCTTCGCCATATACCAAGCCCTGCCCAGCCAAAAAAACAAGCCCTACCAAAAACAAATCGGCGCATTATTCATCCTAAGCAACATCCTAAACAGCATCTGGCTGTTTCTTTGGCAATACGACTTCATCACGGTTTCAGTTGTTGTGATGTTTGCTCTTTTGGCATCGTTGATTGCGATTTATGTTAGGCTTGGCATCGGCAAAACAAAAACGCCGCTAAAGGAGCGATTGCTTGTGCATGTGCCTTTCAGCGTGTATTTGGGCTGGATAACTATTGCATCCATCGCGAACGTTGCAAGTGCCTTGGTGTCGGTGGGTTGGGGTGGTTTTGGTTTAAGCGCTGAAACGTGGGCGATTGCTGTTTTGGCTTTGGCGCTGATTATTGCGTTGGCAATGATTCTTACCCGCAGAGACATCGCATATACGTCTGGTGATTGTTTGGGCGCTTGCAGGCATAGCCATAAACCAAACTGCATATCCAAACATTGTGTTGACTGCTGAAGTAGCCATCGTCGTTATCGTGGTTGCACTTGTTGCCACATTGGTTTTCTATCGTGTAAGGCGACGGTGATATCTAATAAACAATCGAATACTCGCATACGAATTAGTCGGCATAGTATTCATTATCTTCTTAGGCAGCTTCCTCCATTTTACCTTCGAATTATCAGGCGGCAACCCCGTCGTCAGTGTTTTCTCTGCAGTGAACGAGAGCATCTGGGAGCACCTAAAACTTGCGTTTTGGCCAGCAACCCTGTTTGCCCTAATCGAACTTTTACCGCTAAAACGGGTGGCAAACAATTTCTGGTTATCTAAAACCGTAAGCATCTACTTTATGGTGACACTTATCCCCCTCATCTTTTACGCTTACACTGCTTTTACTGGACAGAGCATATTCGCCGTGGACATTGCATCATTCGTGGTGGCAGTGATTATTGGGCAACTGATAAGCTACAAGCTCTTAACGCATCGCAAGTTTGCGTCTAGGCTGAATTGGGCGGCACTGGTTCTATTGATTGTTTTAGCGGTTATCTTCATAGTTTTCACTTTCACGCCGCCCCACATACAAATATTCCAAGACCCAATCACTGGTAGATACGGAATCGCCTGAGACTTTAATAAAAAGAAACTACAAGTACACTAGCAAAGCGAACAGTGACCTGCCATGGCATATTTGCGTGAAGAAAATCAGAAAATCGAAATCGATTATCCAATAGAGAAGGTTTGGGATGCAGTTCCTGAAGTAGTAAAGACAATAGAGTGGACTGTGGAAGAAAAAAACGATGAAACTCATAAAGCAAAGCTTCGCACTAAGAAGGGTTTCTTATCATACAGTACCGTCATGAATGTTGAGGCTGTTTCGGTGGGTGAAGAAAAAACTCGTGTATCCATAAGCGCAGAGACTCCCGTGACGACTATTACTTCTATGGCTGATTTTGGCAGAACACGCGACCGCATTGAACTCTTTATCGAAGGTTTAGCGGTGCAGATCGATAAGACTTTGCAGATGGAGAAGGAAGAGAAGAAGAAAAAGAAGTAATTTACTCCATTATTTGCCAGCGTTTAAACGCAATCAATGCGACGAGCAGCAGAACCTCAGTGTAGAGCACTGCAAAGGCAACTGAACGAGCCGTTATAAGCGTGATGGATTCACTGTAGAGGTACCTTGGCGTCGCTGTTGAGTTCGGGTTGATTAGGGCTTGGAGGTCGGTGTAGTAGAAGCTCACGTTTGCGTCGGGGTACTGCACCATTTTTATGAGGTTGACTCCTATGCTGTCGGTGCCTGTAGCGGTAGATGCAAACGTGTTGACGGTGACAGCTGAAATCGTGATGTTTTGACCCGCTGAGATTTCCATGGTTCCGCTGGCTCCGCTTCCCGGAATATAGTTCAGCGGTGCAGGGTTGTCAGATAACTGAGCCGCTATAGCGCCACCCATGAACAACGCAATGAATAATCCAAAAGCAGTTAGAATCGCTAGTAACGAATTTTTTGAGATGGAACCAGCCGCCAAAACCACGCCCACCCAAATAAAAGTGCTCAATATATCGCCGAATAATGCGAGTGGAACCAAGTGGAGGTTGTTTTGGGGTCCATAGACGATTAAGCCGCCTATCATGGTGTAAGTGTAGAGTAAGCTGTAGGTTACTAGTAGGACGATGAATATGGCGAATAGTTTGCCCAAGAACACCATTGTTCGTGATACGGGTTTGGTGAGTAGGGGGACGATTGTGCCTTTTTCGTATTCACCTGAGATGCTGTACATGCCTGTGACGATGGCAAATAGTATGAAGGTTAGGCTTCCGGCGCTAAAGGTGGTGGCGAAATATGGGTTCTGTGAGACACCAAAAGATGCTGGTAAAGCCAAGGTTATGGTGGCGAAGATAAACGCGAATATGAGGGCTCCTATGAACATTTTTTTGCGGATGTTCCAGAGCATTTCGTAGCGCACGATTGCCCAGAACCGCTGCATCCAACTCGGTTTTTCTCTAGTCATTTACTGTTTGCCTCCATTGGTTTGTTGATTAATTGTATAAACACGTCTTCGAGGCTGTGGCTTTTCTGGTTCATGCCAACTATTACGCCCCCTGCGCCGGTTATGGCCTGCGATATTTGTGCTCTGACATCTTCGCGGGTTGATAGGGTAATTGTGAGTGAATTGCCGTTTTTTGAGGCATCCTTCACAGGGGTTAGAGCCTTCAGCGCTGCTACGACGGTGTCAGTTAGGTTTACTACTTCCACCTGTACCGTAGCGGGGCCTGAAATCATCCCCGAAACCTTCTCCAACGTATCCGAAACCAACGCTTGCCCCCTGCTGATGATAGTTACGTGGCTGCAGATTTGCTCCACCTCAAAAAGCAAATGCGAAGAAACAAACACAGTCATGCCCTCTTTACTGATGGCTTTGACGAGTTCTCGCACTTCAACCATACCCACAGGGTCTAAGCCTATGCTGGGTTCGTCAAGCACCACCAACTCGGGACTGTTAAGCAGCGCCTGTGCGATGCCTATGCGTTGCTGCATGCCCTTGCTGTATTTACCGATTAAGTCGTTTTCCCTGCCTTTCAAACCGACTAGATCGATTAGTCTGGGGATTTGCGAGGCGCGTTCTTGCTGGGTCATGCCGTACATTCGGCCGTAGACATCAAGCAATTCGGCGCCTTTGAGGTGCTTTGGGAACTTGGGCAACTCAGGCATGTAACCGATGCGTAGGCGTGCGTCGGCGTCATCAACGTGGACTTCTTTTCCAAGAACCTTCGCTGAGCCGCCGCTGGCTTTTAGCAGGCCGACTAGGATTTTTATGGTTGTGGATTTTCCTGCTCCGTTGGGTCCTAGAAATCCGTGGATGGTGTTGCGTTGGACTTTGAGGTTGAGTTTGTTTACTGCAATAAGTGAGCTGTATTGTTTTGTTAGGTCGGTGGTTTCGATGGCATAATCCATTTGTTTGCGCCTTCTTGGATGCTATCTGTTGGGTTTTGATTATAAGCTTTAATCAGCTATTGAGCAAAGTTGTTGAATTTCCCAAACGGGGTTTCATAAGCAAGGCTGGTTAGGAGCGGTTGTCTCTTTGATGTACCCTTTTTATTATAAAAATTAATTAATCACAAACTGACTAATCAGTTGTAACTAGCAAGGTACAATTGGGCGGTATCTTGCCGTTTGGGTGTAGGCTTTGAGCGGACAAAAAAGTAATACAGTTAACTTACTAATTGTTGATGATGATTTATCGCTACTACAAGTAGCCTCATTAATCCTCAAAGAAATGAATTGTTGCCTCAATATTGATACTGCAACAGGCGTGGATGAAGCCTATACGAAACTCGCAACCAAAGACTATGATGTCATCGTCTCAGATTACGAGATGCCCAAAAAGAGCGGGTTAGATTTCCTAAAGGCACTCAGAGAGAAAGGCAACAAAATCCCCTTTATCCTCTTTACAGGAAAAGGTAGAGAAGAAATCGCTATTCAAGCCCTAAACCTTGGTGCAGATCGATACCTAAACAAACAAGGCAACGCAGAAACAGTCTACAAAGAATTAACCATAAGCATCCATCAACTGCACGAAAAAGCTCACGCGCAACGTCTGCTCTTGGAAAGTGAAGAACGCTTAAGACTTTTCATCGAAAATGCTCCGGACGCCATTTTCATAAGTGATATTCAAGGCAAACTGCTGGACATAAACAAGCAGACCGAAGAATTAGTCGGTTACCAAAAAGGAGAACTATTTGGGAAAAACATGCTTGATTTAGTAATTTCATCCGACGGAAAAGCGACGGATCAGACTGCGAATTTAGCTCAGGATTATTCTAGGCGGAAAATAGGGCCAATAGAGTATACTGTAAAGCGTAAGGATGGGAGCAGCGTTATCGTTGAGGTTTCAACTTTTCCTATTAAGCGAGGCGAAGACATAGAAGTTATTGGTATTGCAAGAGACGTAACACAGCGCAAGAACGCCGAGGTAGAATTGGAGGCGAAATATGAAGCGCTTGAGCGGGTTGCAAAAAGTCTCGATTCCGGCTTAGCGATAATCGGCAGGGATTATCGTGTGGTTTGGGCTAACTCGATTCTTCAAGCCATAGGCTCAGGTATCGACTGTAACAAAAGATGTTACCAGATATTCAACAAGCTGAACTCTGTTTGTCCCGATTGCGGTGTAAAAAAAGTGTTTGAGGGCAACTCGGTGCTTGATGTCCACGAATTTTTTACAAAGTCAGGCATTTGGGTTGAGCTTCGAGTAACCCCGTTAAAGGATAAAAACGGCAACATTATTGGCGCGTTAGAGCTTGGAGTGCCAATTACTGAACGCAAGAAAGCTCAAGAGGCCCTAAGGGAAAGCGAAGAACGCTACGCCAAGTTATCATCTGCGGCTTTTGAAGGCATCTTGATCAGTCGAGACGGCATAGTAATAGATGCTAACGCACAATTTCTACAAGCCCACCAATACGAATTAAGTGAAATTGTGGGAAAAGGCGCTGAGATGCTTGTTGATCCCAAATATCGAGAGCTTGTAAAAACTAATATGCTCAAGGGATATGAGGGTCCATACGAGTTTTTAGCGTTACGGAAGGATGGCTCTTCATTTCCGGTAGAGGTACACGCTAAATCTGTTAATTACAATGGGTTCCCCGCTAGGGTTAGCGCCGTCTTGGACATTACGGAACGTAAGAAAGCGGAGGATAGACTTGCAAGTGTAAATGAGAAACTACGGGTTGTTGGCAAGTTAACCAGACATGATGTTCGCAATAAACTCTCAAACATACGATCCAATGTTTATTTAATAAAGAAGAAGTACGGTGGCGACGATGAGTTGGTAAAGTATCTTGCAAGTATTGATTCATCTGTTGCTATGGCCAATAGGCTCTTTGATTTTAGTGCGCTCTACGAAAAAATCGGTGTTGAAGAACAATCAAGTATTGATGTTAAAAGGTGCTTTAACGAGGCAGTTGAGCTTTTTTCAAGTTTGAGGGATGTTAAAGTCGTCAATGAAGTTGACGGTTTAGTAGTGGTTGCGGATTCTTTGCTTAGACAGTTATTCTATAATTTAATCGATAATTCGCTTAAACATGGCAAGAAAGTTACGCAAATAAAGCTGCAATACACAAGGGAAAGCAACCTGGTCAAGTTGATATTTGAAGACGATGGATTGGGGGTTTCAAGTGAGAATAAAGAAAAGATTTTTTCTGAATACTTTACCACCGGTGAGGGAACAGGTTTAGGTTTGTCGATGGTTAAGAAAATGATGGCTGTTTACAACTGGTCAATACAAGAGACGGGTACGCCGGGCAGGGGCGTAAGATTCGAGATTACAATCCCAACATAAATCCCTCTGAAATGGTGGTGAAAGCAAAATTCTTTATTCATCAACAAACATAGATTATAATGTGAAGGGTTGATTTGTTTGCTGATTGAAACCTTTACGGTTGGTATGCTATCAACCAACTGTTATGTAGCAAGCTCTCATGACACTAAAGAGGCAATAGTAATCGATCCGGGCCTCGATTATACTTCTGAAGCTCAACAAATCATCGATTACATAGAACAGGCGCAATTAAAAATCAAATACATCGTAAACACACATGGGCACAATGATCACGTGAAGGGCGACGCGATTCTGCAAGAGAAATATAATGTGCCTATCTGCATCCACAAATTAGACGCTTACTTTATCGAAAGTGTACAAACAGAGAAAGCGCCTCCAAACATGCTTCTCGAAGAAGGCAACCTGATAAAATTCGGCGAAGAAACCCTAACGGTCCTTCATACACCCGGCCATACCCGCGGCTGCATATGCTTAGTCGGCGACCACATAGCCTTCACGGGCGACACATTGTTTGCGGGTGGAATCGGCAGAACAGATTTCCCCGAAGGCTCAATGACTGACATGAACCGATCACTAAAAAAACTCGAGAAATTGCCCGATTCAATGCTGATTTATCCGGGGCACGGAGAAACGTCGATGATTGGGGAAGAAAAAAGGGTAAACCCCTTCCTAAGTGACCGCAGCCCAGATTTGATGTTCTAATAGTTTCTGGGGTTCTGCTGTAGTTCTTGTAGTGCACGCAATCGTTTGATGATGTTTGGGTGCGTTGAGAGGATTTCTACGAGTGAGTCGGTGGATGTGGGTTTCTCTGAGAGTTTTTGCCTTAGCAGATCATATTTGTTGGCTGCGTTGTTTTTGTGCAGTTCTTCGGAGTCAAAGCTGGCGCGGTCTGGGTCTGAGATGAAGAGTGCTTTGTAGGCTGTGTTGTTTTTGTTTTGCTGCTTGTTTGGTTTAGTACTGCGTTTGCTTTCTTCTACGATGGTGACTAAGCCTGTGGAGAGTTTTTCTGCGCCGTTCTCAACTATGGCTGCGCTGTGGCGGTCAGCGTAGTACTCGCGCAGTCTGCTGAGGTAGAGTGTGAATAGGGTTAGTATCCATGAGAACGCCATGAATGCGATGCCGATTAGGGCGTTGTTGCCGCCTCCGCCTTCTCTGTCCCTGTTGCCGCCGCCCAGCATGCCTGACCACATCATGGACCAGCCGATGTAGTAGAAGAGCGCTGGCAGGAATGAGACGACCATCATTACTTGGACGTCGCGGTGTTTGAGGTGGCCTAGTTCGTGGCCGATGACTGCTTCAACTTCGCCGTCATCAAGATGGCTCAGGAGTCCCTCGGTTACGGCGACTCTGCTGCC
The DNA here is from genome assembly GCA_963782915.1 of uncultured archaeon. Classification (GTDB taxonomy): domain Archaea; phylum Thermoproteota; class Bathyarchaeia; order Bathyarchaeales; family Bathycorpusculaceae; genus Bathycorpusculum. The sequence continues at coordinate 57,734 of CAWALK010000001.1, forward strand.
CGTTAATGGCGAGCCATAGGCGAATGCGTTTGGCAATGGAATCTGTGAGAGCATGAGTTGTGGGGTTTTGATGCCGCTTTTTTTGCTCAAATCAGAGACCATCTGCTGGAGTTTGGGGTTGTCGCCAGCTTTTAGGGCTTTAACCTTGTAGATAGCCCCCACCAAATACGGCGAAAGTAGCCACTGTGCCACGTTTAAGAAAACAACCAAGACTCCGACCGTTACTATGCTAAAGTATCCGATGTAGAGTAGCACCGCGGAGAAAACCAGTGTGGTTAACCCAAAGATGGCTGCTAAAGTGGCAACCATGGAAAAACGAAGCTTCCAAGCGTTCATGAAATTCACTGCTTCAACTTGTGTTCCCTGCACGCTTATAGCTTTTATGCGAAAAAGCAGCCTTTCGAGCCCAAAAAGTTGGCTGCTGCAGAGTTATTTGGCGCTTGCAAGCAGGATTAGTCGTGGCGCTCCGGAGCTATAGGGTTGCTCTTCGTAATCGCCATAAACGGATTGAGTAGCTAAACCTGTGGTTGCGAGTAACTCCTCAAGTTTGGGGCGCTGGTATAGGCGTACGGAATGCCCAAAAACCCTCACCTGCCCAGTTGCCCTATCCTGAATCGTCCATAAATCACGGAGTCGCTCCCCATCATCGCTTACTGTACGCTGTTGCTGGAGAGTAAAGCTGGGGTAATCATACAATTTTAGCCTCGGAGCTTTCTCAGCATACTTTTTGACGAGGTTTTCTCGGTTAAACACATCCAAAATAAATGTGCCACCCAAACAGAGGACCCTTCGCGCTTCAGCCAAACTCTTAGCATCCTCTTGTTCGGTGGGCAGATACCCAAAGCTCGTATCCATGCTAATCGCTGCCGCAAACGATTCTTTTTTGAAGGGCAGAAACCGCATGTCACCCCTGATCAGCTGTGAGGCACCCCGCTGTTTAGCAATCTTTAAAAGACGAGCGGAAACATCCAAACCAACCATACAATAACCCGCCTCTGATAGGGCAATCATGTGGCGTCCTGACCCGCAGGCAACATCCAAAACAACACCGTCAGGGCTTAAGCTGGCTTTTCAGGAACTCTATTTGGCGTTGGGTCTGGTCTTTGTCAGCAATTTCAACCCAATATATGCCCATTTCATCAAAAACGTTGCCTGCGGATTCACTTTGCTCCATATCTAGGGTTGTGGCAACGGCGGATTTAGCGGTTTAGATTGAAGCGAAAACTCATTCATGCGACTCAACACAATAATGAGCAAAAAGACTCTTATCAGGAAACTTTTTCTCAAGAAAAGCACTTGCCTCCTCCTTAGAATCAAAAGAAAACCAGCCACCCTCCGCTTTCTCCCCATTACCCTTCAAGGTTGTTTCCCTCAAAACACTAGGACACAAATCCGTATGCAAATAACAATTAGATGGTTTATCGACGTTCACCCAGTACTTCAAAACTAGTCGCCTATATCGACCTCTATGTAAGGATGTAATTAAATCTAGCAGGACAATCAAACCCTAGCAGCATTCCAAATATTGTCTATCTGAGCAATTCCCAGCGGGAGTACAGGTTCAAGTCATAAGCGTAGCGGTTGCTTCTTAGAAAGGGTCAGGTGACCTATGCATCGTTAGGTTCTCAGGACCGAAATACCTAAAAATACTATTAACGATTGAGTCGCTGCTTGTTTGGTTGCCCGATACAAATCTTAACGTGTATGTGAAAGTTTTGCCCGCTTCGATTGTTACATTTTGATGCGACTGCCATTCAGGTTGCCCATCATTATCAGTGACCAGATAGTTCAGGTTCCAAGCCGTTACACCTCCAGAGCCATTCCATACCTGTTTTTCTCCATTATGAATTCCGTATTCTCCGTTGGTTGTGTAGTCCATGTGGAAATCCCACAAATTCAAAGTAGCAGGATACTTGCTTCCGACTTGGATAGTTACGACCCATCGAGTAAGGTAGCTATCAGGTAAACCCGAGCTGTTGTATTGTGTTTCTGTGCTTGTTTGGATATAATATTCCGCTGTCAATGTTGGAGGCGACTTGTTTGACACTGGCTTCGAATTTGCCGATTGGGTGGTTGTAGTGCTGTTTAGGGTCTGGGCGACTATGGCCAGTAATACAACCGAAATAATGACGGCAAATAGAATAATGGCGGGTATTTTTTTGTTCACGTTTATTGTTGCCTCTAATCTTGATGCTTACTTGGTTACTTCTCTTTTTAAAACTTGCTTGAAAAAAGAATATGCGCCTTTATTGTGGCAATGAAGTTGCGGTGGCAGGTACGTTAAGCTCCCACTAATTTGTGTCAGACCTTAGGAGCCAGATTAGATAGTATCATAGTACAGTTCTATGTAACCGCACTCTTGGCACGTGTATGTTCTAGCTGGAATGAACCTGTTGGTTTTGACACTGTACCCTTTGATTCCTTTGGTAGCGGTTACTATTGCGGATAAATCTTTGGACTTGTTCATTGTACCGTTGCATTTAGGGCAAGTTTTCGTTGTTGACATAGAGAATTATTTTGGTTTAGATTGTATTAAACGCTTTCACGAAACGGGGTGAGGTCTCGATGAAGTTCTTGACCTTTTCCAGCGATGGTGTGTACCCACCGCTCTCGGAATCCGCTATTCGTGTTCCATTAGTGGAACATTGTTGTTCCAACAATAGAACTAAGAAGGCGTTTGGCACGGTTGCTTTATGGAAATAGAATCCAATGAAAAAGCCCAAAAAAGATGTGCAGAATAAACGGCTAATTGCAACTATAGCGGTAGTCGCGTTAGCAATATCATTGTGCATACTTGCTTACGTTCAATTTGTAACTCCGCAACCAACAGGCCCTTCAACGAGTACACCAACAGCAACGCCAAATTCAAGGCTTACAATAACCTATTCAGAACTTTCACGAAATCGAACTATGGTGGCAATCCAGCTTAAACTTGAACCAAACAGTTACATATTCCAATTAAATGCAACCTCATTCTATCTTACTGAGAACGCTAAAAGAATTTCAGCTAACACAAACGATGTCGTTATAATTGGCACTCAATACTCAACCGTATTCTTCCCAATCAATAACTATGACGGCACAGATTATCACCTATCGAGTAACGTACTGCCATCAGATACAATCTGGATCCGGCAATAACTAAAGCGGTTTATTGCCTGGTTTAAACAAATAAAAAGCGGCTTTCCTGCTAATTGCAGGTTGAACCTGCCCTTGAATCTATTTATAGGGGAGGGGGTACCTCGGCAGAGCAACAAAGATACCGTATTTATTCTTTATATAAGGGAGGGGGTAGGTGCTCTGAGGTAGGTAGGTCCCATAAACCTAAAGGTGTAGCCGAACCGATCTGCTTGCAAAAGTTTCCACAACCACCCGCAACCCAACTCCCAACGTTCAAGCCAAAACACGGCCGACCCCACAAGCAGCAGGTTGTTGTTGTGTATAGAGGATTTTCGGCAACAACACCTAAACAAAAACCCCGCACATAGTTTCGAGCCGCTTAAATATCCAACCCTGCATTCACTAAATCACTGGAGAACCCATACGTGACGGATAAGCAGCTGTGGCAGCACCTCTATATGCTTCTAAAACTCGCCGAAATGGGCGCTTACAAGCGGACCGCCAAAATCTCAACCGAGTACTTAGCGCAGAAACTCGATATTTCCCAGCAGACCGCTTCACGTTACCTTATCGAGTTGGAACGCAAGGGCTGGATACAACGCAAAGTCACACCTGACGGCAGCTTAATTAAAATCCAGGAGTCAGGCGCTTTGGAGCTTCAGAAGCTTTACTCTAACCTTAAGGTTTTGATGGAAAAAAATTACCCACCCTCCGTCACATTGGAAGGCACCGTCTTCACAGGACTTAGGCGAAGGCGCATACTACATTTCCAAACCCGACTACAAAAAACAGATCCTTGAGAAAATGGGTTTTGAACCCTACCCTGGAACATTAAACGTCAAATTAAACTCCGACTACGACATAAAAACCCGCAAAGACCTCGAAGCCTACCCCGCCGTGGAAGTGATGGGTTTCCAGAATGAAACCCGCACATTCGGATTAGTCAAATGCTACCCAGCCATCATCGGCGGCACAGTCAAAGGCGCATTAGTAACTGCACTGCGCAGCCACTATGATGCTTCTGTACTTGAGATTATTGCGCCTGTTTGCCTGCGAAAACAGTTGGGGCTAAAAGACGGCAACAAAGTAAAAGTTGAAATCAGCACCCAATTTTAACTCTAAAAAGGCGTATTTCTGAATTTGAATTCAGTGCTGTGTTGATGATCTGGTTTTCTATAGGAAGCTATTAAGTAGCCCAGTATTAAACCGACGGCTAAGCCTCCGAAGTGCGCCAAAAGATTAGTGTTCTCGCCGATGTTCATGAAGAAAAGGAAGAATGCAAACACTATGGCACCCACTATTGATTGCCTGATTGAGCGCCTATCATACATGACACAAGCAGCGAATAACGCAAAAATGGCTCCTGAAGCGCCTACTGCAGGAACATAAAGCGATCCCAAGCCCAAGTACAGTAAGTTGCCTGCTAAACCACCGAGGATGTAGATGCCAAGGTATTCTGGCAGCGAAAACATTTCTTCTCCACGCAAACCGAAGATTAACAAGAACAGCATGTTGCCGACTAGATGGAATATTGAGGCATGAACAAACATGGAAGTGATAAGTTGATAGTATGCGCCGTTGAATACAAAATAGTTGACTTGCCCATAAGCTACTGCTACTTCGTTGGGTGTGTTTAATGCGTCTCCGCCGACTACTACGCCGATGATGTATATGGCTACGTTTAGGGCGATTAAGATGTAGGTGGGCTTGTACTTCTCACAATTCATTGCTGGTTACCAGATTATTTGGTGAGTTTGTCGATTATTTTTTGTTTAATCTTTGTGGAGCTATCTAAAGTGTTCTCCCCGTATTTGCCGATTCGAACAATAGACACCGACCAGTTTATGTTTTGCAATAGATATTCTTTGACTTCTTGTTCCATCTCTGCTTGGTCATAGCCCAAAGCGATGACGTCGGGCTTGATTTCTTCGAGGACTTCACCGATATCTAAGCCCTCATAACCCAACACAGCCTCATCCACAACTTTTAGGGATTCGACGAGTGCGCGGCGTTGGTCTTCGGACATTATGGGTTTTCTGCCCTTCAACTTCTCCGCAGTGCTAGTCTTTGGCGATGATAACTATTAGTTTGGCGTCTGCTCCGCCTGCTTTTTTGGCATCTTCTAGAAATCTCACGTGCCCTAAATGTAGCAGGTCAAAAACGCCTGAAGCCAAAACTACTCTTTGCTTTCTTGTTGCGGTTTGGTTGGCCATACAAAGTCCACTGCACCCAATAGTCTTAACCCATCCAGCAGCCCTTCACAGTAAGCCACCGAGGTTAAGCTGGTTTCAAGCTTGCCCTGAGCCTTATAATACTTTGCATCAGCCAAGTAATCGAGTGCCCAACGCAGAACCTCACTGACTGACGCTTCACTGACGGTTATCGGAGTCGGTTGCCGCTTCAATTCAGATAGCACCTTTTCTGCTGAACCAATATACTTGGCGGCGAGGGCGTCAAGGCTCATCTGGTTAGCCTCTTGAACTCTTTGGGCGCTCCTGCAAACGCGATTAGGGCGTCTATTTCCATGAAGTGCAAATCTCCGGGGATTATTAGGCTAAAGGGTGGTTCGCCGAAATCAAAGTTGACTAAATCCTTGATGAAATCCGCTTTTAGAGTGGGATTGTCGCTGCCTGCCCTTGCAATCCCCAAAGCAACAGTGCCTGGGTTGAGGATGTCGAGTTTCTTTTTTGCTTCAACTTCCAAAAGCAGCTTGATGCCTTCATTAATCGTTAGGTACCTGTTTTCTGCTGCCCTCAAATCCAAAAGGCACAACGTATGCAAACCCAGTTTTTTGTTCTGGGCGATCACATTGTAGGGTGTCTCTGAGAAGTTATCCGCAAAAGGCACCGTTACGGTTTTGCCGAATTTGTAATTATGAAGTCCCGAGAGGCTAACGATAGCTGACATGATGGAAATGCCGTGAATAACGCGGGTTTTTATACCCTGCTTCTCTGCGTCAATGCGAAGAGTAACGTGGGTTGTGGCTATGAATGGGTCACCGGGCACCAGAAACACTGCTTTGCCCGTTTTGGCGGCTTGGAGGATGAGTTTGCCGTTGTCTTCTTCAAGGTCCTTGCGCTCAATTAACTGTACTTTTTTGCCGATTTCTGCCTCAAAACGTTCCATACTAAAGTCCGGCATGCGGCTAGTGTAGGTTTCCATAAACACTGCGTCTGCGGACCGTGTTTCTTCTAAGCCTTTGACAGTGATGCCTTTGTCGTCGTTTAACCCTAACCCTACGAATACAAGTTCCTTCAAACTAAGCCCTTGAAATGTAATCAGTATGCTGTGGCTTAAAGTTATTTTTCTTTAATTTCACCCTTCTTAACTAACTCATCATAGAAACCCCGGCATGTCTCCATCGGAAGACTATACCGTTGACAAAACGTAGCGAGCACTTCCTCCACAGGCTCACCCGGTTTTCTTTCTTCAATCATTTCTTTAAGCGTTTCAATGGAATGTTTTTCATCAACAATTTTTTTACTCATAAAACTTTCCTGCCCTAACCACTACATTACCGTTCTTGCGCCTGTTCTAAAAGGCTTTTGATATAGGTACGTTTTGGATGGAACATCCAACCAAACCTTTATATGATTTACGTTTACAAGAAACATGGAATTCAGCGGCATAGGAAACAGAAGACATGAAGCCTATTGAGAGTTTAGTTAGGGATAACGTTCGCAATCTCAAGCCCTGTGTGCATGGGGCAGAGGTTTATGGTGCCGCTGAAGAAAGTGGATTTAAGTCTGAAGATATTTTGGATTTTAGCTCCAGCGTAAACCCATTGGGGCCTTCTCAGAAAGCTCTTGATGCAGTAACAGAGGCGTTTGGGCGAATCGAGGCTTATCCGGACTCGAACTCTAATGCGTTGCGGCAGGTTCTTGCTGAACATTTCGGCGGAATCACCAAAGATAACATTGTTGTCGGCAACGGTTCAACCGAACTCATGTACCTCTTCGCAGAGGCGTTTCTCAAAAAGGGCGAAAAAGCCTTGATGGCAGCGCCAACCTTTGGCGAATACGAAAGTGCCGTCCGCAAAACTGGGGAATCACCCAAATTCGTCAGGTTAAGCGGCAGTTTCCAGCTTGAAGCCGAAGCTTTCCGACGCGAAATGGCAGGCGTAAAACTTGTTTTCCTATGTAATCCTAATAATCCAACGAGCAAACTTATCCCCAAAGAGACCTTAACTGAAATCCTCGATAACGCATTAGCACAGAATATCTTAGTCTTCCTCGACGAAGACTTTTTAGAGTTCGTCGATGACGAAAAAAGCCGAACCATGATAGGCAAAATCGACAAGTATCCGAATTTGTTTATTCTGCGGTCTTTCACCAAACTTTTCGGTTTAACAGGATTGCGCTGCGGCTACGGCATTGCCAGTAAAGAAATCATAGATGTAATGTTGTGCGCTAAAATTCCCTGGAACGTTAACTGTTTAGCTCAGGCAGCGAGCGGTTGCAGCACTTAAAGACGAGCAACACCTCAAGTTGACCCATGAGTTAATCAAAAAAGAAAAGGCTTGGCTGCAGCAGGAACTGAGCCAATTCAGCGGCTTCAGCTTCACTGCCCCCGACGCAAACTTCTTTTTCATAGACATCCGCAACACCAACTTAACTGCCAATGCACTAAAGCATCGAATGCTAAAACAAGGCATCTTAATCCGTGACTGCAGCAGCTTTGTCGGCTTAAACGAATTCTACATCCGAGTTGCAGTTAAAACCCATGAAGAAAACGTTCGGTTGATAGATGCGTTTAAGAAGGCGCTAAAACCGGTTTGAGTGAAACATGTTCGCTCTTGACGTGTCTTGGCTAATAGATTCAGTCTTTATCTTCACGTTAGCATTTTTAATCGACTTGGTTTTGGGCGAGTATCCGGATAGGATTCATCCCACTATTGGTATCGGTAAACTCATAATTTATCTTAAAAAGAAGGCAAAGTCGCCTAATCCGCGGGTTGAGAAAGCCAACGGCGTCTTCATGGCGCTTATTATTATGGCGGTGTTTGCGGTGCCCATAGGTGTATTACTTTTCTGGCTAAGATGGTCCTTTGGCTCCATCCCATACATCATCGCAGGCGCAATATTATTCAAAGCAACGTTTGCCATCACAGGCATGGGGCAATACACAAAACCAATCGCAGCAGCACTCAAAAACAACGATTTAGCAGGCGCACGAAAATGGTTACCCTACATCGTGCGGCGTGACCCAAACTCACTTAATGAACGCCAAATTGTCTCTGCCGCGGTGGAATCCATCGCAGAAAGCACAACAGACGGCATTACAGCGCCATTCTTCTTTTTCGCATTATTCGGTGTCCCGGGAGCGTTTGCTTACAGAGTTATCAACACTTTGGATTCTATGGTTGGCTACAAGAACGCCGAATACAAAAACATTGGCTGGTTCTCCGCTAAACTCGACACCATAACCAACTATGTCCCCGCAAGAATCACTGCTTACCTCATGGTTGCCTCAGCTATGCTTTTGGGCATGAACTGGCGTGAATCATATCGCATACTGCAACGTGACAAACACAAGACTTCTAGTCCCAATGCAGGGTTTACCATTTCAGCTATGGCTGGTGCGCTCAACATTCAACTTGAGAAGCAGGGTTGCTATAAGTTGGGTGATGACCATGGGATTAACCATGAAGACATTGGCAAAGCGTTGCGGGTGATGACTTTGACGGCTGCGTTGTTTGGGTTGGTTGTGGTTTTGCCGGTTTTGGCGTTGCGAATCTATATTCTTGGGCTTTAAGGCCTTTTTAGTTTCATAAATTGGTAAGTTGGGTTTAAAGAGTTGATTTAAGTTAAACAAAAAAAAGTTGAAAATGAAAATAGTTTAGGCTGTTTCTGGGGTGCTTTGCATTTCTGGTGGCGGCGCAGTTTCGTCTGTGTGACCTCTTGAGAGGGCTGCAACTACCAGCGAAAGAACAGCAATGAATAGGTATGGCAGTATGGTTGATAAGACTAAGAATGCTGCATAATCTGCTGGTGGTGGAGTAGAGTAGGAGATTTGGAGCAGAAGATAAGTTATGACTGCCAAGATAACGGTGAAGATTACTGATACAATGCCGAAGAAAAGCGCTATTTTACTTATGAGTTTCAAATTTACCATGATTCTGCACGACTGGTAATACTTTTGTTTTGTAGGTGCATTTTAAGTTATGCCCAAATTGATTGCTTGGATTGTAGTTGGCGGCTTTGTTGCTCTCACGAGGGACCCCCTCCCTTATTTATAGAATGACAAATGCAACCTAACTCTTGTTGGGATAGAGTGCATTCATTGAATATGCGCTGTGCAAAAGCAATGCTTGTTGAGGTTGGTTTGCTCTAAATGCACATTTGCAGCGGTCTAGTCGGCGACTTCTCAGTAACTAACTTGAAAAACACGCGTCCTCTCGGATGCTAACGCCCCTCCCTTGTTTAAAGGATAAAATAGTCTTAATTTGCTCTGAGGAGATTGCCCATCTGCTATGTTAATGGGCAGGGACACCTTGAACTCGCCTATACGGTGTTTTGATAGCTCAATGTTAACAAGACTATTTAAGCCGGCATCAGTGTAACCACAGCGAATGTGTTCTTCTTGAATGCCCTAATCATCCTCCACTCACAACATCACCAAAACACCCAAAAAGTGGCAGACGTAATTGCAAAAGTATTAGATGCCAAAGTAAAATCACCCACCGAAGTAGACTCCGCCAGTCTTTCAAGCTACGGTTTAATCGGTTTCGGTTCAGGCATCTACTTTGGCAAACACCACAAAACCCTCCTCCAATTAGCAGACAAAATGCCGCAGGTAACCAACCAACAAGCCTTCATCTTTTCAACCAGCGGCCAAGAAGGCAAAGCAGAAAGTTTGCACAAGAAACTTCGGGAAAAACTCGAAAGCAAAGGCTACCACATCATCAGCGAATTCAACTGCCCCGGATATGACACCTATGCCCTCACAAAACTCGTCGGCGGCATACAGAAGGGTCACCCAAACGAGGAAGACCTAAAATTAGCACAGACATATGCGGAAGACCTCAAACGGACATATAACGTTTTGTTGCTCTGCTGATCCTCCCCTCCCCTTACATAAAGCGCTGATTAGGCACCCTTTAGGGGTTGCATAGCATCTTTTTGATTTTAGCAATCATTTTCTCAACTTCAACAGGACTTAAACTATCAAGTACCTTTTCGATTTCTAAAACAAACCGTTTAGTTTTCTCAATCACTTCTTCTAAGTCTACCGTTAACTCTTCTGTATAATATTGGGCTTCAACACGATCGTACTTTGAATTTCTCAAATCCTTAATGATATCCGGCGAGATTCTATCGCTAAAAAGGTGCTCAAAAACAGCTATTGTACAATCGTGTATTTCGCATTTGACCCCTATCTTGGAAAGCAGCGAATATACAGCGAAATATTTAGCGTAGTAGCTTGCCGAGACTGCCCATTCAGTAAGTCCGGCCTGTGAATTTACTTCCATGGCTTTCAAGGCGTTTCTTGATTTTTTGAGGTATGCCCTTACCAGATTCATAGAGGGGTCAATTAGTCGTATGCCCTTGCTTTTTTTGAGGCACCACTGCAATTGACGTTCTCTATCTTGTATAATAATCCCACAGGATACTGCATATGTTATCGATTCCTTTAAGAACAATGTGGTTTGCAACAACTTCGGCTATTAGCGGATCATTAGTTATCAAACCATCAACAAATTGTTCTTCAGCGATGCATTTGACGTTAATTTCACGATTTAAAAGATTGCCAATCTCCCAAAAAGCCGTTTTCTCAATTCGTTTCCCATTAATGACAAGGATGTCTATGTCGCTATCCTGTGTCATGTTTCCCTTAGCAAAACTCCCAAATAACAAAGCGGTCTTTCCCAAATCGTGTGATATTTCGCTTAGCAGTTTTTTTACCTCAAAATTCGTCGCTAAGTATTCTGTAGTTTTTGACGCTTCAGCAACAATCAAGTACTGTGATGTGAGGTAATTGTCCTTGTTTAAGTTGTATTCTTTGTTTTTGCCTCTTTGTTTGCTGGTTAGGACGTTTTGTTTTTCTAGTCTGTCTAATTGGCGCTTGACTGCCTTTGGGTCAACTTGTATTTCGCGTGCGATTTCTCTTAGGTAGAGCTGGTTTTTGGGGTTGTGTTTGAAGAGCGCGAGTAATCTTAGGGTTGACTGGTTTACCTTATAGTCTTTGTAGTATTTATACGTCATATGTAGTAATAATACTACAATTTCTCTTTTAAACCTAACCACCCAACCAAAACAAACCACCGAAAAAAAATGGTGACGCTCCACAATCGCACCTTGCCAGTTATAATGGTTTTTATTCATGGTCGCCATCAATGTAGTGCTACAAGAGAGGAACATCGGGTTTGAATGGGAAACCACTGGTCAGCATAATCGGTGCTGGCATGTCAAAATTCGGCAAACAAGAAGGCTTACTTGGAAGAGAAATTTTTGGGCAAGCAGCAGCTGAAGCTTTTAGTCGCTGCCCCAAACTGGAGCCAAAACGTGACGTTAAAGCCATGTTCATCGGGCACATGGGTGAATCCTATGAGCATCAGGGCCACATGGGTGCCACGATTGCTGACTGGATCGGCTTATCTGGCATAGCGGCGACCCGCGTCGAAGCAGCCTGTGGCTCATCAGGCGCAGCCCTGCGAACCGGCATCTATGCAGTCCTATCCGGGCTTATCCGACGTAGTTATCGTTGGCGGCGTCGAAAAAATGACGCATCGCACAACCGCAGAAGTCACCGAATACCTTGCAATGGCCGCAGATTACCCCTTTGAACAATTCCACGGCATCACCTTTCCAGGATTATTTGCCATGATGGCAACCGCACACATGCATGATTATGGCACAACAGAGCAGCAAATCGCCAAAATCGCAGTTAAAAACCATCACCACGGCAGCTTAAACCCCAAAGCACACATGCAAAAAGAAGTGCCCCTCGAAACCGTTATGGGGTCTAAGTATGTTGCGTGGCCACTCAAACTCTATGATTGCAGCCTAATCTCTGACGGCGCAAGCTGCATCATTTTAACCAAACCTGAACTCGCAAGCAAATACACCGACCAACCAGTCCATATTATCGGCAGCGGACAAGCAACCGACGCCATCGGACTCTACGAACGAGAAAGCCTAACTTCACTAAAATCCACCAAATTAGCCTCCAAAGCAGCATATGAAATGGCAAACCTAAAACCCAGCCAAATCAACTTGGCAGAAGTCCATGACTGCTTCACCATCGCAGAACTCATCGCCTACGAGGACCTTGGATTCTGCAAAGTCGGCGAAGGCGGCAAACTCGTCGAAAGCGGCGCAACAACACTTGGGCGGATGCATCCCCGTTAACACCAGCGGCGGCTTAAAATCCAAAGGCCACCCAGTCGGCGCAACAGGAACCGCACAAGCATACGAAATGTACCTACAACTAACCGGCCAAGCCGACAAACGCCAAGTAAAAGACGCCCAAATTGGCTTAACACATAACATCGGCGGCTCCGGCGCAACCGCGGCTGTGCATATTTACAGGAGAGACCAATAATGAGTCAACCAGTTGAGTCTTTTACTATTGAGCAATTCTACAAGTTCATGGCGCAAGGCAAACTTATGGGTGGAATGTGCCAAAAATGCAAAAAAGTCCACTTGCCACCACGCCCCTTCTGCAACGAATGTGGCTCGCAGCAGTTCAGTTGGGTTAATATTTCAGGCAAAGGCAAACTCGTCACCTACACAGTCATCAACGTGGCACCGCAGCAATTCCAGAACTTGACGCCCTATGCAGTGGGCATCGTCGAGTTAGCTGGTGGCCTGAGAATCCCCGGCATGATACAAGGCGTAACGCAGGAACAACTCAAAATCGGCATGGCCCTTACAGTTGATTTTGGCACTTGTAGCCAGCCTCAGCAGTGGCCTTCGTGGCAGCGTTACTGCTTCAAGCCAGTCTAATCTTAAAAAACATCTTTTTTATTATTAAAACGGTGAGGGTACCCGCTGAACGGTTAGAGAAAGAATCCCCAATTTTCAGGAAGAGAGGAAAAACTCCAGCCATCCAGCAGATGCCTCACCAACCGTGCTAATGTTGACTTGCTTGATTTAAGGCTTCACAAAACCCCATCTGCTCATGTCTTAAAAGCAATATTGAAACCTAAAATTAGGAAAAACCTATCTACAATCACCACTAACCCATACGTGAAGTGTCAACATGGCCGCCCAAAAACCCAAAATCTGCATCGTATCCTGCAGCGTACTAAAAAGAGAACTCCAACAACTCAAAGCCCAAGGCAAACTCGACGCTGAACTGGTTTTTGTAAGCAAACTCTTCCACATCGACTACGCCCTAGTAGAGACCAATCTACGCAAAGTTCTAGAACATACAAAACAACGATTCAACGGCAAAATCGTATTGGTCTACGGTGACTTGTGTTTGGGGCAAGATAACGAAATGAAAAAGCTCGCAAACGAATACGGCGTAACCAAAGTGGATGCGGTTAACTGTGTTGATTGCCAACTAGGCGGCAAAGGCATAGTGAACACTGTTGATCCTAACCATAACTTGATGTTTATGGGTCCGGGCATGATAGAGTTTTTCGAAGAAATGAAACCCAGAATGCTCCAGGAAGGTATGGATGAAGCAGCCTTCGCGGGCATGTTTAGCGGCATTAAGGGGTTTGTGGTTTTGGATACCTGCGGCGACGGCGACAAACTGCAGGCGGCGCTAAAGAAGGCGGGGTTGAATGTTGAGGTGTTGGAAACCCGCAAAATCGGCACAGACAACATCCTGCGCGTAGTCACAGATGCAATAGACCATGCATAACCGTATCAACTGAGTTACTATCCCCTCTAATCTTGTTATACTGATTGTTTGCCTGCTTTGGGGAACTACCGTAAGTATTAAAGAATGATCGTGACAATAAGCTAAACTGTATCTCAAGCGGATGTGCCCCTTAATGACTGAACAATATGAACCCACTCCACCCTCTTCACCTATGAAGCGCGTGGAAGACTGGAAAGGCAGATTAATTGACTTATCCAAAAAGAACAATTTACTCTACTTCAAAAAAGCTAAACGCGGAAACCTAACCATCACAGCACCTGATTCCCAGAAAATCTTTGATGGCTTAGTTGTTAAGAAGAATCGCATGGAATTCTATCTACCCGCTGAAGCTGCGAAGGCACCAAAAAGCAGAGAAAGCAGCGTCCCCAAAAGGGAAAGAAAAAGCTAAAGCAAAAGGCAAAGGAAAAACTAAAGAAAAAGAAGCTAAACCCGAAGCTAAAGTGGCAAAAGAACCCACAAGAGCCGCCACCATAGAAGCCCCCCAAGCTCCTGACGTTCCAAAGCGCCCAGGCGCAAACCAACTCGTCTGCGGCAGCCTAACACGCCAAGAACTCGACCGCAACCTCAAAGCACTCGAACGCCGCTCCCTACTCGATTACCGCGAACGCGGCGTACGCATCCTACATGCAGCGTTTGGCACACTCAACTGGGTGGATGCAGAAACCAAAGAAACGGTTCAGTCACCGCTGATTTTGGTCCCGCTTGAACTCGGCAAAGAAACCATCAGGGCACCCTACAGCATCGCACTGCCCCCTGTTGAAGATGAAGCACTACTTAACCCCGCATTGCAGGTTAAACTCAAAAAAGATTACCGAATTGATTTGCCCCCGTTGCCTGAAGAATGGGAAGAGGCAAAGCTGGCTGACTACTATGCCCAAGTCGAATTGGCTGTTAAGGAGATGGGCTGGAAAACCGAAGCCTCAACAGACCTCGGGTTATTCTCGTTCCAAAAACTGGTAATCTACAAGGACCTTGAATCCAACGCCGCATTAGTAACTCAGCATCCGATTATCCGCGCCATCGCCGGCATCAAAGAAGACAGCCTGATCCTAAGCGATTTGCCTGACGAAAAAGACGTGGACAAAGTAGAGTTGCCAGCCAAAACCTACCAGGTCCTTGACGCCGACAGTAGCCAACGCGTCAGCATCGAATATGCCCTGCGCGGTCAAAGCTTCGTCATGAAGGGACCACCAGGCACAGGCAAGAGCCAAACCATCGCAAACATGATTGCGGAATGCATCGCCAACGGCAAATCTGTGCTATTTGTCAGCGACAAAATGGCGGCGCTCGAAGTCGTGTATAAACGGCTCAGTGATGTGGGGTTGGCGCATTTCTGTTTAGAAATGCACAGCAGCAAAGCCAACAAGCAACAAGTCGTCGCTGAACTCAAACGCAGCTTAGACGAAAACCTGATCCCGCGCAAGTTGCCTTCCACTCACGAATTCGATAGACTCGCAGAGTACCGTGACACCCTCAACGGCTACGTAACGGCACTCCATGACAAACGCGCTTACATGCAAAGAAGCGTCTACGAAGTCCTAAGCATGATTTCCAGCTTGGAACGGGTCCCATTTGTGCCCGTGGGCTTAACGGAACTCAGCACATTAACCCCTCAGAAGCTGCGTGAACTCGAAGAACTCGTCATGCAACTCAGCAAAGTCTGGCAAGTCGTAGAGGAACCGGATTTCCCCTGGCTCGGTTACAAAGCGGATAAGTATAATCTTGAAATCCGAAGCGAACTCCTCACCTCACTCGAAGCCATCAACCAAACCCTGCGAGATTTAGAACTCGAAACCGAAGACTTCTCCGCCAAACTAGGCGTGTTTCCACCAGAAACCTTCGCCACGAATCCAGTGGCTACTTGACGTTAGCAACATGCTCTTCCAAAGCCCCAAACCGGAACAGTTCTGGATGACAAACCCCGCCCTCGATAAACTGCTTGCGGAGGCGAAGGCGTATCTGGAAACCAGCCTATGGATAAAACAGACCCGCATCAGCCTAATGGAACGCTACAACCCTGCGCTATTCGATTTGGTTCTTTCGCGGTCACAGGAAATCCAGCAGGCAGTAACAAACTGGGCAAAGCATCTGCAATCCCCAACATCAGCGAAGGCGACTTCCTATCTAAACGCGAAAAGTACCTCGTATTCATCAAAAACACAGAGTTAACCGTCAAGAAATGGCGTGAAGCCTCAACGGCGCTTGCTCCAATGTTGGGCTTAGACACAGGCGACTTAACAATCACACAACTCAAACAACTCTCAAGGATGGCGCTACTCTGCTTCTCTGAGGATAAACCGGAGCCACAGTGGTTTGACGCCAAATACCTCGAACAGGTACAAGAAACAGTCGGCAAAGCCAAGCAACTCTACCAAGAACACAGCCTACTAAAAAGCCGCTTAGACCAAACCTACACAGACGACCTCTACACACTTGACCTCGACACCTTAATCGCCAACTACAGCGGACCATACCAAAGCGGCATGAAACTCTTCAACAGCGACTACCGCAACGACCAGAAAACAATCGCCAAAGTCACCAACGACGGCAAAGTCCCCAAAGAAGTCCTCCAAGACTTAATCGACGCCCGCAAAGTCAACAAGTACGCTAAAAAAATCAGCGAATCCGCCCAAACCGTCCAAACACTGCTGGGTCACTATTACCACAAGAGCAGAACCGATTTCAACGGTGCAGAAAAAGCCTTAGCACTCACCGAAGAAATCCGAAAGCTCTCATGGGCAACAACCGTTCCTGAACCACTGCTCAAACTACTCACCACATCCGCATCTCCTTCCCCGATGATTAAAAACTTGGGTCAAGAACTTCGCGATTCAGTCGAGAAATGGGAGCGCCAAATAAAAGATGTAGAAACCCTGCTTCCGCAAAACATGCCCAAATCCGAAAAGGCAATCGCTGAAACCCCTTTGCCACTGATTGAGGAATGGGCAACAGAAACCGAGAAACTCCTCACACCGCTTTGCAGCGTAACCAAGGACACCCTGTCAGTAGCTAAGGTTGAACCGCAAAACTACAAGCAACTAATCCAAGACCTCAAAAACAGCGAGGACATCCGCAAAAAAGAAGCGCAGATAGTCGGCGAAAAAGTGCAGCTTCAAGAGAAATATGGCAGCCGCTTCCAAGAGTTAGAAACTAACTGGCAAGACATCGTGTCCGTGCTTGAATGGGTACAGACATGTGCAGGGCGCATTTCGGCGATATTCCTGTGCCTGAAGCTTACGCTGAAATTGCAGCAAAAGGACCCAGTGCAGCACCATCAAACACTGAGTTGGTTGCCAAACGTGACGCCTCACTAAAGGTGCTGGCAGATTTCGCTAAGCGCTTTGACTCTGAGATGCGTTATCAAAACCAGAAGCTCACAGACTGTGAAGTCAAAGTAATCGAAGAACGCATAAAAGCCCTACGCGACCGCGTGGACGACTTGCAAGTTTGGATTGACTACAAAGACGCCAAAAACCGCTTTGCACTACGAGGACTTAGACCCATTCTTCAGGCGCTTGGTAGAGCAGAAGATGCCGGCAGCCGATTTGGTGCCGGTTTTCCGCAAGAGCGTTTATCAGGAATGGATAAACAACCTTTACAACGAAGACCAAAAACTCGGCAGATTCCGCCGCGAAAACCATGAACAACTAATCACAGACTTCAAGAAGCTTGACCAAGAACTAATCCGCCTCACATCAGGCATGGTAATTGACGCCGCCAACGGACAGAAAACCACAAGACATCCTCATCCAAGCCGCAGACACCGAAGCCAGCATACTCTCCAAAGAAGCAGCCAAAAAACGCCGCCTAATGCCCATACGCACCTTAATGCAGAAAATCCCCAACTTACTGGTCAAACTAAAACCCTGCCTACTCATGAGCCCAATCTCCGTCAGCCAATTCCTGCCTCCAGAAATGAAGTTTGACTTAGTCCTCTTCGACGAAGCCTCACAACTGGTCCCAGAAGACGCCATAGGCGCCATCTACCGAGGAAAAACCATCGTAGTCGCAGGCGACAACAAACAGCTACCGCCAACCTCATTCTTCCAGAAGAACCTGCTTGACGACACCGACTGGGATGAACTCAACGACGAGGACATCGAAGTCTTCGACAGCATCCTCGATGAATGCTTAGGCATTGGGTTACCAGTAAAAACGTTGAAGTGGCACTACCGAAGCAGGCATGAAGGCTTAATCGCCTTTTCGAATCAACGCTTCTACGACGGCGCCATGATAACTTTCCCCGCAGCAAAGGCAGAAACCGAGAACTTAGGCGTTAAACTCGTCCATGTAGCCGACGGTGTCTATGACCGCGGCGGCAAACGAGACAACCCCATCGAAGCCCAAAAAGTCGCCGACTTAGTCTTTGAACACTTCAAAAACTACCCCAAGAAAACCCTCGGAGTAGTCACCTTTAGCATTGCACAGATGGATGCCGTACAAGAAGCAATCGACCAACGCCTCGAAACACAGCCAGAATTTGCCCCGTTCTTCAAGGAAGACCGCATCGACGGCTTCTTCATCAAAAACCTCGAAAACGTGCAGGGAGACGAACGCGACGTCATATTCTTCAGCGTCGGCTACGGATACGACCAAAACAAACAAATCACCATGAACTTTGGTCCACTCAACAAACCCGGCGGTGAACGCAGATTAAACGTGGCAGTTACCCGCGCCCGAGAAAAAGTCGCCCTAATCACCTCCATAAAGGGCTCAGATGTTGACCCAGACACCCAAGCACTCGGCGTCCAAACCCTACGGACATATCTTGACTATGCTGAACATGGCACAGATTACCTTAAAAGCGGTAAATGCAAAGAAGGCACCTTCGACTCAGCGCTCGACGAAGACGTCGCCAACGAAATCAAAAAACTCGGCTACCAAATCATCCCCGAAGTCGGCTGCAGCGGCTACAAAATCGACATAGGCGTCGTAGACCCAGTTAACAAAGGCTGCTACATCTTGGGTGTAGAATGCGACGGCGCAACCTACCAATCAAGCAGTAGCGCACGCGACCGGGATCGTCTGCGCGAACAAGTGCTTAAGCAGCTGGGTTGGCGTGTGCACCGCATCTGGGCACCCGCTTGGGTTGCAAGACGCGACAGCGAAATCCGCCGCTTACAAGAAGCCCTCGAACAAGCCAGCAAACAGCAAATCGAAAAAGACTCCCAAAAACCCGCCACTGCACCCATCACTGATGTGCAAAAGAACAACTTTGGCGGCATCGAAAAACTAGCCGTACCATACAAAATCTACCCCCTAAAAGCCACCTACAACCCCTACATCAAAGTAGCAAACGGCAAATCAACCGTTGACTCTAAAACCAAAAACGAATTCCATTTCCCAGAAAACCGCGAAAACCAAACCAAAATGCTTATCGGACCTCATAGCTAACGAAGGCCCCGTACACTTTGACTATGCCGTTGAACGCTTAGCCGCAACATGGAACATAAAACAGTCTACACCAAAAATTTCGCATGCAGTCAAAGAAGCCCTAAACAAACTCATCCGCGAACAAAAAGTAACCCTCAAAGGCAGCTTCCTATGGCCAACTGGACTCAAAGAAACCCCCATTCGCATCCCAATGCAAGGCATGCCTGAATCCAAACGCAAAGCACAATACATTGCACCCGAAGAAGTAGAATCTGCCATGAAACTAGTCGCGCAATATGCACTGGGCATAAGTGAAGAGTCAATGATTGCTGAAACCGCTAAAGTCTTCGGCATAAACCACTCCGGCGAAGATGCAAAAGTTGTGTTCTCTGAAGTGCTCAAGCGGCTGATAAGAGAGCGAAAACTCGTCTGTAGAGACGACGGCGTAATCACCGCCGCCTAATTCTCTTTTAGTTTTTGTCTAATTTTTTTATTAAAACCGGCAAATCAACTAATGAAGTTATCAAGTAGTTTGCGCCGTGTACCGTGAGCTGTTTCTGTGTTGCGATGCCTGTTGGTAATCCGACTGCGATGGCTTTTAGGTCTTTGGCACTCTGCATATCCGCGATGCTGTCGCCGACGATGACGGTGGTGGCGGATGTTGCGCCTAAAGTTTTTAGCGCCAACTCATACTGCTCCGTATCCGGTTTAACATGTTTTACTTTGTCTCGGGGAACCACAACTTGGAAGTAATCGAAAATTCTGAAGCGCTGCAGGATATAGCTGGCGGCTGTTTCGCTACTGGTAGTGCATAACCCCAGTTTTAACTTCATCCTTTTAAGTTCTTTGAGCGTCTCAACTGCGCCTGATTGAAGGCTTGTGACAACGGCTGCTTCCATCTCATATTTTTCTGCGATGGCTAAGCTATGCGAGCGGGCTTCGTTGAAGGCTTGGGCTGGTTTGCCGCTGTTCTGGAAGAAAATCTCTGTTTTCTGCATCATGTCAAAGATGCTTTCGTTAACGCTTAGAACGGATGCGGGAACGCCTATGTGTATTAGGTATTCTTTGACTTCGCCTCGTAGTGCCTTGTAGTCTAGGTTGAATGCTGCGAGTGTTCCGTCTAAATCGAATATAACTGCTTCAATCGGCATAACCTCTATCTCTCCTTGGTCTATGGTTTTGCAGGTTGGGGTTTACACTTCTCATGCCAAGATATACTTTGCGGTTAAACCCTCAATTCATCCAAGAAATTATTTTGGAGGGTTGTGTTCCTCACTTTCGTTGTGTTTGAGTGTAAATTGGTATTTGGTGTTTCCCTCAATCACATAGAGGTTGTCTTCAGTTTGGTTTTTCACGTGCAGTATGGGTCTAACTAGGGTTTCTGCGGCTTTAGCCAATTCCGCTATATTTGTAACTTTGATGGTGGTGGTTGCGGTGTCGGTGTTTTCGGTTGCTTCAACGATTAGATGCCGATATGGCTGAAGAAGCTTCTCAGAAGACGGTGTAGCTGGGGTGACGAGTTTTTGTTTTTTAAAAGTTAAAGCCATATAACCTAAACCAACCAAAGAACCAGCGACGAGTACATAGCTTGCATATTGCTGGTTGATTACGTCTTGGTTAGCTACGGTTTGTTCTTGTGTTAAGCTGCCTCTGCTTGTCTGCGTGAGAGGTTCAATTTGGATTATGTCTCCTTGAGCTGTGTGGGTGGCGTTGACTATTAGGGTAGGCTGGAAAATTTGGTGGATGGCGCCCGTGGTTGTTTTAGCTTCAATTTGGATGGTCGGTGTAATTTCTAGGACATAGTATGGTTGTGAACTTGAAAAATAGTTGCCTGAGCTTACCCCTGTCTCAGTATCTATCTGTGATTTGGTCTGCTCGATTTCTTGCCGAATAAAACTGGGGATACTCACCTCAATAGTGGTGGAGTCGGTTGTTGTTGGTTGGGTTGAATATAAGGGATGTTGCCAAGCATCAGTCTTCAGTACACCTTCTAAATTGTAGGTAATGGTTGGTGAGGCAGATGTGGTTGAGTTGAAGCTGTACGTTAAGGCGAAATCTATTTTGTCCGTTAACTTCGTGTATACGGCACCATCCAGTGGCTTAAGCGTCTCTTTATCGCCATAAACAGTGCTTACTTTAACGTATGCAGTATAATCAAAACTGGCGGCGCTTGTGTAGGTGCCCACCGTTTTAGTTATTCTCTCTATAGATGGGGCTTGCTGGAGAGAAACAACCGTTACCGCAGCAACAAGCGTTAACACTACAAAAAAGGTTGTTAACCAAAAGTTACGTTGTGGAAGCTTCATTTTCTCCTTAACTCCACATAATATTTAGCGCTTTCTTCTGCCTTAATAGCTTTTTGCATAAAATTTCACCAGTTAATATAATCTTATTTTTGGGTTGCAATATTTTTTACTTCAAAACTGTATTGACGATTTTCTTGGGCAGCCACAAGAACATGCACTGTTGTTGTGCCCTGTATGGTGTTTCCCGGCTGCAGAACGTGCCTCTGTGGTTGGTAGAGGTGACTTCAAGAGCCCAAGGTGCGGGGTTACTTATTGTTGGCGCATAGAATTGGACAGCTCGGTTGCCCGTATTCTTTATAGTATATTTTATTGCGGCTTGATAGTTTGGGTAAGCGTTTGTGATTTTGACGTTTATTGTGTTGTGGTCGGGTGTTATCTGGGCTTTTATGGTGGCTGTGTTGTGTATTTGCTCATTATCTTGAACGGATACTGCGACGAATTCGATGTTGAGACATTGGGGCTGCGGGTTTATGGTTTGGCAGGCATAGGAAAAACTTGTTGTTAGAGAGGCAACAAAAAATATTGTTATGAGTGTTAAAATTTTTGTTTTCATGGTTCACTTTTTCTCCAGCCTTTAATATTCAACGTAACCGCAACTGCGAGCACAACCAAAACTAACGGAGCAGTCAAATAGACGCCGCTCGAAGTCAACCAACCAAATCCCGCCGATAAAGCCTGAGGTAACATCAACGTCACATTATACAGGATTGCACCAGCATTTTTTAGCCAAATACTCACCCAACCCAACATGGGAATATTGAAGGCCTCTTTACCAATCACTTGAGCTTCACCCACGGGGTTCGGATCAGCAGCGCCGTTGGCATCCCCTTTAGTAACAAAAAACGTTTGCCCCCCTTCACTGTACTTATCGATTACACGATGAATAACAGGTTCATTTGCCCCACGATACTGAACAATATCCCCAACCTGAATGTCAGCGGGTTTGCAGTGCACAACAATCGCCATGTCACCAACGTTCAAGTTAGGCTGCATGCTTCCGCTGGCAACTACGCTGGGCTGAAAACCAAGTAAACCACTACTACCCCACATCAAAACCAACGCCACCAAAGCAATGCCTATCCAGCCAAACGGAAACTTTTCTCTCTTTTGCCGTTTTTGAGTGGCTTCTTTTACATTTAGCAAGCCATGATGCAGTAGCTGTGCCGGTTTTGTGGTTTGGTTTATCAACATAAAACCGCAGACGGGGACAAATATGCCGACTAAGGCTTGAATAGTCCAATCCGGATTGGGCAAGATGGGGGAGAACCACTCGAAACCCTGCAAGGTCCCCGTGTATGTTAACGATGCAAATGGACCGCCCAACAGTGCAAGTAAGGTGGCGAGTAAGCTTGAGGCGATTGTAGGCAAGAAGCTGCCACCGAAAAACTTGACGGTTTCTGCTGGTTCACCCAATCTAAGATATTGTGCTGGCAAAAACGCTATAAAAGCGAAGAGTAAAGCGACGAGGATTAAACCTAAAAACTTTCTTTGCTTTGGAAATGCTCTTATGATTTGAGCACGCGCCAGTTCTGTGCCAAGCAGCGTCGAAGCAAAAAACAAAATATTTAATGCTGAAACCCCCGAAGTATAGGGGCTCCTTCCAAAAACGGTAAAGATCGCTATGAAAACAAGTAGCATAAGCTGAGTTGTTGCCAAAATTATGGCTAATAGGGTTGTATTTTTACTGAATGACCCTTTAATCTCGGATAGTGTGTATGTTTTGATGGAGATTACTGCTAAAATTATCCAGCAAATCGATGGAACAACATATGCCCAAATACCTGCGAAGCTGGATAGACCCAGAAATAAGTAAACGATAATTAAAGTGAAAAAAGGCAATATTGCTTTTTGAGTTTCAAGCAATCCATATCACTTGAGGGTTATTATTTTTAAAAAAGAAGAGGTGGTGGCGCATTTTCTTTGAGCGCCTGACTTTTTAAACTATTTTGGGCTCACTATTTTATGGTGCAATGCCGAAGCTGTAGGTATCAACGATTTGGTAGACCTTGTTTACGTCATTTAATGTTGAGTCGCCAAAGGTTATGGTCAGCGTAAATGTCTGAGAACCGCCTGCGCTAATAACGTCACCAACAGTTGGGGGGTTGCTGCCGCCGTATGCAACAGTAACATCTGAAGCTGAACCACCAATCGGTGGACTAACAATTGTGTTTACGCTGTTGATTATGGCTGGTAGTGTTCCTTCATTGTGTAGGGTGACTGCTACGGTTAATGAGTATCCTCCGAAAACATTGTTAGCGATTACTGTTACAAAGTTGTTGTCTGAGGGATTAGAGCCTGGGCCAACAGTTGGGGTAACCCATTGGCTGTTGTCGCTTTGTAGAGTGCCGCTGACTGCCATATCAAATTTACCTGTCATAGCCACCGTTGCCACGGTGTTTTGATCTGTCCATGCTGCATATGCTGTTCCCGCTACGGCGATTGCCATAACGAAAATTGCGAATAGAGCCATTATTTTTGTTTTCATAAAATTTTGTATCTCCTTTCTTATTGTTTGGGGTTGTTTAGCGTGCGCCTCACTCGGCACGAGGTAAGAAAACGTTTTCTTGCCTAACTTTTCTCTATTTTTGTTATTAATAAATACCAAAGGACGAGGTAGTTTGTTAAAATTAAATAATTATTGCCAAAATTGTGTATTTTTAATCAGGTTTTGTTTTTGCTAGCCATTAACCGCTAAAATCCCTAACTAAACCCTTGCTAAACAATCAATCGCTCAAGTACTGGGCGATCTCAAATCAACATCAGCATAATAACTCTTCAAAAACTTCAACCCCAAAGGTGTAGTACGGTAAATTACGTTCTTTCCCTTTTTCTCTTTCGCCAACAAACCCGTTTTTAGTAGCCATTCTAAGTAATCGTTTACCCGTAAACTATTCAAATTGGCGCGGTAAACAACTCGGGTCTTGTTTTCACTATGCAAACAAACCCTCAAGATGTCCTTGGAGATTTCAAAACCGTTGCGGCGTTTAATACCCAAACGGCTTCCTCCAAAAAAAACTAAACAAAAAACGGCCTCCTCTTGCCCTCTAAGGGCAAACTCCCCAGTAAAACTGCCTGTATAACCATTGGTTTAAGGCAGATAAATCTTTTCATGTACACGATAAATAGTCTAAAATTGACTAAAACGCCACAGAACAAAGGAAGCATATTTGGGTACCACCCAAGGCTATTTTTTAATAACCACTTTGAGCGCTTTCTCAGCCGGATTATCCATTGTTTCAAGGGCTTTCTCGAATTCTTCAAACTTAAATCGATGGGTTATAAGCTCCCGCACATCAACCAGACGCCTTGCAATCAACTCAACCGCAGCTGGATACTCAACAGGTGAAATATACATCGTAAAAAATTGTGCTTCATCAGCATCTTCCAAATTCAAGTAGCCTTTGGATTCGCCGATGAGCGCTACTTTGCCGGCTTTGCGGACAAGAAACGGCGTCTGTTCCACTGTCTGGATGGTTCCAGCGGCTTCTATGACAAAGTCTGAGCCCATTTTGGTTAGTTTGCGGACAGTTTTTGGTACGTCCTCTTTTTTGGCGTTTATCACTGCATCTGCCCCATACTTCTCCGAAAGCTCCAACCTGTAATCTTCCACGTCTACAGCTATGACTCGGCAGCCCTTCATCAATGCAACCTGCGTCATCAGCAACCCAATAGCGCCCTGCCCAACAACCGTGACCCAATCGCCTAAATTAGGTTTCAAATGATTAAGCACCCGAAGCGCCAAAGCAACCGGCTCCACAACCGCCGCTTCCTCATCACTCACACTATCGGGTACAGGAATCAGGCTCCGGGGCAGCATCGCTTTGGATTCAGCAAAAAAGCCATCTCGCGTTAAACCATAAAATTTGCCCCTAATGCAGTAAGTCGGCAATCCCCGTAGGCAATAGTAGCAGTGCCCACAATTCACCACGGGAACCATAACTACGCGTTCGCCGGTGTCTTCGCGGATTCCGCAGGCGTCATGTCCGATGATTCTGCCTTTTTTCATCCATTTCCAGTCGCCACGGTAAAGATGCATGTCTGTGCCGCAGATGCTTCCAGCCTTAAAATTGACAGGCACCCTGTTTCCTTTGACTTCTGGTTCGGGGACTTCTTCGATTTTAATATGGTGTGCTCCTCGATAGATGGCGGCTTTCAAAAATATCCCTAATAGTTAGGCTGTGATGGGCGGATTTATGTTTACTGTTTTTATCCAAGTTCCACCCTAATAGGCAAGTTGCGGGATGAAGTGTTATGAATTTAGATGACTACTCTAAAGAAAAACTCTACCAATTGCTGGTGGAAGCTGTTCATGCCTCCGTTATGTATCCAACCCATAAAGCTTACACCCGCGACACAATTTTACCCTCAAAAGGCGATGTTTCGGCGGTTGAGCTTGCAGAAAGGCTTGGGTATGCCGCTTGGGGAAGCATTGGTTATTCTCGAAGAGTTGGCAGAAGCAAAAAAAGCCCAAGCTGCTCAACCTAAATAATGCCTGCTGTTAGCAGAAAGTCTCACAACCGGCATGCAACAAAAATCAGACGCAGCCACCAAAAAGTAAGCTTTAGCCGTTTCTGTTGGTTGTTGTTGTGTATAGGGTTTTTTCGGCAACAACACACTGTAGTAAAAACGCTCAAGCTAGATTAACAATTGATTTATAAAATAAAGTTAAATTAAGAAAAGAAGAAGTGATTGCTTATTCGACCACATAACGATATGTTATGTGTTCGCCTGCAGTCTGGCTTTTCCTCGTAATTTTAAGGACATCGCCGGGTTGTGCACCGATGGCTTTGACTGCTGGATCACCTGATTTAATCTGCGGCATCTGATATGGCTTAACTTTGAATTCCGATAGTAGAGTGTTCTTTTCTTTCTCGTTCAGAATTTCGTGGAATGGAACGAGTGCATGCTCGAATATGTCAAACACTGGGAACGATTTTGGAAGCAACTCTACATTCTTCTTTTTTGCGCCCAATTTGACTGCGTGGGTATATCGTCCTTCTGTGACAACGATGGCGCGTTCCATCTCTTTTTCCTTCATAACCTTGTAGAGAGTGTTCATGGCTGCAATGCCGACGGTGGCTTCTCCAAGGATACACCAAACTATGGCTTGTTCCTTGTCTTGTGGAATGTCGATGATGTAGGCATAGGCGCCTTCATACTTCTGTTTTTCTACAAGTTTATATTTTCTTAGTTTGATGAGGACTTCAGCTTTTCGTTCCTCAATTGTTAGTTTTATAGTAGTACTCAAACCACAAACCCTCAAAGATAGAATACTCGGAACCTAAAAGAAACATTTGCCCTTAAACTTTTCTCTTTAAAAAAGGGGTGAAGATAAAGAAAACTGCCTAAACAGCGGTTTTTAGGCTAATCGCTATTGTTTACGGTTTTATGTAAGAGAATTTGGTTTGTGGCTTTAGATGTCTTCTTCGTCGGTTTCGTTTAGTTTATGCTTCATGTGACCAATCTTTTCTTCGGCTTTACCCTCGGTTTTCTCCAGCTTGCCCTTCGCTTGCATCTTTCGATTATCTGTTAATATGCCTGCCGCTTCACGGAGTTCTCCTTTAACCTGTTTAGCTGCACCTTTTTCTTCTTCGTGAGACATACCCAAGATATGTCCTTGCAGATATAGAAAAATAATGGCAACAAAGCCCGTCATGCAGTTAGGCTTTTACCAGCCTATAACCCATTTTAGTACCCCTGCCAAACTTGTAAGCCAAATTGATAATTAGTATACCCATAGCCTCCAGATACCGCGCAGACTTTAAAGGCCCACAATCCACTGGGTCAAAACCTATATCACGAGTTAGTTGTGCAACAATCTGTTTCGCGCCTGCATCGTCGCCTGCAAAAAACGCGGTTAACTGCTGATCAGCCACTTTGGCGGTGCTCTGGTTAGGCGCAAAAACCGTGTTAAAAGCTTTAACGACGTGTGCTTTAGGCAGTTTCTTCTGGGTTTCCTCGGCAGTGGAAGTGGTGCAGCTGATTCCCAAATCCATGCTTTCTCCGATGGCGTTCATGACGTCAATTACCGTTTTGCCGTCTGAGTAGGGTTTGATGTTTTCTCTGGCGTCGTCTGCGTTGTTATGTGGGACTGCGAGGATGATTACTTCGCCCCATTTTGCTGCGTCAGCTACTGATTCGTTGGGGTCGCGGTGGCCAAACTTGGTTTCATGCCCACCTCTGCTTAAGCCTTGTTGGAGGGCGGTTCCAACGTTTCCTTTTCCGATTATTGCAATTTTCAAAATTTTCGCCTCAAATAGTGGTGTTCTATGGGGGCTTTTTAGTGGTTGTGACTTCATGTTGATACAACAAAGGCTTCTATGGGAAACAAAGGGGTCAAAAACTGGGGAATTCGATAGGATGGATTTGTCAAACGATTAATCACTTTATGGCTTTTTCTAATAAGGGCTATTATTTCTTTTCAGCAAGTGTCAATCGGTATGTGGGGCAACGTTCTTGTTTAAGAGTAAGTAAGCAGGATACGCTAAAGATGCCAGAATTAAACCTATAACAAGAAATTGCATATCCGTTGTTCCAATTGGTGTAGGCCAAATAAGCAAGCTTGAGCTGTTGACATTCCTTATGAATCCCACCATCAAGTCATGCCGGATTGAATAACTCAAATTCGCCAAAAAACTCACAGTTATCGCCAAGGAAATCAAGCCTGCCGCTACAAGGTTGTAGACTGAGGCTTTGATTTTTGTGAATGCGAACCCTAAAAAAATTACCAGCAGCGTGGAGGGAATGTACATGTATCTTGCGATGCTTGCCCAGCCGCCAACCCAGAAGTCCCGCTGAATGCTTCCCCCAAGGTTTGCCCACGACATAAACACCCAAAAAACAATTATGACCGAAGCAAACAAGAACACCTCTTTTCTGTGGTTATTTTTGAATTCCTTGGCTGCCAAGAAAGCAACCAGCAAGATGGGTGAAACAAAAAATATACCTACAGGGGAGAAAAGTGAACCGATGATGCCTTCAAGGTTTAGCCATGTGCCATGTTGGAGCCGAAAAGAGAATTTCAAAAGCCATCGATTGATGCTCGATTTGGCGGGGCGTAGTGAATAGGTTTCCTGTTGTCGAGAGGTTCCATGCAGAAAATAGTATGATGATTGGCAGTATTCCAAGCATCAGCGTATAGAAGCTTTTCTTTGCTTGAGGGAGGCCAATCTTGAAGAGGTAATAGAGGAAGAACGGTGCCGTGATGATTGAAGCGTTAAAGGAGAAAACCATCAATGCATAGAAGAATCCAAAAAAGAACAGAGGCATCAGTTTGCGGCTTGATTTATAATTTAGCAGAAAAACTATCGCTGCAAGCATAAGCATTGCACTGACTGGTTGGGGATAGAGCAGTTTAGCGTAAGTAAAAGCCATGGTGGCGAAGGCAAAGATGAATGCCGCAACTGTTGCCAATGTTTCCCCCTGATTTAGGCTAAGGCAGATTTTACGAACCAACAAAGCACTTACTACCGTAAAAAACATCATACCCACCATGACTGAGCGTATGAGATAATTTGAGCCTAAAAGCAAATTGCCCACCGTATAGAAGGGAACAAGCAACGCTGCGGTTACGGGTTCAGCTATCGTATAATATTTGTCGCCTACCACAACAAAGTCCCTTGAAAGATCAGGTGGTCCACCTTGCGAGATCCAGTTTCTGCCTTGAGCGAATGCGCCTGTTTCATAGTAGACTGCATAACATTCAGAGGTATGCAGATGCTCAACCCAGTCGGAGCTGAAAATGTAGCCTTTGTCGCTGGGTTCAGGCTGGCTGGGGTAATTGCAGACATCAAAAGAAGACGCCATATAGACAGCGAAGATAACTATGACTATTAATGCGGCGCGTTTATCTTTGAACAAGCAAGAGAGGGTTTTCATGCTTCATTCACTTGCTTTAGCCTTTATCTCTGGTTATGGCTTAAAAGTTTTAAGCTAAACCACCCTCTGTAGCGGGCACCTAATTTTTGAGTAAGGCCGCTTTTGTTGCTCTCAGAGACCTCCCCTCCCCTTATTTAAAGCCGAAAAAGTTGGTCTTGTCTCAATAAACTATGGCTAACTATACTTTTCGATGATTTCCCTGATTATGTTGAGGTTACGGGTGGTTGCTTTGGTTTTCAGTACTTTCTCCACAAACGGATTAGGCAAAGCACCTTCCCCACCACCATGGGTTACACTGAATACTTCCGTGTCTTTTAGGGCGATTATTTGTGCAGTGGATTTGGGAATCGTTGTGGGCAGATTCAGTGGAAAAGTGATTATCGGGGCATTGAGAAAAGTGACTAAAAAGCTTGTGCCTTCGCTGTTTTGGTTTTTGAAGGGGTCATCGGTGAGGATTTCTTTGAGTTGGGGGATTGTGCGCAGGAAAACTGGTACTTCAAAACCTAAAGTACTTTTGAGGCAGCTTTCGATTTTGGTTTTTATTTCTTGGGGGTTGGTGTCTTTGGTTTCGAAGATTACGTTGCCGCTCTGCTTGTAGGTAGCCACATTTTGGAAACCCAACGAGTTAAAGGCACTAGTCAACGTCTCTTTTTTGGCGATGTGACCTCCAACGTTGATTCCCCGCAGAAAAGCAACAAAACAGCCCATAACAACCTGTAAGTTTAAAGTACAATATAACCTCTAACATGAAACTCTGGGTATGTAACGATGTTTCGTGGCGCTTTATATCTAAAATCCATCGTAAGATGTTAAACGGGTCAAACAAATGACAACAAACACAGCACAAAAACTCAAACGGGAATCAAACAGCCTTTTAGGGCTCTCAATAATCAACATAATCAGCAGCGCAATGGTCTTGGCTTTCGGCGCAAGCGCACTCTTCCCTAACATAATTACAATGTTTAATGCCAAAAGCATACTTCTGCCAGAACTCATTTGGGCAATTCTGGGTGGTCTAGCATTTGCTATTGGAATGAGATGGTTAGTTGCCACCGCAGAGGTACTTGAAATACACGAGCAACTAAAAGAAGGCTCCAAAAAAGCGAACGAAAACGAAGACGCCTTAACGGGCGTAATTGTTGACGCTATGGCTAGTTACCGAGAGAAAAAAGGTACCATCAAACTGATGATGACGATTAGTCGAATTGCGGGAGTCTGCTTCCTCATAGCCGGAACCTACACAATAATAACCTCAGCTATTGCAGGTGGAGCCAACCTATGGTTAATTGCAGGTGCAATCCCAACTTCGCCATCGCCGCTGCAGCATTCATCATTCCCCACTTCTTTTCCAAATATCAACAAGTCTGGGATAGCCGCATAAAAGAAACCGAGAAAGCCGAAGCATTGCTGCAGAAACAGTTGGGGGCTATTTAATGCAGTTTAAGCGGACGCATTACGAGATTTACTGGGAAATCCTGACTTACTGCAAGACCCCCGATCCTTCACTAGCATAATTAATCGCTGTAATCTCAACTCGAAAATTGGGCAGGTGCATCTGGATTTCCTAAAAAGCCGCCGCTTCCTTGCAGAGGTACAAGACGAGGGCATGACACTACTGAAAGCAACTGACGCAGCCAAAGAGTACATCGCACTATTCAACAAGACTTACCGCGAACTCTTCGATGACAGCCCCGAATTCAGAATATAGCTAAGCTGGTTGTTCGAGCCAGTTGCGAGAGCCACAAATGCGTCGTCCAGCAATGCCTAAACTTAGACAGTCCTTTTCAGGGCACATCTCTACACACCGCAAACACAATATACACATCGATGTATCAATGGAGCCGCCTTTTTTCTCGTAGACCTCGGTAACTTGAACTGGACAAGCTCTTTGGCAGATGCCGCATTTGGTGCATTTTTCGCCGTTTTTATTTAGGCGTAGAAGCGGTGCCCACCAGAACGGCTTGAACCTGTTGAAGGCGGCGAGGGATATGCCTGTGGGGCAGAATCGACACCAGAAACGGCGCACCTTAAAGGACGCGGCTAAAACCGCAACCACAAACAGGTAAGAAAGCGGTAACGCGAAGCCTGTATCTTTAAGGTACATGAGAAATTCGCCAACATAGGGAAAAGTCAAGTAAACCCCGCCTACTCCTGCGAGTGCTCCAAACGGCGGATGCCAAGGCAAAACAACTGGCTGAAGCGGCTCCAAAAGAAACGCAAACGGCGTAAAGGGTTGGCGCAACCAAACAAAGTTTCCAGCATCAAGCCATGAATAGGTGCCCAAAGGAAAACCAGATAGAACTATCAAAAGAATTGCCAATGCGATTAGGTACCGTGTTTTATGCAGGGTCTCGTTGAGTTTTCTCGGTAGTGACCAATGGCTAATTCTTAGTAGCCTTCGCAGTAGCGTCATTGTGTCCATGTATAAGCCAAGTGGGCAAACCCAACCGCAAAAGAATCTGCCTAGAAGCAGGGTTGCGCCGATTATTATTGCCAGAAGCAGTCCTTTCCAGACGGCAACAATCGACACGTAGAAGATCAAGAACAGAAACAGCAGTTGAATGATTGTCCGAACAATGCTGATTCGTTTAGTCTTATCTTTTATCCAGTTCAGCAATACCCGACCCCCTCAACTGCTTCTATAGAATGAACAGTATTCTGTAAAGTGAGGCTTTTTCTGAGTTTAAGTAGATTTCTTCTTACGTGCACCATTTTAGCGAGCAATACTTTCAAGAAGAAACAATAGTTTTCTGAAAAGCTTAACTTCCCAAAAAACAATTCAATATGACCAAACATGGGAATGCTCGAAGTAAAAGACTTATCCGTCAAAGTTGAAGGCAAACTTATCCTAAAAGACCTGAACTTTGACTTAAAAGCAGGCGCCAGCCACATCCTTTTTGGACCCAACGGTTCAGGAAAAACCACCCTCATAAGCACACTAATGGGGTTACCTGGATACGAAGTGGTTTCGGGCAAGATACTCTTTGAAGGGGTCGATATTACCAATAAAGGCGTTGATGAACGCTCTAAAATGGGCATAATCGTTAGTTTCCAGAATCCTCCTGAAATCACAGGTGTAAAATTGGGTGATTTGCTAAAACTCTGTCTGGGCAAGACCACCTCTGACGAGTTCAGCCCAGAGGAGATGGCGCAGATTGAAGCCTTCCGCCTAACCGACTTCCTTAATCGGGACGTTAACTTGGGTTTCAGCGGTGGGGAACGCAAACGCTCCGAGATTTTACAGTTAATTTTCCTTAGACCCAAACTGCTCCTTCTTGATGAACCCGATTCAGGCGTAGACGTCGAGAGCTTAAAGATGATATCTACGGAGATTCAGAAGTACCTTGAAGCCACAGGCGCCTCCGCATTGATTATCACGCATAAAGGCGACATTTTAGAGTACATCAAAGCATCATATGGCTGCATATTGCTGGATGGTCAATTCCACTGCTTCAAAGACCCCCTGCGAATCTACGAGGACATCAAAGCGGTGGGTTATGAGGAATGTGTTGCTTGCAGAATAAGAACAAGTGAAGGCTGGAAAAATGGACAAAGAAAGTAGCTTAACCAAACTTCCGCACGAAATCCTCATGGAAGCCCAAAAGGCTGGTTTCGAAGGCGAAGCTAAGAATCGTTCGGGCACATTCATGCACTTAAATCAGGAGACGGTTGCCTCCAAGGTGAACGAGTTATATGAGGGCAAACTGGAGCTCATGGACATAAAAGCGGCACTTAAAAAGTATCCGTGGCTCGAAGAGTACCGCTGGAAACTCGTAAACAAAGACAAAGATGAATACACCAAAAAAGTTGCGGAGGACTACAGCGGCGGCTACTTCATGCGTATCCTAAAAGGCGCCGAACTCGCGTTTCCACTGCAATCCTGTATGCTCATTACCCAGAATCATCTTGAACAGCGAGTACACAACATCATCATCGCCGAAGAAGATTCCAAAGCCCACATAATCACCAGTTGCCTACAACACTCAACAGTTCCAAATGCTTCGCACATGGGTATCTCCGAAATTTACGTCAAAAAAGGCGCCATGCTAAACTTTACGATGATTCATCAATGGAGCGAAAACACAATGGTACGCCCCCGAAGCGGTGCACAAGTAGACGACAACGCTACCTTCGTCTCAAACTACGTTTGCATGCGCCCAGTAAAAGACATCCAAATGTATCCCGTCGCCTACTGCAAAGGCGTCAATTCCCGAGTAAGCTTCAACAGCATACTCTACGGACACAGGAACAGCCAATTAGATACAGGGTCGAAAGCTGTTCTAACTGGGCAAGGCAGCAAAGCAGAAATGGTCAGCCGCGCTATCGCCCGTGAAGGCTCAAAAATGATTGTCCGAGGCATGATCGAGGGTCATACTCCTGATTGCAAAGGGCACTTAGAATGTAAGGGCTTAATCATGGATGACGAATCTTTCATGCAGTCGATTCCAGAGTTGATTGCGACCAAGAAGGGTGTGGAAATTACCCATGAAGCCGCTGTTGGCAAGATAAGCGAGAAAGAGATTACGTATTTGATGACTAGGCGGCTGTCGCGTGAGCAGGCGGTTTCGTTGATTATCCGCGGGTTCATGGATGTGGGTATTCTGGGGTTGCCTGAAGCGCTCAATAAGGAAATCAAGGCGATTGTGGATTCTTCGGCTGCTGGAGAGTAAAGTATCACCTAATCTGCTTCCCAATTTTTTAGGGAATAAAACTGCGTCATTCTGCTTGCGGTTTGCTCCACAACCAGACTGCAACCCAACCGAAACGCTGAAGCCAAAACACATTGCATCTGCAAAGCCTGTTGGTTGTTGTTGAAATAAGAGGAGCCCACAGCAATAACCAAGACAAAAAAACAGCCAAAAACCAGTAAGGGACAAACGCCAAAACAATTACTTAGCAAACGTTAAAATCCCAACGTTCCCTCTCAATTTTAGGGGACACCAACAGTTGTTCCTCAGAAACGCCTTTAAGCGAAACATGATTTTCTCTTAAGCTTCAAGGTTGCGGGCTTTATGGCGAAACCAATGCACAAAAACAGCAACGATTCTAACGGTACCTCAGCTGCCAACATAAAACCCGCCATAAGCACCGAAGACGTACTGAGCCTTTCAGCACAAGATATTCTACAGCGCCTAAATACTTCAACCCAGGGACTCAGCTCGGGAGAAGCAGAAGAACGCATAGAAATTTACGGTCGCAACGAACTTGCCCGAAAAAAGAAAAGCGCAGCCATAATTAATTTTCTCTCACGCTTCAAAAGCCCCCTTGTAATCATCTTAATGATAGCAGGCGCCATATCCGCTGCCCTTGGATCATACCCAAGTGTAATCGTCATCTACACCATGGTTATCCTAAGTGTCACATTAGCATATTATCAGGAAACAAACGCTTCAAAAGCTGCAGAACTACTAAGAGAAAAAGTCGCCACTTCAGCAACAGTAATCAGAGACAAGACAAAACAAGAAATTAAACTTCCCTTCATCGTACCTGGCGACATAATCTATCTTTCAGCTGGCGATATTACTCCCGCAGACGCCAGAATCATCGAAGCTAAAGACTTATTCGTAAACCAGTCAGCCCTAACAGGCGAATCTTTTCCAGTCGAAAAAACCGCTTCGCCGATTAAAACAAGAGGCGGATCCATCACTGAATGGACTAACTACTCTTTCATGGGCACCTCCGTTGTAAGTGGAACAGCAACAGCCGTGGTAGTCAAGACTGGCGGCTTAACAGAATACGGAAAAATCGCTCAAAGACTCGTTGAAAAAGCTCCAGAGACAGAGTTTGAATTAGGCATTAAAAAATTCGGTTTTCTCATCATGCAGGTTACCCTGCTTTTGGTATTATTCGTTTTCATGATACAGGCGCTTCTTCACCCCGACCCAGAAGGCATATTGACTGCACTGCTATTCGCGGTTGCATTAGCGGTAGGTTTAACGCCTGAACTTCTGCCCATGATTATCACCATTAACCTCTCTAAAGGCGCCATGGCGATGTCCAAGAAAGGGGTTATTGTAAAGCGTTTATCCGCTATCGAAACGTTTGGCAGCATGAACGTTCTATGTACAGACAAGACCGGAACGCTTACAGAGAACCAAATCAAACTCTTACTACACATCGACATGGAGGGTAAAGAGGACGAAAAAGTACTACTCTATTCCTTCCTAAACAGCCGTCTTCAAACAGGACTAAAAAGTCCCCTCGACGAAGCTATCCTCAAACATCAAGAAATAGACATAACAGAATATCAAAAAATCGATGAAGTACCCTTTGACTTTGTCAGAAGACGAGTCTCAGTCGTAGTGGAGCGCAATAGACAACGATTCTTCCTCGCTAAAGGCGCACCAGAAGAAATACTCAAAGTATGCTCATACTATGAACTTGACGGATTAACCGCCGATATTTCCGAAGAGGTCCGACGAAAAATTGAGCAGAAATACTTTGACTTAAGCGCTGAAGGCTTAAGAGTATTAGGCGTCGCAAGCAAAAAACTCAAGGAAGAAAAAGCGGTTTACTCGATAAATGACGAAAGCAACATGACTTTCTTGGGGTTTGTTGCTTTCCTTGACCCGCCTAAAGAAACAGCAAAAGAATCACTTCGGTTGCTGGGCAAAGCTGGCGTTGAACTAAAAATCCTCACTGGCGACAATGAATTAGTCACCAAGAAAGTATGCGCTGAACTAGGCTTCGAAGTTAAAAGCGTCATTTTGGGTAGCGAAATCCTAAACATGACAGACGAAGCTCTCTCAGCTGTTGTAGAAGAAGCAAACGTCTTCGCAAGAGTCACACCGGCACAAAAAGACCGAATAATCGAGCTCTTGAAAAAGAACGGCCATGTTGTAGGCTTCATGGGCGACGGAATTAACGATGCCCCTTCGCTTAAAACCTCAGATGTAGGAGTCTCCGTTAATAACGCGGTCGATGTCGCAAGAGAATCAGCCGACATTATCCTATTGAAAAATGATTTGACAGTGCTAGCAGAGGGTGTGCTGGAGGGAAGAAAAACCTTCGGAAACACCATGAAATACATCATGATGGGAGTAAGCTCAAATTTCGGCAACATGTTTAGCGCCGCTGGCGGCTCATTATTCCTAAACTTTTTGCCAATGTTGCCCATCCAGATTCTGTTAAACAATCTGCTCTACGATACCTCTCAGACTGTCATGACAACCGACAACGTTGACCCCGAATACATTGAGCGACCCAAAAGATGGGACATTTCGTTCATTCGACGCTTCATGATTACGTTAGGTCCCGTAAGCTCATTATTTGATTTTGTGACGTTCTTTACAATGCTGTTTGTATTTAATGCTTGGAACAACCCCGCTTTATTCCAGACAGCTTGGTTTACAGAATCTCTTTGTTCACAAACACTTGTGGTATTAATTATTCGAACTCGACGTATACCTTTCTATAAAAGCAAGCCCAGTAGATACCTAACTTTAATGCTTCTGGGTGTAATCGCTTTTGCACTATTAGTGCCCTATACGCCGGTAGGTGACTTCTTCGGGTTTATACCCCTTCCACCCGCGTTTTATTTGGCCTTGGTAGGGATATTGGTAGCTTACGCATTGCTAGCTGAAACAGTGAAAAAATGGTTCTATAAACACAATGCCCAACGCTTAGAGCAGGTTCGCGTAGTCAAAGTTAAAACTGTCTTTTCGGACCGATCAGTAAAGTTCATGCAGGAGATGATTGCAGTGATTAGCCTACGAAGTGAAGACGAATTCTCAATTGAATCTTTAACTGACGATTTAAACAGCGCCATTAACTACCCACTAAACTCAAATGATTTAGCAAGAAACCTCCAATACCTCAGACGTTCAAACTTAATCAGTGTGGACTGGAACAAGCGAACCATAAAACGTCAAAAAGCACTAAAAGACTACGTTCAAAAAACTGTTATTGACACACCAACTTGGGCAGCGTCAAGTGAGAACTGGCGTAAAATCAACGCTGTACTGCTAAACAAGTGGGGCAAAGTCAACACGGAATACCAGCAACTGCTCACTAAGCAATAAAATCCTCTATGCGAAGTCTACTTCGCATGTTTGTTAAGTCCAGCAACGCTGTTTTGTGAAGCTGAATATGCAAGTTAGCGTCTCCTTGCCCCGACGGCTTGTCAAGCAGGCAAATTGGCGTTCTCAAAAACCGTTATTTCAAAAGAACCCAACAGGCAAGCTATAAGAGGGTTTGGAAACAAATGCCAAATACATGTTGGGACTGCCAATATAACAGCTTAAAACTCAAGGTTCTCGTGCCCTACGACCGCACAATAAAAGAGTACATGCACCGTACAGGCAACTTTCAATCTGAAATAGTCGCCGTCGTTAAAGAAAAACATGGACAATACACGGTATGGTACCGCTCGGAAGGCGAAATGAGAATTGTCACGTTCAAGATGCTGCACGTCTGCAGCCTAAAAATGGAGCAACCAAAAAAACAAGTCGCCTGCCCCAGCTACTGCCGCAAAGAAGAACAAAACGTAGTAAGCAACATTATCTACAGCAAACTGCCAATGCCTGAAGAAATCAAAACAGAGCTACTGCAGCAAGCAGAGCTTTAGATTCTTTTTCCTTTTTCCCAATAATACAAAAACAAATCTTTAACCCAACCCATAAAAACTGGGTCTATGCCGTAGAAGGCTGAGTAATCCATTTTTCCACCGTTTAGGCGCAGGCAAATCATCGCTTCTTTTTCGCTCAAAGCTATGACTATGGGTATTTCGGGTAACCCTCGGATTTCCATGTTCGCTATATTCGGAGCGCTCGGAGGTAGCTTGCTTTCGGGAATAAGGAACCTTAGTTTTATGCCCTTTGATACTTGTTGATCCATAACTGGACCCATAAGTTCAGGAACCACACCCTCCGCCAAACCCCAGCCGAACTGCTGCATCTCAATGAAAAGTCTTTGAGCTCTATTCAGGCTCTCCATCGTATCAGCGATAAAAGTGGCTGCGTCGAGTTCGCCTAAGCGGTTGATGAATTGGTAAGGCAAAGTTAGGGCATCGTGGGTGGAGAAGTATTCACGGTGTTTTAGCAGAAAATTCAGTGGAGACGAAAGCTGCAATACGAGCTTGCCGTAGGGTGTAATGGTGAAGGTGCCTTCAGGCTGCCGCGCAACCAGCGACGCCGCACTCAACCGCTCAAGTTGCCTAAACGCCTCCGTTGCCGTCACATCTAGCCGCCGTGCAATCTCCTGCATCTTAAGCGACTCCCTCTGCAACTCGTTTAGTATTGATAGTCTGCTGTCGCTTGCCAACTCAAAAAACAATTTCGCCAACTCAACTTGATTCTCCACCACAATCGCCCCTACAGTTTAGCATCGATGCTTACTTCTAAGCATTCAACTCAAATAAAACTAATCACAAAAAACACCCTCAACAATGTTGAGGCAATGAAAATGGAAACAAACATCAAAGAACGGGTCTTCTCCGTCGAGCTCAAATCTAAACGGAATCTCAAAAACCTCACATTAACCAACGGCGGCAGCGACACCGTGCTCCTTGAAGGATCAATCGGCGAACTAGTTCAAGCAACATTTACAGAAGGCATAATTCTAGAAGTCATCGGCAAAAACGGCGTGCTTCGAGTCGACCTCAGAGAAGACGAAATCAAAAAGATACCCCAACAAACCGACCTATCTGCTCAGAATGGAGGTGGTAACATTGAGTAAAGCATTAATCGCATATGGAACCCGTTACGGCGCGGCTGCAAGTACCTCTGAAGAAATCGCAAAAGTGCTTAGCCAACAAGGCATCGACACTAAAGTAGTCGACCTCAAGCAAGAAAAAATCAAAGACATAACCGCCTATGACCTCGTCATAGTTGGCAGCGGCATCCAAATCAACCGCTGGACAAGCGAACCAGAAGACTTCCTTAAAAAACACCAAAAAGCACTCGCCACCAAAAAACTGGCATTGTTTGTATGCTGTGGTTCAGCATCCCCAGACAAACCAGAGGGATTAGCCGAGGCTAAACAGAAATACCTCACAGAAAAAGCAGCCAAATACAACCTCCAACCAATCGCATTAGGCTTATTCGGCGGAGTCTACAACTACAACAAGACGCCTTGGTGGGCAAAAAAAGCCATGGACGCCGACCGCCCAAGAGTCGAATCCACCTACAAAGCAGTGGAGCCAGGGGTTTATGATACCCGAGATTGGGTTGCCATCAAAAACTGGGCAACAGAGTTGGTGAAAACTGTTAGGTGCTAGCTACGAGTTCTTGGAGCTGCGCCTTGGTTAAATCCGACCCGGGTGCGACATCCAACCTTTTCTCAACTTTACCGTTTTTAAAGCATAGAACCGTTGGGTAATACTCGATCGCGTACTTTTCACAGAGGTCCTCTTTGAAATCAATCATTATTGATAGGCTTTCGTCGGGATGGGATTTGGCGTATTCTTTGAAAATTGGCAGGAACCGCCTCGAATGTGGACACCATGAAGCATAGAAGAGAGCGTACACTTTGGGTTTAGACTCTAAAACCTCTTCAACATCTTGTTCTTGCTCTGGCGTTTCAGCTGTTGTTTTCTTCATTCTATTCACCTCTCTTCCTGATCCTCTTCAGGGTAATGGCTGCTATCACAAAACGGCTTAATCGTGGATTTACCGCAACGGCACAATGTCACTCGGTTGCGTATTTCGTAGGGTTTTCCGTCTGCGGAGTAAACTGGGATTCCACCGCGTATCCAAAGAGGACCATTAATACCCATTGAGGGGTCCTCAACTACCCCAATCGCTTGATCCAGCGTAGGCTCAATTACCTTATCTGTCGCTTTATCTATGACTACAAGTCGCCCAGAAGGACAATCACACGCGTTTCGCACGCAATTCTCTTTGAGTTTGGGGTCGTCTGATTGCGGGATTTGGTCCCAGATATCGCCGCCTCGGTGGCAGAACCGTGCAGAAGCACACAGAATCTCTGCGTCTTTGAGTGTTAGTTGGGGTCCATCGATTTGTTTTGCCAATTGCTCATAGGAGACATTATCCATGTTTTCTGTGCCGTCAAAGTTAACTTTGAAATGGGTTCCGTCGCAGAAGGGTTTGTTGCTGGATTGTCCACATCGGCAAAGAAGATACTTTTCTTGTGTTTTAAATTTGCCCGCTATTAGCCATTCGGAGGGGATGTTTGTTTTTTGGTCGCATTTGATGATCATGCGGTAGAGCGGTATGTTGCCTGAGGCCAGGTAGGGTCCGTTTTTAGTTACCTGTATATTGGCGTCTGGTTTTGCCTGATTTTGGTTATCCACAACAAAGTCTCCTATAGTAACTGTGTGATTCTGTACAATTGAGCTTTTCTGTTATCTCTTTTTATTGTTTGTGACTGTGGGGCAGCTATCACAGAGGGTTATAGCTTCCAAACGCTAATTAAACCCATAAAAACAAGAATGTGTGGAAGTGGCTATGGGTGGAAGAAACCAAGAAATTCACAGTGAGCGAATTGTCAAAGTTCGATGGGAAGAATGGGAACCCTGCGTACGTGGGGTACAAAGGCAAAGTCTACGATGTAACCGAGTCATCCCAATGGAGTGAAGGCGACCACCTCGGACACGAAGCAGGCAAGGACCTGACCGAGCAGATGGAGATTGCACCCCACGCCGATGAAGTCATGGAACGTTTTAAGACAGTCGGTATCCTGACTCCTTGAGCGGTAGCTTGTTTGGTAAAGCTCAAATAGGTCACAGTTTATTTGTTTGTTGAGGCTGTTTTTATGGTTGATTTAAAAGGTAAAGTTGCACTTGTCACGGGTGCTGGACGCGGTATAGGCAAAGAAATTGCGCTGAATCTTGCACGGGCAGGCGCAGATGTTGTTGTTACTGATGTGGCTGATACGGTTTTTGAAACTGCCAAAGAAATAGAAGCCCTCAAAGTAGTGGCTTTAGCATTAAAATGCGATGTTTCCAATCTTGAAGAAGTTCAGAATACCCAAAAACAAGCCATAGAGAAATTCAAGAAAATAGACATACTAATCAACAACGCAGGCATCTATCCACAGAAGCCATTTCTCGAAATGACCGCTGCTGACTGGTGCATGGTAATGCGTGTCAACCTCTTTGGCACCTTCTACTTCACAAAGACCTTCGTGTCTGGCATGGTGGAGCGGAAATATGGCAAAATCGTCAATTTATCATCCATTTCAGGGCCAGTAGTTGCGTTCCCCAATCTTGTGCATTATTCTTCAACTAAAGCAGCGATAGCTGGCTTTACCAAAGCATTAGCCCTCGAGATGGCTCCGTATGGCATTAACATTAACGCTGTTGCACCTGGCCCCGTAGATGTTAGCGGAATACAGACTGATGAGGCGATGCTTGCGCAGGTTTTGAGGGCAATTCCGTTGAAACGTATGGGTAAACCAGCAGACGTCGCCAACCTCGTGGCTTTTCTTGTCAGCGACGAAGCCAGCTTCATCACGGGACAAACCATAGTTACCGATGGCGGATACACACTACAATAAAGTGAGTGTGTAAAAGTGGCTAGCGCGGCACAGCCACATAAGTTAATATGCAAAGGGTAACTCGCCATTAATCAAAGGAGACTCTATTTTTGTCAGAAGAAGAAAAGAAGAAAATTAATTATTACTATGGCGGCAAAGAGAAATCCGCTAAAGAAGTCAAAAAAGGCAGCCAAGACGAGATTGCGCCCTACACGGCATTGGATGTGCAGCAGGATTTTAACAGGTTGATGAATAGGTTTCAGCGTGACTTTGAATATTTCTGGGATACTTCCTGGCGGATAGGTCGGGATATGTCACATAAAGCCCGCTCGGTTACACCGTTTACTGGGGCAACGTTGCCATCGGTGGATATTGAGGATCAGGGAAAGAATTACCGTTTAATGGTTGATTTGCCTGGTTTCAAAAAAGAGGATGTGCAAGTGGAACTTGAAGACGATT
Source organism: uncultured archaeon (assembly GCA_963782915.1). Classification (GTDB taxonomy): domain Archaea; phylum Thermoproteota; class Bathyarchaeia; order Bathyarchaeales; family Bathycorpusculaceae; genus Bathycorpusculum. The sequence continues at coordinate 100,141 of CAWALK010000001.1, forward strand.
CAGTGACAATTAACGCTAAACGTTCGCAGGTAGACGAGGAAAAAGGTAAAAACTATATTCGCCATGAACGTTCAGCCCAGACTTATTATCGCCAAATCAATCTGCCCGAAGCCATACGCTCGGATCAAGCTAATGCGAAGCTGAATAATGGTATACTTGAAATTACCCTGCCCAAGAAGGAGCCTAAAGAAACTAAGAAATTAGCCATAACCTAAACTCAGCAAAATCCTTTTTCATCCAACCCCAATAAGTTAATTTCTTAAAAAAAATAGCACGGTCGCTAAGAGCAACAGCGCCCATTCCCTATGCTTTGCCCATCTCTACAGACTAGACGGCGGCAAACGCACACAAAAAACATACACCCTCCAACAAACGCCCATACACAAAGGCGACACGTCAACGAATGCAAATTACTGTAACATCGATGACCCTGCAGACGTGGAGCCTATAAATAAGGGAGGGGGGTCTCTGTGAGAGCAACAAAAGCTACCTCTTTATCTGTTTTAAAAGAAAGAAAGGGTGACAGCATGGAGATGTCTGTTGCAGGTTATGCTGGTTTAGAGAGGATTTCTTCTCTGCGGAAAATCTTTACGCCAACATAGAATACGGCGACATCAACGATTGCAAGCACGCCAATGAGTGCAGCCAGCACTAAAGGTCCAAGAACCAGAACGCCTGAGATTTGCGCAAACACTAAGCCTATCACTGGAAGCAGCAGTACGACGCTGATTTGTTGTGCCTCTTTGAAGCCTTTGACTTTAGCGGATATGATAACGGTTAAGCCTATGCTGCATAATGCGATGGTTGGGGCAACGCCGAAGATCATGATGAGGAAATTCACGTTTGGCAACAGCAGCATCCCATTGAACATTCCAAAGGTTAGTGCGTCTACTATCGTTGCGTAGACCCCGAATGAAACGAAGGTTACCAGCATGGCGGGGATGAAGCTGACTAAGATTTTGCCCAGCAACAATTCGCTGTCCGAGATGGGCGTAGCTAATAGCGCTTCGATGGTTTTGCGTTCTCTCTCGCCTGCAAAACTATCTGAACCCATAACGCTCGACGCCATTATGGGGATTATGAGGAAGAAGGGTGCAAAGAAGTATAGTACCATGATGTAGATCAGGACTTGGTTTGGGCTAAACTGTGCAATTTGCGCTTGGATATCTGCTGGCAGGTTGGGTATTAGCGATTGGAAATCGGATGTTGACATGTTTGTTGTGGGTGTAGGTGTGCTTGAGATTCCCAGAACTATTACCGGCAAAACTACTGAGAATATGATTGGTAAGATGATTATTGGCAGGAGTACTTGCCAGTTGCGTTTGATTTCTAACCAGTCTTTTTTGAAGACTAACCAGGCTTTGTGGATGTTCATTGTGTTTGGTCTCCTTTGATGAGTTTTAGGTATGCTTCTTCCAGTGATGGACGAAGTACGTTGACTGAGAGGATTTGGCCTTCTGCTTCTACGATGGAGCGCACAATCTCCGGAGTTGCCACACGACTATCATTGACGCTTACCTGCAGCGTGGTTTCCTGCTGCGTTACCTCTTTAGCCGCAGTATTTGCTTTGACGGCAGCCAAAACTTTGGGCGTGACCCTTGTTAAGCCAACTTCGATGACTGGTTCACCGCTTATTTTTTGCCGCAATTCATCAGGTGAGCCAATTAGCAAAACTTTGCCTTTGTTCATAATCAACACTCTTTTGCATAGCTTCTCGGCATCTTCCAAATGATGCGTACTCAGCAGTATAGTGCATTTCTCACGCTGGCTCAACTCAGCCATTAAATCACGGATTTCCTTCGCAGACTCAGGGTCCAAACCTGCAGTGGGCTCATCCAGAAACATTACAGGCGGCCTATGTACAGTTGCGCGAACGATGGCTAGTTTCTGTTTCATACCCTTGCTAAACCCTGCGACTTTATCGTTTCTGCGATCCCAGAGGTGGAAAAACTCCAGCAACTCCTGAATCCGCTTTTGTCTCTCTGCGGTGTCTGTGATTCCGTATGCTTGTGCGAAGAAGTCCATGTTTTCATAGGCTGTTAGCCGTTCGTAGAGGCTGGGGTTTTCGGTGAGTATTCCTACTGATTGGCGTACTTTGAGGGGTTCTTTGTGGATGTCGTATCCGGCGACGGTGGCTGTGCCTTTTGTGGGTGAGATGAGGCATGCGAGCATGCGGATGGTGGTGGTTTTGCCTGCTCCGTTTGGGCCTAGGAAACCGAAGACTTCGCCTTTTTCTATGTTTAGTGTGAGGTTGTTTACTGCGGTTAGGTTGCTGAATGTTCGCGTTAAGTTGTTGGTTTCAATCATTGCTGTGCCGTCCTGTTTGTGTTGTTTGTTGTTGATATTGAGGAGTAAGTATTTAAGTTAGATGAAACCGTTTTCATGTTATGAAACTGATGAAAGTGCTTGACCAAGAAGGCACAAACCTAACCTCCGACCCCACAAACATAACAATTCTACGCGAACTAGTAACAGCCGAACAAGCAGTATCCGACATAGCAAAAAAACTAGACCTCCCCACCTTAAATGTCTGGCGCAGAATGCAAAAACTCGAAAAAGCCAAACTAATCGAATTAACAGGAACCCAAAAAGTAGGGAACCTCGAAAAGAAACTCTACCGCTCAACTGCAACCGTCTTCACCCCCCAACAGTACTTCAATTTCACACCAAAAGATGCCAGCCTAACAGAAGCCTTTGAAATCTACAAGAGCATCCAACATAAGATGCTATCAAAAGCTGCAGCTTTCGGCGACATTCCTAAAGACGCTGACCCAATCGACTACTCATTCTTCGTCAACATGCTAGTATTCGCTGATGTATGCGGAAAACCAGAGGTCCACGCCAAAATAGTCGAGTTAAGAGAAAAACTCGCCAAATTTAAAACAGAATCCGCAGATGTGTAAGCTTTTTTAGAGGCACCACTGCAATCATCTCTATGTCAGCTAATCTGGTTTGGCACAGAAAAACACTCCCAAATGGCTTAACCGTCCTATTGTATCCGCGGCAATCAGCCAATACTGCCCAGTTGTCGGTGGGCGTTAAGTATGGGTCAAATCAGGAGCCCAAAGAGCAAGCCGGAATCGCCCATTTCCTAGAGCATATGCTAGCAGGAGGCTCAGACGAACGTATCAAGCTGTCACGAAGTATAGAAGACCACGGCGGCGTCTTGGATTTCTACACAGATCGTGAACAAGTTTTAGCTACCATGGATGTTTTGCCCGAAAAGCTTTCGGAAGCATCAGCGATTCTGTTCCAACTCTTTTTCGGCGAAAGTTTTTCTGTTGACAAATTTGAGATTGAACGAAAAATAATCTTAAATGAACTTGCTGAAGTTGCAGATGACCCCGCCGTGAAGGTCGAAGAAATCCTTCTAGAGAACCTTTTCAAAACCCATCCGATTAGGCGTCCCGTGGGTGGATACCCTAAAACAGTGAAGAAGATAACTTTTGACCAACTATTACAGGTGCATAAAGCAAACTATGTTCCCCAAAACATGGTATTGGTACTATCTGGTGACGTCTCTGAAGAGGACCTTGATAAAACCCTTGATGGATTCAAAGACAAAACTGCATTGTGTGGCCCCACAAAGAACACGCCGCCAGTTGAGGTTGGCAAACCCCAGTCCTTTGTTGTTGAAGAAAAAGCTGGAATGACCCAAACCTACCTTAGTATGGGTGCACGAACCGTCTGCTCCACCCACAAAGACTCTCCCGCACTGGATTTACTTGGAACTCTGCTGGGCGGAGGCACAAGCTCTAGGCTTTTCATCGAATTGCGCGAGAAACATGCAGTTACCTACGATGTCGGTTCATCCCACTGTAAAGGGACCGATTTTGGCTACTTCAGCATCGACTGCGCAGTCAATAACAGCAAAGTCGACAAGGCGAGAGCATTAATTATGAAGGAATTGGCGAATCTGCGCTCGGAGACTATTTCGGGGGATGAGTTGGAGCGGGCTAAGCAGATTATGCTCGGCGGCGTCTTGAGGGGAATGGATAATCCGCATGACACCTACGAAATAATCACTTATATGGAGATGCAGTTTAGCAGTGAATTGGGCCTCAAAGATTATGTTTCTAAAATTAAGGCAGTCACTGCTGGTGACATTCGAGAAGCTGCGATTAAACACTTAAACGAAGATAGCCTCTGCACGGCTGTTATTAACCCGATAAAGAACAAAAAAGTACCATGAATGAAAAAACTATAAAGCCTCATTTCTTCATAGAGGTATTTAGGCAGGGATTGCTTTTTGTGGGAGCACCGTCATGACCCGCTTCTGTCAAGACGCCTATTCATACGGCGCCTAGCAAAGTATGCCTTGATTTCTCTTGGCATAGTTTTAGCATCACTAATCATCGGCATGTTAGGCTACATTGCGTTCGAGGGTTACTCGTGGGTTGACTCCTTCCTCAACGCATCCATGCTTATGGGTGGAATGGGTCCAGTTGGGGAATTGCACACATCCGCTGGAAAAGTGTTTGCTGGATTCTACGCCCTCTACTGTGGACTTGTAGAGTTGGTGGCTGTTGGGATTTTTGCTGCACCGATTGTACACCGATTTTTGCATCATTTCCATTTAGAGGGCCAACAGAAACAAAAATAAAATGCGAAAAACTGAGGAATAGGCTGTAGGTGCCGTTTGGCAAACTTCCCTCGCCGCCGTATAAGGATGTCCAAAAATACACCTCTGGGAGCCTAAGCCCCATAGTGCATAACTGGAACGGAGCCTTGTTCGGCTGCAGGTACATCTGCCAAACGACTCGTTTTTGCTCGACAAATAACCTACTCAAAGAAAAGAAAATAAGAATATGTGGTAGCCCACAAACAGTCACAGAATGTATAGTCAGGGGTTGAGCAGTACATTTTTAGGGGATAACACCCACGTCTTTATGGTGCAAAAATGAGTAATTCCAACCAGAAGTACCTTGCATTTATCAAAATCAGCCCCAACATGGCTGCTAAACTCTATGAACCCCTCATGGAATTCAGCGAGCAACCCATCAACGGCGTAAAACTTGAAGAAGCCTACCAAGTATTCGGAGAATGGGACTTCGCAGTATTATTCCAAGCAGACACTAACGCTGCCGCGCTGCATTTTGTTGGTGACAAAATCCGTTTAGTTGAGGGTGTGCTGGAGACTTTCACTGTTCCACTCACGCCTGTCAAAGACTACCGCAAACAATAAACAAAAAACGCGCCTGAATTAGGCGCTTTTCTCACTCTTAATTTCCTTCTTAGCTGCCGTAATCGGTTTTTTGAGAACAGGCAATTCTGGTTGTGGCTTATTTTCCGCTTTAATCTGAACAGGATAGACACTGTAGCTTACGCTCAGCTTATGCGGCGAAGAAAGGGCGATCCAAAGTTTGCTTACATCATCCATTGACTGCGCATCCAATGTGACTCGCAATTCTTCTTTGCTGTCCTTTAAGTCGCCCTGCAGGTCGTCGCCTCGAAGAACAGGCCTCTCAGCGAATAACTGCATAATTTTTCCAAGAACAACCTGATCCATTAGAGGGTTCTGAGTCAGCGGCGTAATCAGGTAACGCAAATTCAGGTATAGCAGGGTTTTTGGTTCTTCTGGGTTTTGTGGCTGCGGCTGATTGCGCATGCTCGTATATTCGGTGACGCTGTAGAGGTATATGGAGACTTGCGCTGATTTCTGGGCATCATTTGGAGCCAGAAAACTGATTTGTTCCTCGCTGCGAATGATTTTGCGTAGTTGCTTGTCCTCTTTTATGCCAGTCCAGATTTTATCAGCCAATGTTTGGGTGACGCTGCTTAGGTTGTTGCTGCTCAAAGCTATCCCTAGCTTACTTTACCCGTTGCATAGATTCAAACACGATTTCGAGTGTTTCGATGGCTACTTCGTTGCCTTTGGCATTGAGATCGGGTGCTTTGTATTTGCTGGGCCACGCATTGGTGAAGTCCCATCGTGCAGCATCGTTGCCTTCCTCATCGATTAGGACCACCGATAGGTTTCGGCGGCTCTGTGACATTTTGCCTTGCTCGACTAGTCTGCGCCAATTATAAAGTTCCATAGATGCCGTAAGACCCGACACCAGGATGAGGTTGCCAAAAGACGCCTGCCCCGCCTGCTTTTGAGTGCTGGCTGCGGTTCCTTCTCTGTGCTCGATAACTTCGCTTGCTGAATCAGGGAGTATGATTTCTGAAAAGCTGGCTTGTACAATCCCGCTTATTTCAACTCTAAACCTGTAATTTCCATATGGATCTTTTCTTTGAGTGGTTGCATTTTTTTGTGCTGACATGCCATAACCTCTTGCTGGTTATTCTATTTATGAATGTATTTATGTTTTCGTAAAAGTCAAGAAAAACTACTCTACTGCCTTTGTTGTTGGTTCTGTACAGTCACGTATGTTAATACGGCAAAATTCGCAGCTATTCCGTGATGATAAGTATGGAAACAATGAAAGTGGATGATAAACAAGCCATGGAAATCTGCGAAAACGTAGGCCGCACACTCGTAGACCAACTCGACAGTGACCAAGTCTGGGACAAAGTAGAACAAACCCTCTCCGAATACCTCAAATCCAACAATATCAAAGAGGACGCTTCGAATTTAACCGATAAACTCGAGTGGTCGGTTAAAGTAAAGCTTAAGAAATAAGCCTTTTTTGTTGGCTAATCCCTCGTTTTCTATCCTTTTTAAGTTTGGGAGGTGACTGTTTTCTCAGAAGAGAATACGCGTGGCGAGTTTACGGTTGAGCAGAAAAAGAAAAAGCGCGAAATTTTTGAAGAGCGAGGTAACAGGGTTGATGTTCCGCCTGATGTTAGCGAGGAAAAGAAGAAGGCTTTGGCACAGAAAGGTGAGGACGCAACAGGCAGTTGGTAGCACACTTCTCTGGAAACAGCTTTTTTTCTTTTATATTAACAAATAACCCCAAGTGAGCAAAATGTTTTTTTACGCAAATCTTTTATCTGAATCAAAACAAAGATAACGCTCACCAGAGGCAATGTGTTTGGAAGAAGCCGTAATAGAAATAGGGAACGTCATTCATTATTTCCAAAAAATCAACGTTGCCATAGTCGAATTATCTCTGCCCCTCTCTGTCGGAGACCGCATCCTAATCAAGGGACCCTCGACTGATTTCGAGCAGACTGTGGATTCTATTGAGGTTGACCGTAAACCTATTAAACGCGCTGAAGGCGGACAAAGCGTAGGTTTAAAGTTATCTCAGTTGACGCGGGTAAAAGACGTTGTTTTCAAAAAAATCTAAGGGATTATTTCGGCGCCGTTAAACTTTATATAATCAAAATCTTCCAGCCTAATTCGTCCGCTTTGAATGAGTTGTTGTATTCTTGGCAGATTACGCTGCACCGATTCAATCAATTGCTCCACAGTAAAGCAGACTTTGCCATAAGCATCGTCAGGCCACCGCTTAACAATGTTAGTGTATAGGCATCGTCCCCCGCAAACACCCAAAATTTTGCATTCACTGCATGGTTTCTGGCTAACAAAGAGTTTAGGCAATTTTAGCGGATCTGCGTCTTTTATGTGGCCCATATAGTAGGCTTTCATTCCCCACATGGTTGGGCAAGGTATTATTTGGCCATCCATCTGGATAGAGTAGTTTATCCATCCGCTGCCACAACGCATCAACGCATTCTCTTCACCGTGCAAGAGTGAGTTTGTGATGCCCAGAATCGGGTAGAGCTTGAGCACCTTTCCCGTCTGCTCCATCTCGTCTACCCAGTAACGGACTAGAGAATCAACGCCTGGGATATAGCTGGATTTGGTCCATTCCTCAAAGTTGCGGCGTTTAAAATCGTTGCCCCAGAAACCCGCGTTGAGTTGCCAATGAATTGAAGTGAACGAGAATTCATCATTATGCAGGAGCCATTTCACTTGTTTTTCTATATCGGTTTGCTCCATGATCGTCATTCTTGCTATTAACTCGCCTTTGAAACCGTTTTGTTTTATGAGTTTGAGGTTATCGATGACTTTGCGGAAGGTGCCTTTTCCACGGTAATAGTCTGTGAGGGCTTCTTCGCCATCGATTGATACCAGCAGAGTATGGAAGCGGTTGACGTATTGGGGCTCAAGTTTATCGAGCAGTAAACCGTTTGTTTGCATCATGTACAGTTTAGGCGTGACTGTATCCATGATTTGGCGCAGTTTATCCATCTGCATTAAGGGTTCACCGCCATAGAAAGTTAAAACACAGTCGGGGTCCTTTTTGACAAAGCCTTCCAGTTGGGCTATGTCGTAGTTGGCTTTGCGGGGCAAGTTATAATCGACTTCTATGTCGTCTCCGAATTCCTCGTCAAAGTCATCCATGCTTTCGCCGAAGCAGTATTTGCATTGCAGGTTGCAGTCGCTGGTGAGCAGTAGATGGAAGAACATGACTTAACCTTAGATATTGGGGATGCTTAATAGTATTTTTCTGCTAATTTCTTGGCATCTTCATAATTCTTATCAGTTTCAGGTGTCGAATTAATTTGTTTCTTGTTTTTCTTCTTGAGTAGGTTTTTGTTTTTTACCTACTTTTTCTGCTTCTTTTGTAGCTTTCTTTTTGGCGTTTTCAATATAGCTTTTGAGGTCCCGGTCTTTCATAAGTTTTTCAGGCAAAGTTTCAGGAGCATAAATCAACGGCAAAACCGCGAGAAAGAGGAAGACACTAGCAAATGGGAAAATCGTACTGCCTCTGCATGAGAGAGAAATGGCGTAAACAGTAATTGCATGAAATAGGAGGATATGTAAGGCAATGCGCCTAAAACATAGAATTTGTCGCCTTTTCCATTTTGGGCCAGATCACCCCATAATGTAAAAACAAATAATACGAAAAATATTCCCCAAGCTATACCGTCAGCTACGAAATAAATTATGCTTCCCAATAATAGATCTGCGCCATTGATGGAAAACATCCCTATTACGGCATATCCGATACCAAGCATAACGAAACCTAATATCGATAATCGTTTACGGCCCCACTTATCAGCAACCAAACCACATATTACTGCTACAATGGCTGTTACAACATTCTCCATTGCAACCAGTAGAGTATATTGAGCGTTATTTGTCGCAAAAAGAGTACTTTGAATTGGCATAGTCATAAAATTAATGAGAGTAAACATACACCAAGGGACAAAGTACAGAACAAAGGATTTATTGAAAATTATTTTTGTATAATTTTACCTTACTAGTCTGTTTAATCGGTTCCTCTTTGCCAATTAAGGAGATAGAAAAATACTAAACCTATCAACCGAATAAAAGCAAGAATCAAGCAACTATGCAATAAGCGAGTCGAATACTACTAAACCAAGGATAGCAAATGTAATTCCAATTATCAAAAATGAAATCCCACTAATTTTTGCTCTATTCTCAACAGTTGTAACGACAGCGTGATAGCCCATAGTAGCGGGCATGCCTATGCCGAAATATACCCCAAAGACAGCGGATATTATTACTAAACCACTAAAACTTGAAGCGTTATAGACCAAGGGGTATAACAGATAAAATAACACCGCTTGCTAACCAGACTAAAAGGAAATCTCCTCGCTTCTTGAATTTGTCGAATAAAAGTACCCAGCGAATGCTGAGAGTACTATTGCCAAGGTGTTAATTCCAATTATTTGAAGTGTCAATAATGTGGCATCTTGTTTTGGAAGTAGGTCCTTTATGGTATCAAATGCAAGTAAATACCACACAAAAGCGTTCACTACTAGCATTATGTTTGCAGTGGCAAATCTTAGGCTTGTCCTATTTGGCATGGGCCATGTGTGGAACATCTACACTTTAGTTACAACTATTGTGTGCAGCAAGTTAAGGGTTGAGTATGAATAAACCAGATTAGTGGTAACTAAACTACCGAAAAAGCTTTAAAGTATATCTGTAGAACAGGAATACAGAGAGGAGACCTAAATTGAAAACAAACACACAAAATCATAAGATCAGTAGGTTGGTATTAGTTAATTATTCAAAGTAGGTGAGAGGGACTAATAGGAGATCTCCCAGTTCTTCTCTTATTTTTCCATTAATTGAAGTTGGCAATTGTTGGACGACCGTTTTTGTGTCGGCTACCAAAGTTTTTTGAAGAAGTTTGACCTCGTTTGATTCAAGGACTATTTCAATAATTTTCTGATGGCGCTCATTCTGCAATGAATCTCCATTTAACAAGGGGAACAGCATACTCTTGATTTGTGGGTTTTCAAGAGCATATATAATCGGTAAAGGAGGGCATTCATTTTTCAACCTACTTTTAAGCTCCTCAAAATCTAAGAGATCAGCAAACTCCTCCACTATGATAGAAGTAACCCCGTATGCTCTGCCAAATTGCCCAAGCCTTTCAACATCATCCGAATTACCCCCTCCAATGATGGCGCCGATTTTCATAGTTAACTCAGGAACAACCGCTTTTAACCGTATTATCTCATTGAATTTAGCTGGGTTGAAATCTTGTTGATTGTGAAGCTGGATTTCAAGGATTTCCGCATTACAGATTTCCAAAACTGCTTCGGTAACTAACTTCATGACTCTTCCGAATGCTTCAGGGTTTTGGTTGATTGCTTCACTTAACCTCTTGAAACCTTCCGCTAGTAAAATATCCCCCGCAAGAATAGTTGTTGCCAAGCCATATTTTCCAAAAACTGTTTGTTTCATGTTTTTTCGAACCGACTGGTCAAGGACATCATCGTGTAAATCGGCTGAGGCAGTTATGAAAACTATTGCTTCAGCAAAAGGAGCAACTCTTTTGGTGTCGCCTTCAACTGCTTCACAAGACATAGTAATTAATGCTGGAAAAACAGGTATGGGGCTATGGAGCGTAACATTAGCGAAGTATCGGAGTGCTTGTGAGATATAACTGTCATCGTTGAAGTTTACAATGATGCTGTTTTTAGTGTTATTCATGGCGGGTCCGCCTTTTTGCTTGAAACTTCTTTTAATGGCGCGTAACTTCGAATCGTTGGACATTGATTTCAGCTCTTATCTTAGTTAACCAAAGTATTTTAAAATCAAATTAGGCTCTTTTTGCTTATTAATCAATGGGAAGATTAAGGGATAAAAAAAATTACCCCTTGTTTTTGTTAATTAGTACCATCCGACAGATGCTGGCGCGCGTGCTTTGATGATTTTTCTGTTCATGTATTTCACCTCTTAGTGTAGCCCTGATTATTGTGATTTTTACTCCAAGTATCCATTGATCCATGCGAGTACTTGAGGTGTGTCAAGTCTTGTGTGGTAGCTTACGCCGCCACAGTTGCTGCTTGAAACAAATGCGTTGACTGCCAATACGGTGTCTTTTCCGTCTTGGGTGTAGATTACAGGGCCGCCTGAATCGCCGAATACTATTGCGCCTTTGCCGCCGCCGTTGTTGGCGGTTAATTTTAGGTAGCAGCTGCTGCCTTCAAAGTTGGATGGTACCAGTTGTACTTGGGCGCTGTTGCGTGATAGGGTGCCAATCCAGGAATATTCTGGGCCATTGTTTCTTGGGTTGGTTTGGGTTTGCATGCCATATCCGATGATTGTCAAATCTGTTTTGGATGCTAAGGTTTCCGCTATACCTGCTTGGGGAAGTGCTGGAAACTCTGTTATGCCAGTGACTGGTTGGTCCAGTATTATTAAGCCGATGTCGCTAGTAGAGAATTCTTGGTTGCCTGAAAATGCAGGAGCATATTCTGAATAGGTTACTCGTGTACCTGTGTAGATTGTGTCTGCACCATAATAGATGACTTGTCCGTCTTGGATGGCGTAGCTGATTGGACCCTGATCGAAGCAGACGCTGACTGCCTCTGCGCCGAGCAGGCTGTGTCCGGCTGTAACCATCACTGTTGGGGAAATGAGGAATCCGCTACAGTAGCCGAAGGGATGCTGTCGGGCGGCATCGCTGAAGAGTACGACGACTCCAACGTATGGGGTTGCGTCTGGCCGGGAGTTGCCTGTTATTGCTGTAGCTGTGCCAAAGAATAATGGTGCAGAAAGTAAACATGATAGTGCAATTATTATTGCCCAAGCTTTTTTCATATTCTAAACCTGAATATACGATGTCGTGAGTAGCAATATATAAAGCGAGTGTATTGCAGCTACTGATTCAGCGCTTGTGCAACAAAACAACTGTACAACACAACTACATCACCAAAAAGCAAAACTCTTAATAGCCAAGCCTTTTATCACAAGGTTTTATGAGCCAAACCAAGCAAATGGAGCAGAAATGGCAGCAAAAATGGGAAGCTGCGCATCTCTTCGAAGCCGACCCTGACCCCAAACGCGAAAAAAAGCTGGTAACTTTCCCGTTTCCATACATGAATGGCCCATTGCATGTTGGCCACACCTTTACTGCCAGCCGCGTTGACGCTTATGCCCGTTTCAAGCGTATGCAGGGTTACAATGTGCTTTGGCCTTGGAGTTGGCACTGGACCGGTCAACCGCTGCTTGGTGCATCTCTGCGGGTGGCAAGGGGCGATGAAGCTTACATCAAAGTGCTGCGCGAAGTCGATGGCGTCCCTGAAGCGGAACTTCAAAAATTTGTTGACCCCTTCTATATGGCTCAATACTACACTAACGAGGGCCGTGCCGCTGTTAAGGGCGTTGGTTTCTCGGTTGATTGGCGCCGCGAATTCACCACTGTTATGCCGACTTTCCAAAAGTTTGTGGAGTGGCAGTACAAGAACCTCAAAGAAAAAGGCTATGTCACCCGTGGCACTCATCCGGTGGTTTGGTGTCCTAAAGATCAATCTCCAACCGGTGACCATGACCGCCAAAGCGGCGAAGGCGTCACCCCCGAAGAATACACCCTAATCAAGTACAAACTGCCCGACGGCACGGTTTTGCCTGCGGCGACTTTCCGCCCCGAAACCATCTACGGCATCACTAACATGTGGATTAACCCGGACGCCACCTACGTGGAAGCAGACGTCAACGGCGAAACCTGGATTATTAGCCAGGAAGCCGCTGAAAAACTCAAAGAACAAGAGAAAAAAGTCACAGTCAAACGCAGCTTCAAAGGCGCAGAACTCATAGGCAAAACCTTCGAAAACCCCGTTACAAAACTCAAGTTTCCGATTCTGCCCGGCTGGTTTGTTAACCCCAAAACCGCCACCGGCGTCGTCTACAGCGTCCCAGCCCATGCACCCTACGATTACCTCGCACTCACGAGACTTGCAGCAGAAGCCCGAAGTGCTCAGCCCAATTCGGCGTGGACCCCGCGATGGTGCAGGCGATTAAACCAATCTCAATCATTAAAGTCGAAGGCTTCGGCGAATACCCCGCAGTCGAAATCGTCGAAAAAATGGGCATCAAAAACCAAAATGATCCCAAAGCCGACGAAGCTACCAAAGAACTCTACAAAAAAGAGTTCCACGGAGGCAAACTAAAAGAAAACTGCGGACCCTACGCGGGCAAAAGCATCCGCGAAGCCAAAGACATCTTGATCGGTGACTTCAAAAAAATGGGCGTCGCCGACAGCATGTATGACCTCTCCGAACCAGTAGTTTGCCGATGCATGACACAATGCATCGTAAAGATCCTCTCGGATCAATGGTTCCTTAACTACTCCGATCCGCAGTGGAAGGAGTTGGCGCATCAGGCGGTTGCGCAGATGAACATTTACCCCGACTCAGCTAAACCATGGTTCAACACCGTGATCGATTGGCTACGCGAATGGGCTTGTGCACGCACAACTGGTTTTGGTACGCCGTTGCCGTGGGGTAAAGGCTGGATAATTGAGACGTTAAGCGACAGCACCGTTTACATGGCATTCTACACCATAAACAAACACATTAAACAGAACAGCATAAAACCTGAATCACTAACAACCGATGTTTTCGACTATATCTACCTCGGCAAAGGCAATGCAGCGGAACTCTCACAATCCGTGGGAATCGACGTAACACTGTTGGATTCGATGCGTAGCGAGTTCCTCTATTGGTACCCGCTTGACTTCCGCAACAGCGCCAAAGAACTGGTACCAAACCACCTTAGCTTCTGCATATTCCACCACGCCGCATTATTCCCACCTGAGCATTGGCCCAGAGCCATCGGCGTCAACGGCATGCTAATGGTTGAAGGACAAGGCATGCATAAAAGCAAAGGCAACTTCATCACCATGAAGGGCGCAGTCGAAAAGTACGGAGCAGATGCTACTCGCTGTGGGTTGCTGTTGGGTGCTGAAGGGATGGATGATCCCGATTGGCGAGCTGAAAACGTCAATGATCTCAAAACCAAATTTGAGAGTGTGATGGGTTTTGCAAGCAATATCCTTGCAACAGCCAAGAATGACGATAATACGGCTTTGGAGCGTTGGTTAGAGAGCCGTTTGCAGCAGCGCATAAAAGATGTTACAGCTGCGCTTGATGAGTTAAAGACTCGCACTGCACTGCAAACCGCGCTGTTTGAAACGTGGAATGACCTGCGATGGTACATCCAACGTAAGGGCAACACCAACGCCAAGGTACTGGGCGATGCAGTTAAAGACTGGTTAAAGATGCTTGCGCCCTTTGCACCATTCATGTGTGAGGAACTCTGGAGCCAAACAGGCGAAGAAGGCTTCATCAGCGTCGCCAAATGGCCAGTCTACGACCCAGCTAAAATAGATGCAGCCGCTGAGGAACAAGAAAACCTAGTCACTGCTGTCATGGGCGATACCAACAACATCTTGAAAGCCATGAAAATCGCGCCTGCCAAAATCGTTTACTACACCGCTGCTCCATGGAAATGGCAGGTTTACCTCAAAATCGTCGAGAAAACCTTAGCTGGCGAAGCAAAAATCAACGAGTTAATGAAGGAATTCGCCTCTGACCCCGCCTTGAAGCCGCATATGAAAGACATCGCCCCAATGGTACCCACGCATAATTAAAGCACTCACCAAAGTTTCAGGCGACCGCAAAGCAAACATAACCAAAATCCGCGAAGTAGACGAAAAAGCAATCCTCCAAGGCACAGCAGCATTCTATAAAGACCGCTTCAACGCAGAAATAGCAGTTTACGGCGAATCTGACGAGCAACGCTTCGACCCCAAAAGCCGCTCAGCAATGGCAATGCCCTATCAGCCAGCAATCTACATCGAATAAACCCACCCTACAATCACCCTTTCATTTTCATTACAAGGAGAGCTGTTGCTCTGGCAGAGACCCCCCTCCCTTATTTATACTCACACAACTGCTGAGGCAATACTGTTTAGGGCTGGCTGCTTGTTGCGTTGCAACGCTTTTTTCTATGTGTATGTGTTAATGGCTGCGGAATTATTGGGCGGTTGTTTTCTCTTCCTGGCAATCCCAAATTAATTGTGGTAGGTTATTCGGAAAGGCTTGAGTTTTTGAAGCACAAACGTTTTGCGTGTAACAATCGTTATGGCGGCGATTGTACCTAAACTGAGCATAACCCCGCTAGGAGGCGGTGTCGCCAAAGCGTTTTGCATAAAAAAGCCGCCATAATCTGGATACACTTTTACTCCATTCTGTAAACCACTGTTTAACTGAAGGCTATAATACAATATGCCCTGTTTGAAGTTACTTGCCGACAGCGAACCACCATAAGCGTAGTTTACTGAAAAAATCCTATAGGTACTCCAATTTTCCCCTTCGTCGGTGCTAAACCATATACCCGCTAACCACTCATTTGGGTGCTCACCGCCTGTGAAACTGGCAAATAAGTCCCCGTTTAAGTCGTTTCTTCGAATCCAATACCCATAGCATTGAGTGCCCGTATCGAGAACAAGATTGAAGTTTTCGTCGTTTGTTGTTCGATAAATTTCTCCGTTATCATGATCCGTTGCTAGAAGCCTTGCTACTGGAATGAGTTTGCCGTTGGCATCTTTAGTGGTTACTGCTTCGATTGCGAGTATTTGTGGTAGCTTTAAGATTACCTCCCAGCTGCTATTGCTTATTGCTCCGTCGGTTGCGCGAATGACGGATGAGTGCCATTGCGGCGTTATTCGTTCGTCACCGACTGAGGCGTAGATGTAATTGTTGCTTTTGTCAACCGTGATGCAGTGGATATGGCGGGCGTCTGAATCATTATATACGTTGATCCAGTGGGCACCGCCATCGATGCTTTTGTAGATGGATGCGCCACCTGTTGCTGGACCAGTAGTGTAGACACCTGCAAACAAGTTGCCATAGACATCTTCAGTCATCGACAAAATACAGAAATCGGGGGGCAGAGGCAGGACTCTTGCCCAAGTTAGACCTCCGTTAATACTTCGCCAAATCCCCAACGTATTTGGTGTTGCAGTGGTGTCTGGTGAAGTAAAAATGAAATTTAGCCTGTTAACATACACGCATTTTATGGTTTGATTTGGGTCTCCGCTGAAGGTTAGCAGGGGCTGCCAATTTACTCCTTGGTTGGTGCTTTTGTAGAGTGTTTGGTATGTTCCAGCGTATAATGTGCCGTCGTTTGCAATCCAACTTGCTCCTATTGGCTGGGTAAGGGACGTTTCTTGGTAGCCAGGTGGCGGCGGAGGTAATGGCGTTGGTGGAGGTGTTGGTGTTGGAGTTGGAATCGGTGTAGGTGTTGGCGTGGGTTTTGGTGTTGGGATTGCGGTTGGTGTTGGCGGATGTGTGGGTTTTGGTGTTATTGTCGGGGTTGACTTGGTGGTGGGATTAGGAGTTGGGGATGGTGCTGGAGTAGGGACGGGTGTTGGCGTTGGCGACTGGTCAGGTGTGGGATTTGGCGTTGGCGCGGCTGTAGGAGTCGCTGTGGGGGTGAGCGTAGGGCTAGAGGTCGTGTCAGGCGTTGGAGGTTGAGTCGGTAATGGTGAAGGTTTGAGATGTGGGGTTGGTGCTGGCGTAGGCGGCGCTTTTGTGTTTTGGGGGATTTGGGTTGGAGTCGGCGCTGGCGTTGTAGATGGTGGCTCAATAGAGTTGTTGTTTCTGGAATCTTGGTCGTACAGAGCGGAAGTCTGTGTTACAATCCAAAGAGGCACCAATATTAATGCAAGAATACTCAGAATTACTATTGCCCTTTTGATGGGTTTTTTGGCTGTGAGGGTGCAGACAAGTCTATGATACAAGATTATTGAGTCTTCCTAAAAGGCGGTTGATTACTATAAGGCTAGAAAGGTATGCACTTAATAGATTTTACGGCAATGAACCATCCACTAACCTAGAGCTAAAATATCTCGCAAACCCCGCAGGCTATGGCTGACCCTATTAATCTACAAAAATTAGAGTAAGCCGCGGCTTCAAACCCTCTAAATATGGTTAATGTTTAAATCGCCAATCAACCTCCTCCTAAGAAAAAGCTGATAAACAATGAACTTCTGGAAAGACATCCCATCAGGCGACAACCCACCCCAACTCCTAAACATGGTCATAGAAGTCGTAAGCGGCTCACGAGACAAATACGAATACAGCATCAAATGGGAAGCCTTCGTACTAGACAGAATCATCCCCTCCTCGGTAGTGTTCCCCGTCGAATACGGCTTTGTTCCTCAAACATGGTTCGACGACGAAGACCCCTTAGACATCATGGTCCTAAGCTATGCCCCTCTGACTGCTGGGTGTATAGTTAAAGTCCGCGTTATAGGTGCCCTAATCATCGAAGACGAAGAAGGCTTAGACGCAAAAATCCTCTCCGTGCTAGTAAACGATGCCCGATTCGAAGGCTACCACGACATAACCGACGTACATAAGCACCGATTAGTGGAGATTCAGGAATTCTTTGAAACCTACAAACGGCTTGAACCCCACAAATGGGTAAAAGTTAGGGATTGGAAAAATGCTGCGGAAGCTGGAGAAATCGTAAGGTACGCCATGGAGCAGTACCGCGAGTTAAGCGAGAAGCCCCCTGCAAACCACAAATAATCGCTATTTCTTTAAACCCGTTTCCTAGCGATCACTCCTAAAAAACGATAAATTTTACTACATCACGTTCTAGCTTGGGACGATTTGGATGGCAGAAAATAGATATGAACATAAAGACCGTCATAAACGGGAACGCCGTGAGCAGTTTAAGTTTGATGAGGATATGCGCTTAAACGATGAAATTGATCGGCGTGAGCGTGAGCAAAGACAACGCGAAGAGCTTCGGCATCGGCATGTGTTAGTGGCTCAGTAAATGGGTGTTGGCTTCGTTTGAGTGGGCGGAAAAATACGTAAGATGCTAAGGGAAAGTTATTTTAAAAAAATTGAAAACGGAAAAATCCGTACGTTTAATTGTAGTATTATGGCAGAACATTTGTTATAATCAATCGCCATTCTTCGCCGTAAATCCCAGCAGTAACCCAGTAAGCTTGCTTGGTTACCGTTGTACCCGCATTATCGTAGTTGTAATATTCGTAGGTGCCATACCCCGCTGCTTCAGTAACCATATGTCTTGAGAATGTTTGCAGCGTTGACCAGGTTGAGATGGTTGGGTCAGCGAATAGGTTTGTGCCCTCTTCGGCTTTGTTTACTTCGTAGATCATTGTGCCATCCGTATCAGATGCCCATATGACATAGGAGGTTCCCGCACTTACTTCTGTGGCGGTGGCGTTGATTAGGGCACTAGCATCGAAAGCTATGCTTACTGAACCGATCATTGCGCCGTTAGAGTTGAAGATTGGTGCCATTATTACTGAACCGTTAACTCCTTCTTCAAGTTGATAGACAGGTGACATTATGGGGTATATTGGGTCTTTTGAAGGTGCGAAAATGTCGTAGGGCATTGTTACCTTTGAGCCTTCAAGGTTGCTGTAGGTTGCTGGTTCTACGGTGACAAAGGTGCCCTGTAGGTCTAGGGTGCTTACATCAATTATGAAGGAATAGTTCTGGGCTATTGATTTCAAGAGGTTGCGTGCTTGTTCGCCGCCTAATCCTGTGCCTGAGATCTGTTGGGAGGCGTATATGGCGCTGTTGCCTAAGGCTTGAAGCTCAGAGTTTATTTTTACTTGGGCTTGGGTTAAAATTGAGGTCATTTCTAGTTTGGTTGTTTGTTGGGTGTTTTGGTTGGATAGGGTGCTGTTTTGGGTGGCTTGGTAGGCGTTAAATCCTATGGAGGCTACTAAGGCGATGATTAATGTGCTTACTATTAGTGTGGATTTGTTCATTTTTACCAACTTATCGTTTGCTGATTAATGGAAATTTGTAGCTTATAAATCAGCAATTGAAGCGGTGTTGCACGGCTTTTTCCACATTTAGCGATGTCCCAAATGGTGCAAAGATGCCTCTTTTTGGTGCATTAAAGTCACAAAATATATAATTTACCTTGCGCCATATGATATTTGCAGGTCAAGGAGCAAGCTTTAGAAGCAATGCACTGAGGCACAGATGCACCCTGATTAAAACAGCGAAAAATTGGGGTGCGATAAAGACTTCGCCTCATTGGGCTGAACCGTTGCTATGTTGAAGCATCTGAGCATTGAAGTCTCGGGTTCAAAGCGGCGAAGAATCCGTTGGCGAGTAAGCATCGCTTAGGTGGGCCGTATCAACAATAGGGCTTAGGCTTGGCCTGCAAAAAAACTGTGGAAGACAAATTGAGTAGGATAAAACCGAAAATATTCTATTCCACCTTTTTTTGATTTAACCTGTCTTTAAATCGTGTGCCTTATGGAAATTAGACTATTTACTTGTGGATTTTGCCCAACCTGTCTGCAACGTAAAACAGACGTAGGCACCAAAACACAAAAAACCCCCCAAACCATTGGTTGTTGTTGTGTATAGGGGCTCTGCGCCAACAACTACTATAGAAGAAACCGCAAGCGAACATACACCTGTTTTTAAGCTAAAGGTTTAAAGGCAACGCATTAACTTATTGTGCAAAAGGTGTAAAATATGCCAACTCACGGTTCACTCTCAAAAGCTGGAAAAGTGCGCACTCAAACTCCCAAAGTTGAGGCACGTGTAAGAACTGCTCCAAGCCCAAAAAACCGAAACAGACGCAACTACGAAAAACGTACGATTCTGCAACGGAAAGCGGGCCAAAACTGGATGACTTAAGTCCAATACTTTTCCATTCTGCATTTTAAGCAGATACATTTTGTTTTATGCTTAACCTTTTTGCATAGTGCTAACTCTAATTTCGCTTTAATTAAAAAAGATGTTATCGCTTCACTGTACCGTTGCCGCTTGTTGTTATTGGGTCTATGGTCGACAGATTCTTTGTTTTTCTCCGTAAACATTGCCTTTTTAAAACCATTTTTGGCTAGTGCACTTTATCTATCGGTAATCTAAACTCTATTTCGGTACCCAGATTTGACTAACACAGTTGCCCTGCGCGAAATCATCACAAGACTGCTTTCTATGGATTCCCCCACAGGCGACGATGTCAACAAACTAAAAATTAAGGTCTCAGCCAAATACCACCTGGAAGCGGTACCATCCAACGCTGACTTACTTACAGTTTTAACTGATTCAGAATCAAAAAAACTTCTGCCGATCATCAGAAGAAAAAACACCCGAGCCATCAGCGGCGTAACCGTCATCGCCGTCATGACCAAACCCTACCCGTGCCCGCAACCTGAACCCTGCGCTTACTGCCCCGGAGGACCAACCACAGGTTCGCCGCAAAGCTACACAGGATTTGAACCTGCCGCGTTGCGTGGAAGCCAAAACAGCTTCGACCCCTACGAGCAAGTGCAGAGCCGCATACGTCAACTCACGGCTATTGGGCATAAGGTGGATAAGGTTGAGTTGATTGTGATGGGCGGTACTTTTCCGGCGACGCCAATGGAGTACCAGACATGGTTCATCCAGCGTTGCCTTGATGCATTAACTGGCAAAACCTCCGCTAACTTGGAGGAGGCAGAGGCGAATGCGGAAGTCAGCGAAACCCGCAACGTCGGCATCACCGTCGAAACCCGACCGGACTGGGCAAAACAACCCCATATCGACGCCATGCTGAGCTATGGGTGTAACCCGCATCGAACTTGGCGTACAAAACCCAGATGATGAAATCTACAAACGCGTCGGCAGAACCCACACCGTCGCAGACGTAGTTGAAGCAACACAAATCGCCAAAGATTCAGGGCTAAAAATTGTTTATCACATGATGCCCGGAATGCCTGGGTCCAATCCGCAAAAAGATTTTGATGCATTCAAACGCATCTTCACCGACTCCCAATTTAAGCCGGATATGATAAAAATTTATCCGTGCCTCGCCATCGCAGGCACCAAAGCCTACCAATGGTACCAAGAAGGCACCTTTGAACCATACACAACCGAACAAGCAGCAAATCTAATCGCTGAAATCAAAAAAACCATCCCAAAATGGGTAAGAGTCATGCGTGTACAGCGCGATATTCCTGCACGGCTGATTTTGGCTGGGGTAACTAAGAGTGATGTGCGGGAGTTGGCGCAGAAAAAACTCAAAGACCAAGGCATGCAATGCCAATGTATCCGCTGCCGCGAAGTTGGGCACCGTTTAGCAGTTGACCACGTTGTGCCTGATTTGGAAAAAGTCAAGATTTTAACCGAGCGTTATGAAGCTTCAGAAGGGCATGAAGTTTTTATTTCCGCCGAAGACCCACAAAACAACGTACTGCTGGGTTACCTGCGCATGCGTGTCCCATCCCCAAAAGCTCACAGACCAGAAATCACCGAAGTCCCCTCAGCCATCGTGCGGGAACTCCACGTTTACGGCCCCCTCGTCCCAGTCGGCAAACACTCAGCCACCGCATGGCAGCATAAAGGATATGGCAAAGAACTCTTGGCAGAGGCAGAACGGATTGCAAGCGCCGAGTTTGGGGTCAAAAAGCTTTTAGTTATTAGTGCGTTAGGAACAAGAAGGTACTACATGCGTCTGGGTTACGGGCGTGATGGAGTTTACGTTTCAAAGAGGCTAAACACACAATGAGCGATTTACAAGATTCAGGGTACAAGGGCAAAGCGCTAGAACTGCTACAGCAAGCGGATTGCAGCGTCGGCGACATCCTCAAAATCACAAGCAAAGGCAAGACCTACGAGGG
Organism: uncultured archaeon; assembly: GCA_963782915.1. GTDB lineage: Archaea > Thermoproteota > Bathyarchaeia > Bathyarchaeales > Bathycorpusculaceae > Bathycorpusculum. The sequence goes on from CAWALK010000001.1 coordinate 121,977, forward strand.
CATCTTGATTCCACGCTTCGGCGAAGGCACCGCCATAATTATCAAAATGAAGAGCGGCTACAACATCGGCATCGAAGCCACCGCCGACGTAACTGTGGAGAAAATCGGCAAAGGCACCAAACCCACATTCGCCGCACCGCCACTACCAAAACAGAACCCTGCATTGCCCCACGTCGTTATCATGAGTACAGGCGGAACCATCGCTAGCCGCGTGGACTACCGCACAGGCGCAGTCCGCTCAGCCATGTCCGCAAGCGACCTCTACGGCGTCGTACCCGAACTCGCAGACATCGCCAGAGTAGACACAGAAATCGTTTTTAGCATTTACAGCGAAAACCTAACACCACAAAACTGGACGGAACTCGCCCAAACCGTTGCCAAACGCATTGAGCAAGGCGTGGACGGCATAGTCATCGCGCATGGCACAGACACCATGGCGTACACTTCTGCTGCACTGAGTTTTGCGTTGCAGAACCTGCCAGTTCCAGTCATACTTGTTGGTGCCCAGCGTTCTTCTGACCGACCCAGCAGCGACGCAGCAACCAACCTCATCGGCGCAGTCAAAGCCGCAGGCGAAGCACCATTCGCCGAAGTCGGATTAGCCATGCACGAAACCGTCTCCGACACAGCAATCGCCATCCACCACGGCACCAAAGTACGCAAATGCCACACCAGCCGCCGAGACACATTCAAATCCATCAACGGCTTCCCAATCGCCAAAGTCCAAAACCTCCAAGTCACCATGGTAGCGGATGCTTACCAGAAAAGAGACCCCAAACGCAAACTCGTTGTAAAACCGAACTTCAGCGATAAAGTAGCGCTCGTCAAATTCTATCCTGGTCTTGACCCAGCAGTAATCGACTTCTATGTCGACCGGGGCTTCAAGGGCATCCTGCTTGAAGGCTCAGGATTGGGTCATGTGAGCAAGTTCTGTTTTGACGCAGTCAAACGTGCCACAGCTAAAGGTGTGGTGGTTGCGTTGGCTTCCCAGTGCATCTGGGGACGCGTGGACATGAACGTTTACGACACAGGCCGAGACCTGCTATCGTTTGGCGTGGTTCCGCTGGATGATATGTTCCCAGAAACTGGCTTGGTGAAACTGATGTGGGCGCTCGGACAAACAGGTGATCCCAAAGAAGCCATCACACTATTGCAAACTAACATTGCAGGCGAATACTCGCCCCGCACCCTTCCACAAGACAAAATCATAGAAGGAGGACCACAATAATGCCCATCGACTACGCAAAAGTCGGCTTAAAAGTCGGCTTAGAAATCCACCAACAACTCAACGTCGGCAGCAAACTCTTCTGCAGTTGCCCGCCTGAACTATTTAAGGAAGAACCAGAAATCACATTCCTACGCCGATTGAGACCAACCCAGAGCGAACTGGGCCAAGTAGACCCTGCAGCCTTCTTCGAATTCCAGAAAGGCGTAAAAATCCTCTACGAAGCCAGCCATAAAAGCAGCTGCCTAGTCGAAATGGACGAGGAACCCCCACACCCAATCAACCTCGACGCAGTCAAAGTCGTCTTAACCGCTTCATTAATGATGAATATGCAGCCCGTTGACGAAGTCCATGTGATGCGCAAAACCGTCATCGACGGCTCAAACACCACAGGCTTCCAACGCACCACCATCATCGCCTTGGACGGCTGGATCAAAGTCGGCGACAAAATCATTCCCATGCAAGCCTCCAGCCTCGAAGAAGACGCAGCACGCAAAACAGGCACGCAGGATGAGGGCAAAACCATCCGTTACCGCATCGACCGCTTAGGCATTCCACTAATCGAAGTCGCCACGGCACCTGTAATCTATTCGCCGCAGGAAGCCCAAGAAGTCGCCCTTGCCATCGGCAGAATACTCCGAGACACAGGCAAAGTCATGCGTGGACTTAGGCACCATCCGCCAAGACCTTAACGTTTCCTTGCCAAACGGCGCATTAATCGAAATAAAAGGTGTACAAGCACTCGACTTAATCGCCACCGTCGTTGACTATGAAGTTCAGCGCCAACTAAACTTGATTGCTATCAAAGAGGAACTCGCCAAACGAGGCATCACACCCGACTCGCTAAAAGCAGAGTTTGTTGATGTTACAGGACTCTTCAAAGCCACAAAGAGCAAAGTAATCCGCAAAGCAGTCGACAAAAACCAAAAAGTTCTCGCTGTCAAATTCTCAGGCTTCAACGGTTTAACTGGCCGCGAATTGATGCCCAACTTCCGCTTAGGCAGCGAACTATCTGATTACGCAAAATTCTGGGGCAGAGTCGGCGGCATATTCCACACTGACGAAGTCCTCGCCAATTATGGTATCACACCTGAAGAAGTCAAAGCCCTAAGAGACGCAGTTGGCGCAGCAGAAATAGACGCAGTAGTTTTTGTCGCTGACACCGCAGAGAATACCTATGACGCACTCAAGGCAGTTGTTGACCGCGCACAAGTAGCCTGCAATTGCATCCCGCAGGAAACCCGAACAGCAAAAGACGACGGCACCTCCCGCTACATGCGTCCACGACCAGGCGCAGCAAGAATGTACCCCGAAACCGACATTCCACCCCAACCAATAACCAACGAATTAGTCACGTTGGTCAGGGAAAATTTGCCTGAGTCAGCCGACAAAAAAACCGCACGCCTAATCAAACAATACGGCTTAAACGACAAATTAGCCAAGCAACTCTTAGACTCCGAATACCTCGAAGCCTTTGAAGAAGCAGCCCAAAAAAGCGGCACAGCAGCCTCCACAGTAGCGGCGTTTCTAACTGAAACCGTGAAATCACTAAAACGTGACGGTATCCAAACCGAAAACGTCTCAGATGACCAAATCCGTGGCATATTTGCAGCGGTCGGTTCAGGGGAACTTGCCAAAGAAGCTATCGCAGACGTGTTTAGTTGGCTAGCCAAGAACGAGGGCAAAACAGTGCAGGACGCAGTTACTGCTTTAGGGCTTAAAATGTTCACCGAAGCAGATTTGGCGCCAGTGATTGATCGCATCATCGCCGCCAACAAAGCCCAAATCGAAAAATTGGGCAAGAACGCGTTTGGTATGCTCATGGGCGCCGCCATGAAGGAAGTACGAGGCAAAGCCAACCCTGAACTCGTCGGCAAACTGCTTGCGTGAACGGTTCAAGTAGCCACCAAATCTCCTTTCTTTTATTTGTTTTACTGCTAAGTGTTAAATACCTAAAAATTGAAACAGAATTTTGGTACCCGAATTTGAAAACAGTCTTAAAAGCATTCGTCACAGCAATGATCCTCTTAGCGGCGTTTTTCGGAACCTATTATGCCACTGTCAACTTATATCATGTCGAGTTGGTTAACGTTCACTCTTTCCCAACGAGCCATATGCCTATTAACTCTGCAAGTGCATCGGACATGTGGTTTTCTCAGATGCTTTCGTTAGGACCTGCTGCGGGTTCGGTTAATGTTTCGCGAGATACAGTGTTGGTGATTAATGAGCCCAGACCTGTTAGAGTGGAAAACATCACATTCACCCCTCAGGTTGAGATAGCAGAGCGATTGGATGAACATTTTCCAGTGGCATCTGCTAAAATCACTGTTTTCCCAGCGGGGTTACTGAAGCCTAACACAACTTACAATGTGACTGCAACGATTGGGGATAATCTGGTGTGGTGGAGTTTCACGACTGGAACAGAACCCCAACAACAACCGATCACAGCCAACACATCTATGCAAACCGCTATCTGGTACGCTTTTGGGGCTGCGGCTCTCATAACTCTATTGACGGCAGCATGCATAGTTCTGTTTCTTCGCAAACGCAAGCATGTCTAATTGTTTGCTGTAAAGTTGTCACAAATCCTAAAAAGCCAAGCAGTCCATATAGCCCTTTGAGGCACAGTCATTGAAGCATATCGAAGCCCGCATAAAGACATCGTTTGGAGAAGTCGTCATCGAAGGGGAAACCCCGCAGGAAATCCTCGACATGCTAAGTAGTATGCCTGAAGATTTTACTGAGAAACTCGCCGATTTTGTATCTAATCGTTTAACGCCCTCTGGAGCGCAACTAAAAGGCATAGTCGAACCCACCACGGAGGGGCCAGTGATTGTTACTCGTGAAAACCTTACCCACTATGAGGCGGTTGGTTTGGTGTTGTATGCTTCTGATGATCGGAGGAATACGGCGGCGCAGGTGCAGAAGCTTCTTGAATCCAGCGGCATCAAAAGCATGGTGCCAGCGAGGCTTAATGAGATGACTAAGCGTGGGCAAGTTTTCAAGCCTGATCCGAGTAAGCCTGAGTTTAAGTTGACGATTCAGGGTGAGAAGTGGCTTGAGGATGAAGTGCTTAGTAAGCTTCGGGGCAAAATGAATTAGGCGAATCGATTTGCTCTAAGAACCCGCAAAATAGGGTCAAGCGCAGGCCTGTATGAAAAAATTTATTACTGACTTGATTCAAAGTTCTTAGTGGAGATGCAATGAATCTTCCTTTTTTAATGGCAATCGTCTACTCGATACTGGATAGCCTCGGACTCGGAAGCATTGATTGGGTTTTTCTGCATGATTTTAGTCATCATTGGCTTAGTCATCATTGTCCTCATCAGACTTTTCTTGGTACTCATACCCGCGATACTCATAGCTATAGTTGTGTATTTCTTGACTGGCGGCGACTTGTTCTGGACAGGCATAGCTTTCTTGGTTGTTGCGGCGATTATCTATACTTGCTAAGTTGTAGCAATAGCTGAAATCAACCCTTTTTTCTTATTTTGATTTTTAGCCTAAAATTTCTATAGCCCAAGTTTGAACGTTTTTTTCATTAATCAGCCCGTTTTTGCCTGATTTGCCCTTGTTTGCTTATTTTCTTATAGGCTGTTTTTCATAAGCCTTTTATATTCGGTAGGAGGTTCTTGCATATTAACAGGAATGGACAGGGACCAATAATGTCAATGATGGAACCAAGTAAAAAACCATTAAACGTTCTCATAAAACAGTTACACGGCAACATCGAAGTTGTTCTCAAGAACGGCTATGAATACAAGGGTAAAATGATAAAGGTCGATGGACACATGAACATCCTTCTCGAGGGCGCAACCGAGTGTAAAGAAGAACAACTCATGACCAACTACGGTAACGTGCTACTTCGCGGAAACAACGTCCTATACATCGTTTTAAATGCGAACATACACTAAACGGGTAAGCATTTAGCTTCCCCTATTACATATTCGCAGGCTTCTTTTACAGCCAATTCTACATCGAATTTTCGGCTAAAGTAAGTTAGCACATTCTTTAAATCACGTTCTAACATTTCGGATGCGTTTGCGTGATCGGTTTTTACTGCTTGGGGCCAATCGATAATTAAAATGTGGCCGTCAGGCTGCAATATGATGTTGTATTCGCTTAAGTCGCCGTGTATAAGATGCGCTTTGAGATAGGTTTTTTTTATGTTGCGCAGTATTTCGCGGAGTACTTTTTCTGGTTTGCCGATGTCTTTGTATTTAATTAATTGGGCTCCTTCAATCATGCCCATGGCTATGATGTGGCGGTTGTGGCTGATGGGTTCAGGTATGGAAACACCGTTTGCGTAGGCTAGTTTCATGGCTTCGAATTCATGATCTGCCGCTATATGCGATTGGAAAAGCCAGCTTGAGTGTTCTCTGGCGTAGCCTCTTTTGCGTCTTGTTTGCCTAAAACTAATCCTGCCCAACCTGTGGAATTTGATGGCTATGCGTTTGCCGTCGGGGCTTAATGCGTCATAGACGTCGGCTTCTTTGCCTACGCCTAAGCTTTGGCCGAACGAGGAGATTACTCCTTCTTTTACGAGGTTGTTTATGGCTAAGCAGTCGTATCCTGCATAGTTCAGGGTTTGGCCGCTGTAGGCGCCTCTGATTTGGTAGATTAAGCCCAGCTTGTTGAGTCTGCCAAGCGTGTATGTGATGCGTTCAAGAGGCACTTTTGCGTAGTCACGAATCTGCTCGGTTGGGACGTATTCATGTTTCGCCATTCCCACTTCGATAATATGGAGTACTCTGAAATCTTCGCTTTCTAATTCACGATATACCCCTACAGCAATATCAGCACTTGACATAAGTAATCATTTAATAGGTTGTTTTATTCTAATAGAATATCTGTCACCGAATTAAAGAGTTTTTTGAGTGTGACTTATATGGGAGAAGTCCGATTAAAATGGGTTATAAGCCAAAATCGTATAACAAAATGTTTCCCAATTAGTAAAAGCAATGGTTTTGAAATATGGCTGTAAGTCAAGAAAGTGTTTCCAAAGTGCTTTCGGTCCTTTCACATCCCCTTAGACGGGATATATTATTGGACTTAAGCAATAATGGAGAGTCATCCTTCACTGATTTGCTAAATCTACTCAAGGTAGATACTGGCAAACTCAGTTTCCACTTGCGTTCTCTCTCGCCCTTTATAGAGCAGACGCCAAGCGGCAAATACAAACTTAGTAGAGCAGGCGAAAGCGCTGTACGCGTCATCCATGATGTTGAAGGCTGGGCAGAAGTCGCTGATGTACAGGGCAAAGCAAGCACATTACCGCTGTCTTCATTTAAAAAACGGAGTTTTGCCTTCTTAATCGACTTTGCTTTAATCGTTGCTATAACCATGGCTATTACATTCATTCCGCAACTTCTATCCCTTAATTCACCCGGACAACTCGGCAGCGAAATCAGCACAGTGCTCTTTATCACCATCGGCCTGCTTTGGCTCTACTCCACATTGCTGGAGGGCTTCAACGGTCAAAGCATAGGCAAACGCGTCATCGGCCTCAAAGTCGTCCGCACGGACGGAAAGAAAATGTCCTACGACCATGCAGCTGTGCGCAACTTCGGCAAAGTCTTGCCCCTGTTGCCCTTTGATTTGCTGTTAGGTTGGCGCATAAAAAGCCAAGCTTTCATGCGTTACTTCGACAAGTTCGCGGGCACAACTGTTATTGACCTGCGCTCTTAATTCCCCTTTTCAACCAATTTTTTGATGTAAAATCTTATTTGCCCCCTCAGCATAGCCTTGTAGGTGGAGATTGTATGAGCGATAAGGAACTCAGGGTCAACAAAATCAAAGATGGCACAGTAATCGATCACATTCGCGGCGGCTACGCACTCGATGTCGTAAACATTTTAGGCATAACTGGCAAAGAGAAACGAGTCATGACCATAGCGATTAACGTGCCAAGCAAACACCTTGGCGTTAAAGATATCGTAAAAATCGAAGGCAAAGCCCTAAACGCCGAAGAAGTAAACCGCATCGCCCTGGTCGCTCCGCGTGCGTCAATCAACATCATTAAAGATTACTTGGTAGTTGAGAAACTCGAAGTAAAACTGCCCCAAACCATCGAAGGCATAATAAAATGCGGCAACCCCTGCTGCGTAAGCAACAACGGCGAACCCATCTCTTCCAAATTCCATGTGAAAAACGAAGAGCCGCTTGTGCTAAAATGCCACTACTGCGGCGTCACCCTCGAACAAACCGATGTCTTAGCTCAACTCTAAGGCAACCGCTGCTCCGCCAGCGCATAGAGAGCCTCAAAATCTTTTTTACTCAACTGTTTGCCCTGATTAATCATTGGGCACTCCAGCGTGTAACTGAAAACATGCGTATCCTTGTCCTGGTCGAATTTTAATTCGAAAGGGTAGTATCTGCAAATCAGCGGCCGCAACTCATAGTTGGTGCATTTGTTGTCTTTTAAAAAGAAGCAGTCGCCTTCGGGCTTCTTCATTTCATAGATGTACGGTTGGGTTCCGTTGGATTCGTTGGCGAAATCTTCAATGGGTAATCCTGTTTGGGCTGAAATCTCTTCAGCTTCGCTCTCCAGCAGCAAAATATGCCGTCGCCTTTTGTGGTCTGTGTCGCCGCAGCATAAGCCACAGCAGTTGCATTCGAAGCAGACGTTAGTCTGGGTAGGTGAAGTCCACTTTTCCTCACACCACACTTGGCGAATAGGGATAAAAATGTAGTGCGCTAGCGGTCTTTTTTCGGGGGCGCCACACCATTATCATGCTTATATTTCCCCTCATAGCCCGTAACCAAAGGCGTTTTTAGCTCTGCAAATACCAAATGCAGAAAACCGTGTTTTTACGGGAATTTTGATTGGGAAGGGGCCGCCTGATATTTGGATGGTAAGGTTGCCTTCAAACCCCGCATCAACAACGGTCGGAGGAATAGAGGCGCCGGCCCTTGAGAATGTGCTTCGGAGCTGACAGAAAGCCATCAAATCATTGCCTAACTTCACTTTCTCCAAAGTGGCAACCAGTACCTTCTCGTACTTACCCAAAACAAAAGAGTCCGCGGCTTTTTCCTTAAAATAGAGCCCCTCATTATTCGGCGACTGTATATCCAGCACTTTATCGGTGGGTTGTAAACGCACTATTTCCTCAGAGAAACGTAGGTCTACGCCGTTTTCCCTTATTGTATCCTCACTTAATGGGTTAATTGTCAGCGATCCCTGCTCGATAGCTTTCTTCAAATCCAACGCAGACAGTATCAATTTGCCTCACGGAACCTATCGATAAGTAGTAACAATCACTTATCAAAATTACTAAAGGACAACTCTTTCTGAAATAAGTGAGGGCATCTCATTGCGGCTTTATATAAGGGAGGGGGTAGGTGCTCTGAGGTAGGTAGTAGGCAGCTCTGTTTGTTTTTGCGTCCTTTTTATAGGGGATAGGGGAGAAGTCGGCAAAGCAACAAACTTATTCCACCTTAACCTGACCTGCTTGCTGAAAACGTCCCAACCAACCAGCAACCAACCCCAAAGGCAGACACCAAAAAGCAGCCGTTAGCCAAGCCCAATGGTAGTTGTTGTGTGTAGAGGTTTTTGCGGTAATAGCAACTGTAGAAAGATAAGCACTCACCCAAATTTTGATCTACCATTAAGGGCGGGGTCCTTGCAGAGAAACTGTTCGGGTGTTATCTTTTTAGAAGCTAAAGTTAACGCTACAACAATTTAGGTATTTTCCATTAGAATTCTGGATTCAGAACTCTTAAGAATAAACTACCCAATAATTGGCTCAAGAAAGTATTCGTTAGGTTCACTAGCTATCTGGCGAGTAAGGTGTATACATAGAAAAGTAGGATGCAAAAAGCGTTGAAGAAGGCAGTACCGTTAACACTGGTTATTCTCTTAACAGTTGCACTTTTCACGTTTGCCCAGTGTACCTTCTCTGAAACAACAGGTACCCCAACAAACCTTAACATCTACACCGGCACCCCAACTATTCTTGCAGACAACAACAGTTACCAATACATCTTTGTCCAACTGCAAAATTCCAGCGCAAAACCAACCCGCGCCCCCGAAGACATAACAGTTGACCTCTCATCTTCACTAACCTCTATCGGTTCAGTAGAGTCACCGATCACCATAAAAAAAGGCGAATCTTTAGCAGCCGCATATTTCACCTCTACATTTACGCCCGGAACAACAGCCATATCGGCTTCAGCAACAGGATACCCCACTGTTATGGCTAATGTAACAACCGTTGGGCCCCTGCCTTCAGCATTAGGCGTCTATGGAATACCTTCCACGTTACCCTCAGATGGCGAATCATATGAGGCAATAATGGTTCAACTACAAGATTCAAGCGGTATTCCAGCAAGAGCCCCCCAAGGAGGCGTTAATGTGGCGTTAACATCTTCTGACACAACAGTAGGCAACGTGAGCTCAACAGTCTCAATTAAGTTAGGGGAAACCTATGCATTGGCCAACTTCACAACTACAACAAAAGCACAAACAGAAGCAAAAATCCAAAACACAACTATAACAGCAGTATCTCAAGGATACACACCCGGCCAAGTAACGATAACAACAACACCCATCGCTTCAAACCCAACAAAACTGAAAATATTCTCGGGTCCACTCCAAACTCCAGCCGACGCAGGCTCCTATGAACAAATTGCTCTACAACTGCAAAATGCTTCAGGTTACGCAGCAAAAAAGAATTCGAATACTCCCGTGAATTTAGCCTCAAACGATGATAGCGTTTGCAGAATCCAAGAAGTCACTATACTACCCCAGAAAACCTACGCAAAAACCAATCTCACTACAACCTATAAAGCGGGATCAGCAAACATAACCGCCGTAGCTAACGATTTCCCCCTAACCACTCAATTGATAAAAACCTCAGGGTTTGTTCCCTCCAAATTAGCGGTTTACTGCTTCCCAACTTTACCTTCAGACGGTGCAACATACAAAACAGTACATGTGCAACTGCAGAATGCACAGGGGCAACCCGCAAGAGCCATCCGAAACCAACGTTAAGGTTAACCTATTTTCATCCCAATCGACCCTTGGATCAATAAGCGCTACAGTAACAATACCGTCTGGGCAAACACAAGCAACAGCAAACTTTACAACAACATACCAGCCAGGCACTACTACGATAACCGCGCAAGCATCAGGTTACACTACCGGACAAACAACACTGTCTTCCTGTATTATCGATCGCTACCAAATTCTTACCGACGTGTTGGGTAATGGCACGATTAGTCCAAGCGGAAGTGTTGGTTAATATTGGCAGCAACCAAACCTTCAATATGGCAGCGAAAAACGGCTACCACATCGCTGACGTGCTCGTGGACGATGTTTCCCAAGGACCCGTTTCATCTTATACGCTAACAAATACCCTGAGTACCCACACGATAGTTGCCCAATTCTCGATCAATACCTACAGCATAACAGTATCCCAGACAGGTAATGGATCAATTACTCCGGGAACGTGCGCCGTCAGTCATGGCGAATCCCCCGAATTTACTATCACACCCAACACTGGCTATTCAATCTCAAAAATCATGGCAAATGGCCAATCAGTTACCGTAAATTCATCTTCCAATCAAAAATACCGATTTAGCCCCATAACCTCTAATGCCTCACTAACTGCCCTTTTTGAGCCAAACAAATACACAGTCGAAGTAATCCAGGCCACCAATGGTGCTATTAGCCCAGGAACAACCGTTCTCAATTACAATGAAAACCAAACATTCACTATAACACCAAAGACGGGCTACCATATAGTGGATGTTCTTGTTAACGGAACATCCGTAGGCGCCGTTAGCTCCTACACACTTGGAAATATTAATGCATCATCTACCATAAAGGCCATCTACCAAGCTAACCCAGCCGCAACTCCCTCGCCATCCTCAACTCCGACATCATCACCAACAGCAACCCCAACAGCCGCACCATCTAAAACACCCACACCAACCCCAACAGAATCCTCATCTCCAGACATTTCCCCATCCCCTGACCCCGAGACGGCTGAAGTATCCTCGGATTTCTTTGCATCAATACCAATGAGTGTCCGTTATGCATTGGCAGCTGCTTTAGCCATAGTCAGTGCTGCAATGGCTTTTATCATTAAGAAGAAAACTGCTGGCGATAAATTGTTCGAGATGCCCGCATAGCAAATCTTCGACCTTCTTACCCAATATAATCACTATTCTGTTTGAGTCCCCCTCGGATGTCCATACAGAAACTTTTAATGCAGAGGGCTCCTTTGAGGAACATCAAACCCAAGGCGGCTAGCGCATACGCTTCCATATACGGCTTTATATAAGGGGCCTATAGAAAAAAATCGCATCTAACTCTCCCTAAACTGCAATGCCAAGCCCAACTGACGCCCGACAACACAAAAAACGGAAAAGAACCAAACACAAATCTACATACAAACGCTACACCTCTGGCAAAGGTTTATTTCATTGCATCACGTTTTGATGTGAAATTGCAGACGGACAACCCTGTCCGATGGGATGTGGCCGAAAGGCTGAACCACAAGCAGAAAAACACAAAAAGAACGTGAAAAACATGGCATACAAATACATCGCCGAAGAATGGGCAAAGCCAGAAAAAAGCTTCGTCGAAGAACTCATGCGTCAACGCCTAGTACAATGGCGTAAACAACCATCAACATTGCGCATTGAGAATCCAACAAGACTCGACAAAGCAAGAGGTCTAGGCTATAAAGCCAAACAAGGCTTCGTAATGGCAAGAACCAAAGTCCGCAGAGGTGGACTTAGAAAAATTCGGCCAAAATCAGGCAGACGCCCCAAACGTATGGGTGTCGCTAAATTCAAACCCGCAAAAAGCCTCCGCTTAATCGCGGAAGAAAGAACCGCAAAACACTTCCCGAACCTAGAAGTACTCAACAGCTACTGGGTAGGCGAAGACGGCAAACACAAATGGTTCGAAGTTATCCTCGTAGATCCATTCGCACCAACCATCCAAACAGACAAAGACATCGGTTGGATAACTGAGAAACAGCACACAAGCCGTGTCTTCCGCAGCATGACAAGCGCAGGCAAAAAGGTTAGAGGCTTACATCATAAGGGTATAGGCTCAGAAAAAGCACGTCCAAGTCACCGTAGAGGCGCAAAGAAACACAACGGCGTAAAACTGCAACGCAAAGGAGACGGAATATAGATGCACCACATAAAACCAGTCATCACTAAACAAAACGGCAAACACAAAACAGGCAAAGGCTTCAGTCCAGACGAACTAAAAGCAGCAGGCATCAGCAAGCAACAAGCATGGCAAGCAGGCTTACCAGTTGATATGCGCCGCAAAAGTAGCCACGACGAAAACGTAGCTGCAATTAAAGCGCACACCAAACAAACAGAAGCCTAAACCTTCCTTATTTACACTCGATTTTTCGAGTGTTTCAAATTTTATTTTATCTTTTCTAAATCTTATTTCTTTCTTTTAACCTCAAAATCAGTTGATAAGAAACAAAGCTAATGCTAACACCTAAAGTTGACTACACAAAACAAAACTTCTAAATTGCGGTACATAGAATAAACACACCAGAACGAGGGAAGTTTATGCAGAAAAACCTTGACCTAACCAAAGCAATCGGATACATCGACATACGCGTTTTTGCGCACGCAACCGATAACACAGCTAAAGTCGAAGCGGCAACAAAAAACCTGTTTCCCGAAAGCCTCACAGAATCCCTAATCTTTGCACAAACAACCCTCTCGGGGCATCATTCAAACCCCATCATCATGCTTACGGCTAAACTAACAGACCGCAAACTACTCCCATCTGCACTCGAAAAACTTGGCGCTGGCTTAAGCGCACTCGATAAGGAGCAGCTAAACGAAGAAATCAAGCTCCATCTTGAAAAAGGCAACTTGTATTTGCGCTTTGACAAACAAGCCGCCTACTTGGGGCAAGCCAAATTTACGCAAAATGACCCTATTCATGTTAAAGTTCATTTTAAGGACAAAACCGCAGATGAAGTTATCGAGTTGGCTAAGCAGTTTGGGTTGCTGCCATGAAACGTGCCTTTGCCGATTTGCACCTAAGAGTTAACCCTAAAGATACCCAGGCAACTGGGCGCTCAATAGAGCGTGCAGCAAAATTTGGTTATAGCCGCATCAGCATCCCATTTAGCAATCAACTCGAAGACGCCCAAATCTCAGCGCTAAAAACCGCTTGCAGCCAAGCAGGCTTAGATTTTGTGGTCCGAGCGGATTTTAAACCACGCAACCAAGAGGACCTCATGCGTTTCCTACGCAAATTTCGCCGCAAAGTAGAGGTTATCTGCATTGTCTGTGACGAAAAAGAAATCGCCCGAAGCGCAGCCAAAGACCGCAGAGTTGATTTAATTAATTTTCCAAGCTTGGATTATCATAAGCGCTTCTTTGATAGGGCTGAAGCAGAATTAGCCAGCTGCAGCCAAACCGCCCTTGAAGTTGACGTGAAATCTCTTCTGATATTGGAGGGTCCACCGCGTGTTCGGCTGTTGTCTAGTTTGCGGCGTGAAGTTGCGCTTGCTAAGGAATTTCATGTTCCCATTGTGGTTTCGAGCGGTGTTGGCGAGGAGCATTTGATGCGTATGCCAAGGGATCTTGCAAGTCTGGGGTACCTATTTGGTTTGGGCGAGATGGAAGCGCTAGATGCAGTTTCTATTAATGCAAATAGCATTGTTGATCGTAACCGAGAAAAGTTAAGTTCCAAATTTGTTGCGCCTGGCATTAGCTTACTCAAGGAGGGTAATGCCGATTGAAGCGTGTTAAACGCCGATATTTAGCGCTGCAACTTGAACGCGACGGCTTGCCAAGTGAACGCGAGTTTATGGATGCTATATGGGCTTCCACAACAAAGTTGTACGGTGAGGTTGGGGCAAGCTTGACTGGTTTGGCGTTGATTAATTTTGATGGTGAGCGCAAGATTTTTGTGGTTAGGTGTAACCTTGCTGTTTTGCCTTCGGTGAGGGCTTCTGTGGCTTCGGTTACAGTTGTTGCTGGGGTGCAGGCGTCTGTTCATGTTTTAGCTGTTTCCGGTACGCTTAAGGCGCTGTATTCCAACATTTAGATTATTGTTATGTAAAGTTTTTCTTTACATTGTGACAAGACAAGCAGAAGTTAAGTCACGTATTCCCTTGAACAATCTTACATAATGTCTGCAGAAACGTTTATCAATTGCAGATAAGCGTTAATTAGCGTTACAAAAAGCGTAGCATAAAACGTAAAACAAGACCGAGAAGAGCAAAAAATGGACATAAAAGACTTCTTCTTCAAAATGCAACCACTAAAAACCGAAGCAATAATCGACGATACAACACTTCGGGACGGCATCCAAATGCCCGGCTTAGCCGCAAGCCCAAAAGACGCCGCAAAAATCGCCCAATTACTAACCCAAATAGGCGCAGAAAGAATCGAAGTGTTCCACTATCAGGAACCCGACAAAAAAGCCGCCAAAATGATCATGGATCAAAACCTCGATGTACGAGTTGCCGGTTGGTGCCGCGCAGTCAAAGAAGACATCGACAGCGCAGTAAAATGCGGCTTCAAAGAAGTAGGCATCTCACATCCAGTATCAGACATTCACTTTAAAGCTAAATGGCCAGAAAAAACACGAGACCAAATCCTCGCCAACATAGTTGACGTTACAGAGTACGCAGCAAAAACCTGCGGCCTTAGAACCTTTATGCACGGCGAAGACAGCACACGTGCAGACTGGGACTTCGAGCGAAAATTAATCAACGCAGTAGCCGATGCAGGCGCAGAATGTTACCGTATCTGCGACACTGTAGGCATTGGGCTCTCAGACCCAGAAGCACCCTTGCCAAATGGTATCCCCGCAAAAGTGCTAGCCATCAAAAAAGAAACCCGCATGAAAGCCATAGAAATCCATGCACACGACGACTTCGGAAACGCAGTCGAAAACACCATGGCAGGCATCAAAGCAGCTTCAGGCGTATGGGACAAAGTCTATGCATCTACAAGCTATCTTGGCATCGGTGAACGTGCAGGCAACGCAGAAACAGAAAAAGTCCTACTCAACCTATACTTGCACTATGGCGTCATGAAATTCGAGGGCAAAACTGAGAAACTCAAGGAAGTTGCAGATTACATCGGCAAAGCCACAGGCTACACAGTTCCACCCAACAAAGCAATCGTTGGCGACTACGGGTTTGCCCATGAATCAGGCATACACACCCACGGAGTCCTCAACGACCCCTGGACCTATGAGCCATATCCACCGGAACTAGTCGGCAACCAAAGACGCTTAACCATCGGCAAACAATCCGGCAAAGGCATCATTAAACACAAAATCACTGAACTCTCAGGCAGCGAACCAGACGACGATACAGTAGCCGGCGTAGTTGAAGTGGTCAAGGGCATCTATGCCAACGGACGCAGAGCATCGCTCAAAGAGGATGAATTCAAAAAGGTTCTTCGGAGCCTAAAAATCATCCCCGAAAGCAACGGCTGCCACTAAACAGCAAAAGAAAAACCCTAATCCATTTTCTTTTGGGTTGAGGGTAACTTGATTTTTTCTTTTATCTTAAATTTTTGTTTTAGGCAACTTTACCCAAATTTACGTAATCTAAACAAAGCTCGTTGTTGTTGCTCTCTGCAGCCTACCCCCCTCTATTTATAGTGTAAACAAACGCTGAGTCAATCACCATGGGGCAGTCAGCATTCATTGGAAAAATGCGGCGCCTTCAAGGCAAATGTTAGCTGATATGAGGTATTTTCTATGCATTTATACCACCTTTGATTTAGGGGCTACGTTGAGGACGACGCACCTCTCAGAGGTACCTCCCCTCCCCTATGCTGAGCGGCGAATCAGGGCGTTTTGGTTGGTTGTGGGTTTGTATCCCCGTCCATGGCATTTCCGGTCCAAGCATTTGAAAAGTATTTACATTTAAAATAAAACAAACGTGCAGTTATATTGCAGAAATGCTTTTCATTCAGCCACAATAAGTTAAATGTATTGGAAGGATGCAAAATGGTTAAAAAAGAAGTTTGTGATTCATGCCAAGAAAATAAAGCCGAATACGCCTTAGACGAAAGAAACCTATGTTGCGACTGCTACAAACGCGAAGTCAAAGAAGAACCAATCATAGTCATAGCTTAGCCTTTGGCATACAAAGTGTTAATTACCAGATTTAGGCATCTTCATTCTGGGTGCCACCACATTGGAATTCAAAGGCAGAGACATAATCTCAATCGAAGACTTCAGCCAACAAGAAATCAACCACATCCTAGACGTAACCAAATCAATGGAGCCTCTTGCGAAGGGCGGCTCTGATTTGCTTAAAGGCAAAATTTTGGCTACGTTATTCTTTGAACCCAGCACACGCACTCGGCTAAGCTTTGAAACTGCCATGCTCAAATTGGGCGGCAGCTACATTGGTTTTGCAGAACCCGACTTAACTTCCGCAAAAAAGGGTGAAAATCTCGCCGACACCGTACGCACAGTCGAAAATTATGCCGACGCAATCGCACTGCGCCACAGCTTGGAAGGCTCAGCAAAGTTAGCGGCAGAATTTAGCAAAGTCCCAATCATCAACGCGGGAACAGGCGCAGAAGAACACCCCACACAGGCGCTCATCGACCTCTACACCATCCGCAAGGAAAAGGGCAAAATCGATGGGTTAAAAGTGGCGCTTGTAGGTGATTTGCGCTATGGCAGAACCGTGCATTCGTTAGCATACGCATTAGCCCGGTATAATGTGGAGCTCTACTTGGTCTCACCCGAGACATTACGGATGCGTAAAGATGTGCTGCAAACTATCAAAACCAAGATTCCCGTAACTGAAAATGCTAACCTCGAAAAAATAATGCCCCAAATCGACGTCCTCTACATCACCCGCATCCAAAAAGAACGCTTCCCCGACGCCGCCGAATACGCCAAAGTCAAAGGCGCATACCGAATCGACCTCAAATCAATCGAGAAAGCAAAGAAAGACATGATTATAATGCATCCACTGCCCCGCATAGACGAAATCGCCCCCGAAGTCGACAACACTCCTCAGGCGAAGTATTTCACTCAAGTCTGGAATGGCATGGTAGTGAGAATGGCGCTGCTATCGCTGGTACTGGGTGCAGTGCAGTAATTCTTAAGTTGATGTGAATCGGTCAAACGTCGTCAGTGCACTCATCGACCCACATGATGGGCATTTGTGCAGTGTGCCAACCCAGTTTTTCTTGCAGTTGCCGCAGAAGCATATTGTGCGGTTGTAAGTGAAGAATTCGCTGGCTTGATTCTCAATTATGCGTTTTGTTAAGTCGAGTAGGGCTTCGGGGTTGAATTCGTCGCCGTCTAACTCGTAGACATCCAAGCTTCCGCCTGTAGTTGAGACCTTTGGTGGTTTGCGCCATCTCTATTGTGCCTGTGGGTGCGATGAGGTTCTGGGCGGCTTTTATTTGGATGCGTTTGATGGTTGAATAGTATGGTTTGTCTCGGGATCCTGAGAATTTGACTTTGGCGACGCCGTATCTTTCTACGTCGAGTTGTGCTAGGCGTTCTGCGGCTTCGCGGTCGATTAGCACTGCGGGGTAGAGGCGTTTGCCATATTTTCTGCCCAGCTTCTGCTTAAACGCCAGCAGAGCGGTGATGACTTCTTCCGTGAATTTTCGGCTTTCCTCGTCACCCATGCTTTTTTCGGTAAAAGTTTCAACCGCTTCCTTTAACCCTGCCAAATTTATTATTCTTGAGCAGTTTTCCAAGCGGAAGTATGTGTCGCCGTTGCCCTTCTGCATCAGAAACGGCAGACGAGTTTTTGCCATACTGTTTTAGTGCATTGCTCTTTAGGCTTAATGCGCGTGCGGCTAATTCATAGCGTTCTTTGGTTAAGTCGATGAATTTGTTTTTGTCTTTTTCACATTCAATCGCTATTCTGGGGAGATTGATGGTTACGGAGCCGAGGCAGCCTGTGCGTAGGGTATCGGTTTCCCAGTCGCCTGTTGAGTCAGCAATGAATTTGACGCCTGTTGAGGAGAAGGCTGCGTTCTCTGTTTCCTTCTTAGTCAAATTGGAGAAGTATAGTAGCCCATTTTTTGCGGCTAATTCATGAGCTTTTCTGAGAAGCGCAAGGGCTTTTTCGTCGCCATAAACGTCGCTGCTGACTTTAATGACAAGTTTAGGGCATAAGTAGCGGTTTAATGGCGCTTTCTTCCGCGAAAATGTCGATTATTAGTGATGCCAGCAGCTGGGCTTCTTGGAGGTAATCGCCATATTTGCCGCAGGCTTTCCCCTCGGAGCCAATGGCTTCTTTCTCCGATGCCGACTTGGAGATGCAGAGTTCAAGCGCCAGTGTGGCATCGACATGTTGGTTAAGGTTGAGTATGAACAGGCGCAGGTTCTCTTTGAGGCTGACAACTTCGTTGCCCCGAATAAACGGTGCAAGTGACAGGTTAAAGTAGTTGAAGGTCTGGGTTCGGTTGGTTTCTCGGTAACTATGCAGTAATACGTTGAAGGCTATGGAGAGGGCAGATTTGAAATCTTTAGGCGGTTCCATGTAGACTTGGCGTGCATCGTCGAGTCTGATGCCGTGTTGGTAGAAGTAGCGCAGTTCATGGATGACTTCGCTGGGTTTTAGCACCCAAGTGCCTAAGCCGTCGATGTGGATGGCACCTGAGAGATGTGCGTCGGCGATGTCTCTGGGGAAAATGTTTAGGAGCGCATATTCTGCTAAGACAGTTTCTCCTGCCCGATTGATGGTGTCCTCCGCGTCTAAGGGTGCATCTTTGGATTCGATAAGCGCTGTTACTTCATGGACTGGCATGCCAACGCGGGCTAGTTTATTGCGGTAATCTTCATAGCCTTTTTCGACGAGGATGCCGTTGACGACCTCGCGGATAAGCTGTGCGGTGAGGTACTTTGTTTTGGATTTTACGAGGCGTTTTTCTGCTTCTTTAGCTGCTTTTTGGGCTAATTCAGCTGGAACTTTGGCTTCTTTGATTAGTGAGTTGGCGATTTTGTTGGCGTCAAACTCTTCAACGGTCAAATGTGAGGTGCGGACAAGCATGCCGCGGGGTTTAACCGCCTTCTTCTCGACGCGGTCGGCAACATCAAGCACCATCTTGCCCAAATCAGTGAGATAATACTTTTTGGCTTCAACGTCTGCCTCAACCAAATCGGCTTTGAGCAGAAATTTTAGGTGATAAGCAAACCTGCCTGCGTCGCGGCTGGGGTTCATTTTAAGCTGATTCATAAGTTCCGTGTAGGAGAGGGCGCTTTTGTCGAAGAGCAAGTTTAGGATTTGTAGCCTGAGGGGTGACGAAACGGCTTTTAGCACTTTGACGCCGCGGCTTCTAAGCGGTTGCTGATTAACCATACCCCTCTGTTCCTCTTGCCCGATTTTGTGGTGCTCTACCTATTATTCCAGTGGAGACTATAAACTTGACTAAAAAGGGGTTAAAAAGGGAAGTGTTGGGCAGTTGGCTGCTTAGGCGGGGCAGGGCTGCTGTTGGCTGATGCAGTGCAATGTGCCGAAGCCGTAGACTAGGTCTTTGCAGCATATGCCGACGACTTTGCGGGTTGGAAACAGCCCTTGGAGAATCTCCAGTGCCTTTTTGTCGTGGGGATGGTCAAAGACGGGTACAAGCACTTTGGTGTTGCCTATGTAGAAGTTTGTGTAGCTGGCGGGCAATCGGTAGTCTTCGTCGCTGACTACTTTAGGCATCGGCAACTTGATTATTGTTAGGGGTTTGCCGTCCTGGTCCACTGATTTGGTGAGCAAGTCATAGTTTTCTTTGAGTGCATCATAGTCGGCGTCGTTTTCGTTATCCTCATAAGCGCAGACGATGGTGGTGGGGTTGACGAAGCGGGCTAAATCGTCGATATGGCCGTCAGTGTCATCGCCTAAGATGCCGCGTTTGAGCCAGATGAAGTGGCGTACGCCCAAGAAATCGGATAGGTACTGCTCGATTTTCTGTTTGTTAAGGGTTGGGTTGCGGTTGCTGTTTAACAGGCACTGCTCGGTGGTTAAGAGTGTGCCTTCGCCGTTGACGTCAATTGAGCCGCCCTCCAACACAATGCCCGGTTTAAAGCAGGTAAGTTTTAGGTCCTTGTTTATGACGTCGGGGATTTCTTTGTCTTTGAGCAGGGTTTCGTATTTGTCGCCCCAGCTGTTGAAGTCCCAGTGAATCATCGCCAACTCATGCTTGGGGTTCTTGACGAAGATGGGGCCGTAGTCGCGGAACCAAACGTCAGCGTAGTCGGAGACCCAAATGTGAACCCGATCCAAGTTGATGCTTACAGCTTTGAACATTGACGTGGCTTTCTTTTTTGTGGGCTCATCGATTACAAAGAGGTTTACTTCTTCGCTCTCATGAATCTCCTTGATTATTTGGACATAGGTTTGTTCAACCCGATCGACGCGGTCAGGGAAAGTTGTTGGGTCATAGGGCCACGCTAACCAAATCGCGGCATGACGTTGCCACTCCGCTGGCATTGCAAAGCCTTGATCATTGCAGGTTTTGTTGCAGCTCATTGTGTTGCATCTCCAGCTTTGGTTTTGACGAGTGGAGTGTAGGTGTCTGGGCGTCGGTTGCGCAGGAATCCCCAGCCTTCCTTGATGCGTTCGTTATGTGATAAATCTAGCTTGGCTATGATGACTTCCTCTTTTGTGGTGCTGCCTTCCGCTATGACTTTACCGAAGGAATCGCACACAAAGCTGCCTCCCCAGAACTCCAGCCAACCCTCTTCACCCACACGATTCACCGCTGCAACGTGGATGCCATTAGCTATTGCGTGGGCACGCTGGACGGTTCTGCCAGGCGTCATGCCAGTCGCCGTCTTGGGAGGTGTGGCCTTTTATGTAGCCGATGGCTGTGGGATAAAAGATGATTTCTGCCCCATCCAAAGCGTTGATTCTTGCCGGTTCAGGGAACCATTGGTCATAGCAAATCAGCACACCGATTCGGGCGTAAGCGGTGTTGTAGGCTTTGTAACCCTCTTCGCCTGGGGCAAAGTAGTCTTTTTCGTAGAAGTACGGGTCATATGGAATATGCGCCTTGCGGTAGACGCCTGCGATGGAGCCGTCTGCGTCGATTACTACGGCCGTATTGTAGGTTTTGCCGTTGGGGTTCTTCTCAAAAAGCGGCGCAATAATCACAACTATGATGCTTTTTTGCCAACTCTGAAAACATGCGTGTGGAGTCGCCGGGGATGGATTCTGCCAGCGCTGACACGTCAAGGTGTTCTTCTTGTGGAAAATATTGTGAACGGTAAAGTTCCTGGAGGCAAATAATCTGTGCGCCTGCTTGCGCGGCTTCTATGATTTTTTCTTCTGTTTTCTTCATATTTGCCGCTATGTCTTCGGAGACAGCCGTTTGAATCAGCCCAACAGTTACTATCTTGCTGGGGGCGTTTTGGGTTGGTTTGCCGGTGTTAATATTTTTTCCATCCTTGATTCGAATATTCCACAAGTGTTCGTATTAACTTTTTTGAATCGTCTGCATGGGTGAAACGTGGAATTAAGCCCAATTGACCTTGGCTGCTGGCAGTGAAAATGCTTATTTCGCAAGAAGCCCTATAGTAACATGTTGTTTTAGGCTATTAAAAAAACAGATAGCCAAAGTTTTGTAGGGATTAATTATCGCAACTAAAGAAATTGTTAGCGCATTCAAGCAGTTCACAGACCGATTTAGGACTGCTTATACCGAAACTTCTGCCGATAATAACAAAGAATACCGACAATTTTATCGGTCATCAGATGTTTCTCAAGCCAGAGCAATCATTTTCCTTCTAGCCCTAACCGTTGCGCTCTTTGGTATTGGTGACTATCTCTTTTTGGGTTTAACCCCCCTCTTCTATGCGTTGGTAACGTTAAGAGCAGGGTTGATTGTGTTTTCGGGTTTCCAGATCAGATACATTAAGCGAGTTACAGACCACAGAGTATACGATACATCAATTTTTTTGTATATGATAGTTTTGGTTTTCGGTGTCCTAGCGGTAAACTTTAGTCGCCCCGAAAATTTTCTTCCCCACATCATCGTCATCGATATGGCTGTCTTGGTTTTTTACTTGGTTGTGCCGACACGGTTTCTCTATCAAGCGTTAGCATCGTGGGCGTTTAGCATAGGCGAAGTTATCATAATCTCATTTACTTTTCAAGGGTTTATGGAACCCGGATTAATCACGGCATTGCTTAGCCTTTTATTTGCCAACATTGTAGCGGCGCTGACTAGTCTGAAATGCATTCTTACAGATGGCGAATGTACCAAATATCAAAGGAACGCAAAGAAACAGACCGCTTAGCAGCCATCGGCCAAACCGCCGGAATGATTGGGCATGACATCCGCAATCCCCTGCAAGCTATAGTGAGCGAACTCTACATTGCACAGGGAAGCCATGGCTGAGAGCCACTACCCCAAAGAAGAAACCGCACCTGCCATAGAAAGTATCGACCTTATCGAAGAACAAACCGATTACATCAGCAAAATAGTCTCTGACCTACAAGACTACGCAAGACCACTCAAACCCGAATACAAAGAGGTGGATTTGGCAAAGCTGATCGCTAGCATCTTCCAAACAGTCCGAGTGCCCAACACTATAACATTGAAAATTGATGTTAAGGGCTTCCCAAAAATAAGCACCGACCCCACACTCATCAGGCGAGCATTAGCAAACTTAGTTAACAATGCTATCCAAGCCATGCCCGACGGCGGAACCTTAGAGTTAACCGCCCAAAAAACCGAGCACACCGCAGCAATAGCAGTTACAGATACAGGCAAAGGCATACCCGAAGAAGTCAAATCCAAACTTTTCACGCCGCTAGTCACAACTAAAGCGAAGGGTCAAGGATTGGGTTTGGCAGTTGTTAAACGCTTAGTTGAAGCATTAGGCGGGTCTATAACTTTTGATAGCCAAGTAGATAAGGGCACAAAATTCACCATTACTTTGCCTCTGAAGGAATAATTTCGGCTTACAAAAAATTTTAAATTCAAAACATCCGTTAGCTTGGATATGGCGCCCCAAAAAGCAGTTAAGCAAAACATAACTTACTGTGTTCTTTATCTTGTAAGTACGCTGTTTTTTCTAATGGTTATCACGTCTGGATTACAGGCACCAGCAATCCTCTCAGGCGCCGCTCTTGCTGTAGGTATTGACAGCATTATACAGTAAAAAATAAAAAATATTTAAAAAAATAAAAAGAAAAAAGAAGACGTTAAGCCATCCGATTCAGGCTTAATTGGTCGCTGTCAATTGCTGAATTAGGGTTTCAGCTTCCTTTTTAGTCCTCTCAGCTTCCTTGGCCGCTTCCTTAGCGGCATTCTGAACGTCTCGAGCGATTTCTTTTAGCTGCTCAGAAGCAGCGGCTTGCTCCTCAATCGCTGAACTGGTCTCTTCAGAAGCCGATGAACTCTCCTCAGCAATGCTTGAAACCTCATCTATTGCCTGAACAACTTCGCTTAGCACCTGCAACCCGTTCTCCATATTTGAGGCGAGTTTCTGGATTTCACTGTTTGTCTGGGACATGATTTGGGCGATGCCTTCGGTTTCTTTTATTGCGCTCTGAATAACCGTAGAGCTTTCCTCTGCTCCCCTCTTAGACGCGACGGTAATGCGGCTTGTCTCTGCCCCAGAATCCTTAATTCCTTTCACTAAGGTGATGGCTCCGCCCGCGGCTTCTTTTGATTGTCCAGCTAAGCCCTTAACGGCATCTGCGACAACAGCAAATCCGCGGCCTGCTTCACCCGCACGGGCTGCCTCGATGGCGGCGTTAAGTGCTAGCATGTTGGTTTGGCCTGCGATGTCTGAAACAGAGTTTGCGAGTTCCCCTACTTTGTCTACTGCGCTGACCATGTTCCCCACGGCTAGGGATACTTTGGTGATGTCGGTTTGGATGCTGTTTATGGCAAGTATGCCCTTTTGGCCTTTGTCGTTTGCGTCAAGTGCCTTTTGTGTGGCTTCGTCAGCGATTTTTGAGGTATGTTTTACGCTGTCGCCTGCTTCATCCATAATTTTCTTGAGGTTCTCTGTTCGTTTAGCGGTTGACTGGGATAATTCAGCCAACTTCTGAGATCCAGTTGAAACCTGTTGAGAAGCGGTAATGACTTGCTGCATACCCACGTTTATTTGAGCTGCAACTTCAGCGGTTTTCTGACCAAGTTCAGCCATTTTAAGGCACTGTGCATTGACGTTATCAGCTATTGCTACAACGTTTTTTGATGCTGTACATGCTTTGGAAATGACGTCTTTTATATGCGTTATATCGGTGACTATTTCGACTGCGCCTACGACTTTTTTGTTTTCGTCATAGAGGGGTCGCCCAACGTACTGGATGGGAATTTCCAAGTTGCCAGGGTGAGCAACGGTTTGGGAGGTAGCGACTGCTTTTTCTTTCATCGCACGGGCGCATGCACATTTTTCTGTGTGGCAGTCGCCTGTTCTAAATAAGTCAAAGCATTTCTTACCCACTACTGATCGAACATTTTCGCCGACTAGTTTTGCTCCAAATTTATTCATGAACGTAACTGCGAAGCTCTCGTCAACAGCCATTACGGGAGATGGGATGCTATCTAGATATTTCGCGTAAATTCCGCTTTTTTTATCTTGCAGCTTTAATCCTTCGTTTTCTTTAGTCAACTCTTCGATTTTTTGTTCAAGCTGCAACATAGTATTTTGTTCATTTGTCGAATTCAAGTGAATATGACTCTCCGTTTATTATGGCAATCATCAGTAAAATGAGTTTATAATAGCTTATGAATCGAAAATCCACGTAAAAACTATAGACTTAACATACGGATGGGCATGTGCGTCTGCTAAAAATGTAAACAATTTATTTATTAACCCAGAGTGTTGAAGATACATAGTTTACTGGGGCATTAGACATGAAAGCTTTCATAGTACAGTTCCCATTCGGCGTAGCGGCCTTCGACGAAAAAAACCAATTAGTAGAGAAGGCGCTCTATCCAAAGAAGGCACAAGCAGCAGCAAAAAGCCTCCTTAAAGCCGAAACGGGCAAATTAACAGACCAAGTTACATCACTAATAACATTACTCAAAACCATCGGGTACGACGTGTTTGTTTTCTCAAACGGCAAAATGGCAGAGGAAGTGCAGAATAAACTCAAAGTCACCGTTGAAGTTGCCACACCAGCCCAATCCGCAGTTCATAGCTCACGTATGAGCGAAGTCGCAGTGGAATCAGGCTTCGTAGCAGACCAGCAAGAACTCGACGTCTGGAACCGCAGCGTAAGCATGGAACTCTCCAAACTACGCATAAAAGGCGCAACAGGCAAACGTGACTTAATCGTCGCACAAGGCATCCAAACACTCGACAGCCTAGACCAAACAGTTAACTTATTCATGGGCAGACTCCGCGAATGG
The DNA here is from genome assembly GCA_963782915.1 of uncultured archaeon. GTDB lineage: Archaea > Thermoproteota > Bathyarchaeia > Bathyarchaeales > Bathycorpusculaceae > Bathycorpusculum. The sequence goes on from CAWALK010000001.1 coordinate 147,505, forward strand.
TACGGCGTCTACTTCCCAGAACTCGACCGCCTAATCGAGAAACACGAAACCTACAGTAGATTGGTCGTTAACTTAGGCAATAGAGAAAGCTTCACTGCAGAGAACCTTGAAGCAGAAAACATACCCAAAGAACGCTCACAAATCGTCGCAAAAGCCGCAGAAGCCTCAATGGGCGCAGATATGGCAGAACGCGACTTAGCACAGGTACAACAATTAGCCAAAGACGTATTAGCCTTCTATTTGCTGCGCAAAAGCATGGAAGAATACGTTGACAACACCATGGAAGAAATGGCCCCTAACATCAAAGCGGTTGCAGGAGCCCTCCTCGGTGCACGCATGATATCTCTAGCTGGCGGCTTACAAAACCTCGCCATGAGACCAGCAAGCACAATCCAAGTTTTAGGCGCAGAAAAAGCATTATTCCGCTCACTAAAAACTGGAGCACGCCCACCAAAACACGGCTTAATCTTCCAGCACACACTACTCCACGACGCTAAAAGGTGGCAACGTGGAAAGATTGCCCGTGTCATCGCAGGCAAACTCGCCATAGCAGCCCGTGCAGACGCTTTCGGAGAAGGCCACTACATCGGCGACAGACTAAAAGAAGACATTAACAGACGCCTAGAAGAAATCCACACTAAATACAAAGAACCACCAGCACCAAAAGAAGTCAAACCGAGAGAAAAACGCGAAAGCTTCGGCTACCGAGAGGGCAGCGAACGCAAAGAAGGCGGCCAAGAACAACGTTTCAGCATCCCCCGACGCGACGGCCAAGCAGGCGGCGGCGAACAACGCGAACAACGCTTCGACAGACCCCCAAGACGTGAAGGCGGAGGAGGCGGCGGCTTTAGAGAACGCGACCGTGGTCCAAGACGTCACGGTGGCGGCGGTGGAGGAGGCGGAAGACGCTTTGGCGGAGGCGGCCACGGTGGTGGCGGACGAGATAGAGGCGATCGCCGCGGTGGAAGCAGTGGCGGCGGTCAAAATCGGGGACCAGACAGCAGTGCACGTCAAGCTTAAAGAACACCCTAAATTCAAAGAAATCTATCAAGTCATGCTTGAAGACGGCGCCCAGCGGTTAGCAACAAAAAACTTAACCCCTGGCTTAAACGTCTACGGCGAACGACTAGTCAAATTCGCACACATCGAATACCGCATATGGGACGCCTTCAGAAGCAAACTCGCAGGCGCCATTATCAAGGGCTTGCAAAACGTGCCAATAGGACCAGGAAGTAAAGTGCTTTATTTAGGCGCAGCTTCAGGCACTACACCCAGCCATGTCTCAGATATTGTCGGCGAAACAGGTTATGTTTACTGTGTCGAATTCGCACAGCGCTCACTACGCGACTTAGTCAACAACGTTGCAGCTTTCCGCTCAAACATTTCACCAATGCTCGAAGACGCACGCATGCCCGAACGCTATGCCATGTTTATCTCAGGGAAAGTTGACGTAATCTACTGTGACGTAGCACAACCCGAACAAGCAAAGCTCCTCGCAGACAACGCAGACGTTTTCCTCAAGCCAGAGGGATGGGTTATGTTAGCATGCAAATCGCAGAGCATCGACGTGACAATGGCACCGCAAGCAGTCTATGAACAGGAAGCACGCATCTTGCGCAAACGGGGCTATGATGTTAAAGAAATCGTGGAGTTAGACCCCTACGATATTGCGCATGCCATGATTGTAGCGCAGAAAACTGCTTAATCTTTATTTTTTTTATCTCTAAAGATTTAGGTATTTTGGCTGTAAAGCTTGTTTAATGCAGCCTGAAGCTGACCGGGCGCAAAATACGCCAAAGCACTCGGACAGCATAATCCATTGGTTGTTGTAGTGTATAGGTGCTTTATGACAACTACTATCAGAAAACAGAACGCCCCATTTTTCATCTACTTTATACCAAATGGCTAAAGTAGATACAACTGAGAAATTCAAACAGTAATCGACCCAAGGGCATTCAACAACCCCCTATGTTAGGCGCGACCCTCATTGGGCAAATCAGGTTCACCACACGGCTTAAAAATAATCACCAACCACATATCCGGATCACTCTTAACCACATAACCATACTGACCCGCCACCACCTCAAGGCAATGCAGTTTAGCCAAATCCGCCTTCATTATCAAATGAACCTGATACCCTTTTGAAAGCACATCCGACTCCTCAGGCGTCTTTAGCATGATGGAGGTGCCGCGTATGCTTTCGCATTCTTCATTGATTTCTTTGATTAAACTAACTGCTTCTTGTCTATTCAAAAAAAACTGTTCCCCATAAAAGAGATGGTTGAATATGCTCTTATTGTTTACGAAAACATCCAATGTAGCCCCGCCGTTTTTGGGGGTTAGTATAGAAAATTAAATAAGCGCAATGAAACGTCATCGATTGGAGAGAGGGAAAACCAATATGGACATTTGGGTAATCATACAGGCGTTTGCTTTCATAGCATTCCTATCATTTAGCTCCTATTTGACCAACAGACAAATAACTAAACATCTCAAGAAACAGAAACAGAACCAAGCGATTCTCCTGTAAAGGGCTGAACCAAAAAACCTTAAAATAACAAGCACCCCATCAAACTGGCAATTGAGGGGGATACTTTGAGCTTAGCAGTACAAGCAAACACATTAACAAAGCAGTTTGGGCAAATCAAAGCCGTAGACGGCGTCAGCTTCAACATTAAACCAGGAGAAATCTTCGGTTTAATCGGACCCAACGGAGCAGGCAAAACCACAAGCATCCGAATGGTCTGTACATTAATCAAGCCAACATCTGGTAACATCAATATTTTCGGGTACGATGCCGTAAATCAGGCAGAGAAAGCGCGCCAAATCATCACTTATCTCCCGGAAGAATCAGGCGTCTACCCCAACCTCACAGGCTGGGAATACCTGAATTTCATGGCTAAACTCCAAGCCGCACCCGGCACAAACATAAAAGACGTCATTAACGAGGCAGCCGAAATCTGCGGTTTAGGTGACCGATTAAAAGACAAAGCCAAAACGTATAGCAAAGGCATGAAACGGCGCTTGCTCGTTGCTCGCGCCTTGATGACTAAACCCAAGTTGGCGGTGCTCGATGAACCCGCAAGCGGCTTAGACGTAATGTATGCTTATCATATCCGAGAAATCGTTAAAACCTACGTCAAAGAACACGGCGTAACCGTGCTGCTTAGCAGCCACAATATGCTGGAAGTAGAGCACCTATGCAACCGCGTAGCCCTCGTTAACAAGGGTCATTTGGTGCTTGAAGGGGAACCTAAAGAGCTTAAAGGACGCTACAAATGCGAGAACCTTGAGGAAGTTTTCATGAAGGTGGTTGGTTATGCTTAAGGGTTTTACAACTATTTTGCTAAAAGAACTCAAAGAACTCATGCGTGACCCCAAAATCCTCATCGGCATGATAGTATTGCCGCTGATTATGTTCCCAGTGATGGGTTTAGTCATGGGTTACGCGGTGGAAACAGCGCAGAACGAAGCGCTCAAATCCAATTTGCTAGTTGTTGATAATGATGGCGGCATCTGGAGTAACGCCTTTGTTAATTATACGAGTTACGCCATGAACGTCGTAGTCATAAACAACACTACGCCCCAGCAAGTAGTTGATCAGGGTTTACTTGAGAAGAATAATTGCAGCATGTTTGTGCTGTTACCGCAGGGTTTTAGTGCGAATCTCACTAGGCATACAGCGGGCGAAGGCAACGTCACCGGCACAGTGGGCATGTACGGCGTCTTCAACGGTGGAGGCGGACTCTTCAGCGGTATCGGCACCTCAAGCGTCACCGCTTTGGTTGAGGGCTTTAACCGCGCCGTTGCACCCGACTTAGTCGTGGCTTCACAGTCCAGCATCATAAAAGGGCAGATCCAGGAAGGCATAGACTCCAGTGTTTTGGGTACCATGATGCTTACCCAATCAATTGCTTTGCCCATTACGATTATGGTTATGTTGACTTATGCTATGCAAATTGCCGCCACCAGCGTTGCTATGGAAAAAGAAGAGAAAACCCTTGAGACGCTTTTGACTGTTCCAGTTGACCGCTTTGCCATCTTAATGGGTAAAGTTTCAAGCACCATTATCGTCGCAGGCGTTGCTGCAGTAACCGTGCTAATCGGCTACAATTACATGCTTGGCTCCTTAACCACGGGCATCTCTGGCAGCGTTGGCAGCGGAGTCGATTTAGTCGCGCTCGGTTTAGTGCCATCGTTTGGTGGCTACGTATTACTCGGCATTAGCTTATTCTGTACATTGCTCTCTGCACTCGCACTAGCTGTAGTCATGTCGGCGTTCAGCGAAAATGTCCGTGGCGCACAAGCACTCGTCGGCTACATCTACCCACTCATCTTCCTGCCCGCAATGGCACTAATGTACCTTGACATCAACTCGCTTCCGATGGCACTGCAAGCAGTGTTCTATGCGATTCCATACAGCCACCCCATCATCGCTTCCAAAGCAGTCGTTACAGGCGACTACTTAACCGTCGTCTTTGGCATCGTTTACGTCGCAGTCTTCACGTTAGTCATAATGTACGTTGCTTCTCGGTTGTTTGCTACAGAGAAAATTTTGACTGCAAAGTTGGCGTTGGGTAAGAAGGGCAACAAAAAACAGTCAAGCGAGTAAACCTCGCCCTTTTTTGGGCTTATCTGGGAATCACGCGACGTTTCGCATGTAATTCCCCTCAGATATTTTTCAGGACATTAAATTTGTTGGCAATTTATTTTTTTTATTATTGGTTGCTGCTTTGGACCTCTATTATTTCAACAACAACCAACGCTTTGTGCTATGGGCTGATTTTTTGGTTTAGGCATGAATGGGCATTGCAGGTTGGTTGTGCAGTAAACCGCAAGCTCCACAGCCAAAAAAATTATTCTGCTAATAGGAAAAGGGAGGTGCCAAACAAAACATTACCGAATAAGGCCAGTCTAGCTAGCAACCTATCGAAAGCCAAAACTTTCCCAACCTAAACCAAGCCAGTGCTTATATGTTTTTGTTGTTGTACAACGTTAGCCACATTTTTTAATTAACTTGTCAGGAGAGATACTAAATTAATTCAGGCTTGCAAAAAAGTTTGAGGTGTTTTTATGGAAACGATTTTAAAACAAATCCAACAACGAGAGACCCCCCAAAGAGAAACTTTTAACAACTCACACAGGTACATGCCCCGAGTCCACGAAGTACGCGCGCCTTGCCAATGGCTTGAACATTGTGAGGATGGAAAATGCCCCGCATTTGTGAGGTTAAACGGAAACTTTTACTGCGCCAAGATCCGTGCGCAAACCTAATTTTCCCTTTTTAAAAAATAGTTAAACTCGCAAACGTAAAATAGAAAATCAAAGCCTCGAAGAAAAAGTAAGAAAAATAGGCATCTATCTTACTAATATAACTGTGCAGATCAGCGAACGCATCACTTTCTCGCTAATACTACCCAAAAACATACCCTTCACTTTACCAAGACCCCGATGCCCAACCACTACCACATCAAAATTTCCCTCATTAGCGGCAGCAACAATCTCCGATGCGGGGTCACCCTCGCGTAAACTCGTTGAAACATTAACTGCAGGATGGGAACTCTTTGCGTGAGCTAGAGCTTTCTCTAAAATATCTTCGTGGATTTTGCGTAAATCACGGGCTACCGAAACCATGCCATCACCGGTGTAAGCGGCAACCGCTGAGGATTCACTAACATTAACGACTGTTAGAGACGCCGAATATTTCTCCGCAAAGTCTAGTGCGAAATCTAGTGCTCTCTGCGAATTTTCAGAGCCATCCACTGCAACCAAAACATTACCAATCAAACATAATACCCATACAATAATTCCCAATTTGAAGCATTAAGCTTTTCTACCAACCGCTAACCCATCAAGCAAAGCATGGAGATTCGTTTAAGAAATATAAGGCTAAAGTGCTATGTTATCTAGCTAATAGAGAAACTTTGCGGGTGTACAGCGATAAATAAGTATAGCCAAATCCTAACTATTTTGCTTATTACATTAGCGTTTTTACCAGCACTCGTCATGCCTTTCAACGTCCTACCCGTGCAAGCTGCGGAAACTGACCCCGCATCTTCATGGTCTACTATGGCAACGATGCCAACCGCGCGAGGAGGATTCGGCATAGCCGTAGTCAACGGAAGAATATACGCCATAGGTGGAGTAAACGGCGATAACAAAGCTTTGAGCACGGTTGAAGAGTACAATCCTTTAACGAATGAGTGGTCTAGCAAAATGTCTATGCCCACACCCCGAACAGGCTTTGCTATATCGGTGTATGGCGACAAAATCTATGCGATAGGCGGAACCGTCGGAAACGGCTATGTTGGCAACAACGAGGTATACGATCCAGTAACGAATACTTGGACAACAAAAGCGTCCATGCCTACCCCTAGAGCTGACTTATCAGCTAATGTAGTTAATGATAAAATGTATCTTATTGGCGGAAAAAGATACAGCGGACAAGACCCCTTCTATAAAGAAACTGACATAAACGAATGCTATGACCCCGCAACTGATAGCTGGAGCACAAAAGCTTCTCTTCCAACCGCCACTCAAGGGTACGGTTCTGCGGTTGTCGATAACAAAATCTATGTTATCGGCGGCTCAAAAACTCCAATATCCTCCGGCATAAGTAGCATTATCAACAATAACCAAGTGTATGATTCACAAACTGACCAATGGGCTATAGCAGCACCTATTAGCAGTTTATCGAGCTATGGCGCAGCAGCTGCCACAGAAGGCTATCTTGCACCCAAAGCTATCTACTATGTTGGCGGCTTCACCGGCGGCGAATTTAGCGATCAAACAAAAATCTACACTTTATCCAATAATTCGTGGAGCTTCACCGAAGCAATGCCGACTGCCCGAGCATACTTGGGTTTAGCAGTTGTCAATGATGTTTTTTATGCAATCGGCGGTTTCGATGGAACCAACTGGTTAAACACTAATGAACAGTACAAACCCGTAGGATACGGATCAGTTGCGCCAAGAGTGCAAATTACTTCGCCCGAAAACAAAACCTACCAATCAGTATCTCTGGTTTTTACAGTTAACAGGGGCACTCAATGGATGGGTTACAGCCTAGATGGAAAAGCCAACCTGACTATAACATCGGAAACTAAACTTACCGGTCTCTCACAAGGCGCACACCAAATAGCACTCTATGCTAACGACAGCGCCGGCAACATGGGGGCCTCAGGCATAGTTCATTTTTCGATTGATTCCAAAGCGCCAACAATAGTACTAATGCAACCAGGAAATCAATCATATGATTCAGCCGATGTGCAGTTGATGTTTGCTGTCGACGAAACGAATGCAACTTTAGCTTACAGTCTAGATGGGCAAACAAGTGTACAGATAATTGGAAACATGAGTTTGGTTGCGCTCTCAAATGGAGCTCATCGGGTTACAGTTTTTGCAACCGACGACGTTGGGTAATAACGCCGAAAAAACAGTGTACTTTAACATAGCGCCTTTTCCGTGGTTACTGGTTGTTGCTGTGTTGACTATCATTATTATCGTGGCTGCAGTAGGTTACATTGCGATTAAAAGGAAAAAAACGGGTGCTGTTACGCCAGCATCCTTGCCTGTTGCTAAGCAAAATTAGGTTAACTTCGAAAGAAGCCCTAAGAGCGCACCAATTACGACCAGTATACCACCGATTCCACCTGCTATTATGCCCAAAATCAGAAGTACGATTGCCCAGCCCAAATTACCCACATATTTAGAACCAATCACGCATATTATGCCTATAATTAGCTGTATTACCCCGCTTGCGAGTGCACCAACAGCGCTTAATGCCGAAAAAGCAAGGAAAGGCGATCCAATGATGGTAAGTAAAGCAAGAATAATAATTATGATGCCGCCGACTAACGCCAAAATATAGCCTGCATAAGATAAAGTAGCCAATTTAACAATTCACCTCCATAAAAGACAACCAACAAAAAAGTTGCAGAAACCGTTCTCCTAATCAGCCAAGAGATTATGAGGTTTTAAGTCTTTGTGGTTGTATGCCAACTCTAACAGTGGAACATGGATAATTTTAATTAAACAGGACACCACGCAATTCAGGGAGGAGCCACTTAGTAATGGGTTACCAAATTGATTACGCTGCAGGCGAACGGGCAGGTTGTTCATCGCAGATAACAATCGCCGACAGAATCTTCTACTCTAAACATTTCGCTGCTTCGCCGTCACGGTTTTTCTCAGCGGACCAGCAGGCTGTGGTTGAGAAAGAAATTTCTAAAGCTGAATTCGAGTTGTGGATAGGCATCTTAGCAGATAGCGAAGCGGAAGCAGCTGAAGCTATTAAGAAAATGTCGCATGGCAAAAAATATTAGCTCTTAGATGTCTCTCCAACGGGTCTTCTTTATTGCCACATAAAGTATGACGGCGCAGACGCCTAAGAGAACTGCCCAATCCAGCGCAACTCTTGCAGTTGATAATTCAAGATAACCCATTGTTGAATGCATAATTTCTGCAGCATATGTTGTCGGGGAGAGATATGCTAAATAATTCAATGGATAAGGCACCAGAGTTATTGGGTAATAAACAGGCGGCAACGTAGCAAACAACAGTGAAAGTAGCCTAGAGAACGCGTAACTCTGCACTACATCACTGGAAAAAGTCGAGAGCATAAAGCCGATTGCGACTGATATAGCAAACATCAGCGCCAAAACAGTAGCCAAGATGGCTATTTGGATTAGGGACGGCTGCAAATAAATGGCGGCGAGCGCGATAAGGATGGCTATGCCGGGGATTGAGTAAACTATCTCCGCCAATGCCATACCGCCCATGTACATATTAGCGCTAGTCGGCGAACTTACAATCATATCTTGGAGTTTGAAATCATTTTTTAGATGTGAGAGGTCTGATTGTAGTGCGATGCCGCTTGAGAAGAAAATCATGATTAACCCGCCTAAAATGGCTGTACCTAACAAGGCACCGCCGCTGACAAAAGTGATAACCGCCAACAGTGACAGCGGTGAAATCACTGTGCTAATGGTAACTACGGGGTAATTTTTCATTTCATAGATAGCATTAACCAGCACTCCCGCGAGGATTTGGCTTAATCTGTTACGCTTCATTTTCATCCTCCGCTTTTTGCTCCACTAGACGGAAGAAAATATCATCCAAGGTAACAGGTGAAATGGAAAATTTTTGGCCTTGTTCTGAAAGCAATTTTGCTAAGTTGAAGGCTTCTTTTTCATTGGTCATTACTTGAGTGTAACCAGTAGGACTGATTGTTACTTCTGCATCCTCTAAGGGTGGAATCTGCACTTTAGAGGATAATTTTACGCTGTATTGATATTTTGAGCTTTTTCTTAACTCTGAGAGGGTGCCCATTGAGACTAGTTTTCCTTCTTTTAGGATACCGATTTTGTCTGCTAGTTGCTCTGCTTCTTCAAGGTAATGCGTTGTTAGGAAGATGAAGCGAGTTTTACCTAAATCACGGAGGATATCCCAGAGTTCACGCCTAGAAATGGGGTCAAGCCCAGTTGTGGGTTCATCGAGGAATATGATGTCTGCTTCTGATGCGGTTACGGTGGCGATGAGTACTTTGCGTTTGGTTCCACCGGACAGTTTACTGTTAAGTATATTGGCATATTGCTCTAACCCCAGCTTCGTTAGTGACTCACACGCAAGCCGATTCGCTTCTTTGTAGGGGTAGCCCCGCCAGAGTAGATATGAGAAGACAGTTTGTTTTGGGGTCATCCATCGGATTGTTCGGGCTTCTTGTGGTACAATCGCGATTCTCTCGCGCAATTTACTGGTTTTAGTTAGTATGTCTAAGTCGTTTATGCTCGCTGAACCTGAAGTTGGTTCAAGTTCAGTGGAGAGTATGCGTATAAGAGTTGTTTTTCCTGCGCCGTTTCTGCCTATTAACCCAAAAATGCCCTTAGTATCAACTGATAAGCTGACGTTGTCAAGTGCTGTGCGGTGGTCCGTGTAAACCTTCGTTAACCCATTGCATTCGAGCTTACCCATAGCTCAACATCCATAAAACACCATGTTTATGTTTTTAAGGAGTTTACGTAGCCCCAACTAAAAACATTCCTAATTACCGACAAACATATTTTATACCTTACTCAAACTGCTAAATATCACAAAGAGGAAAACATATGACTGTTCACTTATTACCATGGGATACCAGCCGCAATTTACTCGCGGAAGCAAACGATCTCTATGACAAGGCAGGCACATTCAAGGGCATAGAGAAGGGCGATTTAGTGGCCATCAAACTTCATGTTGGCGAACTTGGCAACCCCTATTATGTACAGCCATTCTTCGTGCATGAAATCGTACGCAGAGTCAAAGAACTCGGCGCCAAACCTTTCCTAACGGATTCCAACACATACTATATGGCGCAGCGCCACAACGCCTACGACCACATGAACAACGCATTAATGAACGGATTTAACATGGCTCCCTTCATCGTCGCAGACGGTTTAAAAAGCGAAAATTTTGCTCTTATAAAAACGAAGGGTATTTTTAGCGAAATTGAGGTTTCAGGTGTCATCGCCCAAGCTGACGCCATGATAGTCGTTTCCCATTGCAAAGGACATGAAATAAGCGGTTTCGGCGGCGCCATTAAAAACCTGGGCATGGGCTGCACACCCCACGCTGGAAAACTACGCCAGCACAGAACCGTCGGCTTAGAAATAGACACCAGCAAATGCAATGGGTGTGGCAAATGCAAAGAAGCCTGCGCATTACATATCCCCGACATAATCGAGGGCAAAGCACATAACCGCTCAGAAAAATGCATGCGATGCCCCGTATGTATTGAGAATTGCCCAATGGATGCCATCCGCTTCACTGATAAACAAAACATGTGCAAAGCTCTTGCCTCAGCCGCTTACGGTGTACTTTCGACCTTTAAACCCGAAAAAGTTTCGTATGTTAATTTTGCAAAAGATATTTCGGCTTACTGTGACTGTTTGCCTTCACCAGGCGATATAATTCTAAAAGACGTGGGCATTTTTGCTTCACCTTCAGCTGTGTCAATTGACGCTGCTTTTCTCCACTCAGTTGATTATCGGGTGCTTAATGAGGCATCTGAGGTTGATTGTATGGTGCAGGTGCAGGAAGCAAAAGCATTAGGCATAGCTGGCGAACTTAAGCCCAAAATTGAGTTACTTTAAGCAACATATTCCATGTTTGCTTGCTGAACTCTCTTTCTAATTCTTCTTCGTCTAACCAAGTACAATACGAATAACACCACTACCACCACTGCAACGGCTATGACGATGTAATGAGAGAAACCTGCAACCTCATCCCATTTTGAGCCCAAATAGTATCCGACGAAGATAAGAAGGCTATTCCAAAGAAGGCATCCCGCTACGGTATAACCAAGGAACTTTGCTATCGGCATTCGAACTGCACCAGCGGGAAAAGAAATAAGTGTCCTAACCGCAGGAATTAATCGCCCTACAAACACCATAGCGGAGCCATATTTAGCGAAATAGTTTGCAGCGACTTTTAGTTGGCTCTCAGAAAATATCGACCTACCTAACAGTCGATATTTTGTGAGGACTTCAACACCTTTTAACCCTATAAAATAATCAACCAATGATCCTGCCACAGCGGCGATTGTTGCAACAGCGAGCGTGATCCAAAAGTCAAGATGTCCTAAGGAGACGAGATAGCCTGCGAAGGGTAGAATGATTTCGCTGGGTATAGGCAGTGAACTTGCTTCAAGGATCATTAAACCAAAGACGCCGCCGTATCCCCATGAACTCACGGTGCGGGTAAAGGAAAAGTTGCTAGGTACACCTTTTACAAATATATCAGCCAAAATCTCAACCAAAACGTAAACAATTAAGGCGAGGGCTATGGCTATGATGATTAGTTGTGGCGCTTTCTTTTTTAAAGTAGCGAAATTCATTTGCCAGCCCAAGGTACCGCTCTAATTAGTGATGCACCCAGATTTAACTTCGACTATACTCTACGGGGAATCCCAAATATGCTTTTTATAGAAGCCGCATCTAAACATAACCTTGCGTAAGGAGCGGTTTTAATGGAGATAGTTGAGGGTATCTATCGGGTGGATGAAGCCAGCAGCAACCTTGCCCACAGCAACGTTTACCTCGTAGTAAACGGGAACGAATTGCTTGTAGTGGATACTGGCACAGCGGGCAACGCCAAAAAAATTGTTGCCTTCATCGAAAAAACTGGGCACCAACCACATGACGTTTCAACCATTATCCTCACACATTACCATATGGACCATGCCGGCAGCGCAAAAGACCTAAAAGCGCTCACAGGCGCCAAAGTCGCCGCCAGCACAGAAGACGCCCAAGTAATCGCCGGTAAAAAGCCCTATCCTAAACCAAACAACCTGCTTATGCGTGCCACCTCCATCATCAAACCCTCGCCAGTAGACGTTGAGATATTGCTCAAAGAGGGCGACACAATCGGCAACCTCACAGTGATTTCTACTCCGGGTCATACGGCTGGAAGCATCATGCTGCTCGACAAGCAAAAGGGGGTTCTCTTTGCAGGTGATACTTTACGGAATGAGGGTGGCAAGGTTTCGGGTGGGCCTGGGCATTTCACTTGGGATGACGCAAAAGAAAAGGAGTCAATCCAAAAAGTGGCAGCCCTAGACTTCACTGTTATGTTGCCGGGGCATACGCAACCGCTTATTGGCAACGCTTCAGGGGCAGTGAAAGCTTTTGTTGAGGCTTCAAATAAAGCCTGATTTTTAGTGTTGGGATTTGGCTAAAGTATTTTAACAAAGCCCATGTATTTTGAGGCAGCAACCAAAATAGAGTAGGATGTTTGCGGTGCCTTTCCAAAGTGCAGTCGAATATGTTATGGGCAGGTTTATTCGGTTATTAACAAAGCTGCCCTTGCAGAGGCTGGTTTCTTTGGTGGCTCAGGAACAATCTTTTTTGGATTATTTTAGGGGTTTTGAGAATAATGCGGCTGTGCGGGGAATATTTGGAGCGCAAACCGAGGAAGTTCTCAAAAACCTCAAAGTGGATTTCATCTGGTTTGGCTACATGGGCGTAAGCGACAGTAACGGGCACCTGCTTGTGAACAAGCGTTACTTAGCTAACGGAAGCAGAGAAGACATTTACCTTGACATCATCCATGAACTCTGCCATGTAAAACAGCATCTGGAAGGCAGAGATCTCTTCGATCCACGCTATGACTATGTTGATAGGCCAACGGAAATCGAAGCTTATCGTTACGCCGTGCAGGAAGCCAAACGCATCGGGGTAAGCGACTCATATATTCGTCTTTACCTTAAGGCGGGGCCGATTGGCACTGTTGCTTTGGAGAAGCTGATTAGGAACATGGGTGTAACTCTTGAGGTATCTTGATTTGTTTTCTAGCTTGTTTGGGTTGCATTTACCTCAATGTCAAAGCTATAAGTGAAGCTATAGGTCGGGGTTCCACTGGGAACATTACTCGATTGGCTTAAAACCACTTGCAAGCCCAAGTACATGTATTGCCCGGGTGTAACTGGGTTTTGATTAGCCACGTTGCCATTTCCATACCAGTTATTACTGTAAGGGGCATAGGTTGCTGGCGGCATCGGAAAGAATACGAGCCCTATTGAGAGGTTTGACGGTGCGTTGACGTTTTTGAGTGTAGCATTGACTGTTATAGCGGTGTCTCCGTCGTTTCTCAGAACCACAACGTTTGTTGTGGGTGCAAACAGGCTCCCGTAATTGGATACTGAATGCCGTATTCCTCCTATGTTTAGGTACATTCCACCGTTGACATAGCCCGCGCAGTTTGAGCTGCTATCCGGAAAAGCGGTGCCGTTGGTGAACCACAACGAAAACTTGGGTGCTGCTGAGGTCTGTGTTGGCGTAACATCTGGTTGGGCAACCGACACTTCAACTAGGCAAGCGATCAGCAATCCCCCAATAACCATCATGTTTACTGCGGATTTTAACTTGCCCCCGCTGGCCTTCTTGAGGGCTACTGTAATGGCTGGTAGCAGGATAAACAATGCTAAAACTATGGTTAGCCCTGAAAGTTCAGGTATCTCGGGGCTGGGTGTTGCGGTTGGGGTTGTTGTTGATGGGGTCATTGTCGGCGTTGGATTTATTGTTGTGAGATCTGGGGTTGGTGTTGACTGAGGCGTTATGGTGGGAGTTGGAGTTGCCGTTGGCGAAGAAATCGGTGTTAACGTAGCTGGAGTGTAGGTGGCTTCTATGTGAATCCGTTGTGTGCTGGTTGCGGCGGCAAATACGCTGGGAATAGCTAAACCCGTGATTAAGATGGTTATTATGAGCAAAAGCTTCTTTTGCACACCCATTCACCAGCTAAAAAGTCGATAAAGCCTTAGAAGTGCTTGGGCGATTTAAACTAAATGACAACCTATGGCAGCCTCAAGATAGCCCAAAAATGGCTCAAGGGAACTGTTTTTGCTGCTTCCTGAACTGCCGCGGTGGTTACTTGTATTTAGTTTTAAAGAGTAACATTGTGGCTGCCTGCACGAAAACCAGCGAATTCGCCGCTATAATCGATACATCATTCATGAATACTCCATAGACTGCCCATAAAGTAACTGAACCGCATTGGAGCGTGAACATGCCAACTGAGATGTCTTTGGCTGATTTTGTCTTCCAAACCCGCCTCAGCTGAGGTAGTAGGGCAATTGTGGTTAAGAAGGCAGCAAGTAATCCGATTATTGTGATATATTCCATTTTGAATCAGTCCAATGGACTTTGCACGATTATTTTTGAATCTTTCGTTGTGGTTCGAAAATAATTGTGGAAAATTAGTATTCTAAACATTTAGGGCTAACTTTAATGGCAAAGTATCGCTCTGTATCGTTAAAAAAGTTATTGAAAACAAGGCCTTTCCAGCCGGAGCGTTACAGCGAAAAAATGTGTTACCGCCTCCTTTCGAGAATGCAAAACATTATATGCAAACAGACCCAAAGTGCTGGGGATGAACCCCGAAGACAATCAAGCACCAAACAGCCATAACGGATTATCAATCGAGGAAATAGAAAAAAGAATAGTCAAAGAGTTCCTTGATATAATTATTCTATGTGAATTAAAAGCGCACAGTGAATTGACGGGTTATGATCTTGCACTCATGGAGCATGAGAAATTTGGGATTTCATTGAGTCCAGGCACCGTATATGCGACTATGTATAGTATGGAGCGCAAGGGCTTGATTTGTGGGCACTCAAACGCAAAGAAAACAACCTACGTTCTCACCGAAAAGGGTGAAGCCTCTCTGGGTAACATTGGAAAGTCCAGCGAGCGTCTCGTCGATTTTATGAAATGCATCTTTTCAGTTTTTAACAAGTCATCCTGATAATTTTAACCCGTTATGGGAAACCTTAACGTCAAACTTGGACATAACAGCTGACTTAGTGATGAATTGTACGATTAAAAAGGAACCACCCGAAGGTGTGGTGGGGCCGGCCGGATTTGAACCGACGACCTTTACCCAACAGTGGCGCAAGGCCAATGTTTACGGGTTTCTTCATGACCGCTCCAGAGATTCGTCATCCCTTTCGGTCAGCAAACCCATTAGTTCGCTTTCTGGAGCCCGTCGTCATACCTGTCTAGACTACGACCCCACCGTGTCTAGGCGTAATGCATATTGTGAGCGGGCATCAATAAAAATATTTATGCCCGAAAAGGTCACTACATACGAGCTTGCCCAATCATGCTATAGTTTAGACAAGCGAATCGATAGTAGCGGCACAATCATTTCTTCCGCAGTCATCCCACCATGCGCTCCCAACTGCGGGCTCTGCCTATCATCCTCAAAAAAAGGATAATCCAGTAAACTATCACTATTGCTCAAAACGGCAAGGTCACCCAGTTTCTCCCTAAGCCCCTCATTACTTATTGGCTCCCCAAATATGCCTTCACGGATTAATTGTTCCGTAGAAAAAAGCTTAAAACCAGAGGGTCCCTGCTCGAAAGCACTTTGAAATTCACTTGTTCGGTTGGGTTTGCAGTACAGGTAAGTTGCTCTGCCATCGCCTACTGGCGGTAATATTAGATGCTGCATTAACTCAGGCATATCTTTTAGGTACAATGGCTGCTTGGCTTCCGAAATGCCATGATCGGAAACTATGACAAGTAGCGTTTCTTCCTTTGTTTGCTCTGGGATATTGTTTATGAATTCTTTGAGGCTATGTTCGATGGTAGCTATTTCGAAGGTTGTTTCTTTGGAGTACGCTCCATATTTGTGTGCAAGGTTATCTACGCCGCTATAGTAGACGACTGATAGGCTTGGGCCTGGTTCCATTAAGGCGGTTATGGTGTGAGTCCACATGTCAGAACTCAAATAGTATGGTATCAGTTTTGTGTCTCGGTGGGTAATTTGGGATAAGCCGCTGCCTATGATTCTGGCTTGTGTAATGATTTGGGTTTTTACTCCGTTTTGCCCTATGATTGGCAGTAAACGCTGTAGGTTTTGCGTGTAATCTTTTGCTAACTCAACTTTGGCGCTATAGCCGTATATTGGTTTCATGTCTAGCGTGTTGTAGATTAAGCCATACTTCTTCGAGTACATGTGGTAGCCGATAATCTGGTGTTGAGCTGGCGATAAACCCGTAAATACGCTAGTTAGGGCGGTTGCGGTGGTTGATGGAAAAACCGTTGTCATAGGTTTTAGGACACCTTTCTCAGTCAACTCAGCAAAAGTCCCACTGCGGTTACCGATATGATGTAGCAGTCGATTATAGCCTAAACCATCAAAAATGACTAAAACAACTTTCCGTATTCCCTCTAATTCTGCTAAGCAATCTTCTGGGGAAGTGGCGCACTTAAGGTCACCTATACCAAATACAGCGCCGATTTGGGGAAGTATATTCTTCAGGTTTAGCCCTTCATAGTCGGGGCGAACGAAGTCGCCTGAGAATGTTTGCTGCTTTATGAGATTGAGCGATTGCTCCCTAAAATCGTTGATATTCAAGAAAATCCCTTCTAATAGAGCTGATACCACCTGGAAATTAGCGTAGTTTTATGGTATCTAAAAAATCAACAGTTGACAGTCCTATTTTAAGCTGAGCTGAGTTCAGATGTTTCTAAGGTTTTAACAGTTTGCTCGTTAGAGAGTAATTTGTCTAAGTCTGTAGAATCGTTTGAAAAGTCTGCGATTAGATTTTTAAAAAAATTAAAAGGGTTAAAACTGGTTTTTACCAGTTGAAGAACCATGTTCGCATGTTGAAGAAGTTCCAGTTGAACATTCCCCACCAGTTGTATCGGTGTATGTATGTCGGTGCTGGGCTTGTTGGCTCTGTTGGTGCTTGGGTTGGTGTTGTTGTTTGTGTAGGTGCTGGAGTTTGAGTTGGGTCGGTTGTTGGGTTAGACGGTGTAGCTGGTGCAGATGGAATTGTTGGTGCTGTTGGTATCTGGGTTGGTGTAGTTGTTGGTTCTGGGGTTGGGTCTGCTGTTGGGGTTGGTGTTGGTACTACGGTTGGAGTTGGTGTTTGTGTTGGTGTTACGGTTGGGGTTGGTGTTATGATTGGTGTTGGAGTAGGGGTTGCTGTTGGGGTAGGTGTTGGAACGACTGTTGGTGTTGGAGTTGCGACTGGTGTTGGAGTTGGTGTTACTGTTGGGGCTGGTGTTCCGACGCCATTGCTTGAAACTACTACGTTGGAGATTTTCCAGTTGATGTCTGCTTGGTGGTTGCAGGTAACGTCAAAGACGATTTGTCCTACGTGTCCAAGGGTAACTCCCCAGTTTCGCATGTCTACTTCATAGTGTTGGGTGCTTCCGTCGCTTGGGCCAACCATTATGTTCCATGCGCCGTCAGGAGACTTTATTGTTCCAACGCCGTATGTCACTTTAGCTGGCTGGTTGTATGTTTGTGCGAAGTATGTGTCTGCTACTTCTTCGCCGTAGCCTGGGTTCCATCCGCTGGTTGTATCAACTAAGCCAACGTGGATTTGCATAACTTTGTCTGCCCAAATGTCAAAGCTCAGTATTGGAGTGCTTTGTAGGTTCCATCCGCCGCCTTGTGCGTCCCATTCGCAGTATCCTCTAAAGATTTCTGCAGGAAGTCTGCAGTTGTCTACGTTCGTTACGCCGCTAGCGCTAACGCCTGATTCAGTGTGGGATATGGCATAGGGGCCCATGTCTCCAGTGTTGTAGTGGGCTTGGCATATCCATGCACCACCTGCTAAACTCCCAGTTGCAGCTGCTGCTGGTTGTGCTATCATTGCTATCATGCTGATGATGAATAATGCGCTGATTGCTATTCCAAGGGGTTTAGAGATTTTTTTTAGCTGTAGTGAGTGAAGTTTTCCAAAGATTCTTGTATTCACTTTTTTCTCTCTTCCTGAATTTTCTTTAGTTTCCTATCGGTAGAATCAATTTTATTCGTTTTTGAAAAATGCAGTGCGCTATCTTGTCAAGTCGAGTGCTTGGTCTATTATTTTATGCGAAGTAGACTTAACAAACTTGGCGAACATCAACTATACCCCGACAAGGGCAGAACAAACGAATAATCACTCATTAATAGCAAAAAAGTGCGCGTAATGTTTGTTATAGCACCAAAATCGAGCTAAACCGTGATATAAACCGAGGTTCTACACGCAAATATTTTCCTGCAAACGGATCATTTCTCGAAACTTGACAAAATAGCCGTTACATAATCTTTCTTCCCAGCAATTCAATAATGCACCCAAATTGCCCGTTGTGATGATAGACCTCATGCGGCTTCCACATAAGGTTAATCCGGCCCAAAACAAGGGGAGAGCGGTATCAACTAAGAGGCGTGTTGTTACCAATTAGCTTACTCAAAGTCATTGACTAAACCTCTGCAAACGTACACTTATATCAAGCAGTACTCAACAAACGTTGCTAACACACAACGCCGATTCAATGGTTGCACGCTGCTTTGGCCTCTTCAAACTGCAACTGCCCAGTCTATAAATAAGGGAGGGGGTAGGTGGGCAGAGCAACAAAGCTCACACACCATCGCTTTAGCCAAGGTGAGGTCTTCTGTGAGGGGTCACGCGGTCTTCAACACGGTCCATATACGGTTACTGGTGTCCCGCCGCATATGCAACCGAAATAACGCTCAAAACCATCCTTCACATTTGCATCCAATGTCCAAAAGCACCATACAAACGGTTGTTTCCAAGAATTGGTTCAGCTAAAAACATAACGCTTATATGGAATAGATTAACAGTAGAGGTAGGTTTGCCGGTCAAAGGGCACGGGTTCCACCTGATCCCATACCGAACTCAGAAGTTAAACCGTGTTCCGTTCCCAGCTGTAGTGTGGTCTTAGGCCACGTGAACCTGGGAAAGCTGGCAGCCTACTTCTTTAAGTCAATTCTTACTCAGATTTGGCATATCCTTATAAATGACTTTCAATAGTTTTTGGAGAAGTGGTGTTTACATTGAGCTTGATTCCAGGAACAGACTCTATAAGCCAAATAATCAGCTTACTAACCTATGCATTCTTCATAGTGTTCATCTTCTACGGCCAACGCATACAGATGTATATCATGGTCCGAGAAGTAGAAAACTCTCTACATAAACTACGGATCATAAAAGACGAGGGCAGAAAAACTGCTATAGAAGCCATAAAAGAAATCGGCAAACCAACCGCAGACCCCTCCGTACGCGTCGACCGCTATCTAGATTACTTTACAATCGGGCCCCAAGGCATGGATCCACAGGGCATAGTCTACAAACTAGACCACATTCTAGATACAAGAGATGAACGTCTAAAAGAAGAAATAAAATTAATGGCGCCATCAGTGGCAGGCAACGATGTCCAAGTTAATAACTTGGAAAATACACTCGAAGCCGCAATGGCGCTCAACTACATCTACAAAGTGGTACGTCACTACTACATCCAAGGCAAGAAAACTTTGAGCCTCTACGTAATCATGCAGTTGCAAATGATTTTGCCCATGGTTATGAAGGAAGCAGAAGCCTATGGCAGCGCACTCAAAGCTTTCTCCTATGGTCAACCCATCGGAGACAGTGTTGGGCCACTCATAGCCTCAAAGATGATGCATGGATACGAAGTCCGCAAGGTACCAAAAGACTGCGTCGTAGCTTCAGTTCCATTCGAAGGACGCACCGCACTTATCCTCAAAGCTGAGGGTCCAGGCGGAAACGTCGGCAAACCAGGAGACGCCATCGAAGCAGTCATCGAAGAACAACAAGGCAAAATCGCCTGCTTAATCATGATTGACGCAGGACTCAAATTAGAAGGCGAATTAGTCGGTGAAGTCTCAGAAGGCATCGGCTCAGCAATCGGCGGACCAGGCGTAGACGCATACAAAATAGAAGAGAAAATCACCAAATACAAAATACGCAACTATGCAGTCATCGTCAAAGAAGACATCGGCGACGCAGTTTCACCAATGCGCAAAGAAATCAACGATGCAGTCGACAAAGTCATCGAACGCGTCAGAGACGTCGTGAAGGAACGCACCAAAGAAGGCGACACAGTGCTAATCGTCGGAGTCGGCAACAGCATCGGAGTGGGACAATAAATGAGGTTACACAAAATGGCTCAACAACAAACCAAAACATCCGCAAGCAACAAAATCAGCACATACCTAAATCTCATAGTGCTCGTGGTATTGGCGCTCTCAGTGGTATCACTGGTCGTAGCAGTCGACACTTACCTGGCAAACGACCTTATAGCCGCGGGTTTATTCGCGGGTATAGGCGCCATCGCCATGGCAATGAGTATATTCCTGCTCTACCAATCAAGGAGGCAAGCAACAGAAGTGAAACTTGACATACCCAAAGTAATGACCACCATCGAATGCCAAAACAAAGGATGCGCAAACAAAACAATACGGGAATTCCAACGCGGCGACTATGTATTCAAAGATGTCGATGTTGCATGCGGTAAATGCGGCGGCAAACAGATGGTAACAGCCATCTACAAAGAAGTTAAAGAAAAAGAAAAAACCTATGCCGTTTAGGCTAGGTTAAAACTTCACAACCATTTTCTTTTATTAGTAACGTATGCTCGACTTGAGCTACGGGTTTTTTGCTTACTTCAACAAAAACTGGGTAAGCCATTATCGATTTTGTTTTTAGCAGTTCCTTAAAAGCTGCACTATGTTGTTCTATTGGTAAGACGCCGATTGTCCATCGTTCCGCGAATGGTAATGTGCGGAAGTTGGTTTCGATGTATTTGGCAAGTTTTTTGGCTGAATCGGTCTTTAATGACTTAGCTTTTAGGAGGCGGTAGATGGTGCATTGTGTGGTGTCATCAACCATGCCAATTGCGTTTGGCAATGTAACGAAGGGTTCGACTGCGTAGACTCCGCCGGTTTCCACTTTGTGTGGGTTGAATCCTGAAACGCTGGGGATCGAGGTTCCGGCGTGGATGAGGTATCTGCCGACGCTGTGTCCGGTGAGGTTGCTAATCGGTTTGAATCCGCGGTTTTTTATGGTTTTTTCTACCAATGCGCCGATGTCGCCTACTTGCATGTCGCCATGGATATTGTCGATGACTGTTTTAAGCGCTAATTCAGCTGTGGCCGTCATGGCTTTTCCTTCTGGATTAAACGGTGCAGTGAATGCTGTGTCGGTGACGTATCCGTCAACTTGTACGCCGATGTCAACTTTAACGGTTGAACCAGCTGGAATAGTGGATTTGTCGCCCGGAACCGCGGTGTAGTGTGCGGTGACTTCATCGATGCTCACGTTAACGGGAAACGCGGGTTTGCCGCCTTTTGCTCGGATGAGTCCCTCAGCTTTCTCGCAAACATCGATTATCTGCATGTTTTCTTTAACGTAGCTGCGCATTTCCTCGCGTGTTTCACGCAGGATTTTGCCTGATAAATGGAATTTTTCGAGTTCTTCTTTATCGTATGGCATTGTGTGTTCACTGTTGATAGTTTGGTTAATGCTCTGGATGCTTAAATGCATAACCACAAACTTGTTTGGGTCGGTTGCTTTTTTTATTATTGGTTGTTGCTGTGGACCCCTCTTATTTCACCATCAACAAGTGGGTTTGACTGGCGGCTGTATTTTGATATCTGCGTCTGTGTGGGTGGACCTACCTACCTCAGAGCACCTACCCCCTCCCTTATTTATAGGCTCAACAACTGTATGAATGAGCCAGCTTAAGGGCGGCATTTGTCATTTGGCGGCTGCGGGGTTTATGCGGTTGCAGGCTAATTTGAGGGGTTCATAGACAACTGCACCGAGACCCCTGCGATTCCGTGTACCAGCAGATGCTTATTGCTCTGCCAACATACCCCCCACATGTAGTCGATAGAATTGGTTTGTTGCTTGTTTTTCTATAGTTGTTCTTGCCGAAAACCGCCTATACACAACAACCAACAGGCTTGTGAAGAACGTGGCGTTTTGCGTTTGGTTTGGGTTGCTGGCTGGTTGTGCAAACAGCCACAAGCTCTGCCACCAGAAATTTTGATCGAATAGTTATTTTCAGCAGATTAGTCGCATTTTGGGTATGTTTAAAAATTGCTCTTAGCTTTTTATTTAGGTTGATTTTTAATGGAAAAAATGAAGCGGGCTGTAAAGATCACCGCAGTTTTCCTTGCCATAATGCTTGTTGTGCTAATTTTCGTAGTTCTCCTATTTGTAAATCCACCGCCCAAAACGCTCTACCCAGGGGAAGTTCGCAATTACCAAGGAGGTAACCTTTCCTCTATCGCTGATGTCCAAGAAAACGCCATCAAAGGCACCCAGTACCTAAACAACTCTAACTATCGCCTGCAAATAACGGGGCTCGTAAACAAAACCGTAGAGTATACTTATGATGAAATTGTGAATGGCTTCCAGAAATACCAAAAAGTCGTAACCCTCTATTGCGTTGAGGGCTGGAGCGCAAAAATCCTCTGGGAAGGCTTCCTCGTAACTGATTTAATCAAAGAAGCGGGGGTAAACTCCAGCGCTGTTGGCGTGATTTTTTATGCATCTGATGGCTACTCAACCGCGTTGCCCCTTAGTTACATCTCAAACAGTAGCATTATAATCGCTTACAAAATGAATGGGTTAGTCATGCCAGTTGACCGGGGTTACCCCTTCGAGTTAGTGGCAGAGAGCCAATACGGCTACAAATGGATCAAGTGGATAACAAAAATCGAGTTAACCGACAACCCCAACTATCTGGGTTACTGGGAAAGCCGAGGTTTACCCAACAATGCAACCCTTCGAAATCCATAAGCTGCCTTTATTGTGTTGGGATTGTTTGCCAAAGCCCCAGAACGTTGCCTTCAGAATCTTTGAAGTACGCGGTTATTCCCATGTTTGGGACTTCCATTTTCCCCTGCACTATTTTGCCGCCTAAACTTTCAATCTTCTTCAAAGCTTCATCAATGTCTTCTACACTAATCGTTAATACGGGGCATTTAATTTCTTCACTGCGTTGCATCATGCCGCCGTTTATGGCGCCGTGTTCTTTGGGCATGCCATCTTCGTCAAGCTCAACAGTGCTCAACAGAGTATATTCAAGCTGTGGGACAGGGGTAATGATCCAGCCGAATCCTTGTTGATAAAATTTTTGGGCTCTCTTGTAGATTGTCTACTGGTATTTCGAAATGAATTACTTTATCCAAAAAAGCATCTCCTAAGATGCTCAAGTAGGCTTGTGGTATAAACGATTGTGACTGTAGACAGTTAGTAACAGGTGCCTTAGCCTAAGAATTTCTTTCTGACATGGGGTTGAAGCAAGTAAACGATGACGATTATGCTGTAGGCTATTTCGGTGGCTGCTGGGAACTTTGGTATTCCTGGAACGCTTGGCAAATCCAGAACCGTTAAGGAATCGGCAGCAATAACAAATATGGAAACCAAGATTGTGCCTATCCACCCCGCTTTTTTGCCCCGCCAAATGAAGATGGCAAAGACTAGCGTTAACGCACCGAACGCTATAGTGTAGAAGTCATAGGCTGCGGTGGCTGGAAGGGCAGAAAAGTTTTCGAACACCAAAAGCAACAAACCAGAAAAGAGGTGGATGGCGCCGATGAGTACCTGTAAACCAGTTAGGATGGCGATGCCTAAACTTCTGCCCCCAAAAGTTGGAAGTTTAGGTTTATTACTCAAGCATTTTGCCTCAGGGCAGTTTTAGTGTTGAGCCATTTCTTGCGCCATAACCAAACAAACGGCAGAATAATCGAAGCCGCAAGTGCAGCAGCGACTACATAGATGTTGGTGCCGCCGAATTGGGAAATGCCAAAGAAGGTTGCGATGGTGTTGGGGAAAGAAGTGACTGTGGTTACGATGGTTAGGTAGAATATGACGATGGTTAAGCTGTTGATTGAGAAATTGATTTTATTCGATGTTGCAGATAAGTGCACGTTTATGGCGTCTGAGAGAATTTCGCGGTAAGTATCTACGATATCTATTTGGCGTGTTAAATCTTCATGGGTTGTGTCGAATAACGCGCGGGCTTTTGCTGCCATGCAATTGTCTTCGCATTTGTGCAGGTTAAAAACTATGCCGCGCTCATACCATAGGAACTTGTTAAAGCTAATCATGTTTGATTTTAAGGTAAAGATTTTCCTTAGCGTCTCAGGGCTGCTTTTTTCAACCACTTCCTCTTCAATTTCAGAGGTGAGGTCCTCAAGTTTTTCTAAGTGAACATAGTGGCTAGCTATTATTTCATCGATAATATAGTAGGTTACTTGTGAGGGTGGATCAATCTTGGTTTTGCTCATTCGTTCCTTAGCGATATTGATTATGTGCTGGACTTCTTTTGGGGCTACTGTTACTAAGAAGTCTTTTGAGAACGCCATGACTACGGGGAACGCTTTTTTGGTCGAAATTACATCCTGCATTATAACGAAATAGATTATTCCGAAGCCCATTTCTAAGCGTAAATCAACGATGTTTTCGCGGGGTAAACGCAGAAAGCTAATTGGTAACTGTGTGGCGTTTGAGACGGCTTGTAATTCGTCTTCTGTTGGGTCAACGAGTTCCAGCCAAACATTTTGCAGGGGCCATGTTTGTAGCTCTTGGGGCTGGATGAAGTTTTCGCTGTTGTTGCCCAATTGGACGAGTCGAATCATGAGTATTCAAGGATTTGGCTGCACCATATTAGAGTTGCGGATTATACGCTTGGTTAACCTATAAATAGGCTAACTTGCCTTGAAATATTGAAGAGAGGAACTTTTTTGGATTACAAATCAATAACCGTAGCATCTTGCTGGTTAGCAGTCGCAGTTATCTCCGCTGTTTACATGATAGTATTTGGCAGCCAAATCGGCGACGTACTCTTTGGAGTGTTTTTGCCCGTTGGATTGCTCGTTTTTATTGCCGTCGCAGTCACGGTTTATGTAACCTCCAAACCGAATCAAACACAAACCTAAGATACACCCTAAACGCATCTGCATAATGGTGTTTGATTTGAGTGTTGAGTTGCCCGAAGCATACATACTCTCAAAACAGATGAATACAGAACTCGCTGGAAAACAGGTTGCTACATGTAACCTTCAGAACCTCGGCAACTACCAAAAGTTAGGCTTCATCAACATGTACCTCAGTGACTTTGAAAGATTATGCAAGCACATCATTGAAGCTGTGGTTTCCCGAGGCAACACCATACGCATCAAACTTGACGGCGAAGTGAATCTGTTGCTTGCGCCTGAATACGGCGGAGTAATCCGTTACCACCCCCAAGGCAGCGCTGTATCCCCAAAGTATCACCTAAAACTTGGTTTCACCGATGAATCCGCCTTGACCGTTACATTGACGGGTATGGGGATTATACAGGCATTAACAGATGAAGAACTACCGCACAGCTATATATACCGCCGAGACTTCTCCGCAACCGCTTCTCCAGTTGAGGAGGTTTCACTTTTGAGCGGTTCTCAAAGGAAATCGCTGGCAGAAACGTCAACCTGAAAACCGTTCTGGTTGGCAAAGACGCCGTTGTAGTGGGGCTTGGCAACGCTGCTTTCCAAGACATAATCTACAGAGCGCACCTGCATCCCAAACGCAAAGCCTCAGAGTTGAACGCCGCTGAGCAGCAGGCACTCTTTGAAGCCATACAATACATTGTTAAGCAAAGAATTAATTCTGGGGGCAAGAACCAGTTTGTCGACTTATACGGCAAACAGGGCAGCTACACTCCAGCTATGGGGCCGAACATGAAGGGCCAAATCTGCACCACATGCGGCTCAGAAGTGGCGAAACTAAGTTTTGGCGGCGGACAAATCTACCTATGCCCCGAATGCCAGAAGTAACCTTTTCCCAAGAGCTATCTGGTAAGTGATTGTACCTCAAGCCCTTTATCTATAGCAGACGTCAGGACTTGCGGGATATGGATGAAGAAAAGTAACCTTTACGCTTTGGCAGCGATTCTAATCGTTTTTGTTGCGGTTTCAGCTTTTGCTGCCATAGTAGGCTATGGTTTGTCGTCTCGTTCGGATGGTGTTGCCGCTAAGAAACCCTTCTACCTTGGAGTCACTTACTGTGGAGAATCCGTTGACGGCGCATGTCAATTAATCGATAGAGTAAAAATTTATACTAATCTGTTTTTGGTACAGTCAAACTATTTACAATCAAACCTCGATGAATTAGAGACAATTTGCGATTATGCAGTTAACTCGGGGTTAGATATCATCGTCTACTCTAGTTCTTATCAAATTCAAAAAGCAAATCTTTCGGTCTTGCTTACGGACTTGCAGTCGCGTTGGGGCAGCCACTTCTTAGGAGTGTATTACAATGACGAACCAGGCGGTAAAATGCTTGAGGCGCAAGTAGAAATGGGTAATATTACTAAGTATGAAGGTGGCGGAGTAAAAAGAATTGACTCAAATACCGATACTTATGGATCAGAAACCAGTTTTAGCAAGTCAGGAACTATAACCGTTAGCACTTATAATCGCTTGCAAACAGAAACAAATTATACGGATAACTCTACAACTACTATCTATTTTATCAACGGAACAATCGCATATCAAACAAACAACTCAACTTACATTTATACCGAAAATGGAACGGAAACCAGTTTCCAAATGAATTCGCTAATATTTCAGCAGGATGGAACCGTACAAGACAAAAACGGCCAAGCCGTAACCGACCAAGGAAACATCACTAGGTTCGCACCCTACCAGCAACTCTGGGATTCCCGACCCCTACAAACCTATGACGACGCTGCAGTAGCATATGTCAATAATCTACAGGACACCGTTAGTTGGGTACATAACCAATCCTCTGTTATGGTTTTCACTTCTGACTATGGCCTCTACTGGTTTGACTATAAGGGCGGCTACGATACAGTGTTCGCAGAGTTAGGCCCAACAGGCAACCCCGAACAGGAAATAGCGATAGTCCGCGGAGCAGCAAATATGCAAAACAAGACCTGGGGTACGATGCTAACTTGGCCAAACAGCACAACCCCATCGCTCCTTAGCGGCGACGAAATGTACGAGAACCTTAAACTTAGTTATGAAAGCGGCGCGGACTATGCGGTAGTATTCAATTATGCACCCAACAGCAACGGCACAGGACTCTTGCAAGATGAACATTACACGGCTATCGAGCGGTTCTGGACTGAAGTAGTTAAAAACCCCACCACAACCAACAACATAACAATACAAGATGCGCTGGTTCTCCCCACCAATTACGGTTGGGGCATGCGACACATAAACGATACCATATGGGGCATATGGCAACCTGACAACAATTCATCTCAGATCTGGAGCGCCATTCAAAATACCTTAGAAAGTAAAGCGGGCAAACTTGACATAGTTTACGACGATCCATTGTACCTCGTAGAAGGCAAGTACCCACATATTCATTACTGGAATATCACTGGATAGCGAGATTTGAAACATTAAGTTTTAAAAGGAAGACCCGTAAACTATTCAGTCAGGTTCAATTAACCCCGTGTTGTGGTCGAATGGGAATAAAACTATCAAAATCCGATAAAGCATTCATATCCGAATTACCAGTTGGCAGATTAGCAACAGCAACCGAAGACTGCGAACCAGTCGTACGGCCTGTTTGGCCAGTCTTCGACGGTGTATACTTCTACATTGCATCCGACCCAGACACCCCCAAACTGGAACACATCGAAGCAAACCCGCAGGTTTCACTGGTTATCGATGACTATGACAGAGCCAACTGGTCCAACATTAAAGGCATCCGCGTCCAAGGCGAAGCAGAACTCATGTGGAACGGCGAAGAATACCGCTATGCCCATGAACTCCTCAAAGAAAAGTTCCCCGAATACCAAACTGAGGACGGCGGCTGGAAAGAAGGCGACCTTCCAATAATCAAGGTTACCCCCACAAGCTTCTACAAATGGTCTTCCGGTAGCAACTGGAAAAAATAAATCCAAAGAAGCATGTTTGGACCCTAATGGATGCTCATTGCAGCATCTATTGAGGGGTGGTGCCCTTGGCGTTTTTAAGCCAAACCAAACCATTTTTTTGCCTTTAAAACTTGGAGATATAGTTTATCTTATATGTACTTTCTATCCGAATAGAGTATGGGTTGAGTATTTTGACTGCTGATGCAACCAGAGTAAAGAAGCCTAAACTGCCAAAGAAGCGTTTACTGAAAAAAGTTCAGCAAAAATAAACCCTCTTTGAGCACCCGTGATTACACGCTAACTAATCTATAGCAAACCTGCTGAGCGCTTAAATAGAAGATAAAACAAAAAAAGAAAATTAAAATTTTGGGAAAACAAAAAACAAGATTACTGTGGCTTCGACGAAGCCAGATACTTGAGGTGGAACGGTTTGATGACTATTCCGCCTTTAAGGTCAGCATTGAAGGTTTGGCTTTCAACAACCCAGTCAGATAGCTCTGAATCGTGTGCTCTGATAAAGTCTGCAAAGCTTGTAAAGTTCTCGTGCAGTGAAATGCAAACTGCATCCCAACCCATACCTCTGCCGTCCATGACGAGGATAACGTTGGTTTGCTTCATGTACCATTCTTTCATCTTCTGTAATGCCTGAGTCTTCTCGTCGCCTGTTTCACACTTTAGTTTACTTTTAACAAAGGTTATGGCTGCAATCTCAAACCCGATTTGGCCGAATTTGGGAATAACAGTGTATCCTTCGATAAAGTTTTCTTCAAGCATGGCACGTCTTCGAGTTACGGTAGGCTGAGAGACACCTAAGGCTTTGGCTAGTTGTCGATCGCTTCTGTGAGAGTCCTTCATGAGCTCGAACAGAATCTTGTAGTCAATTGGTTTTAGCTCTTTCATAGCATTCAACTCATGAATATTTTTTTATTCAATAGCATTTTTTGCCATACTATATAAACTTACATGTTTAATAATCAAAATTTCCACCCTATTATATCGGGTAGAAGTAACAGATACTCTTAAGTTAAAAAAAACCTTTAAGGATTGCGGAGGGCAAAAAATAACGACTATTCAAATTTTGAATAATATTGAATCAGAAATCACTACTTTCCTTTCAAATCTAATTCGGATTAACACCACTAATCCACCTGGAAATGAAACCGATGCAGCAAGCTTCATAGCGCAGTATCTAGCCAGAGACGGCTTCACATGTGAGGTCTTGGAGTCCGCACCGGGCAGAGGCAGCGTTATAACACGGCTAAAGGGTTCAGGAGAAAAACCAAACCTGCTCTTGCTCTCCCACTTAGACGTTGTTGCTGCAAATCCGGCGGAGTGGTCAGTTGACCCATTTGCGGGCACAGTTAAAGACGGCTACGTCTACGGACGAGGCGCATACGACATGAAAGGTATGCTCGCCGTAGAATTATTCACCCTAAAACTCCTGAAACAAAACAACATCCCCCTAAAAGGCGACATAGTCTTGGCTGCAACCGCTGATGAAGAGAAAGGTGGCGAAGAAGGCGCAGGATACATACTGCGAAAGCACAAAGACAAAGTTTGGTGCCCATATGTACTAAACGAAGGCGGCGGATTAGCCATTCCACAAAAAAACGGCAACGTTTACCCAGTGCAAACCGCAGAAAAAGGTATCCTCTGGTTCAAAATAAAAGCCAAAGGCACCCCTGGACACGGCTCAACACCGAACACCGCTGACAACGCAATTCTGCGAATAAACAAAGTCATAGCCAAACTTGACAGTTATAAACCAGCAACGGTGTATGTGCCGACCCTAAAGGAATTCTTATCAGAAATCGCCAGAATAAACCCAGACCTCAAAGCAGACTTCACAAACTTGCTGAACAACTCCAAATAAAGCGAACGAAATACTCGACGAATTAGCAAAGAAAGACAAAGCCCTCGCAGAAGAAATCAGACCCAGAACAAAAACCACCATAACACCAACCATTATCCGCGGCGGAATCAAAGAAAACATAATACCCTCCGAATGCGAAGCAACCTTCGATTGCCGAGTACTGCCCGGCCAAAGCGTAAACGACACACTTGAAACCATCAAAGGTTTGCTTAAAGATGTGGGCTATGACAAGTTAAGCTTCGAAATAATACAGATACACGACGGCAACGAATCCACAACCAAAACACCCCTCTACAGTGCCATCACGGACGTTCTACGCGAAGTAGAGCCTAACTGCGGCGTAACTCCAGCGATGACAACAGGCGGCACCGATTCACGCTTCTTCAGAGAAACAGGCAGCATATGCTACGGTTTCCACCCAATGCGCCCAGATGAACCCAACGATTTACTGGAAAAACGCATGCACGGCATCGATGAACGCATAACAATCGAGAATCTCGTTTGGGGCACAAGCGTCTTCTATGAAGCCGTTAAAAGATTCATGACTTAGAACCAAAGCTTTGTCCAGCTTTGGACCATTCATTTTTTATTATCAACCATACATCTCTATTACTCTATCAGGCAAACGCCTGCTGGAGCGATACATAGAATGTTTAGCGGAACCGCATTAGTAGGCAAAGAAGCACCCAACCTAAACCCATCCAAAACAGTCGGTTTAATCTCCGATACGCATGTCCCCAAAAGAGCCCATTGTCTACCACACAGAGTGCTAGAAATTTTCCAAAACGTAGATTACATCATCCATGCAGGCGACTTAGTGGAGTTGGCAGTTGTTGACGAACTAGAAACGATCGCTCCAGTACTGGCAGTGCACGGCAACATGGATGGCATGGATATCGTAGGAGCGCTTCCAAGGCTAAACTCCTTGAAGGTGTTTGATTGGAAAATCGGTGTCATGCATGACCCAGACATCAATTTTGGCTTCAACAAGATGCGTGAACTTGTTAAGGAACAGGGATTCAACGTCTTCGTTTATGGCCATACGCATGTAGCGAACATTAAGTGGGAAGGTAAAACCCTCTACATCAACCCTGGCAGCGCCACTGTACCCTCTTCACCCCTGAGCAAGCCATCTGTGGGTATGCTTAAAATCACAAAAGAAACTATTGTACCGGAAATAATTGATTTCTAACTAAAGCAGCGCTGGTCCATAGAAGATTGCGAAGAGAACGATTCCTAAGATCAAAGAGAAAACCCAAATGCCAAGTGTAGGCAGCATCCAATTTTTTCGGCCAATGCAGCCTGCAAAGTTTTTTCTAAACCGCCAAAGCCCAGCAAGCAGGGCTGCTAACGCCACCGCTATGCTTCCAGTGATTGCATGGATTAAAATTACCGCTGAAAGCAAAGTGAATGGCGCGAGAATATTTGGAAGCAGTGCAATAACCAAGGATGGAACCATAATAGCGAAGATTAACGCGAAATGCAGTATTGTTGCTACAACCATGACGATGCCGTGTCGCATGAATTTTAGTTTACTTTTTAAATAATAACCGTAAAAAAGCAGAACCAGCACTGCCAGCTGCACTATTAAACTTGTCAGGCCTATAAGCGTAAAAAAATCCAAAGATGCCATAATCAAACAAGTGAAAGTTTACCATTTTAAGCTTTACTTTCACTCACCCCTCCCCTCCGTCTCGGAGTCGCTTCTGCATGCCGCTTAAAAGCAAAAAACGCTACACCGCTACTTTGATGATCAAACATGGAACATTGTAAGAACCCATGGAAAGATGCCTGCGCTAGTGAGGACATCAAACTCTATATCCAAATAAAAGGTGAAAACTTGCCCATTTGCCAGCAGTGCTGGAGCAAAATCGCTGATCAAGAGGCGGAATGGTGAAATGGAGAGCTTCAGCGCCAACAGCGCAAAATCCTACATCGGAAGAAACGTCAACCTTCACCTAAAAGACGGTGCAGTAATAGTAAACGTGCAACTGACAAAACTACGCAAATGTGCCGGAAAAAACAACAACCAAATCGAGTACAGCCTAGGACGCAGAGCCACCCGCATACCGCTTAGAAGCATCGCATACGCTGAAATGTTAAACGCCAATATCCTGTAAAAATCCAGTTTAATAATAAAAGACCGAGTAAATGCAGAAATAGAGCCAATATAATTCTCCGTTTATGGATTGCTCAAACTGTGGCGTATGCTGTACCGAAACAGAGATGCTGCTCTCAAAAAAAGACATCAAACGCTTAGAAGATAGAGGGTATAGCCAAAACCAGTTTGTACGCTATGATACACATGGATATGCCACGCTTAAGAATCGTGAGGGTTACTGCGTGTTCTATGACCTTACCAAGCGCCAATGCAGCGAATATGAAAATCGGCCGTCGGGTTGCAGAGTTTACCCCGTTATCGTTGATGAAGAGAAAGGGATCGTTTTAGATACTATCTGCGAGTCAAGAAATACCATTACTGAGCAGGAAAAACATCTTAAGGGCAAACGTGTAGTGCATCTTTTAGAAGTGATTGATGCTGAGGCGCTTGCGCGTCGCTCTGGAAAGTTGAAGGGTTAGTTTTAGGTTATTTTTTGGTTGTTTTGCTTGTTTGCATTGGCAGCAAATAACTTTGTCCCTGTTTGCTTCGGCTTCTTGCTTGGGGATTAGGCTTGTTTGAATTAGTTTGCCGCAGCTGTCACAGATAACTTGGACTTCGGCTACGCGGCTGTTGCTCTGGATTATCCTAACAGGCAAAGTTAGGGTCCTTCCTTTGTGCGTTTATCAGTTGCCACTAAGTATTCTATGTATTCTTTGATTGTGCATCCTTTTTCTTTGGCTCTTAATTTCATTTCCTGATGCACGCTCTCAGTTACGGTTAAGCATTTGTATCCTTTTCTGGGCAAGCACGCTTCTCCTCGGGGGCTATCTCGCTCCGTACAGTACGGTACTATTGTGGATATAAAATTAACGGTAAAAAACGGCGACCGCAAATAGTGTGAAAAGTTTTTAAACCTTAAATAAACGAGCACGCGGTTACTATCTTTAGAGGGGAACCGAACGCCGAAAAAAGGCTACAAAACAATCACTGTAAAGACTGAAGTTTATGATTACTTCTTCCACGAATGGCTCAAAGTGAAAGAAGAATATACCATAACACATGGCATCCGAAGCTTCTCAGCCTACATCACCTACCGCTTAGCACAGCTGATAAGCCAAGACACCAATCAAAAGAGTAAAAATTCTGTATCTACAACTTTAAATAAGCCCTAAGCTGACTTGTAGAGGGTAATAGTCATGCCATGTTCAGTAATCGTCGGCGCCTTCTGGGGAGACGAAGGCAAAGGAAAAATAATCTCATATTTAGCACTCAAAGATAACCTTGATTTTTGTGTCAGAACAGGCTCAGTGAATGCAGCCCACACCGTTTGGTATGAAGGCAAAAAATATGCCCTCCACATGGTGCCAGCAGCATTCCTCAACCCAAAGACACGACTACTCATCTCAGCCGGCGCCAACGTCCACATTGGACAATTCCAAAAAGAAATGGAACTAACACAAGTTGACGCCAAACGCATGGGTATCGATCAGAACGCCTCAATTATCGAGCAGAAACACAGCGACCAAGACAAAGCCTCTGCATTCAACAAAGGCATAGGCACCACCGGATGGGGCGTCGGTCCAGCCATTGAGGACCGCGTAAGACGCACCGCCAAACTCGCAAAAGACATGCCCGAACTCAAACAGTTCCTCTGCGATGGAATCCAAGAGGTCAACGACGGCTTAGACGAAGGCAAAAGCGTAATCTTGGAGGGCACACAGGGCTTCATGTTATCACTATTCCTGAGTGGTGGCTACCCATATGTCACCGGCAGAGACACCGGCGCATCCGCCATAGCCTCCGAAGCAGGCGTAGGACCCACCAGAGTCGACGACGTCATAGTTGTCTACAAATCATTCATCACCCGCGTCGGCGCAGGACCATTACCCGGCGAAATCACCAAAGAAGAAGCCCAGAAACGCGGTTGGTTCGAAGTTGCCGCAGGCACAGGACGCGACCGCCGCTCAGCACCATTCGATTTCGACTTAGCTAAAAAAACCGCTAAAATCAACGGTGCCACACAAGGTGCAATGACAAAACTCGACGTAATCTTCCCAGCATGCAAGGGCTCACGCAAATTCGCTGACATGCCAAAAGAAGCTAAAGAATTCATAAAAGAAGTAGAAAAACGCACAGGCATACCCATCACTTTAATCGGAACTGGTCCTGAAGCGTTAGATATCATCGACCGCCGAGCATAGGAACTTTTATTTCCTATCTCCTTTATCCTGTTTTAAGGCATGACTCTATGTTAACGTCTGAACGTGCTACCAAAGCTCAAGCTAGCATTCTTATCCTATTGTTTGTGGCGGGATTGCTGGTTGGCGGATTGCTCATATTCTACATGAATTATCGACAGGTATACAGTCTTAACACGCAAGTTCAACAGCTACAGAATCAAGTGGATAGCCTCCAGGGCTTCCAGAATGCTACCTACCAGAACATCACTATTTTGCAGAATGGCACTTCAATTGCAGAGTTATATGATAACGTGAGAGATTCAGTCGTGCTCATCCAGGGCGTAACAAGCAACGGTGGGGTACAGGGTTCAGGTTTCATCTATAACTTCGCAAACCGATATGTTGTATTAACGAATTATCACGTAGTCGAAGGCACAACCTCGCTAAGTGTCACTTTCTCCGATGGCAAAGGCTATGCAGCCACCATCTTGGGCACTGACCCCTACTCAGATTTAGCCGTTCTCTCAGTAAGCGGTAACCACGAATTAAAACCGGTAACAATCGTTAGCTCATCATCATTAACCGTGGGTGAACCCGTAATCGCAATCGGAAACCCCTATGGACTCGTCGGCTCCATGACAACCGGCGTCGTCAGCGCAGTAGGAAGAAGCATAACCGAAGACACTGCAGGCGGATACTCCATCGCCAATGTAATCCAAACAAGCACACCCATCAACCCCGGCAACTCAGGAGGATTACTCCTAAACTCCATGGGCAACGTAGTGGGCATAACAACCGCAATTGTTAGCGAATCACAGGGCTTAGGATTCGCCATTCCATCCAACGCCATCTTACGTGAAATCTCTTCACTGATCAGTTCAGGCACCTACAAGGGGCACTCATACTTGGGCGTAACAGGAACAGACATGAGTTACAGTTTAGCCCAAGAAAGCGGCACCCCCGACTATACCTATGGCTGGAAAATCGCCACCATAACTCGCGGTGGACCAAGCGACGGCAAACTAACCGTAGACGATATAATAATTTCAATGGACAATCAAACTATCCGCAACAACGATGACTTAGCAAGCTACCTCGAAGAACACACCCAACCAGGCGACACCTTAAGCTTAATGGTGGTTAGAAACAATTCGCCAATACATGTAGAGTTGACTTTGGGCACTCGACCCGCCCCATCTACCTAAGTTAGCGCTTTTTTGCTATCTTTTTTCTTTATTTTTATCGAGCGCAATCCACTCAGGGTTCATGGAAAGGTAGATATTAAGCGCCTGCCACTGCAACAGTTGACTTACGCTTAGTCAAAAGCTATGCGTTGCGCTTAAAGAGCAGTCAAGGAGGGGAACATTGGATGGATGAACTACAGGGCGTACTTAAAGGACACAAGATTGCCTATTTCTCGATGGAAGTAGGTTTAACCAATTCAATTCCAACCTACGCCGGCGGTTTAGGTACCTTAGCAGGCGACGCCATCCGATCCAGCGCAGACTTAACAATTCCCCTAGTCGCAGTCACATTAATCAGCAAACGTAATTATTTTAGGCAAAAACTCGATGCAAACGGTAGACAGACCGAATTACCGAATGAGTGGGCACCAGAAAAACAGATGACCCTTTTGCCCAACGAAGTAAACGTGCAGATTGAAGGACGAACAGTAAAAGTCAAAGCTTGGCTCTACAAGTACCAAAGCATCGCCGGCGGAGTCGTCCCAGTAATATTCTTAGACACAGACTTCGATACTAATGCCCCTCAGGACCGTGAAATCTCGTTTTACCTCTACGGCGGCGATGAACGCTACCGCCTAAAACAGGAAGCCATATTGGGTTTTGGCGGCGTACGCATGCTCGACGCCCTCGGGTTTAGCGTTAGAAAGTATCACATGAATGAGGGTCACTCGAGCTTTTTAGCAGTTGAACTCATGCGCAAATACGCCATGGATGAAGAAAAAGTCAAAGAACTCTGCGTCTTCACCACTCATACCCCAGTTGAGGCTGGGCATGACAAATTCAGCTATGACTTAATCCGTGAAGTGCTGGAAACCGTCGATTTAAGTGTACTCAAGGATTATGGCGGCGAAGAACAACTAAACATGACCTGCCTAGCACTTAACCTAAGCAACTACGTCAACGGCGTAGCTAAACGGCACCAAGAAATCTCCAAAAAAATGTTCGCTGGATACGAAATTCACGCAGTAACCAATGGTGTCCACTCTTACACTTGGACTGGTGAGAGGTTCCGTAAACTTTTCGATAAGTACCTGCCGGGCTGGGCAATAGAACCAGAACTTCTTGCAAAGGTTGATTTGGTTCCTGACGGCGAAATCTGGCAAGCTCATCAACAACAAAAACAAACCCTAATCGACTATGCCAACAAAGCCAGAAACGCCAACCTCGACCCCGAAGTATTCACCTTAGGCTTCGCACGACGCTCAACCGAATACAAACGGGCAACTTTACTATTCTCCAATCTTGACAGATTGCGTTCGATTAGCCGCAAAACAAAAATGCAGGCAATATATGCGGGCAAAGCGCATCCACGAGATGAAGGCGGCAAAAAACTCATCGAACAAATCTACAGCTATGCCCAGCAACTAAAAGGCGACATCGAAATCGTTTATCTAGAAAACTATGACATGGATATCGCTGCTAAGATGGTTGGTGGAGTTGATGTCTGGCTCAATACACCTCTGCGTCCCATGGAGGCTTCAGGCACTAGCGGAATGAAGGCAGCGCATAATGGCGTCATGAACTTCAGTGTATTGGATGGCTGGTGGATTGAAGGTTGGATAGAAAACTTAACTGGTTGGGCAATCGGACCTCACCCAGACGAAATTCTCGACGATGCTGCCTGTTTTAGAAAAGAACTCGAAGACCTATACAATAAACTTGAATACGTTATAACGCCAGCTTTCTATGACCGCCGTGACGAATGGATTTGGCTAATGAAGAACTCCATAGGTAAAGTCGCTTACTACTTTAACAGCCACAGAATGATGCGGCGGTATGTAACCGAAGCTTACCTCTAAGTAAGCGGTTGAAATTAACAGTTAATAACTCCAAATAGCTTCTCTATTTAGCGGATTTTTCCCTCTTCTATCCCTGAGTTGATTTTTTGGAGTACAAATGGTTAGCTTTAACCGTTACTACCATCGGCGTTTTAATGGTTGGCATAGACACACGAATAGTCATAATCGGGTTGCCACAGGTTTCCGCGCAGCTGGGCGCCGATATTGAACAGGCCATTTGGATAACACAGGCTTACACATTAACCAACACTTTGATGTTATCGCTGATTGGTAGGTTGGGGGATATTTTTGGCAGAGTTAAAATATACATGTACGGCTTTGCCATATTCACCATCGGCTCCGCTTTAACTAGCATTGGCACCAACCCGACGGAGGTTATCTTTTTTAGGGGTGTACAGGGTATTGGGGCAGCGTTAGTATTCACTAACAGCATCGCAATTTTAACTGATTCAGCGCCAAGGCGGCAACTCGGCTTGTTTTTGGGTATAAACCAAATTGCATTCCGCGCTGGCGCACTCCTGGGTTTAACCCTTAGCGGTTTGATCCTGTCTTTTCTGGATTGGCGGGCATTGTTCTACATCAATATACCCATCGGCATCTTCGGCACGCTTTGGGCAAGGCACACACTAAAAGAGACTGCATTGCTGGATAAGAATCGGCAAATCGACTGGATAGGATTCGTGCTGTTCACTGCTTTCCTGTTTTGCCTCATGGTTGGCTTAACCTTCGCTGCTTATGGCTCAAGCGGATTAACCTATGCATATGTTCTTTTAGCGGCTTCAGTTGTATTCATAGTTGTTTTTTTGGCGTATGAAC
This sequence comes from uncultured archaeon, assembly GCA_963782915.1. Classification (GTDB taxonomy): domain Archaea; phylum Thermoproteota; class Bathyarchaeia; order Bathyarchaeales; family Bathycorpusculaceae; genus Bathycorpusculum. The sequence goes on from CAWALK010000001.1 coordinate 185,711, forward strand.
GAAAAGCCAAGTATCCACTGATTTACCTGAGGGTTTTTCGAATCCGCCAAGTTTCAGGCGGCTTATTCGCCCTGCTCTTTAACATCATCACATGGACAGCTGTTTTGCTGTTGCTGAGCTTGCAGTTTCAGTTGGTCAACGGCGAAAGCCCCTTGGAGGCGGGTCTGCGAATTTTGCCCTTCGAAATCGCTTTTTTAGCCATCGGACCATTAAGCGGCAGATTAGCAGACAAATATGGGCAATCACAATTCGTAATCACAGGCTTAATCCTAAGCACCATAGCGCTTTTCCTGTTTTCAACCACCGACCAAACAACGCCTTATTCGATTTTAAGCATCTATATGGTTATGCTGGGTTTGGGCACAGGTTTGTTTGTTGCGCCTAACCTGCGGGCAGTAATGAGTTCGGTTCCAACAGAGCGGCATGGTGTCGGCTCAGCGCTGTTTACGCTCTTCTTGAACATTGGTTTAACCGTGAGCCTCAACTTAACGGTACTTATAATGTCGCTGACTGCACCCTATGACCTCATAACGCAGATTATCGGCGCTGTTAATCCCCAGAGTATCTCTGCTGCGGGGAGAACGCTCTTTGTTGATAGCCTCAAAAACACCTATTTTGCGTTTGCCATCATTAACGCCTTTGCGCTTGTTCCAGCGATTATCGGAGGCAGAATTAAAAGGCAAGATGACAGCGGCGAACCGACGGCAGCAGGGTAAATCAACTGAGACATATTTCCTTTATATGAAAAGAAGGTCGAATTGGCTGCTATACAGTCGATCAAAATCTGGTTGAGTTCTTGTTTTTCTTTAGTTGTTGTTGCTAAAAACCGCCTATACACAACAACAACCAGCGGCGTTTGGGGGCGGTTGTGTTTTGGGTTCTGCGTTTGGATTGGGTTGCTGGTTGGTTGCGGAGTTTTTTGCAAGCAGAACTGAAGCTATGTTGGAACCTGCTACCTACCTCAGAGCACCTACCCCCTCCCTTATATAAAGAGCCAAAAGCCAACATTACAGGAGAGTCTGCTGCTCATTTTCTTGGTTTTGATTTGTGTGGCTACGGCTTGAAATTTATTTTCTCGAAAAATCAAAATAAGTAGCATTAAGAAAAGCTGTCGGTTTTTCTTGTTTTTTTGAAAAGACGTAAATAGCTACTATCAAAACTGTAATAACTCCCACGACGAGCCACAGCAGCATTAAGGGCACCCCAACAGGTGGTGTCGGAGTGGGTCCTATTGTTGATGCAAATCCCGAAGTAGTGGCATACATCAACGGAACAACGCGATCACCCACGTTTACGGGTTGACCCCGATAAATAATATGTGGATTACCGTCGGAGTCTACGACCATTGGGCCGGCGCTAGTTGTATGTGAATCTATTGTTTGGCTGCTCCATACGGTGCCATTCCACTCAGAGTACACTAAATCGCCTATCGAAGAATCGGAACCCCGAAGGTGATAGTTGATATGAGGGTTATCATGCGAATCTAAAGCCAAGTAACCAGCACTAAAATCTCCGTTTGTATCCGAGGGGATTACTTGACTGCCCCAGGCAGTGCCGTTCCAACTGGCATAGTAAAGAACATAGTCATTGGTCCTATTTGTTGCTCCTTTCATCAAATAGGTAAAGTGGGGAAAACCATTCGAGTCTAACACCAAATTTTCGTTTCCGTGCACGTTTGTAACTACAGTTTGAACGTTCCACGATGAATTGTTCAAAGTAGCATATTTTATTGTCGGTTGACGTATTCCCCGATTCATAACCATAAAGTATCTGAGGTGAGCCCTGTGTGTCTAATGCCAAATAAACATCAAAAATTAGTTCTGAGGTGTTATCGACTGTTTGGATATTCCACGCTGACCCCGTCCCACACAGCGTATTTTAGTATTAGCGGGTACTGATGGACCATTCGTAGTGTATGCAACATGAGGGTTGCCAGCTGAATCGAGTGCAAGTGAGCCATCTATTCCCTCATCATCTATTAATTGGGTATAAGTCAGTATTGATCCAGGTGTCCAAGTTGCATATCTAAGACCCATAGCGTTTGAACGATATATTATGTGTGGGTTGTTGTTGGTGTCTAGCTTGAAATCTTGCAGGAAGACACCTTTTGTAACGGTTTGGTGGTCCCAAGAAGATCCTGTCCATGTTGAATAGATTAAATCTACTGGGCTTCGGTAATTGCCGTTTTCGTATTCGCCATAGAGTACATGAAGATTACCTGCTGAATCAATGGCGATTTCCCCGACGCCAGCGCCGTTTTTGGTTAGAGTCTGGTTGTCCCAAGCATACCCAGCATTAACCGATTGAGCGCCCAATAATATGGCAAATAGGATTAACAAAATTAATGAAGTAACTTTGTAACAACCCAATTAATGACACCCATTTAATTGCAATAGCGCATCCTATGGGTAATATAATTTTCTAAAACCAGCAAAATTTCAAAGCTCTTGAGAAAAGAGAGCGTTTCTAAAAGCATGCCTGCTGCGGATTGGGTGGTTTTGTCGGTTTGATAATTAAGCCTGTGGTTTTGAAGAATTGTTTTTGTTCATCCAGTCATGCGCAAAAACTTCCGCTTCGCCGCTCTCAACAGCCCCCACAATCAATTTAGCAACGAATTCAGCGGAATCCGCTTTTGCATAAGCTTGCTGCCCCTCAAAAGTTTCCTCCTGAGTTTCAACGCCTGCGTCTTTGATGGTGTTCTTCTCAAAATCCGTCAAGGTAATGTAGGGGTAAACTACGGTGACGGCTATGTTGTCATCTTTTAGCTCTTCTCTTGCGGTTAAGCTAAGTTGCGCCAACGCCGCCTTCAACGCAGAATACGCTCCCATATCGGGCAGCTGCATAAGCGCCGTTCCCGAACTGACATTAACGATTGCGCCGCCGCCCTGCATACGCATCACAGGAACCACCTCTTTTAAGGCTACCACTGGACCCACAACATCCAAATCAAACAGGTACTGAAACGCACACAAGTTTGTTTTCTCCACTGGCGCATCATATCCTTGCCCCGCATTGTTAACTAAAATATCGATTCGCCCAAAGTGCCCAAGTACCGCTTTAACCATCCCAACAATTTCGTCTGGCTTGGAGATATCCGTCGGAAATGCTACCGCTTCGGGTAGTTCTTTTGCGAGTTTCTCAAGTTTATCTTTTGAGCGGGCAACCAACGCAAGCTTCACGCCCTTGCTGGATAAGAGTTTGGCAGTGGCATACCCGATGCCTGACGATGCGCCCGTAACTACAGCGACTTTTGCTTTAACATCCATAAAAATCGCTAGTCAATCCGCTTAAGCACTACTGCAGGGCGTTTTGGCGGTGCCTCAGGGAAGCTCTTGGTGTAACCAAAGACTATGGCTGCATGGATTTCATGATCGTTGGGAACGCCGAGTTCAACTTTTATTTTTGGGTCATTCGCAATTCCAACCGCCGTACCAATCCAGCAGCTGCCAATGCCCAGCGAATAGGCTGCAAGCATCATATTCTGCGCTGCCATGGAACAATCATACACTGCATAAGGCGATTTGACGCCGCTTACAAAAACTAACAGGGGTGCATTGTAGAAGATGTTGTAGTTGGGGTCGGATAACCGCTTTTTTAATCCCATTAAGCCTTCGTCGCCGACATCTGGCAGCATGTGGAGCAACGCGGGTTTTGCTGTGTCTGAGAGTTGCTTCATGGCTTCTTTGTTGGTTATTAAGTGAATTTCCAAGGTTGAATGTTGATGGCGGATGGTGCATAAGTTGCTGCTTCCAGCAACGTTTGGATTGCTGATTCAGGAATGAGGTTTTTCTTCAAAACTTCGGATAGCTCGTCTAGATTTTATAGCCTGAATAACTGGATTTGAGCATAAAAAAATTCCTCAACATTAGAGGAAGATTGGTGATTTATAAAAACGATTCTGCTCACCGCGTTCAAGCAACTTTTTGCTGGGCAGTAACCAGATAAGCTGGCAGACTCTCGATGCATTGAACCTCATGACCCACCAAAGCCCTTAACTCACGTCGAAACCTAACGTTTACTTTGATTTTTGCTCTCTCCAAATCACGGTGCAACCGTTCCGTGCCTTCCCTGCCTCTACGGTCAAAATCCAACAGCAAAATAACTTCGCGGGCACCAAGATTTTCTATTTCTGTAGTGGCTTCCAAAAAAGATTTACCGCCTGTCTTCACAGTCACCACGGTGCCAGTTATGCCGAGTTCTTCAAGGGCTTGGGCGTCTTTTTTGCCCTCAACAACTATGGGTTTGCCCTTCGCTGACTCCTCAGCCAATTTGGCTATAATTAGCTCAATCTTTTCTAGGCGGTCTTTTAGGTGCGTGGACAAGGAGTTTACCTTGTAATTTTAGCTTGACGCACCGTCTCCAAGCAATCAGCTGCTTCCTTGTTGTTAGCGAAGTATCGGCGGACTGGCTCCAAAATCTCCCCAAGCGAGGTGGCGACGCCGCTTTTAAGATCCATCGGATGCAGTTTACCCTCAACATAGCATGCTTCGAGTTCTTGGAAGCTATGGAATTCTACGTTGCCGCCGAATTTAGCTGGACGCTCGATTTTGAGGCAGTCTTTTTCGCGGAAGACAATGTATTTGCAGATGTCCATTATAGGATTGTACTTGACGGTTTTTTCGGGGCAGAACGATTTTGATAGTTTCTGCTTGATTTCTTCAGGTGTGTCGTAGATGAAGATGCATGTGTCAGGTTTGCTCTTTGACATTTTAGCTGATGCTATGGCTTCGCGTTCTTGACCTTCAGGAATAGGCCAAACAGCGGGTTTCGCTAAGTCCTTGAAGCAGGTGATGGTGGATGCAGACGGGTTTCCAGTAACCGATTTTTTCGCCGATTTCTCTGGCAACCATGTTTGCTTTGCGCTGGTCCATGCCGAGTTGGCACATTTTAACGTTCATTTCGAATATGTCCGCGACCTGCATGGGTGTGTAGAGGTAGTCGCTGACGTAGTGGGCTTCGCCTTCTTTTCTTCCAGCAATCTCAAGTGTGCGGGTGGTTCGGGCGATGGTGAGTTCTTTGGCTATGGCCATTGTTTTTGCCCAGTAAGCCAAATCATTGTATAACTCGTCTGAGTAGATGAATTCTACTTTGTCCGCTGGGACGCCTAGTGCGATCCAGCTGTGGCGGAAAAGGTCGGCTGCTTTGCGGATAAGTGCGAGGTCTCCGCCGAGTTTATTGTTCAAGTAAGCGTGCCATGTGGCTAGGAACACTTTGAAGCGTATGCCTGCTTCTGTGAAGTCTTTCATTTTGTAAGCGCAGATAACGCCAGTGCCTAAATGTACGAGTCCTGAGGGTTCAAAACCGTTGTAGGCGATTGGGTGCTCCTCAGTTTCTAGTAGTGCTCGTAGGTCTTCTTGGGTTACGACTTCTTCGGTTGGCAGTCTGCAGATGAGCTCGATTTTTCTTTCGATGTCCACTATTATTCCAGCTTTCTCTTGATTATTAGCCTTTAATGCTATTGTTGAACTTAAGAATTTAGAGTTAATTTTCGCGGGCGGATTGTCTCCCGACGTAACCTAACACTTTACCTCATAGCTGAGCGTCGCTTTAAGCTTGGTAAAGCTCTCTCGGCGCAGGAATTTATGCCCGTGCCCACCGTGTCCCTTGTTTGGGTGAACCCTTCGTCACTGCTAAGCAAGCGTAAGAGCTTGCAACTCTGTTGGGTCCGTCGTCAAGGGTGGAATTAGCCAGTGGGGAAATGTATATGCTAAACCAGTAAAGTTAAGCATTCCTATTCAAAGACTGCTTTTTTCTAAAATGCCCCGGCAAACCTTCACCCTTTGCAAGAGCTTCTCTAGATTCATACGGTTGTAGGCAACAATCATTTTCCTGTTTTTTATCCATAACGATTATACGTTAAAGGCAAAACAAAGATTGGATGGCAACACTAAGCAAAGCCTCCTTCTGCTTCACAGTTGGCTTGGTTATCTTAATCGCTATACAAGTTATTGCACAAACCCCTATAATCGAATCTTCCCAGCCTACTCAAAATTACATACAACCAATCGCCAACAACCAAATAGTTCTAGACGCAGCCAAACACGATGCGTTCAACTGCTACAACACCAACGGAACCGCGCCTGCCATAAACGGCAATTCAGCACTCTTCTATGGCGCCAACACAACCAACACTTACTCCGATATAGTATCACAGACCACCGTAAAAGCCGATAAATCGCTCGTACTAGAAGCCCAAATAACCGCAAATGTAACCTGCTTTTCGGATAGTGGTGAGGACCAGTTTGCAGTTTTCGCCACAGACGACATAACCAACTACAAATCAGACGAATTCGGGTTTGCTATGCCAGAAACAGGAAATATCTGGTACGCTTACATCCAATCGCCCAAAATTTTGGGTTTTTTTGTTTGGCAGCCTCTAAACATTCCCGATCCCTTGGAGCCGCATAACTTCAAAGCTGTTTACTCAAGCCGTGGCTTATGGCACATGGTTAATTTCTTCGTTGACGGAAAACTACTTTGGAGTACTTCTTACCCAGATGTTTCTGGAAAAGAGTTTCATATGGTTCTTACGTCGCATAAGGTAAGCGCTGAAAACTTCGACTTAAGCCTGAACCAAATTGAAGTTAAAAACGCCCTCTTAAGCGACGAAATAGAATAAGAAAAAATTACCTAAACAGCGCTTTTCGTTAGCATTATTTGACTATATTCTGCGGTTTACCATCAACAAAGGCTTTAATGTTCTCCAACGTCACCTCGACAAGCCTGTGCAGCGACTCCTGACTACTAAACGCACAATGCGGCGTAATAATTACATTCTTCAACCGCAACAGAATATGCGACCGCAACATCGTCGCCAACCTCTCCCGTGGCACATTATCCAAAAGCAACTGAGCCTCCTCCCGAATCAAGGCTTCCTCCTCCAAAACATCCAACCCCGCACCCCTGAGCCGCCCATTCATCAACGCCTCCGTCAACGCCTGAGAATCAATCAAGCCACCCCGCGCAGTATTAATGACGACAGCGCCCTGCTTCATAGAAGCGATAGTGTCTCTATTGAGGAAATGAAATGTCTCATCAGTCAATGGCAAATGAAGGGACACTATATCTGATTGCTTTAGCAATTCCTGCCAATCGACGTATTGGAACCCTAATGTTTCAGCTGATTTTTTGTTTGGGTACTTATCGTATGCTATCACCTTCATTTTGAAGCCTTTTGCGATCTCTATTACTTTGGTGCCGATGCGTCCAGTGCCTAAGACGCCTAAGGTTTTGCCGTTTAAGTCAAAGCCGCTGACATCTTCACAGGTGAAGTCGCCTTGGCGAGTGCGCTCGTAGGAGTCATGGATGCCTCTTGAGAAGGAAAGAATCAATGCGAAAGTATGTTCAGCGACAGCTGGTTTCTCCGTAAACTGGCACGTTGCATACGGTGATATCGTGCTCTTTGCATGCGGCTATGTCGATGTGGTCGTATCCTGTGGAGCGTGTGGTTATCAAGCGGGCTTTGGCAAGCTGGTTTATGAGTTGCCCATTGAGGTTTGAGTAGATGGAGACTGAAATTACGTCTGCATCGAGTGCTTGGGCGATGTTGCGTTCGTCAAGTGGTTCAGTAAACAGATGGACCTCAAAACCTTCTAGGTCGCCTAGCAAGTAGGGTTGTTCCCAGTCTTGGACTTCAAAAAAAGCTGCCTTCAAAAACTTCAACCTCAGAAACACTAGGATAATCAATGATATTTCAGTAAGTTAAGGAATTTGGCGAGAAACCATTTTCGCTGGGCTGTGGCAGATTAAAAGTCGTTTGGCTTATTCAAGACCATATTGTTTGCTAGCCAGACGTATTATCGTACCATCGCATGTGTATATTTATAAATACAACTTGGTCGAATCAGGAGCAAAAGGTTGGTATCCGCCTCGTGTCAAAATCAAATAATCTAATTTATATTTCACTCGTTTTAGTGCTGGTTCTTTCAGTTGCCTCAGCAGCATTCTTCGCCCCAAAAATCAACAATACCCAAGATAACTACAAAGAAGCAATTGTTACTGCCCGAACCGAAATGTGGCAGAGTATAAACTCTGGGCAAATCGGCAGCGGCGCAATTGCCATAATGGACAACGGAAAAATCGTGTATTCTGAAGGCTTCGGCATGGCTGACAGGGAAAACAGCACCCCAGTGACCTCCAACACACTATTTAACATCGGCTCAATCAGCAAAACTTTCTGCGCCACAGCCATCATGGTTTTGGTGGATGACGGCAAAGTCAAACTTGACGATAACGTTACCAATTATTTGCCGGATTTCACGATGGCAGACCCCAGATACAAGGATATCACCGTTAGAATGCTATTAGACCACACCAGCGGGCTACCGGGCACTACCTGGTCAAACAGCATCGGATACGAATACAACGTTAACTATTACCAAGAGGTTCTTTCCAGCCTGTCTCAAGCGCATCTAAAAGCTGCACCAGGAGAAGCGGCACCCTACACCAACGACGCCTTCACATTAGCAGAGATGATTGTTGCCAGAGTTAGCGGCGAGAGCTACATCGATTTCCTTTCACAACGAGTCTTCCAGCCTCTTTCACTTGACTATACGGGTCTTAGCGTCGGCGAACAAACCAGCCACACCATAGCCCAATACTACTCATCCAGTAGCGGATTAAAGGACCAGCCGCAGGTCGTCTCGATATTAGGCGCTGGCGGATTAGCCTCCACACCAAACGACTTAGTCCGGTTCGCTGATTCCTTCTCCAGCGGCGGACAACACATACTTTCTCAAGCCTCCCTAGATGAGATGATGAAAGCTCAGCCCTCAGCCTTCGCAGTTCGCGCTATGAGCCAAATTGGGGTTAACCCTGAATGGCAGTATGGACTCGGCTTGGATTTCGCTGGACTTCCAGTTTATCATCAAATTGGCATAGACGTGTTCGGAAAAGGAGGCGACGTTGAGGATTACCATGGAAGCTTAATTTCATCTTCCAACCAACGGCTTTCTGTGGCTGTGCTCGTATCGGGACTCATGAATAAAGGAACCGACATCGCTTTCCACGTTTTTGACGCTGTCCTACAGGAGAAAGGGCTAATGCAAAAACCAGATGTGCCTATCGCTACTCCATCAACCGAACCAATTCCGGCACAATACGCCTCGTTTGAAGGGTACTATTCCCCCAAATACCAGTTTTCATTTGACTTCACCGCAAATGTCTGCTTCATGTCATCCCTTGGCACCACCGGAACATGGAGTGCACCCTATCCACTTGCTTACCGAGACGGCTACTTCGACGCTGGAACTACACACATCTCATTTGCAACAGTGGATGGGCAAAACTACATGTTAATGTCCGTGGACTGCAACACCGCATACATCGTTGGAGGACAACAACTAAAACAGTTGGATAACCCTTTGAGCCTAGGAGTTGACATCAACGGCGCGGTGTGGCTTAGGCGAAACGTTGCACCCTACGAAGCAGTAACGACCCTTGCTCCCCCATACATTGTTGTTTCCGCAACCACCGATGGATTGCCCGGTTATGTGGGTTTCAACGGCATCAAAGTGGTCGACTCTTTGGATCACGCAGGCATGCCGGCAGGCACGGTCCGAGACCAAACAGAACTGACGCTACTTAATCGGGATGGGCAAGTTTGGGTACAAGCCTCCGACGCTATCTATAGCCCAATCTCCGACGCCAAACTATTGAACAAAGGAACAAACTCCGTCACTATCGGCAGCGAAGGATACAACGAATGGTTCGTAGCCACAAGCGGTGCAGTTTTGAGCTTTCAAGTGCCCGCAAAGGACAAAGCAACTGTTTTTGCGCCAGACGGTTCACCTTTCTATGATAGTGCAACATTCACTGGCGAGGTGTATGTGCCGCAGGGTTGCTTTGTAATGCTAGCGGGGCAACCGGGAGACGTTTTGGGTGTATCCTCAAAATGAGGTCTTGACCGCAAACGCCCTTAATATCTTAAACGAAATAGTGGTGAGCACTTACAAGCTCACCTCACTATCAAGCCCTGAATTAAAAACCTCTTTTTATAAAATTAAATGAAGAATTCGTGGGGCCGGGGCCGAGATTTGAACTCGGGCGAAAGGCTCCACAGGCCTCTATGCTGCCAAGCTACACCACCCCGGCCGCTCTATCTGCTTGCCTGCGTTTTTCGGTCGCCTTTTTCGTGTAGCGCTATGATTGAGTGACAAACCCCTTATTTTCGCTTTCGGAAAATTTCTTCGATAACTCATCAAAAATGGCGTCAGCCGCTCAATTTGTTCTCCCTTGACGGTTAACTCCTTAAAAGTAGCTTCGGTTGCTGCATTAATCTGAGTGTAATTGCGTGTTTTGAGCTTTGTCTAAAATGTTTGTTACACACGCAGAGCTATCCCAACCAAACACTCTCTTTTAAGAAAAACAATGCTTGAGTTGAAAAACAATGGCTGGCAAAATCAAACAAATGTTAGATAAACTCATCGAAACAAGGAGCAAAGGAATCCCCACTCTGGTAAACACCACCAAAGCAAAACTGCAACTAAAAGGCATCGACTACCGAGCTTACACCGCAACCTCACCCGACGACCCAGCGATGATAAACAAAATAATTGAAGTAGCCAAAGAAATGGGTATCACCATATAGGAGAAACAAAAACATGACAGCAAAAACAGCATACTCCATTAAAGAGAACATAACACAAAATATCCAAGAAATCAGCACTCAACTTGGCACATCTGCCCCCACATTGCTGCTTTTCTTTGCCTCAACAAAATATGACTTAGCCAAATTGGGGCAAGAACTCCAAAAAACCTATCCCAAAACAAAAATCCTCGGATGCTCCACCGCCGGCGAGTTAGTTACGGGCAAAATGCTCAAGAACTCCGTCGTTGCTATGGCTTTCGACAAAGACTCCATATCCGACCTCGATGTAGCGGTTGCTGAAAACATAAAAACAGAAAACAACCTTAAAGCCGCTTTTAGCCAATTCGAAAAGCACTATAAACAAAAAATTAGCAGCCTAAACATCGACCAATACGTCGGCATAATCCTCATCGACGGCTTAAGTGGCCAAGAAGAAAAAGTCATGGATACCATTGGCAACTTGACAGATATCACTTTTATCGGGGGCTCAGCTGGTGACGACTTGAAATTCAAGTCTACTCAAATCTATGCAAACGGAGCAGTCCACAGCAACGCAGCAGTCTTAGCGCTTCTAAAACCAACAAAAGGTTATGATATCATTAAAACTCAAAGCTTCAAAGCTCTTCCTAAGAAACTCGTCGCCAGCAAAGTAGATGAAGCCAAACGTGAAGTTCTCTGCTTTAACCAAATGCCCGCAGTTGAAGCTTACGCAAAAGCCACCAAAACCACCCCTGCAACCGTACAAACAGTGTTCATGAAAAACCCAGTTGGATTAATGGTTAACGGTGAACCATACGTTCGCAGTCCTCAACAAATCAAAGGCGACAGTATAGTGTTCTACTGTAACATCAAAGAGGGCACCGAATTAACATTGCTTGAATCCACCGATATCATCGCTGACACACAGAAGGATCTAAAACAAAAGATTGCAACCGAGAAACCGGCAGGTATTATCAACTTCCACTGTATACTGCGCACTCTTGAGCTTGAAGAGAAAAAACAAACGGAAGCTTACGGAAAAATATTCGCTGATCTTCCAACCGTTGGCTTTAGCACCTATGGCGAACAGTATCTGGGCCACATAAACCAAACCTCAACCATACTTATCATAAAATAGCCCTTTTTCTTCCGTCATTTCTTTTTTTTCTGCTTCTTAACTTAATAAAACTGCTGAAGTGCTCTGAGACGTCTTTGTTTGCTAAAGTAGTTAAGTAGTTAACCCCTCTTTTGGCATATGTATTTATACCGAAAAGCGTTCAATTTGGGAATTAGTTTATTAACGAAAAGCGCCAAGCGGTTAAGCTAACATGCGACGTGCACCAACACAACTCTTCGGTCCAGTATGCAAAAACCCTGCTTTGCTCATGAGTTTTGGCAGAGGTGCCTATCGGCAATTCGTCAAATGCAAACTGGACTACGGCAAAGAGGATGGTAGCAGTTCTTCTCTTTGGCTTTTGAGTTTAAGGATTACTCATCGCTGTAATCACCGATGTGCAATCTGTGCGCAATGGGGCGAAAACGGTTACAACGCAAGAGGCGATACCCCAAAAGTTACCGGTGAAGTTCCCCCAGAGGTTTATCGTAGAGTTATCGATGAGGTGGCGCCAAAAAAAGTTCACGTTTACATAACCGGCGGGCGAACCCTTCCTTTACGAACCGCTTGTGCCCTTGGTTAATTATATGAAGGAGAAGGGGTTGACTGTTCAAATCGTTACCAACGGCGTCGGATTGGAAAAGAATGCCGAAACCATTGTCGATAATGGTTGGGATATGATTTGTGTCTCCTTTGATGGTCCCAAGGGAGGTTCATGATAAATGCCGAGGCGTTCAGGGTGCATTGGATGCTGCGATCAAAGGAATGTCTGAGATACAGCGGTTAAAGGCGCTCAAGAACAAGAAAAAACCAGCCCTCTTTGTGTTAACTACGATTTCTAAGAATAATCAGGATATGCTGCTTGAAACCGTTAAGGAAGCTGAGAAAATACAGCCTGACGGCATGATAGTGTACTATTCATGGTTCACTAAAGAATGGATTGGGCAGAAGCACACTGAGATTGTGAATGAAAAACTGGGCGTAACACCCTTTGCATGGAAAGGCTATGTTCGGGATACCTCAACGTTGGATATTGACAGAATCGCACAAGAGATACATGAAATTAAGTCTCAGAAATTCAAGATGCCCATCGTTTTTGTGCCTGACCTAAACCCTGAAGACATTCGAACATACTATACCCACCCAGAAGACTTCTTCGGGTACAAAAAATGCATCTCCCCCTGGTTCCAACTCGACGTTATGCCAAACGGCGATACAGTTACCTGTCGTGATTTCCCAGATTTCGTAACCGGAAACATTAAAGAATCAACCATCCAAGAAATATATAACGGCGAGAGGCACCGGCAATTCAGGCGGGCGCTGAGAAGCTGCGAAAATGGAGTTTTTCCGATATGTTCACGTTGCTGCGGATTAATGGGTTACTAACGGATTCATATGCCAAGAATTCCTGTGGCGCTACGGTTAGCTGTAAATTTGGAAAATGCTGGTGATTGGTATGGAACCCATTGATGTTGCTATCTTAACTTTGAATAGCGAACGTAAACTGCGGCAATGCCTAAACTCGGTTTACGCTTATGTGCCGGTTAAACGGTTACTTGTCGTCGATGGTTTCTCATCCGATGGCACGTTAGCTATTTTTGGGGAGTTCCAAGCGAAATACGGCAATGTCGTCATTGTTCAAGAGAAGGGAACTCGCGGTAGCGCAAGACAAACCGCCATTGAGATGGTGCAGACGGAATGGTTCCTGTTCGTAGACAGCGATGTTGTGCTCTGCAAGGACTGGTTTACCCAAGCCGAAAAGCTATTGCGGGATGATGTGGGTGCGGTTTGGGGTATTGAAATCTGGTCCGTTCTAAGGAACTCCAAGATTCTTCCGATTTTTGAAAGAATGACGCTGAAGATTTTTGAGAAACGCGGCGGAACCCATGATTTGCTGGTTAGGCACAAATCAGTTGATGGCATCAAGATACCTTTTAAGTTGCACACATACGAGGATGGATACATTAAAAATTGGATTGAGCATAACGGCTACAAAGTGCTAGGCGTTTACGAGCCTTACTGTATGCATTATCGCCCCGAAAGCACCTGGAATGTACAGACAAACATAGGCTTCATGGTAAGCGACCTCAAGTATGCTATCCGGCGTCCAATGCTTCTGCTCTCTTATGCGTTCTATTCGGGGATTGTTGTGGTGCAGATTTTTATGAATAAGCAAAAGCAAAACCGAACGAAAAGAGTCAGATAAACCCAGTTAGCATCACCTGTGAAAAGGCGCTGTTGCTCTTGGTGACTCCCCTCCCCTTATTTAAAGCAGCGAATTCTTTTTTGCTAAAGGCTTAAGTGCTGACATGGCAGTGTAGCTTCATCGGTGTGCACTTGGATAAAAACGACGTAATACTCTGCCAGCTCCTGCTTGCAAACTCCAGAACCTCCTATAGGGAACTAGCCGAAAAACTGGATTTATCGATAACCGCAGTGCACAACCGTATCCAATCGATGACTGAGGCAGGTATAATTCGCCGATACAACACAACCATTAGCTTAATTGCCAAACCCGCCATCCACATCTTAATCTACGGAACCTCAAAAACCACCTCCGTTAACACTATAAAACCTAAATTAGCTGCACAGGGCTCAATCTACTGGTTAGCCGTTGCAGGCGGAAACATTCTCTACATAGGCGCTTATCTACGAGATATTGCCGAGTTAGATGATTTAGTGAGTTTTGTTAGACAAACTGCTGAGATGCCTGAACCAACCGTGGGCATAACAACCTCGCCCATACCCCCTGGCATGAAAACGATGATTGTTAAAACAAAACTTTCCGACTTAGACTACAAAATACTTAGGGCACTAAAAGATGACTCACGCAAAGCCACCTCAGACATCGCCCAAGAAGTCGGAGTCTCAGCCAAAACAGTCAGCCACAGACTCGCCTACATGACCAAAAACTATCTAGTACAGTTCTCAATCGATTGGTACCCTGACGCTTCCAACGATATCTTGAGCGTATTCCACGTTAACCTAAAAAGTGACGCCAACCCCAACTCAGTTAACCAAATTTTACAGAACCACTACCCCAATACCCTCTTCTACTGGGGCTTCAGCAACCTCCCAAACAGTTACTTCTTCATGGTTTGGACCCCAACAAGCAAAGAACTAAAAGACGTCCGAGAAAAAATCGAGCAGGACCCAGCCGTCCAATTCGTTTCACCCAACGTCGTCTACACAGGCTACATATTTCCGACCTGGCGAGACCAAATACCCTAAGAGCCCTTAGCAGCGCCGAAAAAATCCAGTAAAAAGTTATGGCGTTATGTACTCTATTGCTATGTTGCCGTTTCCGGACATAAGCGCCAAGGTGAGGTTGCCTTCTCCATCGGAGGTAGCGCCCTTGAGTCGGGTTGTTGTTTCAGTATCTGCGTCTAATGGGATTCCTTGATGGGTAATGTTCCCGTTCACGGTTGTGGCGGTTACTTGGAAGAGCGTGTTCTGTGTTAAGCCGATATTAACGTTACCGTTGCCGGTTATGGCGTTTATTTCGTTGCTGTTGCTGCCTTGGGTATCTATGTTGCCGTTGGTGGTGGTGAGGGTCAAATTGTATTTGCTATTGTTTGGCAGGTTGACTATGAGGCTTGCCTTATAATTTACGCCTTGATTGATTTGAAGAGCAGCGCTGGTTACTATGGTCGTTACGTTGTCGCTTTTGGTCTCGTTTGTAGAAGTTTTAATATCCTTCAGGTATCCATAGGGCGCTGTAACATTATACATGACTTCGATTTGGCTGCCCGTTGTTGAATGGATTTCTATGTCACCGTTAAAAGTGGCTGCTTGAATCACAACGTTTTCCTTGGGGGTATACGTTGTTTTGTCTTCTCGGTGTTCCATAGGCGCCATAGCGTTTTGTATGACTGCGAAGGCGCAGACTGTTAGTATCGCTGATATCAGAACTAATGCAAGTATGATGCTTTTGGTTGATTTCTTCACTTAATTCTTCCTAAGGTGTTCTGTTTAGCTCTTTGAACGGTTTGGCTGTTTTAAAATCTTCCCTATAAACCGCCGTACATGTCCATTTTTTAACCTTCAGTAGTTGAAAAGGGAACTTTTCTGTTGACTATGTGCCGTTTTGTTTACTTAGCGGTAAACGTGAAACTAAATTCCTAAACGCCTTTCGCTATTGAGGTACGTAACAATGTTTCGTGGTTACTTAAATGAAAAATCAAATCTAACAAGTACTCAAGAGAGGAAGAAAATTGACTGAACCAGCCATAAAAATTAGCAACCTTACCAAAAAATTCGAGGACAAACTAGCACTCGACGACCTAACACTTGAAATCCAAAAAGGTGAACTCTTTGGGTTACTGGGACCCAACGGCGCAGGCAAAACCACCGCCATAAGCATACTCTGCGGACTCATAAAGCCCACAAGCGGAACAGCCCAAATCAACGGTTGTGACGTACAAAAAGATGTGCAGAAGGTTAAGGAGCAAATCGGCGTTTGCATCCAAGAAACCGCAATTTACCCATACCTAAACGGCAAAGAAAACCTAGAGTTATTCGGCAAACTCTACGGCATGGACGCTAAGGCAATCAAAGAAAGAAGCAAACTATTGTTAACCAAAGTAGGGCTCACTGAAGATGCAAAGAGATTAACATCAAAATATAGCGGCGGCATGAAGCGCCGATTAAGCTTAGCCCTTGCGCTGATCCATGACCCGCAAATCGCCTTTTTGGATGAACCCACCGTTGCATTGGATCCGCAGTCTCGCCATGCAGTTTGGGACCTTATAAAAGAACAGAAAACCCGCGGCAAAACCATCATTCTCACAACCCATCACATGGAGGAAGCAGAGGAACTCTGCGACCGAGTCGGCATAATCGACCACGGAAAACTCATCGCTTTGGGCACCCCTAAAGAACTCATCGCTAAAAACCACGTCAAAAACCTTGAAGAAGTCTTCATCCAGTTGACCGGTAGAAACATGCGGGAGGAACTCTAATGAACATTCAAAGAGTCTTCGCATTAACCAAGAAAGAACTCAAAAAAACTGTTCGAGAACCCGCAGCTTTGTTCATGATTTTCCTGTTCCCAGTAGTGTTTGTGCTTGCGTTTGGCTTATCCTTTGGCGGCGTCGGCGGCGGTACACCGGCGAATTATCAGGTTGGCGTCGTCAACCTTGACGGGGGCAATCAGCAGTGGTCTACTGTTTTCATCGATAATTTGTCAGGAACACAAATAGTAACCATCAGCACCTACACTGACAACGCTACAGCGCAGGCTGATTTAAGCCAAGGCAAAATGCAGGCATTAATCCTGGTTCCCAGCAGTCTTTAGTGACAGCATAAACAGTTACACCGCTTCACCCGCTGATGGAAGCCAATGGACTAACAGCACAATTCAAGTGTACTTAGACAAAGGCTCGTTGATTGCAACACAAGCGGTTCCGCCAATCATCCAGCAAGTACTCTCAGGAATAGTTAACCAAAACCAGCAAGCACCCCAAAGCCCAATACAGCTACAAACCGCCTCGCTCGAAGTAAAACAGACATCAACCTTCGACTACTTTGCACCCGGCATGTTCACGTTTGCATCGATCTTCATGATAATGATAGTTGCCCAATCTTTCGCTACCGACAGAGAAAACGGAATGATGAAACGCATCCGCATAACCCCAATTACACCCTCAGAGTTCATGACAGCCCAAGTTGCTTCTTACTTAGTAATCGCCATAATCCAATCCATAATAATGTTCGCAATGACCTATGGTTTAGGCTTTAAACCAAACATTGGCATACCCGACTATGCATTCGCCTTCATACTGGTACTGGTATTCTCGCTATCCAACATAGGTTTTGGCTTAATCACTGCTACAATCGCAAAATCTTCAGGTGCCGCCACAGGGTTGAGTTTCCTGTTTCTGCTGCCTCAAATGTTCCTCGGTACATTTGTCGGTGCATCACTATCCGGTGCAGCACAGGTCGCTGGTAAAGCGGTTCCAAGCTACTACGTCACAGACGCCCTCACATCAGTGTTCCTCCGAGGCGCAAGCTTAGCAAGCGTAACGGTGCTATTGGATTTCGCAGTCGTATGCGCATCATGCATCGGCATCTTGGCAGTCGGCATAGTGCTCTACGCTAAATACTACAAAGTCTAAACCCACCCCTTTTTCTTCTTTTTTTGTGATTATCTTTAAGGGCACCTTTTTTCATATCCTTGGACGGCTGATTAGATTTGACTGATGCTTGGCGAGAACCCTACCACGTAGTAATCGAAATCGAAAACAAAGAATGCAAAATGGTCGAAAAACTCGCATCACTCGGTTTTAAACATCTTAAAGTTGTAGATGTACGAAGCTCCAGCACGGGTTCCGTACGCCACCTCATGGATGTAGGCGAAGACCAAGCCAAAAAAGTACCCAAAGAACTCTCAGCCCCCGGACATGTCGAAGGCAAATCCGCGGTTTGGCTGGAAAGCAAAGGCTGCGGCGTATGCAACACCATCCTTGGGCATGACGCTTTTCTGGTATCAGGCAAGAGCATGCAGGACAACATCATATCCTACAGTTTCATGGTGCCCACCCACGATGCTTATCGGGGTATTATTGAGGATTTGGAGAAAGCGGGTTACAAGGTGAATGTGCGTAAGGTGGGTAAGTTTGAGCAGCAGATTGGGGTTTTAACTGAGAATCAGGAGCGGATTTTTTGGTTGGCGTTGAAGAGTGGGTTTTTTGATTATCCCAGGCAGGTTGGGTTGGCTGAGTTGTCTTCTAAGTTGGGGGTTAGTCCTGCGACGCTTTCGGAGATTATGCGGCGGGGTACAAGGCGGCTGCTTGAGCACTATTTTAAGCGTGAACTCTAATTCTCTATTTGGGCTATGTTGGAGACCCAACTTCTTTGTGTTTTATTCTACAATATTCTTAGCAACTTAGAGTTCCGACTTCAACTCTGCATAAATTGAATCAGCAATTATCTGGGCACCATGGCCGTTTGGATGAACCCCATCCGTAAAATAGTCCGAGTGATCCAGTAGCGGCGTATTAGCGTCTATGAGGTGTACGCCTGTCTGGTTAGCTACGGTTTGGATGCTGGGCAAAATAGTTTCTACGAGAATGCTGTTTTTCAGCGGTAGGGTGTTGTCGAAGATTGGTGGAGGCTGCACTATCCATATTTTTGGGTTGCTTGGGAGCGATTGGAATGCAGTTATCAGCGTAACATAATCCGAAATATACTCTGAAGCTGACTCGTTTAAGTCCTTGTTTGCATCGTTAGTGCCCAACATGATGATTACTATGGTTGGTTGGAATTCTTTGGCGAGGTTAAATGCGGAGGAGTTCATGTATGGGTTGCCCATGTTTATGGATACGGTTGTTCCGCCGACGCCGAAGTCTCCTATAACGTAGTCGGGTCCTAAGTGGCTCCAGAGGTCAAGGGTGTATTCGGTGCCTCTTGTTATGCTATCGCCAACACAAGCCACTCGAATGGGCACATTTGGTTGCGGTTTTAGGTGTTGATCTGAAGCACATATGCTTCTGCGCCTGCTAAAACGATTAGAACAGCGATTGCAACAGACAGCAGCTTAATTGTGCGGTTCATGACTCCTCAATGTAGTAGCTTTGCACTTTTAAGCATTAAAAAAGACAGCGCAAAAAGTACCTCTCCATCCATGATTCAAGTACCAGTTTTACGTAAATAACTTAATATCACCCGACTATGACTTAAAGCCAATAAAAACGTTAAAGACTAAACATTCTATGTTTAGTTTGTCTTAAGGTTGGATTCATTTAACCGATTTTACCAAGACTATACGTTTCTAACAATAACGGACTGAACCATACTTGAAAATTGAAGTGCTCGGAGGAGCTAGAGAAGTAGGAGGCTCCTGCATATCAGTCGAAACCGACTCCGCAAAGGTCGCGCTAGACTACGGTACAAAACTCGAAGAAGAAATGAAAAAATTACCCAAAGATTTCGACGCCGTAGTAATCAGCCACGCCCACCTAGACCACACCGGCAGTCTCTTGAGCTTATGCAAAAATAACAGCCCAACAATAATCGGCTCAGACATCACACGCGAAGTCACAGTAGACCTTCTCCATGACATGGTGAAAATCCAGAATGAGAAAGGCATCTTTGACTTCGACGACAGCACCGCTGAAAAGGTTGGCGCATGCTGGTGGAACAGAGACTCAGTTGCTCTACCCGGCTTAAGCATAAAGTTGCAATCTGCCGGTCACGTTGCAGGCGCAAAAATCACCAGCATAGAATCAGAAAATAAAAGAATCCTCTACACAGGCGACATCTGCATGCACGACACCGAAATCCTGCAGGGCTGCCGACTTGAAACACTCCCCAAAAAACCGGACGTACTAATCACTGAATCAACTTATGGCGGCAAAGTCAGGTTACCCAGAGAGGAACTGGTTAACCAATTCATGCAGCAACTCCACGTTACCATGAAACGGGGCGGAAACGTCTTGATTCCCACCTTTGCCTTCCACCGTAGCCAAGAAATGGCCAAGCGAATCGACAGTGCCATGCAAGCCGGAATACTGCCACGCTACAACGTGTACACAATCTCCAATTTAGCCCACAGAATAAACGGCTACTTCAACAAAAACAAATTCCTATTCACAAAAGAAATCAAAGCGCAAAAGCAACCCTTTACATACCGCTACGTCAGGCACCTCTACAGAACCCAACAGATAGAATCACCCGCCATCGTCATCTGCACCTCAGGATTTGGCCACGCAGGCGCAAGCTTACGACTACTCACAGAGTGGGCAGAAAACAAAGACAACTCCATAATCTTAACCTCAGGATACCTCCCACCAGACAGCCCCCTAAAACAGGCCAAAGAGGAACACTTCTTCAAAACAGATGAAGGCTCCTTCGAGGTCAACGCCGAAGTAAAACAGATCGAACTCTCAGGACACGCCGACCAAACTGAACTGGTCCAGATGGTGAGCAAACTAAAGCCAAAACGTACAGTGCTCGTCCACGGCGACCTCGAACAGGCAGAACTGCTTTCCGAGAAAATCGGCGAAATGACCGATGTGTGCATCCCAGAAAGGGATGACGTAATAGACGTTTAAGGCCCTGAGTGCCTGTCTATTTTCCTTTTTCCGTACTAAACACGGCATAGTATGGGGTTTGTTAATTTTTGTTCACCTTTGCGAAGTAGACTTAACCAAGTTTGCCCTCTCCACTTTGCAAGTTTGCGAAGCCCTGAATGCTAAATAGCGAATTTTGCTTTCTAAAAACCGTTAACTATCCAGTTGTTAGCGTTAACTAATGTGAGACCCAGATGACTCAAGAAAAACCAGTAACTATGCAATCAAAAGCTAACAAGAAAATGCCAGTCTTCACCTGTTCATGTGGCGCAAAGATACTGATTGTTCCCGATTTACGTGAGATGACTAAAGCGATAAAAGCTCATGAACTCGAACATAGAATGTTAACTGGCAAGCATATGTCAGAAGATGCGATAGCGGAGCAGATCATTATGGTTTTAGGTGAGCATTTCAGGGGATCCGTTGCCTAGTTTTTGTGTTTACCCTTTTTTGTATCTTAAAAGCGCTGCAAAGCCTCCCAGCGCCGTTAACTGGTCTTTTTCTTTTGAAGCAGACGAAATCACTTCAACAGCCGAATCTTTTTGCGCTGCCAAATCCTCAAGGGCATCCACAATATCCCTCTCTCTAAACTCATAGGAGACGGCACCGCATTTTTCGCATGGCACCTTCGTCATTTCCTCTGCGGCTTTAGCTTTCGATTGGGTGATGGCTTTTTTTGGGTAGCCACAGTTTCTGCATACCGCAACTACCTCAACCACATCTGTGTCATCCGTTACCAGTGCGACTTGCACTTCTCCTCGGCTTAGCGCATCTAAAACAGAGTCTAAACCATACGTAGCTAAACCATTCTGTTTAGCCAACTCCACTGAGAGTCGCTCGATGAGTTTTTTCTCTTCAGGCCCACACATATTACTCAATAACTCGGTTGATTTGGCGTAAATCTCTCTAAGCGCCGCCTTATCTGCCGATTGAGTATCGACGACGTTTAGAAGCATGTTACTTAACTCGTAATGCAGGAATTCGCCCTTCAGAAAATCATTCTTTGTTTGCCCCGGGCCACCCGCTATCAAAACGTTAACGTGGTTTTCAAGAAAAGCCTTGGCTGCGTGTTCTGCGATTCTGTGGAAGAAGTAGGTGAGTTCCATGTCGCGTTCTCTCTCATATCGCCTCTGGCTTTGACCGCCCTTCCCCGTTTTCCCAGGAACCCCCGAGGAGATGGTTTCGATTGATTCTACCTGTTCGCCCCTGAGGAGCCCAAAGCTTGCCTGTTTAGCGTCTAGGGCGAGGACGCCGACGATTTTCGGGTCTCTTAGCATCTCTCTTAGCGGTTCTAAATGGAAATGGTCATCTGCAAAGTAGCGGTAAGCCGTGATTGGTTCGGGTGGGATTAACTCCTCAACTCCTAATGACTCTTTTTCTGTTCCCTCAGCGGCGTAGGTTCCGGCGAACAGGGCTAATCCATTCTCTGAGATTTCCTTGTGCTGCTTAAGTTGCTGTACTACAATTTTTAAGGTATCTTGAAGCTGTTGCTTTTCCCTCTCAGATTCTGAGGTGGCACATTCAGATTCCTTCTTTATTGCGGCGATTACTTGCTCCAGTGCCGTTTTTGGTTGCAGGTATAGTGAGATGAAATCTTTGGTTTTGCTTTCCTTGTCTGAGAGGTATGCTATGCGTTTGCGGAGTTTATGCTGCTTAACGGAGTGGGTGGATGCTATTTGACATGAATAAAAACGGGTATTTTCGGTTGTCAAAAATTTTCACCAAAATTAGTTTTATGGTTCAGGCGGTTGATTCGAACCTACGAACCTCTGCAGGATAGGTCCTGAAGCCTACGCCTTTGACCTGGCTCGGCGACCCCTGCACACATCGTTTGCTCTATTAAAAATAATTCAGACTGATAAATATATGCCGTTTAGCATTCGGTATCTTCTCGGTTATTAAAGCTTAAATCGCTATCTCGCCAGCTATAATGGTAAGGATGCATTGTTATGGCTCTTGGCTGGAAGGATTGGAGTAAAAAAGACTTAATCTACGGCATAATTGTACCCGTCATCGTTGTTTTAGTAATCGTGGGTTTCTCAAAAATCCCCTCACTCGTCGGTTACACCTCCGATAGTGCTGGATTAGTAATCGGCATAACCATGATGCTCCTCGAGTTAACGCTTATCGTCGTGGTTCCGTTGATGCTTGGGTTAATCTGGAACAGCTGGGCAGGCGGCGCATCAGGCTTCATAATGGGTGCTTTCTATGCCCAGTACTGGTCCAGCAGCTTCCATGGCATCGCCGGTTCAGGCACAGTCCTAATCGCCTACATCTTAAGTGCAATGCTAATCGGTTACATGGCTGGCGCATTGAATAAGCGCTCGGAGGACTTCCGCAGAATGCTCATCTCAGGCGTAATCGCAACAACAATCGGCGGTATAATGCTCTTTGGCATCTTTCAGCTCTCAACAGCCAACGTGGTAACTGGTATAGATGGGTTGGCATTGACACTGCTGCCACGGATAGCCTGCGGAGCAATAATTGCTGCTATCGCGAAGGTGTTCCACTGGTACGGAATGGGCATTAAAGAAAAAACAAATCAATAACTTTCTTTTCTTAATTACTGAGGCGACTTGAGATGGGTCACCCTGTTTGTGAAAGAAAAAAGTGCATAAACTGGAAAAAGGGGCAATGTTCCCTACTTGACCCTGAAAGGGCTGGAGAAGACTGCCTCGATTTCGAGGACGCAATGGATTTTCTGCGACTAAAAGCAGACGCAATAAGGGGAACCTTAGGCTAAACTGTCTAAGAGTTCCTGTACTCTTCGTTCGATGTCATCCCTGATTTCCCGTACTTTCTCGACTGGTTTGCCTTTGGGGTCTTCAAGCGCCCAATCCACCACTGGTACAAAAAACGGGCCGGGACAAATACCCTGAGCACTGCAACCCATGGTAACCACCAAATCCGCATCCGCTCGCCATCTTGGCAGTAATCAACTTGGGTTTATTTGCGGAAATGTCGATGCCCCGCTCTTTCATAGCTTCAACCACGACGGGGTTAACTGTTTCTGCGGGTTTGTTGCCAGCGCTGGATGCATTGATTTTGCCTTCTCCGTATTTTTTGGCAAACGCTTCGGCCATCTGGCTTCTGCCAGCATTTTCTATGCAGACAAAAAGGATTTTCTTCAATATAATCGCCATATTACTCTTTTGTTTTTTTAAGTTTATCAATTATTGTCTGCGTTTGCTCTTCGTCTGGATGCGATATGGCTCCTGCTGGGCAGATGTCTTCGCATCCTCTGCAGAATACGACACATCGGTTGGGGTTGACTATGGTTTTTTTCTTGCCGTCGATAGTTTCTGTTTTGAAGGCTTTCATGTGACAGAATTCTACGCATTTGCCGCATGTTGTGCATTTGGTGTAGTCTATTTTTGGGTCCCAGGGAATTTTGCTGCGGGGGATTCCTTGGTATTCTTTTTCTGACCATTGGGGTTTCTCCTCTTATCGTTGTTTAATAATTAAAATATAACAACTTTTAAATATTGTTATAGATAATCTGGGTTACATGCCCAATAACCCGGAAAACAGCAACCGATTCAAATCAACAGTTTTCCACGCCCTCTCCGACCCAATACGACTCGAAATAGTATCCTACTTACGCGACGGCGAAAAATGCGTCTGCGAAATCGTCCCCCACCTCAACCTAATCCAGCCACTCGTCTCTCGCCACCTAAAAATCCTAAAGGACGCAGGAATAGTACAGATGCCGAAAAGACGGAACCAAACGCATGTACTCCATCGTTGACCAAAAAATATTCAAAATCATTGATGCATTAACCCCTGAACTGGTCGGTGCCCTTACAAAAGAGGCTTACCAAAACGCATTCTGCTAGGCGAAGTGTATCTTGGAAACAAAACAAGAGCACGTAAAGAAAGAATTATCCTTAGGACTTTGGGAAAAGTACCTGACCGTCTGGATAGCAATCTGCATAGTTGTCGGTTTACTCGTTGGAAGATTTATTCCTGAATTTGGGCATTTTATGGATTCATTAAAGTATGCCCAATTATCCATACCGATTGGCATATTGCTTTTCTTCATGATGTATCCAACAGTGGTCGGAATACAGTTTGGCGACGTAAAAAAAGCGGTTAAAAATCCTAAACCCCTTATTGTAACTGTAATTGCTAACTGGCTAATTGCTCCGCCGCTCATGACGCTTTTGGCAAACGTCTTTTTCCCTGGAAACCCACAATTCATGGCAGGTCTAATCCTTCTGGGCTTGTCCCCTTGTACAGCGATGGTTATGTGGTGGATGTTTCTTGCCCGAGGCGACATGGCACAAGGACTCATTAACACAGCCGTCAACGCTTTGCTCATGCTTGCGCTCTATGCGCCTTTGGCAGCCATCTACTTGGGCGTAAGCAGCATACCTGTTCCATGGGACTTAATCGCCATCAGTGTTCTTGTGTTCATTGCACTTCCAGTTGGAGCAGGGGCGTTGTCTCGGCGGATAGTTATAAAAAAGAAAGGGGTTGAATGGTTCAAAGACAAATTCAATCCAGTGGTGGGCAAAATCTCCATCGTTGCACTGTTGTTGACTTTGATTGTGCTGTTCTCGTTTGAGGGGCAAACAATCCTCAATAACCCGCTTCTGGTCGGCTACCTTGCAGTACCCCTCCTGATACACTACGCCATAATGATAGCATGGACCTATCCCCTCGGCTACTTCTTAGGCTGGAAATACGAGAGCGCCATCGACACAACCATCATCGGTGCCAGCAGCCATTTTGAAGTAGCCATTGCAGTAGCAGTCACACTCTTTGGCATAGGGTCGGGTGCAGCATTAGCTACAGTTATTGGTCCACTCTTAGAGGTGCCGCTTATGCTATTGCTGGTAAAGCTTGGTTTACGCACAAGAAAGCACTTCCCAAGAAAGAAAAAGGGCACCATAACAAATCAGAATAATGAGGAAGCAAAATGAAAAACACAAATGATGAAGTAAAGAAAACAGTCAAAAAAGCATACTCCAAAATAGCCACCAACAGCAACTCCTGCTGCTGTCAATGCGGCTGCGGAACCCTCGATGAGAAAACCAAAAAGAAAGTATCCAAAAGCATAGGGTACTCCGAAGAAGAAATCAACGCCGTCCCCGAAGCTAACCTTGGGCTTGGCTGCGGCAACCCCACCGCTTTTAGCAGCATCAAAGAAGGCAACACGGTGCTTGATCTTGGAAGCGGCGCAGGTTTTGACTGTTTCTTAGCCTCCAAAAAAGTGGGCAAAACAGGCAAAGTCATCGGCTTAGACATGACCGAGGAAATGATAGCTAAAGCCAGAAGCCTCGCCAAAGAACACGGCTACACAAACGTTGAATTCAGGTTAGGTGACATCGAAAAGATGCCCCTTGAGGATGGCTCCGTTGATGTCATCATCAGTAACTGCGTCATCAACCTCGCACCAAACAAGTCCGCTGTCTTCAAAGAAGCCTACCGCGTGCTCAAGAGCGGCGGCAAAATGTATGTCTCAGACATAGTTTTGCTTGGGAAGCTAACAGAGGAGCAATTGAATGATGAGGACCTGCTTTCCGGCTGTGTTGCTGGTGCCCTGCAAAAAGACGACTACATCGGCAAGATAGAGCAGGCAGGCTTTAAAGTCAACATTCTGGGCGAGGATAAGGAAATCAGCAAAACCCAGTACAGTGGGTTAGCGCTTGAGAGCATAAAAATCGAGGCTCAAAAATAGAGGGATAATGATGCGAAAAAATCTAGTTAGCGTTATTTTGTTGGCTCTTTTGGTCTTCCCATTAATATCAGCTGTGGGGACAGTAGCTGCCTCTTCAGATGATTGGACAATGTTCCGCCATGACCCAACTCACACAGGCACTTCATCCACAGCCCCCGCAACAACCAGTAGTTTGCTTTGGAATTTTACAACTGGCGCTCCAATGGGTGCATCCGCCGCAATCCTCGATGGCAAAGTATATGTGCCCTCAAACGACGGCACCGTCTACTGCCTAAACGCGGCAGACGGATCTCAAGTTTGGGCTTACACAACTCCCTCGAAAGGCGCAATCAGCTCCTCCATCGCCATCGCAGACGGCCATGCCTACTTCGGAAGCTACGACTCAAACGTGTACTGTTTAGACATCGCAAGCGGCGCAAAAGTTTGGACCTATAAAACTGGCAACAGCATACAATCTTCCCCAGCAGTCGCAGATGGCCACGTCTATGTTGGTTCATGGGATGGTAACCTCTACTGCCTCGACGCTTCAAGCGGCAACAAGGTATGGAACTATACAACGGGCGGCCTGGTAGACTCTTCTCCAGCGGTTGTAGACGGTCATGTGTATTTTGGGTCGGCTGATAAGAACGTGTACTGCCTTGATGCAACAACGGGCGCAAAAGTTTGGAGTTATGCAACTGGAGCTACGATACAGTCCTCACCCGCAGTCGTCGATGGCTATGTCTACATTGGCTCGCAAGATAACAACGTCTACTGCCTCAACGCAGCTACTGGCGAGAAAGTCTGGAATTTTCAAGAACAGGGCTTAGTTGATTCTTCCCCATGCAGTCGCCAACGGGTTTGTCTACATTGGTTCAGGTGTCCTTGACAGTAGCGCAGACAAGAACGTTTACTGCCTAAACGCAACTACAGGCTCAAAAAGTTTGGAGCTACGAAACATATGACGGCATCTACTCCTCTCCCGCGGTCGCTGGCAACTACGTTTACGTGGGCGGCTGGGATGGAAACCTCTACTGCCTAAACGCCTCAAGCGGTGAAAGTTTGTGGTCTTACACAACTAAGGATAACATCAGCGCTTCCCCGGCAATTTCCGGAGGCGTTGTCTACATTACTTCTTGGGACCGCAACGTTTACGCTTTAGGCGCTTCGCAGGCAACAAATCAACCGGTTGTTGGTATGGACTCTTGGGTACTTGTTGTAATAGCGGTAGTCATTGTTGTGGTTGTCGCAGCTTTGATTGTGATTTTGCGGGGAAAATCGCGCTCTAAGAAGTTTAGAAAATAAGTTATTCCCTTATCTTTTCTCTTTTTTTAAACTGTTTTTAGTAAGCATATATATTATATAGTTAAAAATAATTAGTATAATCAAAAAGAAATTAGTATAGTTGGAAAGAAATCTTATGCCTGATTTCCAAGAGCCAAAAAAAGAAGTCACAGTCGGCGGCGAAGAAGCACTAAAAGTTGCAGACGCACTCACCGCAACAACCATGAAAATGCTCAAGTTGCTTTGGATTGAACCTCTGGATGTTTCCACAATAGGCAAAAAACTGGGTTTCAGCCAAGCTTATATCAGCGAGCAAGTGAAGATTCTTGAAGAGCTAAAACTTCTTAATGTAACTTATCTACCCGGCAAGAGGGGTATCAGAAAGGTTTGCTCGCCAGCGGTTGAAAAGGTAACTTTGCTTATCAAAGAATAAATGAAATAATACTGATTGTCTTTCATCCGTTTTCTCCTCTTTATTCTTAGAACATTCCCTATTTGGGTGATAGAAACGCATGTATGGGTATATCCATATTTGTATCGGTAAATAGGAATATTTATATCTAAAAAGCCATGCAAACAGGCAGAGGATACACAAAAAAGGGGTAACCGGGAGGGGAAACAACATGGCTCAACTAGATCCAGTACTACAAGCCGTCCTAACCATATGCATACTAGTTTTCGCAGCAAAAATTCTAGGCGAAATCTTTTCCTGGCGAAAAATCCCCTCAGTACTAGGCGAATTAATCGCCGGCATGATTCTGGGACCCTACGCCATAGGCTCCATATTAATCATCAATGGCGTGCAATTCATCCAAATAAACGAAATAGTACTGGCCTTTGGTGAAATAGGCGGCATACTCATCCTCTTCGCGGCCGGCTTAGAAATGACATTCCAAGATTTCCGAAAAGTAGGCACCGCCGGCTTCGTAATTGGAACATGCGGTGTTATCGTTCCTTTCATCATGGGTTACGGATTATCGTTTCTATTCGGGTACGGCACCATTGTCGGTCTAGTTGTTGGCGCTGCACTCGTAGCTACAAGCATATCGATTACCTCGCTGGTTTTAATGGAACTCAATAAAACAAGAGCGCCTGAAGCGCGCATGATGATAAGCGCCGCCGTAGTAGACGACGTCTTAGGCCTAGCAATTTTAGGCGTAATCGTCTCATTCATAACATCTTCAACAGCTATCACTGCACTTGGCGTAGTGGAAGTTATTGCATGGTCTCTTGCCTTATGGCTTGGCATCACCATCCTCTTAGCCGTCATCTTGCCAAGAATAGTAAATTTTGTATCTAAAGGAAAATCAGAAGGCCCACTTGAAGCAACAGCCACAGCCGCATGCTTCGGCGCATCAGCCCTAGCCGCACTACTTGGCCTATCAGCTATCGTTGGCGCTTTCGCTGCAGGCATGGCAATTGCGAGCTCCCACACGATAGAGAAGATACGCGACTACATCAAAAAAATAAGCTCAATATTCTCTCCAGTATTCTTTGCGTTGGCTGGTGCCCAATTTAACATTCAAAGCTTCGTTACAACAGATTGGATGTTCTATCTCTTCTTTATAGCTCTGGTAATAGTGGCTGTTGTGAGCAAATTCATCGGCTGCGGATTACCTGCTGGCTTCTTCTTAAAGAATAGATCTAAAGGGACCAAAGTTGGCTATGGCATGATTTCACGCGGAGAAGTAGGACTTATAGTGGCTGGAGTAGCTATCTCTGCAGGAGCAATCAGTCAGAACGTTTACTCAGCAATATTGGGCATGATCATAATCACAACTATCTTAGCACCAATACTGCTCAAAAAAGCCTATGATAAGGAACCCGCTGAAGAAGAGCAAGCCAATACTGCTCCAGATAATAGGGATGCACCTGACTTTATCCCAACCTACCCTTTAGGAATAAGCGGTACCCCTACGACGGGTTGCGAAAAGAATAAGTGCTGACAGCTTTTAACAACTAATGGCATTCCTAAAGAATGCACTGTTTGTTTTAAGGAGGCGATAGTTTGGCAGAAGTATTTTCTAGCTTCATCGTTAACATACTCATCATTGCTGTCTCCTTTGTCGTGCTAAACTTTGCCAGCAACATCGTCATCAACAACGCCGTCAAAGTTGCATCTATAACCCGTTTAGGAAAGACTGCTGTTGGTTTTAGCATAATTGCTTTTTCAACTTCGCTTCCAGAGTTGACTGTAGCTTTTATTGCAGCGTTTTCTGGTGGTGCAGCGCTTTCTGTCGGTAACGTTTTGGGTTCAAATATAGTTAATATTTCGGTAATTGTGGGGTTAGCCGCTTTTCTAGTGTATTTTCAATGTCGACGAAGAGCTAAACGTGCCAAAGCGCCGCCACCAACTGAGTGTAATATTGTCCCTGCATTTGCCAAATCAGAACTAAGCAGCATCTACTTTGGGCTCTTTATTTCATCGATTATACCTATTGTTTTGATTTTTATCTCGGCTGCGGCGTGGATTGTAGGTTTAGTTTTAATCGGCATCTTCATCGGTTACATGTATCAGCTCTCCAAAGTGCGGATGCCTGAAGAAAACAACGGCGGCGTTACCGCACAGGAAAAAGGCAGACTAAACAGGTACCTCCTCTTCACCATTGCTGGTGCTCTTGGCGTGGTTGTAAGCGCCTATTTCTTGGTTGAATCCGCCGTCGCTATTGCCCAAGTAGCGGGGCTTTCGCAGCAAGTGATTGGCGCAACCATAATAGCCATTGGAACCAGTTTGCCCGAATTGACCTTGGATTTAAAAGCTATGCTTCATGGGCATGCGGGGCTTGCGTTCGGCGACATTATCGGTAGCAGTTTTGTTAATATTACCTTGATTTTGGGGGTTACGCTTTTTGTTCCTGCACTTGTTGGTTCGCCCGTGGTTTTGGTGGCGGATGTTTTCCAGAACCTTGTGCTGTTTTCTATTGTGGTTAATTTGCTTTTTTGGTATTTTCTTACGAGGGGTCAGATTGGGAAGAGGGAAGGGGCTGTTTTTTTGGTTATTTATGCGCTTTTTATTTTGACGACTATTGGGTCAGTCAGTTGAAAATAAACCCGAAAAGCCTATGCTTTGGTTACTGTGCAGCGTAAAACCCTGTTATGCCCAGCTTGACTGCTGCAAATGTACACTTAAAACAAGCCCTATCCAGCAACCATTCAAAGAAACATGCAGCACTCAATGAATGCAGCGTTCCAAAACAAGCGAATAAACAAACGTCCAGCCTATAAATAAGGGAGGGGGCCTATCTCAGAGCAGCTCAAGCCTCTGTTTTCGCGGCATGGATTGTTAAAACAGCGGGTTAATCTTAAGCAAACTACTGAGCATCAAAGCCAACGTAAACACAATCGCCACAATCACAAAGTCTTTGGCTAACACTTCACCGAGTTTTAGAAGCTTCGTGTTATCGGCGCTGTCATCTCTAAAGAGCGTATTTCTCTTCTGGACTAAGCGCAAGGTGATGAAGCTTGCCAATGCAGTTAAGGCTGCATAGTAAACAAGCGGCAAATTAAACAATACACCAACGAGCACCATTAATGGAATCATGATGTAGCCCATCGCAACCGTGAAGAGCAAGCCACGGCGGAAACCCAGAATAATCGGCAACGTCCTCGAACCACTGTTAAAGTCTGAGGCGTAATCAGCTAAGTCTTCCCAGAGGCTGTTAATGGCTGTGGTTACACCGATAAGCAAAGCTAATGTGACAACGTTGATTGAGAATGCGCTAAAGAATGCCGCGATAATCATGATTGGCACCGCGCCGACGGTAAAGTTAACAATCGGTTTATACGGTGTTTTTCGCAGTCGGAAAGGCGGCACAGAGTAAACTACGCCGAAGAATAAGCCCAAACCCACAAACAACACCACATACGGCATCAAAGTTAAGGCTCCAAGCGCCAAAGACAACGCAGTAAACCCAACCGCAATCAACAATCCAGCTTTGCCCAAGCGCTTCGTAAACTTCGCCCGCAGAGGATCCGAGAGCACATCCAAGTCTACGTCGCAGAGGTTATTCATTGCATCCACGGCGCTCCAAACACAGAAAACAATAGCGCCCAAAAACAGTGCGGTTGGCCATGCAAAGGCTTCGCCTGCAAGAAAGGTTGCGCCGATTGAAATCATGAAAAGCATGAGTCCGCGTTCGACGGATATGAACTGGGCGAAGCCCCTGATGTTCGAAAGCATACCCACGTAGGCTAGATGACCATTCTTAAGGTTTCCCCAACATTGAACCCAAAAAGCCCTGAAAAGATTTCTGCTCAATTTGGCTTGCTTGCTCTATATGCATGCTTTGGCTATGTACGTAGTTGTCTTCGCTTTTTAGCAAAGGTTATTTGGCAAAAACTCTTTTATGTTATTAGAAGCGGCTTTTGTTTGTAAGGGAGATTGTTTGCTTTGGACTTTGACCAGAGAGGATTCGCTAAAATTCACGATTTCAGCATGAACTTTGAAGCCATGAATAGTAGGCTTAGGGATTTATCAGAAAAGTATCCTTCAGGTGTGATCATTCCGATAATCGAAGCTGACCTCAAAGGTCAAGTGCTCGTAAACATAGTGAATGAATTAAATGAATGCGATTACCTAAAAAAAGTGTACATTGCACTTGCTACTAAAAACCCCCAAATCTACCAAGAAGCAATGCATGTTTTCGATACCTTCGAGGTTCCTCACGAGGTCATCTGGTGTAACAACCCCAAGATTGATGGGGTGCTAGAAGAGCTTAAACAAAAAGGCTTAGACGTTACTGACTTCAATGGGAAAGGCCGCGACGTCTGGATGGCTATGGGCATCGCCTCTTTAGATTTACACGCATTCGTTGTTCATGACGCTGACATCCTAAATTATACACGCATGTTACCCACAAAAATGCTCTATCCAGTCATTGAACCCCGACTTGACTTTTTCTTCTCCAAAGGCTACTATGCAAGAATTAACATAGAAAAACGCAGAATGTACGGTCGAATCACTCGACTCTTCATGAGCCCTATCCTGCAAGCGATGGAAGAAAAACTGGGATACAATTCCAAGTTCGTAAGATACCTACAAACGTTTAGCTACCCCATGTCAGGAGAAATCGCGATCTACAGTGACTTAGCCATGCGCCTACGTATACCCTGCGATTGGGGCTTCGAAGTAGGTTTGCTGGCTGAACTCTACCGCAGAGCCTCATACGAATACATCTGTGAAGTTGACTTGGGCTTCTACGATCACAAACACAAAGAAGTCATAGGAAATGAATTAGTCAAAACAGCCCAAGACAGCCTGATAACTTTGCTGCGCACATTAACGGAGATAGATGGGATTGAAGTTTCCGAGCCTTTCTTGCGGAGTCTCCAAATAATGTACCGTAAAATGGCGCAAGACAAAATTCGACAGTACCACGCCGACGCCATGTGCAACAATTTGGATTACGACCGTCATCAAGAAGAATCCAGCGTTGATACTCTATCTCAAGCCATTATGGCTGCAGGAAAAAAGTATCTCGAGAATCCAGCTAAAACCCAGATGCCTGATTGGTTACGTGCCAACGCGGCGATGCCTGATATTAGAGAACGCTTACGGGACGCTGCAATCGAAAAGTGAGAACTAAAACCGTCATCTTCTCTGACATCGATGGAACATTCCTCGATGAGCAATACAGTTATGCCTCTACTAAACCGATAGTTGATAAACTGCTTGCGTTGGGCACATCCATCGTGTTCAACAGCAGTAAAACAAAAGCAGAGATAGAATTCTATCGCAAAGCAATCGGTTTAGCTGAGCCCTTCATCTCGGAAAACGGAGCAGCCATATTCATCCCCAAAAACTACTTCCCCTTTACATATCCATGCAACCAAACAGATGGCTATTGCGTAATCGAGTGGGGCATACCCTACAAGGAATTACGGGTCAAGCTAAACATAATCAAAGAGAAAACGGGGGCAAAAATCGTGGGATTCGGAGACATGACCCCAGAGGAGCTAGCCGAGGATACAGGTTTGCCGCTGCATTTGGCGCTGTTAGCCAAAGAACGTGACTATGACGAACCTTTCAGAATTTTAGAAGGCGATAAATTCGCTGTTCTACAGGCAATAGCTGATGAAGGTCTACATTGCGTATTGGGCGGCGGCAGGTATTTCCATCTAACAGGAGCCAACGACAAAGGTGCAGCCACCACCATTCTAAGCAGCCTCTACAGTCGCGCCTTCGATAAGGTTGAAACGTATGCGGTGGGTGACGGACCTAACGATTTGCCTATGCTAAAAGTGGTCGATAAACCGTTTTTTATAGAAAAGGGTGAGGAGAATTCGCGGGTTAATGCTTGGCTGGCTATTCTGCGGGATGTCTGTGGTAAAGTTATGGTTTAGGGTTTGACTTTTGCCGCTTCCAGTTCTCTTTAAGGCAGCTATCAATAATGTCAACACTAAAATTAGGATTATAGGACCCGTGGTTGTTGGGACCTCTGGGATTACTGTGGCTGTTAGTTTGTAGATTTTGCCGTCGTAAGCACTGAAGTAGAGTTCATTGTTTTGGTCTGTGCCAAATGAAGCGATGTTTAAGCCAGAATCCACAAGCAACACATTATTTGCTTCACTGCCGTTATAGCGTAACGCCCAGATTCTGCCTGAACCATAATCGCCATAAACATAAGCGCCAACAAGACTGGGCAAAGCCTTGCCATGATAAACGTAGCCGCCGATAACTGCGTTGCCCAAGGTCATGGGTATAATTCCATATGGGCAAAGTGAGCCCCGTCTGGTTGCAGCCACTCGGCGGGTTATAGCAGAGTGTGCCCTCCATGGTGTTCCAGCCATAGTTTTTGCCCTTTTCAACTAAATCGATTTCTTCCACTCTGTCCTGCCCCACATCACCAACCCACAACGCGCCAGTTGCTGAGTCGAAGCTGAAGCGCCAAGGATTGCGAAAGCCATAGGCATAGATTTCCTCACGGTACCCCGCAGTGTTGCCCGCAAAGGGGTTGTCAGCTGGGATGCTATAGTTGCGTCCGTTAGATTGCGTGTTTACGTCGATTCGCAGTATTTTGCCCAGTAGCGTGGAGGGGTTTTGTCCGTTGCCGTTGGGGTCGCCTTCTGAGCCGCCGTCGCCTACACCAATGTAGAGGTACCCGTCTGGTCCGAATGCTAATTGTCCGCCCTTGTGGTTGCTGAAGGGTTGGCTTATTTCAAGTATGACTTGTTGGCTGTTTGAGTCGGCAACGTTAGCATCGTTGGTGCTAACAGAGAAACGTGCGATTACGGTGCGCCTCGGATTATCAGCCACATAATCCACATAGAAGTAGCCATTTTGGCTATAATTTGGGTGGAATGCTAAACCTAAAAGCCCCTGTTCGCCGCCATAAAGCACCCGACTGCTAATATCCAAAAATACGCTTGAGGCAGATGCGTTTTGGGTGTTGTTGAAAACCTTGATTACGCCTGCCTGCTCAATTACAAAAAGTCTGTTGCTGTTGGTGGGGTCTGGGAATATGCCGTCTGGCTGGTTAAAAGTCAAATTTGGAAATGCCACTGTAACTGAGTAGGCGCTTGAGTTTTGAGCACTAACATTTCCAGTAGCTAAGATGAGCAATACACATAGGGTTGCTGCAAAAGAAAGCTGCCTTATAGAATTCAATCTTATTCAAAATATAATAATTAATAAGAGAAATTAAGTTCATGCAGTAGGTACACTACAGCATCAACCCGAAAACTGATTAATGGCTGACTTCTGCGGTTTCTTCCCTATTCTTGAGCTTCTCTTCGAGAAGAACCAGCAGTTCCTGAGGCTTCACTGGCTTAACCAAATAAGCATCAGCCCCTTCATCAAGCGCCTTAACACCCGTCTCCAAAGACGGAAAACCCGTAATCATAATTTTAACGGTGTGCTGAAGTTGCTTTTTGAGTTTCGCAAGCAAATCAGTGCCATCCATATCAGGTAGCCTAATGTCAACAAGCGCTAAGTCATAGTGGCGATTCTCCGTTTTTTCCATAGCTTCCTTTCCTGTTTCGGCTGTGTCTATCTCGTAGCCGCTTTTCTGGAGAATACGCGTGAAGGTGCGAAGGATCGATTTATCGTCGTCTACAACTAATATGGTTTTTTTCGATTCTGCCACTTCTAACATTCCCTTCCTCTTTATAATTGGCTTCTCGACAAACTCGAAGGCTGCCGATGTGCCGATATTTTCTTTGTCAACCAAACAATTGCCACACCAATTGGATATGACAAAGAACTCTTTAACTCCTGTTTCGCCAATCCTAACAATGATTTTCGAGATTAATAAACGCTATCCCCTCTGCTAAAAAGCATTTAATCGCCTGCACTGCCAAAATTGACAAGAATACGCTAACTTGCATGTTGACAATAAGAATATTAAACCCAAAAACGTTGAGTTAATGTAGGTTTTGACACTCAGAAATGATGTCCACTGGTTCTTCGTCTTTTTCTTATAGAATAGCCCCTGAAGTTCCTCCCAGCTACTACGAAAAACTATTCGACTTCATATACACCCAGTATCTGATACCTCAAAAGCAGCGGTTCACCGATATTGTCAGGGAATCCAATAGCCAAGGTGAACGATTAACCTATGTAGTCACCGATACACAGGGAAATCGCCTCATTAATATGGAAGTTAAAAGCGGCACACCCTTTGAACTGCAAATTAATCCGTTAAGCTCTGTTGCTTCCCACACAGCCGTTGAAGAAGCCAAACAGGACATCTTAATCGCCATGCAAATCTTCTCTCAAAACGCCAAAAACGCAACAGTCTATTTTGCTTGGCGGGAAGGCGAACAAGTTGTTCCGGAAGCCTACACTAAACCGGCGAAATCATTCAATCGGCTGTTTCTTGAAACTCAAATTCTCTTTTTCATCGTTTTTATCGTTTTTGGCATGTTCATATTCATAACTATATCCACAACACTTCCTGATGCCTTCTGGGTTGCACCACTGATCTTGATTGGTATCCAGTTTGGCTTCGTCTTTTATTCTAACAAGTTTATTGGGCGTAGCGCAGACTGGCATATAACCGAAGCAAACCCCACTATCCATCTGCTCGAATATTACTTGCCGGTAAGTGAGAAAAACGATTTTAACAAAAGCTACCCACGAGAGACACTGATTGCGATAAAGAAGGAAATCTATGATGAAATCATCGCTAAAAAAGGCGAAGTTGACATTGAATCCGCACAGAAAGTCTTCCTAAAATATGGCGTACCCTGCGAGCTGCAGAATCTTAAAGCAAAAAAAATCAACGTATATGAAATCGTAAAAAAGATCGCTGACCGATTCCATTTCCCAATGCCTGAAGTCGTTGTTTCCAACACTATGGTGCCTAATGCGGCTGCTTCCGGTCCAAGCCCCAAACGTGGATTAGTGCTCATTACCACGGGGATTCTGGTGCAGCTTAACGAGAATGAATTGATGGGTGTTTTAGGACACGAGTTTGGGCACCTCAAAGGACGCGACCCACTCATACTCTACGGATTAGTATCGGCAGAATTTCTCTTCCGCTTCTACGTATTGTTCCCGCTGTTTCCGCTGATTTTCTCTTCATTCCTCTTCTTCGCTTACTTCTGGGCAGTGATGGTTGTCATATTCTTCATCGCCAAATTCTTTGAAGCCCGCGCCGACTTAGTATCCGCCATGGTCATAGGTAACCCGCAGATTTTAGCAGGGTCGCTTGAAAAAATCGGGTTCCAACGCCTACTCTACGAGCGGACGCCTTCCTATCGGATTCAGGAATGGCTGGGTTTGGATCCGCATCCACCCATCTATTTCAGGGTAAACCGTCTAGAGAACCTTTCACCGGGGATAATTCGGCATCCACTGATCCAATCCATCAAAGATGTTACCCGTGGCTTCATTGCTACCCTTAAAACTTAGCAGTGATTTTGGGTAACCTTTATTGGCGTCTTTTTGATAATCGCTTTAAGGGATGCGAGTAGAGCGCTTCTATCCCCAAAAACATAGTTTTGAATGCAAAGAATAATAAAGCATGCATGATAGCCATAACACGTGAGGCAAAAAAGGTTGAAACTACTCTTTGTCGCAATCGACGGCATGGGCGATTTGCCAATCGAAGCCTTAGGTAACAAAACAACCCTTGAAGCAGCAAAAACCCCCAACTTGGACTCTTTAGCCGAGAAGGGAAAAACAGGTTTAATGTACACTGTTGAAAAGGGTGTTGCTCCTGAGAGTGATGTTGCAGTTATTTCTCTTTTAGGATATGACCCCTTCAAGTACAGCACTGGCAGAGGCGTCATCGAAGTTGCTGGTGTAGGATTAAAAATGAAAGACGGCGACTTAGCTCTACGATGCAACTTTGCCACACTTGGTGAAGGCAAAAACATTTTGGACCGCCGAGTCGCACGCAGCCTCACAACAGAAGAAGCAACAATATTAACTAATGCCGTTAACAAAGAAGTCACTTTAACCTCGTATCCAGCAACGTTTGAATTCAAAAATACGCTGGGTCACAGAGCCGTATTGCTTATCCGAAGCAAAGATAAGCCATTATCCAGCCAAATAACCAACAGCGACCCCGCATATGCAATAATCAACGGAATCGGGGTAGCCCAAACTAACGTTGAAATGGTTCTAAAAACCTGTGAACCCATGGATAACACCCCTGCAGCAAAGGTTTCAGCTGGCTTAGTAAACGAGTTCATCACTAAATCACATGATCTCTGGGAAAATCACCCCATAAATGTGAAACGCGCCAAAGAGGGCAAACTAAAAGCCAACGTCGTCTTAACACGCGACGCAGGACACTTACTGCCCAAATTCTTCAACATTAACCAGCATTATAATGTTGACTTCGCTTGCCTTGCTGATATGCATGCGGAACGCGGCATCGCCCAACTAGCAGGCATGGACGCCACTCTTCTCCCACCGCCCACAGGCAACCTGCAAGCTGACTGCGAATACAGAGTAAACGCACTCCTTGAAGCCATGCCCAAACATGACTGCTTCTACATCCACCTAAAAGGCCCCGACGAACCAGGCCACGACGGCAACTATAAACTGAAAACCGAAATCATCGCAGCCATCGACAAGTACTTCTTTGGTCCACTGCTAAAGCAGATTTCACTTGAGGACACGCTTATCTGTGTAACTTCCGACCATGCGACGCCATGTGCGCTTAAAGTTCACAGCGACACCCCCGTTGCGGTGCTGATTGTAGGGGGCAAAGTGGTCGGCGATGGCAGAGCTATCAAGTTCTCGGAGAAGAACTGTGCAGGCGGCAGCTTAGGCACGATTGAGCGTGGCTGCGAGTTAATGCCCAAACTGATGGAGTTACTTAAAAAGTAGGGCTATAACGCCTCTATTTCCTCTTTATGGGGTTTGTTTAGCCTTTTTGGGCTTGATTCTTTTTAGGGTTAAAATTTCATTTCTTTTGGATATTTGCTGTCTTTTCTACAGTGTGTTGTTGGCGAAAAGCCCCTATACACAACAACAACCAGTAGGCTTAGCTGGCAATTGCGTTTTAGCGTTAGCGTCCAAATCAAATTGCAGGCTGGTTGTGGAGTAATCAGCAAGCAGACGGCATAACCTTTCGGTATTGATAGAGAAGATAATGCCCACAGAGCAGCAGACTTTTGCCTTAGTTCAATCCATAACAAGTCTGAGCGAAGAATAAATTCTACTCTAAACCTATAGCTTGCAGTGATGGCTTGAAGATACTAAATGTGGGCTATCGATCAGTCAACTGCTACCTCATAGTTACAGAGAAGGCAAAACTGCTAGTTGATGTCGGCTGGCCCAGTGGCATGCAGGAACTCAAATGGAGCATGGCAAAGGAAGGTTACTCGGTTAAAGATGTTACGCATGTTTTGGTTACCCATTATCATATGGATCATGGCGGCATCGCTCAGGAAATGAAGGATAAAGGCGCAAAACTCATAGTCATGGAAAGCCAAAAAGCGTATCTAAACGAACAGAAGAAATTCATTAAGCCACCCATGGTTTTCCGTGAAATCAAACCTGAAGGCAACTTTGAGTTGGCATTCAGCGACAGCAGAGGCTTCCTAAAAACGCTCGGTATTAATGGCGAAGTCATCTCAACCACTGGGCATAGCGCCGACCATATTACACTTGTCCTTGACGAAGGCATCGCTTTTACAGGAGATTTGTCGCCTGAGAATGCTTCAGAAGTAGGATCAGATGCCTATAGAGATTGGCGGCATCTTAGGGCGTTGGGGGTAAAGCGGCTTTTTCCCGCTCACGGAATGTATGACGTTGCTTTGGCTTAAAATTTCGGTTCTGTTTTCTAACTTGGAGGTTTTGGCTATAAATAGAGGGGGGATAGGCTCCCAAGAGCAAAAGACCCTTTTTTGATTTGGCAAAATAGCAATATAATTTAGAGCAGCATTTGCAGCCGCTGAACTTAAAACCGCATAAAAAACCAAACAACCACTAAGGCGAAAACTCATCGAGCAAATCATTAAGCTGCGCAAACAACTCCAAAAAACGATAACCCTTCTCGGTTGTTGAGTACTTGTTTAGTCTTTTACCAAGCAACCCCTGAGAAGTCAACGAATCCATATGATTCTTCAATTGACCATAATTCAAGTTAGTGTTATACATGATGCTGGTTTTGGTTTTCTGCTGCTCACAAAACAGCAGTATCTCAGCGATAATATCCAGCTTCCCTCTTCGTTGCCCTTTGATGTTGCTTCTTTCCCTCTCATGCTTAAGCAGAGCAAACTGGAGCTCATGAGAATTCAACTTGGCCATTCCCGCGGCGTTGCTTGTCACCTAAACCTTCCTCAACTTAATTTTGTCTATGTGCGTTTTAGCACTTAAACGAATGTGATTGTACGCCAACAGCAACAACCAACCAAAACATCGCCATCCTGACTTAACGGTTTAAATAAGTTAAACCTCTAAGTCTGCTTAGAGACGAAACTATGAGCCCCAAACTACTGATTTACTCCGACGGCGGCGCAAGAGGCAACCCAGGGCCATCCGCAATAGCTTTCATAGCAACAAACGAGGCAGGCATAACAGTAAAAGCTGATTCAAGCTACATCGGCGTCCACACAAATAACCAAGCCGAATACAAAGCCCTGCTAATGGCGCTAAAATTTGCCGTTGAACAGAAAGCGCAGGAAGTCATCTGCCACTTAGACAGTGAATTAGTAGGCAAACAACTCAACGGACAATACGCTGTTAAAAACAATGGATTACTGCCACTCAACCTTGAAGTAAAGAAATTACTTGGTTGCTTTAAAAAAATCCAATTCGTCAATGTTCCAAGGGAGCATCCTCAAATACAGAGGGCAGACGCATTAGTCAATAGGGCGCTTGATGAAGCAGCCAAAAAGGGGTATCCCAAAATCGCTGAAGTATCCCGTAATGAGGCAGTCATTGGTGAGGGAAGCATGTTTGTCCACGCAAGCATACGAACCAGCAACATGGAACGTTCAATCGATTTTTACTCTCGATTCTTTGACATGAAAGTTAAGAGCCGCCTAGACTTCAAGCGAACAGGCGCCAAAATCGTTTTCCTCCAAGATGCTCAGGGCAAAGGTTCCACGTTGGAATTAACGTTCTATGGCAGCCAAACAAAGTTTGTGCAGCCTGCTTTTGAGAGTCGACTGTTTGATCATTTAGGCTTCGAAGTGCAAGACATACACCAAACTATTTCAGCCATGAAAAAAGAAAAAGTAACTATTACTGATGAACCGTTTATGCTTGATGCTAACACCATACTTGCTTTCGTAGAAGACCCTGATGGAACACGAATCGAATTAATCGAGCACAAAAAGCCTTATTCGTAGAATTTTGGTCTAGCCCGTTTGCTGTATTCCTCGATGGCTTTGGCTCTTTCATCTTCCTCTTTATCTTTCTCTTTAGCTTCTTCTTCGGCTGGTTGCGCAACGGCTTTTTCGAATTCTTCGTCAACGTTTTTGTAGCTGCCCTCCAATGCTGTTACGTAAGTTTTGAAATCAGCTAATGCGCTTTCGGCTTGCCGATGGGAAGTATGCACCTGTTCCGAGAGCAGTATTATGAGGTCAAGCATGGCACGTAGAGTCTGTTTGTCGCCGTCTGGTGCATGGTCATAGTAGCGTTGAAAAACGCTTAGTAAATCCATGAACATATCGTCAACTTCTTTGGTTTCTCTTTTGAAGAGGTTCTCGGAAGTTAACGATTTAGTTTTCAAGGTTAGCATGAGATTTTTAAGAAGAATACTAGAATCAGCGTGAGACAAAACAAAAACCCAATCTAGCTTATGCGTGCTGAGGAAGTTATATTTTTTGGTTAGACGATTTTGCGCCAATAATTTGTGCGCTAAACGTCTTTGGCTCTTGTTAGCGCCTTTGGTATCGTTGCCTTAGCGCCTTAACCTGTTTACAGTAAGAAAACGCTGTATTGTTTGAGTCTAATATCGATTGATTGCTATGGGTATGCGTATAAATTCCTTTCAATATTGCTTGAACAAAAACTTGTTACCTCGCCACTTGATTAATATGTACCGAAAACGCAGTTTGTATGTAAAACTGTGTGGTAAACTGGGGTATCCGTGCCTTTGGTTTAAGCCCAGAAAAGTAATTTGCGATCTTTGGGGTTGGCGGCGTCTTTTCTTGGCGGCAGAATGTAGATGGATGGTGTGAATTAGCCTGCGTTTGATGGGACGAAAAACGTTTGCGTTTATGGTTTTAGGTTTAGTAGCTTTTATTCTGTACTTGTGGCTTTTCGTCGGCTTCGATGGCTTGTTTACTCTTCTTAGCCAACTAAACGTGTACCAATATTCACTCTTTATTGGCTTAGCAGTCGGTGCCCTAATCGCAGCAGTTATTTTCGATTCACTCATATGGAAAAGCCTCCTAAACACGCTATCCGTCAAAGTAAAGTTCCGAAAACTCCTCCTATTCAACTGGATTGGAAACTTTATCGAATTAATCATCCCTGGCGCCACCATCGGTGGAGAAGTCGCCCGCATCGCCTTAGCACAAAAAGAAACCAACCACGATACAGGTATCGCCGCTGCAACCGTAATTGGGTCACGGATAATCAGTACGTTTGTGTATTCAGGCGGGTTACTGGTTGGTTTTCTTCTCCTCTTATTCACCCATCAACTCCCAGTCTACCTAATCACGCCAGTAATACTGGTAATTTTAGGAACATCCCTTGTCCTGCTTTGTATCTTCGGGATTGCCTTCAAAGAAGGGGCAGTTGACAAAATCGTCAACGTAATCATGTGGTTAACAAAGAGAGTGGTAAAGAATCCCCTTAAACAGGAATCGTTTAAGCTACGAATCCACCATGGCTTATCTTCCTTCAGTGAGGTTTTTAAAACCTTTAAAGATCATCCCCGACAACTCATTAAACCCACACTGTATGCCATCGCTGCATGGATGTTCAATTTGGTTGTTTACTTGATGATTTTCTATGCACTAAACTTCACTGCAATTTCAATAATTGACTTAGCAACCGTGTACTGCATTGTCACCACAGTAGAAACCGTAACAGCGGGTATACCTGTGGGTGCAGTCGAAGTCACCATGGTAAGTATGTTCTCAATCTATGGCGTTCCTATCGCGATTGCGGGAGCTGCCACAACTATCGCCCGATTGCTGACTTATTGGTGCCAAGTTCTGGTTGGTTATCCATTGGTGGAGTGGATAGGTGTCAAGTCGCTGCTTCAGGGTAGTTTGAAGAATGTGTTTTTACCCAAACCGCAAGATTGTATCCCTCCGACTATCCCAAATGTGGTTTCGTCAGCGTAGATACGTTTCTTTATCTCATAGCTAAAAGTGGTTATTGTTACGGTTATTTACTTGGTTTGGGTAGCCACTAAAACTCGCGGCTGGACAGTGTAGGGGTAAGCTTGCCACTTTAATGTCTCCTCCAACTGCTTGGCTTCAAGTGCATGTTCAAGGCGGCATGTGACGATTTTTTTCCTGTTCGGTATAAGGTCAAAAAAGTTATCGCTAAATTTTGCGTTTGTATCCTCTATGTCTAGTTTGACGGCTTTAGCGTAAACCTGCGATTGGACAGTGATTTCGAAGGTTTTATCGTCAACCTTGTTGATTGCAGTTTGGATTTGTGGAGTGGGCAACTTCAAATCTTTAGGTTCAGCAACCGTTCTTACGTCTTCAGATACAATTTTCCCAGCGCTCTCCAGTGTCAGCAAAAGTAGGCAATTATTTTTTGTCGGTAAACTTTCTATGGCGTTCTCTATTGCCAACTCGGATGTATAGGCAGCTACATTTGTTTTGACTATTTGGTCATATAGTACTTCGCCGCTAAAAGTTATCACTTCAAGCTTAAGCGTTCCATCGACAGGCAGTGCTGTTTCGTTGATTACGAACGCTTTGACTTTGTCATCCTTAATTATTATTGGTGCAATGATTGGTTGGCAAGCCCGTTTCACATAGTAATATGCTGCTTTTGGGTTTAAGCCGTAATCGATGAGGCTCCAGCTGATAACTGGCCAGCAATCATTAAGCTGCCAAATTAGGCATCCGC
Source organism: uncultured archaeon (assembly GCA_963782915.1). Lineage (GTDB taxonomy): Archaea > Thermoproteota > Bathyarchaeia > Bathyarchaeales > Bathycorpusculaceae > Bathycorpusculum. The sequence continues at coordinate 229,853 of CAWALK010000001.1, forward strand.
TGGTTTTGAACATGCGGCTACGCCAATGCGTCACCGCTGTTTTGAGGGCATCACCCTGATTGAGTTGGCTATAGAGCACAAAAAGCCGTAGATCCTCCGAGACTGGGTAATGTACCGCTAACAATGCACGCAGAAGTTCCAGGCCGCCTGTTTGTTTCTCATGAGCCTTAAACGCATACGAACGAGGCGTAAGGTCCTCTTTTTCTAGGTAAGCTGCCAGCAACTCTATCGTCGGAGGAGCTTGCCAGCCGAACTCTGAAATAAATCTGCCATTATCCTCTAAATAAGCTGGGTAATCGATGCCTTGACTCCATACTTCCCAGTTATGGCGGTCACCTTCATGTCTGCCTGCTGCGTCTTCACCGCCAAATGGCGAGCTTGGTCTGTAGGGTCTTGTTGGGTCTAAGCTTTGGCATGTCCTTGAGAGCAGAGACTCATAAATCGTCGAGCCGTATAAGCGCTCGACTTTGTCGCGTTGTTTCCAGAGCACATTATGAAGCCACTGGTTTTCGTTATTGCCGCACCAAACAACAATCGAGGGATGTCGCCGAAGCCGCAAAATAGCTTCCATGGCTTCCCGTTCTGCTTCTCTTAGGAACCATTCTTCTTCTGGGTAACCTGCGCAGACATACATGAAGTCCTGCCAAACCATGATACCCAATGCGTCACATAAGTCGTAGAATTCGTCTGCTTCATAGACTCCTCCGCCCCAGACTCGGAGCATGTTAAAGTTGGCGTCGGCTGCGTATGTTAGGAGTTTGTTGTAGAGTTGATAGTTTACTTTTGGGAGGAAAGAATCGGCGGGTATCCAGTTTGCGCCTTTACAGAAGATGTTTTGACCATTGATTTTAAAAATGAAAGATTTTCCTTCCCCGTCTGGCTCCTCTACCAGCTCTATGCTTCTTATTCCGACTTTAATTGAGGTGTCATCGAGTAGTTCTGCGCCCGAATAAACCTTAACCGATGCGTCGTAGAGGCTGGGTTCGCCGTAGCCTCGGGGCCACCACATCTTTGGTTCCTCAACATCAAAAGTGTATTCCGCAAAGTTTCTACCTGCCGAAACTTTAACGTTAACTTCCTCTTCATATCTTTGGCCAAAGCCGCTGAGCAGAAACTTTACGCATAATTCCGCTTCTGCGGACCCATGGATTTCAGCGGTAACTTTCACTTTAGCTTTCTGCCCGGAAACCTCCAGAGGCGTAGCAGCAACATAGCCTAATCTCGCCTTGTTGTAAGCGTAGATTTTTGCTTCTCGCCATATGCCTGCGGTGGGCAATGTGGGTCCCCAGTCCCAGCCAAACGAGTACTGTGCTTTGCGAACGTATGGGCGTGCGCTAAAATTTTCTGCGCTAAGGCAGGCGTACTTGTGTTTATGCTGTGCTTCTAGGTCGCTTGCGACTTTGTAGACTGGTTTGAAGCGGATGGCGATGAGGTTTTTTCCAGTTTTTACCTCTTTTTTTATGTTGAAGCGCCATGGCGTGAACATGTTGTTTGCTTCGCCCACTTTAACATCGTTTACCCATATGGTGGCGAATGTGTCTAAGCCGCCGAAGAAGAGCTCAACTGTGTCTTTGTCTATGAGTTCTTGGGTTAAGTCGATTTCTTTTCTGTACCACCATTCGTTCTCGTTTACCCATTGCACTTCGCGTTCGTTGCAGCCTTTGAATGGGTCAGGAATAAGTTTGTTATCCATCAAGTTTGTGTGGGCGGTTAGTGGTGCTTCTGCTAGTAGCCAACCTTCTGGGCTGCATTTGGTGGTGTGTGCTCCCATTTCTTCTCCGTTGGCGCCTTTGTAGCCTTTGAATCTCCAGAGTCCATCTAAAGCTACTTCTGCTAACATTTTGTTTTGCCCTCAATACTGCGAGGATGTTCGCCGCTAATAATCTTATTCATCAAACACTAAAAAGTGCGTTGGTAATGAAACAAAAATAAAAAAGTTAACGCTAAATTGATTGAGTTACAAAAAATATGTAAACAAACACTTCAACGATGCAATGCTTATTCGCCAATTGGCCCGAATGGAGCCGCCGATTCTCGGTTGACTTCGCCTGGGTGGGGCTTCATATTTTATTTCGCCGATTTTAAAGCCCTTCTTTTTGGCGAGGACTAATAATTCGCCGCCGAAAGTCTCTCCACCCGCCAATTCAGCATCGACAATCGCTTCTCTTTTATAAACCCTAAAATTGGAATAAAAATCTGAGACACCGCATAACCTGCCAAGTGTTCTTGCTGCCCATCTCTCAGAAAATCTTGGCAAAACTGTCCGTGAAGCCACCACCAAATCATAAACGCTTAGCTTCTCGACTGCTGAGGGTATTAGTTCGGGCGGGTTTTCCAAGTCAGAGTCAATAGTTACTATGATTGGGAACTTTGCGAGTTTTGCTCCGTAGAGTAAGCCTTTGGTTTGTCCTTCCCGTTTTTTCCCAACGGCTATGTCTGCTAATTGTTTGGCGACTTCTAATGTGCCGTCGGATGAGTTGTCGTCGATGACGATTATTTCATGCGGTGTAGCTGTTGAGTGTTGTGTTGATTCTTTGGATTAATTCTTGGATGTTTTCTTTCTCGTTCCATGTGGTTGTAACTACAGATATGCCCTGTATGGCTGCAGTGTTGCCGCTCATAAGTAGGCTTAAGCGCGTCTTTGGTTATAAGCCGTATTGATATCTGTGCGATTTTTAGGTAAGCGCCATGGTTTATGAGCCTACTCGCCAAGCCATAACTCAAGCCCAACCATCATCATAAGCTTAAACGAGAAGTCTCAGGGTGACGTCTCCCGCGTCCCTCCTTCCCCCTCTTTTTCTGTAGTCTTCACCTGTTGTCTAGTCATCTGTGCAGTTTTGGAGGTTTCTTGATGAAGCGTGTTCCTTGCGAGTTTACCCGAGATTGTGGGCTTAACGGCCTATTCTGCGATATTCATGCTGATCCTGATCAGTGTTTGAAGCATCGGCGTTTCTTGATTCGTGAAGGGATTATTCATCGGGCGGGTTGGGAGTTTAACCGCTTTGAGGCAGCCGATTTTGATCGATTCTGGAAAATGGTTGCGTTCTATTCGCGTTATCATTGCTTGCCCGAGTGAATTCGAGGAGTCAATCTGATGGCCTCTATTCATTGTTGCTGGAAAAAATGCAAAGAAAAGTCTTGTCCTAGCCGCATGCGTGGGCGCCATTGCCCTAAACAAAAAAAAGTAAACGAGTTCCTGTTGGAGGCGTAATTGTTGGGTAAGCCTAAACATATTCCGATGTTTGGGACAGTCTTCTCGTCCGTCTGGGTTGCAGGAGAAGAAGTGGCGGGTTCAGTCGAAGTGTTCTGAGGATAAGCAGCAGTCGGTTTTCTGTGTTGCTAACGAGAGTGTGGGGCTTAAGGAGAATCCGTCCAAGTTTGCTATGATTACTGAGAAGGGTATTGATCCATTTCTTAATGTCCGCTGCCCATTCTGCCTTAGTCACTTGCCGCTGACAAAGTTTCTCATTACTCGTTATGATCGGAAGGGTAGGAGTAAGGGTTTTGATCGTGGTAAAGGCAAGTGCCCGGAGTGTGGTCAGGGTATGCGTTTGCAGACGCTTATGTCTATGCGGACTTGGATGTTAGCTAAGGCTCCTGAGGCAGGGTGTTTTGCTGTATGCTGCTTGGGTGTATGAGTACCGTAGGAGCGGCTTTTTTCAGAAAATAAAGTTTGCCCAGTTTAATTCGATGCTCAAGTCGATGGGTTGGAGCCGGGATTTTTGGGATGAGTATAAGCGGTTGAAGGGTGATTTGCCGTCGGCTGAGGAGCAGGATAGGGTTGATGATTTGTTTGCTGCTCAAGAGGAGGCGTTCCAATGATTAGGAAGGCTAAAGATTCTGGTTCTTTGCTGAATTTTTACAGTGAAGAGCAAAAGAAGCGGATGCTTAATTTCCGCTCGGCTAGCGAACTCTTGCCCAAGGCTGATGCAGCTGCAGTGGTGCCTGTGGATCCTGTTAAGCCAGCTCCGACGCCGGAGGTTGTTGATCTCTGTGAGTTTGTGGGGGATTATGCGTTTTCCTGGTTCTAGTGGCCGGCTTTGCGTGGATAAAACGTCTTGTCCTGCTCGTATCTATGGGAATGTAGAGTTTTATCGTATTTGCCCGACGCGTGTCTCTGAAGTTAAGAGAGAAAAGGGAGCAATTTAGGAGGTTTTTTTCTGACAAAAAAGATTGCAATAGAAGTCAAAATTTTGCGCTTCAAAGTCAAAAGTCAAATTTGACTTCTCCACTGTTAGGACCCGCGTTCTTCCTATCCTCAAAGGTATTGAGGTGAAGATGTATCCTGCAAAGATAGCGCGTTCTCGTAGGTTGGAGCAAGCAGAACGTCGATTACTATGTAAAAAAGATAGTTAAGGCAGGCTTGATTAAGCGAAAAAAGCGCAGCAATTTTGTTGATTACGAGCTTACGTCGAAAGGTCAAAATTTTCTCATATCATGTGAGGGTGTGTTGTTTAGTTCGGGTGTTTCGGTTCATCGGTGCTTTTTCAAGTATCCGCATTATCCGAGAGGGTTATATCCGTGAGGGTGGATTTCGTAAGGTTGAGATGGTGAATTGGACTGCTTTGCTTGGGGTGGAGCAGGGTGTTTCGGTGCGTAAGACTACGGCGTCTTGGATTGTGCATGTTGAGACTTTGTATGGTCGTTCGCCGGGGGAGTTGGTGACTTTGGCGAAGAATTTGGCTGACCAAGTCGCTCAGGGGTTGAAGAATAAGTATGGTGTTGTTTTGGGTGATGGCGAGATTAACAAGCGGCATGAATTGGGCATTGATGATCCAGTGGCGAATATGCTTAACCGCTATTTTATGGTGAGTGCTCCGAAGCGTCTCATCGATGACAGCCCAGGTGAAGACGAGGGTGAGCTGGATCATCTTGGCCGTGATGCTGCTGTTGAGTATTTGTTGATGCCTGAGCGTATGAAAAAAGTTGAAGGGCAGATGGATGGTTTTGCTGACTAAGTTGGACCAGATTTCTGAGGGGTTAAGAAGGTCGGGAGTTCTGAGGTGAAATCTGAGATTGCGGCATTGCGGGCTGATTTTGGTAAGTTGATGGCTGCTTTGTCTGTCGCGGTTTTTCTTGGAGCGGTTGTTCCTGATTTGGAGGCGGGTCAGCCAAAAGGCGGATTGAGGGCGTCAGCGGAAGGGTGGCGGAGGTACGAAAAGATTAAAATGTATCATAAGATTTTATGATAAGGATTCAGTTAGCCAGCTCCGCGAAAAAAAAAAAAAAAAAAAAAAAAAAAAAGCAAAAATGTTTTTGGTAGTAAAAAGCCGCTCAGAACGTTTAGAGGGCACTTTTTGGGCGGTTTTTCATGGACTTTTCCCATGCTTCGGGAAGTGCCGTTTTGAGGGTTGCCGATGTAGACTACAGACGGTCAGTTCTACCGTTCGTGAAGTTAACGAAACATTGGAGTGTGCATTCTGTGATGGAAACAACTGAAAAACCTGCTCAGATGCCCAAGAAAAAAGCGTTCTGAGAGCGAAAAAATAGGGCGAATTAAGTACCTGATTGAGATAGCAAAGCGGATAGACGGCAAGCTGGATTCCCTCGACCGTAGGATTAGCCGAATTGAGAAGTACCGCAAGCGGGATTTAGAGTTTGTACGCTCGGACATCGAGGACGTCTGCGCCGACGAGGTCGACAGGGAAATTGTGCGTTTAGTGTTTGAGGCTGGGGATTTGGGTTTATATCCCCGGGTCATAGCCCAGCGGCTCGAGAATTTCAAGGTTACCCGTTTCCAAGTTGGCCGTAGAATTAGGCGTATGAATAAGCTGTTTCGGGTGCGGCTTGATGAGTCTTTGTTTGAGTTACGGGGTTGGCGTTGGGCACTTTCGAGTTTTGCTGTTGGCGCTTGGGGGAGAAATGCGAGAAGGCTGAGGT
>CAWALK010000002.1:0-49734 GCA_963782915.1 uncultured archaeon
ACAGTGTAACGACCCCGTTTCACCAATTAGAAAATGGGAAAAGCCACTCGACGCCCCTGTCTTTTTCTGTGGTGAAAGAATCCAAGAAACTGTGCAGGAAGGCTCCGAGTGCAAGCCAAACATTTACCAAAAACAGCCCCGACAGAAAAAGCAGATTATGGAAAAGCGCCCGATGATACTGTTCATCGCGGAAAGCTTTTGCGCTAACAAATATGTATTCGCGATCGAGGTCGGGGATGAAGCTGCCTATGCCTGCTAAAAGAGCAAAGTAAGGGTTACCGGTAAAGACTGCTGTGACTACGCCGGCAAAAAAGATGTGACTGCCTAAATTCAAAAAACAGACCAATTAAAAAATGGTTGACGCTAAATAAATAGATTCACTAACCAGCAAACGGTAGAAGTGTTTCGACAGGAAAATCAGTTAAAAGTATGAACGAGTGGACCGGGCGGGATTTGAACCCGCGGCTTCCGCGTTGCGAACGCGGCGATCATACCAGACTGATCTACCGGCCCCTGATTTCTGTCAAACAATACTTGAATTTGGCATTTAGAGCTTTCGGTATAAACAAAAGCTTGCCTGAACAAAATCCATTCATGTTCATAATTGGAGTAAATCTAAGATACATAATATGAATTCATAAGTCTATTATAAACAAAAAACCAACCTATCCTTCCTAATCGTTGAGGTTATGTTATGACTGCTAACGAAGCTTTAGAAAAACGGCTAAACGAAACTATTCAACAGAACGCTGAATTCGAAAAAGAAGTAAAAAAACTCCGCGAAATGAACGACGGCCTTGTAAAGACCCAGATAAAAATCTTGCAGAATGCACTGCGTGGAGACAAAGAGACCGTCGAAATTAACGAAGAAACCATTAAGACCGGCAAAAAAATGGTTGAGTTAAACGGTCAAGTCGAGCAATCAGTTAGCGAAGTAGCCAAACTCGCCCAAGAAACAACTATTATAATCTCTAAAGTTACCGACACCGCTAAAGCCGTAGGGCAAGTAGCCGGAGTAGTATATGAGCAAGCCGATAAAGCCATAAAAGGAACAAGTCAAGTTCTCGAAATGGGCAAACAAGTATCAAATGTCTCTAACCAAATGGCCATTGGCATGCAACAAGTCAGCACAGCCTCACAACAAGTCTCAACAGGCGCTCAAAAACTTGCAGAACTATCCCAGAGTGCAGCAAGAAGCACTGAAGCACTCAGAAAAGTGATGGATGAAGCAGGCGTAATCGCACAAAGCGCTTCAGAAACAACTGAAGAAGCCTTAAAGAAATCAAAAGAAGCAAACGAAAAAAGCCAAAAAGGCCTCCAAGCAATCGAGAACATCAAGTCAAACATAACCCAAGTCTCAAGCGCAGTAACCTCTATGGTTAGCTCAATTGAGCAAGTTGGTGAAATGGCTAATTCTGTTTCAGATATTGCAGGCCAAACAAACATGTTAGCACTCAACGCCGCTATTGAAGCTGCCCGCGCTGGTGAAGCAGGACGCGGCTTCGCAGTTGTAGCTGACGCAGTCAAAGGCTTAGCTGGACAATCAAAACAAGCAGCCGGATCATCCATCAACTTGGTTAAAAACATCAAAGATGCAGGCAACCAAACCAGCAACATATCTAATCAATCTCAAATCGGCGCACAAGAAGGCGCATCAGTGGTTTTAGGCGCAATAAAAGAATCCGAAGGCATCGCCACAATTATGGAGACTATGACTGGGAAAGTAAACAGACTCACAAACGGCGTCGAAAAGGGTCTTCAAGAAATAATTTCAGTAACAAGAACCATCGAAGAAGTCGCATCCATCGCAGAGGAAAGCTCATCCGCTTCAGAAGAAGCCTCTTCAGCAGTGGAAGAACAAACCGCATCTGCTCAACAAATGGCTGCTATAGCTAAAGATGTAACTTCAGTCGCTGAAAACGTTGAACGCTCAACAAAACTTGTGGCCGAAAGCGCTGGGGAAGTAGCGAAACTAGCCGATAGCGTTGGCAACGATGCCCAAGCGGTAGAGAAATCAGCGAACAAAATCTCATCCAACACTGAAGAAGTCGTTTTAACGTCTCGAACCGTTAGCGAAAGTGCCCTTGCTGTAGTTGCAGCCGCAGAGAAAACAAACGAACAGATAAAAAGACTCATTCAATCACGCACCAACATCCTCAACGCGATTAGCAAAAAATACAACGTAAAAATCGATTAGGTGAAATATATTGGCAAACTTGGCACATGGCGAATTACAAATAGTAAACTTCACAGTTGACAACGTAAACTACGGTGTCCCTGTGGATCAAGTGCGGGAAGTCCGAGACATGCAGTCAGTAACTCCTGTTCCGGGTGCTCCGGCATACGTTGAAGGCGTGACTAACCTCAGAGGCCAAATCATCACTGTCATTGATCTGCGGAGGCGTTTAGGCCTTGCAGAGGGCAGCGGCGCAGGCGAAAAAATAATGATCATTGACCTTGACAAATCCGCCGTTGGGGTAGTGGTCGATACGGTTACGGAGGTTACAACGATTAAGGAAACCGATATCCAGCGCAACATGGAAATTACGTCGCAGCTTGGCGATTTCATTTTGGGTGTTGGGAAACAGGCGGATCATTTGTCGTTGATTTTGGATATTTCCAAGATTGTTAGGAAAACAACCGCCAACTAACAAACGGTTAGGCCCTAACTTTTCTTCTTTTTGATCTAATACCCAATTGCGGCTCCCTAAGAGGCGTCTTTCTTGGCTGCTATATATAAGGGGAGGGGGGTCTCTGCAGAGCAACAAACAAGTCACTATGCTGCCTTAGCTGGACAGTAGATACTTAGCATCAAGTTTTTTTGGGTTTAGCTTTACGTTTCGGCACGTCTTCTTTTATGGGTTCATCCCAGTACTTGTCAAACTCTTCTGGCGACATCAAGTTTAGAGTCTGCATCTGCTGGCTAAACATGTCCAGTGCACAGGGATTGTTTAGGTGCGCACGATAAATCTCCATGAGCAAATCAACCGCCATAGAGGGCGAAACAGGCTTCTTAGCCATCAAAGTTAATTCGTCTGAAACTTTTGTGAGGTCTTCGTAGACCCGCAAGGGCAGATTCAGGGTTTTGGCCATATCAACCACTCTTTGGCTATTTGCACTGCCGCCTCTTTAACCTTCGCCAAACTCCGTTTTAGAAAAGACAAATTAACCAATTGCCCCTAAAAAGGTACAGAGAGCTCCCTGAACTGAAGGTTGCTGGTTGAAGAAAAAAACACCAATTCTTTTGATTACCATAATTTTGGTAGCGGCGATTTCGGTTGCTGCCTTCGTAAACTATGGCATATTGACAAAAAGTGAACCCCCATCAATGCCTGAAGCATTCCATGTTGGCGTATCCTTTTGCGGAGACACCACTGCCCAAGCCAAACAACTCATCGACAGAGTCCAAAACTACACAAACCTGTTAATCATCCAGTCAGGGCCGGTAAGCAAAAACGAAACCAGCCTTAACGAAATCGCAGACTACGCAACCCAGAAGGGCTTAGATATCATCCCCTTCTTTGGGATACTAAACGCGTCTTGGCAACTGCCTTGGATAGAGCATGCAACACAAAAATATGGCAGCCAACTCTTGGGCATTTACTACTATGATGAATGCGGCGGCATGCAGCTTGACACCCAAGATTATGAATGGGCACATTATTTCAGCGCAATGAAAGACCGCTTTGAGAGTTCTCCTCTATATCAGGCGCATAAGCAGGCAATTGATGAGTGCCTCAACGGCAACTTGACTCGCGACTACAAATCCGCCGCAAAAGTATACGTTGACACGATTAAACATGACAGCGGCATCCGCCAACTGCAGAACAGCTCTGTCACTTCTTTTACTTCTGAGTATGCTCTTCATTGGTATACGTATCAGGGCGGCTGGGATGTTGTTTTAGGTCAGCTTGGCTGGAATAACACTGTGGAGCAAGACATCGCTTTAGCCCGTGGAGCGGCAACAATGCAGAACAAAGAGTGGGGTACCATCATCACTTGGAAATACAGTGAACCGCCATACTTGGATTCGGCTTCGGAAGTGTATAGGCAACTCCGGATGTCATATCTTGCAGGCGCAGACTACATCGCCATCTTCAATTACCCCCAAAACGACACCACAAACCCCTATGGAGTAATGACGACTGAACACTTCCAAGCCCTAGAAAGGTTCTGGAATGATATAAAAACACACAAAATCAACCACGGCTCATACCCCGCCGAGGCAGCATTTGTTTTGCCCAAAGATTACGGCTGGGGCATGAGAAGCGCCACCGACAAAATCTGGTACTGGGGAGCCGATGAACTCTCAATGCAAATCTGGAACACGTCACGACAACTGTTCGCACGTTATGGGCTGGGTTTGGATATAATCTACGATGATCCAGCATATCCAATTCAAGCTAATTATTCACGGGTTATCTACTGGAATCAAACTGTGAATTAAATCGAGAGCATTTCAGCGACTTTTAGCAACCGCAAATCCAACGGTTTTTTCCCAGCCGCAGACTTCTCTAACTCAATGCTTGTAATTTCTCCATTCTGCAAACCAACCGCCCTGTTGCCCTTCTCCTCGCAGATTAAATCCACAGCTCTCTCCGCAAACAAACTCGCAAGCAATCGGCTGCGGGCTGTTGGGCTGCCTCCACGCTGAGAATAACCAATGATGGATAGGCGCACTTCTGATTCGGTTTGTTTTTGCATTTCCTGTGTGAGCTTGCTTGAGTCTCCAAAGCCTTCAGCAGCAACAATGATGCCTGCGCGTTTGCCCTTTTCCGAATTGCGTTCCATTATTTTTACTACATCGCAGGTGTCCAGCGGTTTTTCGGGAATCAAAATTACTTCGGCACCAACACATATGCCCACTTCAAGGGCTAAGAAGCCGCGCTTGCGCCCCATAACTTCTACGATGAAAATGCGTTCGTGACTAATGGCAGTGTCTCGGATTTTGTCGATGGCGTTTACGGCGGTGTTGACTGCGGTGTCAAATCCTATGGTTTCGTCTGTTCCGTAGACGTCGTTGTCTATAGTGGCGGGTATGCCCACGACTTGGATGCCGCTTTTTTTGCTTAATTCGAGTGCGCCTCGGAAGGAACCATCTCCGCCGATTACGACCAAGGCGTCTATGCAGTTTTGTTTGAGGGTTTGTGCTCCTGTCTCTATGCTTGCCTGTTGCTCGAATGCTGGGCAACGAAGCGTATGGAGTACGGTGCCGCCGAGTTGTATAATGCCGCCGACGTTACGAGGCCCCAAACGTTTGAAAGTGTTAGTTAATAATCCATCCCAGCCCCGCTCAAAACCAATCACCTGCAAACCTTTGTAGTGGCCGACGCGGGTGACTGCTCGAATCGCCGCATTCATTCCCGGTGCGTCGCCGCCTGAAGTTACAATACCGATGGTTTTCGCCATTTTTCCTGCGCCTCTTTTCTAGTAATTTCACGTTTGAATGAGAATTAAAACGTTTAGTTATGACTCTTGAGCAGGTTTGCGCCAAAACACATAAATGCTTTTTCTTAGTCTTTATGCGTTCTGTATCGGGAGGTAGCTCAGCCTGGCAGAGCTCTCGAGCCCATTGGCTAACGCCATTGGACGGAGAAGCTGTAGAGGTCTACCATTGGTGGGCTTCATTCTAGCCTGTCTAGGCCACAGATACCGAGCTGTCGCAGGTTCAAATCCTGCTCTCCCGACCATATTCGTTTTAGGGGTAATTGTTTTTTCTCTGTGTGTTGTTGCTGAAAACCCCCTATATGCAACAACCTGTAGGTTGTGTAAGTGCTTGATTTCTCTTTGGCGATCAGAATTTTTGTTTGTTAGTTGTTGCCGTGGACCCCTCTTATTTCCACAACAACCAACGGCGTTTGGGGGTGGCTGTGTTTTTGCGTCTGAGTGTGTGTTGGGTTGCTGGCTGGTTGTGGCTGATTCTGCAAGCAGACCAAAAATGCATTGATTTACCGATACCAAAGCAGCAAGTCAGAAGTCGATTGAGCTGCGGCAGTTTTTTGCAAAAAGACCGGTTTGCGTTAACTTTGTAATTTTAGAATACATAGGAAAGGGAGCAAGAGTAAAAAATTAAAAAGAGTTAGCATATTGCTTGGTTCTCTTTTTAGTTACAACAACGAACAATCCAACAGCTGCTAAACCGATTGCGAGGGCTGCGATTGGAGGAGCCTCAGGCAAAACCGTAGGGGTATCTACCACGTGCACGGGTACCTCTACAAACGCACCATCAACGCCTCCGCCTCGGCATTCCCACTTGAACCTGTAATAACCAGGCGTATCTACAGTTTTTGTAAATGTTACAGGTACTCCGCTGGTTAACGACGGACTATGATCTGACTTTACTTCCACCATCGTAGTATTGAAGTACTGAAGAAGAGCTATAAATCCTTCAGTATCGGAGGGTCATCAACGGGTCCAGCGATCCATAATTTACCGGTTCCGTAGTGCTTGAGGTGCTGTATAAGTGCATATAATAGTAACTGATCCATGAGTAATAATCTCTGAACTGCTGGCAGAGATGCTACCAGTAACATAGTTTGTAGTATCCGCCTCCACTATTTGGACTGTTAATGTAAAAGCCAATACTGCAAATAGTAAGAAGGCTAATAGCTTCGCTTACAATGCATACAGCTCCGCATAAGCAAGGTAGCCTTCATAATCTCCACTATCCTCAACCTTTCTTCTCGAGCGGAGAATCAGCATACCATATTAATAAGGTTAACGTCGAGTCGACTGCTCCAATGTCGATAAACACATCAACATTGCTTCGTATGGCTATAGGACCCCTTATATTGTGCACGCTTAGTAATTACATACAGCCAAGTGCATACCAATGACAAAGCTACGCTTAGCCGTCTTTAACACCCAACCACCGCATCTTTACTTTGGCGGAGTAGAGCGGCGCATCCTCGAAGTAACCAAGCGAATAACATCGGAAGCAGAAGTCAATGTTTATTGCGGCACCAAAGCAGGCTTCAAAGCCCCAATCACCATAGACGGCGTAAACTTTGTCCCCGCCAAATCAACCGACAAACTTTTTCCCCTTGATAACTGGTCATATAACAGAAGCCTCATCAAAAAATCCGAAGTCTATGGTGCAGATATTTTTGAGATACACAATAATAGCGCATATGGATTCCCAAAGGCACTCGAGAAACGCAGCCTTAAGAAGCCATTTATCCACCTTATTCATGGACCACTTGGATGAATACGAACAGGGACTAAAAAACGAGAATCAAACAGTCAGAGTCAACCTCGCCAACAAATTCATGAAGCACCAAGCTAAACAGGAAGAAGCAATGGCAAAAAAAGCCTCACTCATAGTCGCCGTAAGCAAGTACTCCCGTGACAAAATCCTTGAGCACTATACTGTCGATGAAGATAAAATTTGGATTATACCCAATGGCGTTGATGTGGATAGATTCAAGCCCACAAACGCATCGCCGCAAAGCCCAGTTTGGCTTAGGCAAGGAGCCCATGGTGCTTTTTGTAGGCAGCTTAATTCCACGCAAAGGCTTACCTTTCCTCGTGGAAGCCGCCAAAAAAATCGTCAAACAACAAGCAGACACAAAATTTGTAATCGTAGGCGAAGGCCCACAAAAAAACCAATTAACAGAATCGATTAAAGCGGCGGGTTTGGCTGGAAACTTTGTTTTCTTAGGCAACCTAAACGAAACCCAACTGCCCCTAATTTACAACTGCGCAGACGTCTTCGTTTTACCCTCGATTCAGGAGGGTCAGGGAATAGTTTTGCTGGAAGCGCAAGCATGTGGGAAGCCTGTGGTAGCTTTTGATGTTGGCGGAATTAAAGAGGCAATGCAAGACGGCAAGACGGGCACTGTTGGTTAACAAAAAAGACAGCGAAGGATTAGCCGAATGCACTGCTCGATTTCCTTTCTGATGTATCTTTAAGGGAAAAGCGGGGGGCGCAAGGGCGAATGTTCGTGGAGAGTAAATTTACTTGGGACATCTGTTCTGCTGGTATGTTGAAGGTTTACAGGGAACTATTGAATTCTACACTATAATGTCAATTTTGTATTGTATCTTACTACGCTCACAACTAGTCTTAAATACTAAAGTTACTGATATTGCAAAGATTGAAGCAAGCAGGTGAGAGGTAAATGGGAAGGGAGCGCTCTTACATGGAGAACTTTGCTTTAGAGAAAGGAGAAAGGACACGAAAAATGCTATTCAATAACGCATCATCAGCCATCAGCAACAGGGCTGGAAAAAGAAGAACCGCATCAATCGCGGCAGTAATGCTTATAGCGCTATCACTCTTAGCAGCCGCGCCGTACGCCAGTGCATTAACCCAATACGGCGTTACCACCGTTGGGTCAACAAATTATCCAACAGGAACCTTTGGCACCACTAGTGCCGTAGGAACCAACGCGGGCGGCTTGCGGATTGCATGGTTGCGACAAAATACACCCTAACCGTGGATGCAACAATCATAAAAATCGGCGGTTGAGGCTAACAAGGCAGGCAACTGGAAACTTGGCATTTACGAAGACAATGCAGGCGCACCCGGTGCCCTTCTTGCAGCAAACAACAATGTGAACCCTGTTGTTGCAGGTCAAAACAACGAATTTGATATCGGACCAGTTCACTTAACCGCTGGCACTTATTGGATAGCCATCCTCGATGACACAGCATCCGTCAGATTATACAAAGCATCCCCACCTGGAACAGAACAAGCGGCATATATCCTACCTTGCAGCTTTGGCAGTAATTTGCCAACTACATTTGGAACTCCAATGTATCAGGACAACGATTATGTTGCCTACTGCAAATACGTGCAGATTGAAGGATACGCAAAAGCTACAAAAGTAACAGTATCCTCAAGCGCCACAGCTTCGTCAGTAAACTTTTATTCTCATTCAACAGGCAACTTTAGAGTTGCAGTTTACAGCGACAATTCAGGTCCAGACATGAAACTATGGGAAAGCCCAGACACAGCGGCAATCGCCGGTTGGAACACTGTATCGATTGCATCTGGCTCACCAGCTATGCTGAATTTGCCAGCGGGAACATACTGGCTTGTTTGGCAATGGGATTCACCAAACGCAGGTCCAAGTTACACCGCAGCTAGCAGCGGCGACGGAAACTATGTACCATTGGCATACGGCGGATTCCCAGCAACATGGACAGCCGGCACGTTAACCTCTGAGCAATGGAGCATCAACCTAACTGACGGCGGAGTAATTCCAACTCCAACCCCAGAAAACCCATTGGGCGCAGTTTTGGCACTTGCAATATGCTTTGGAGCATTTGCAGTGTTCGTAAAATACAAGAAAACTAAATAGGCGATTAACCGCCAACTTCTTTTTATTTTCTATTTAACCACTGATTTTTCAAATCCGATATTTCGAACCAACTTGTCCAAGTCGTATGGGCTCATCCACTCAGTTTTAAGATAACACAAAATCCGTTCTTCATCCATCCCCAAACGCTTTGCCTCTTTAACAGCGTAACGGTAAGCTTCAATCTCCGTGGGTCTATCAACATACTCATAGCGGGGGTCAAAGAGTTCTTTGCCATCCATAAACTGCTTCACATGGCACAATTCATGGACCAAGTCAAGGTAAATGTCAGTTTTGTTGCCAGTGTTTAGGTAGCCTTTGCTTATCACAAGGTGCCCGTCTGCGCCGTCCACGTACATGTAGCCGCTAATCCAGCTTAACTCAACCGTTAAATGGCTAAGTACCTCAGTGGTTTTTTCGCCAAAAATGCCCTGCACCGCAGCTACCTTATCGAAACCTTTGAAGTACTCCAAAAAAATCCTCTTTTGGTTACCGATGCTCAGGGGATTAACTGGTAATTTGCGAAACATTCGCAGGATTCGAAACATCACAAATTCTACGCCCGGCAAACTATTTGTCTCCTACTTGAAAGCTGAAAGATACTCAATCTTCATTCCCCGACGGCCTAAATCATCCATGTCCTCAACGCTGCCTATGCTGGCATCGACGTTGCGGTGGATTGGATGACTCCACAATCCTTCGGGGGCGAGGTTAAACTGCAAGGGTACTCTCACGTTCAAATGGTATTTCTGGTTTATTTCCTTAAGTAATTTGCCCTCTCTGCAGGCGGTGTGGGCGTTGGCGTAGCTTTGCAGTAGCTGCGAAGCGCCCCAAGCGCCGACGCCATGCCACATAGTCGCATCCTCAGGGGAAGCCAAGGCGTATAGGAAAAACTGAGGCGAAGAAGGCGTCTCAGCATAACTGTAATCTGAAAGTTTTTCCCCTGCAACAGTGAATTTATCGTCACATACTGCCACAGCTACATCTTCAGGGTCCATAGCGTTGGGGTAAAGAGGCGTTGTCTTGTAGGTGACGGTAGCATCTAAGAATTTCCCGTTTTCAAAATGCAACTTGCCTCTCGCAGCACGTTTTGAACCGTAACCCTTCTTGGAGTGAGGCACTGTTAAAAGTGTCGTACGGTTTTTCATACTTCTGCCCATGCAGGTGTAAGCTGCCTCGACAGACGAGTAATCGTGGTTACTTTCGCTTATGACGTAGTGGAGCAATCCATCTTTGTTTTCGGCTTTTAGGGTAGAGAGCGGCATACGCAGAGAATATAAGAAGAGGTCCATGCCGAAGAATTCAGAGAGCTCCTTTAGCTGGATGTACTTTATTGAATCAGAGAAGTCAAGGTAGTTACCATTGCTTTCTCGCAAGGCTTCGGTGATAAGGTCACATTCTTTTTTGGAAATCATTGAGCCATCGTACTTTTTGGCGTAAGCTTCATCAATTTTTAATCCAGTGGTAGTGACGTTGGCGACCGGGAAAGCGCTCTGTCCGCTATCCACGATTGATTGCTTGAGCGGGTTCATGGAGTACCGGTCAGCTTCCACATCATCAGTGTTTAGCAGAAAAGGCACAATATAACCTTCATCGGGCTTCTTGAGCAACTCAGACAAAACGGTAACGTCACCGGCGTTGGGCTCGTGTAAACCCCGCTCAAGATAATAGTTAGCAGCAGTTACAAGCATCTTTGTCCCGATAATCCCCTGCACTTCCTCGACAGTCAATTGGGGATTGGTGTACTCCACAGAACAACGCAGGTAGAAGCGTTCATTCTCAAACGGAACAGAAACCTTTCGGCCGTTTACATAGCGGAAAAGCGTGACTTTGCGGTTTGGCGTTAGACCCTTGGCTGCTTTTGCACCTTCAAGTAGCACTTTAACGGTGGAAAATGAGGTTTTCAGAAAATCCTCAAGCAGAAGTCTACAGTAATCAACCATAAATTATCCTCGCTCTAAAGATTCAGCCAAGTATATACAATTTTTTGCCTCGGAATTGCCCATGAACATGCGGGAAACAGCAAACGTCTTCCTTAAAACCCACACTCGAGAGCATACCCAACATCGTAGCGTCTGTTTTTGCGACGACACTATAGACACTTTTGCCGCCCACTTTTGCCAGAACCGCCGAAACAAGCCTGCCGGCAACATCATATCGTGAGGGCACACAAATTAATGGTCCAATCCACGCCATCGACTCATAAATCGTGGCTGCAATATACCCAACCACATGGCCGCGATCAGAAATGTAGTAGCCTGCGTTGGTATCGTCAAGAACTATTGATTCAAGCAGTCTGGTTCGGTCACCACCGAAAAATTGACTGTCAAAAAGCGCGATTCTGGCAATATTGGTTTCGTCTATCCTATGTGCACCAGGGGTCTCCACTGGGAAGATATTATCAGCATGCATCAACGCGAAATCTATGTCAGGCTTGAATCCCAAGTGGCCATAGAATTCTTTGAGTTGCGGATAAGCATACAACCCAACTGTCTCTACACCTTTTGCGTGTAAATAGTCCAGGGCGTGTTGTACAAGCATTCTTCCAGCGCCTTTTCGGCGGCTGGATTCGTCAACGATGAGGTTGCCAAACCAACCGACTTTCCCATAGCTTATGCATGTAGCGATGCCTACACGCTTGGAATCATCCACCAAAAGAAAAGATCCAGCTGGTTCAAGCGAAGCCATAAATGCAAAGTCTTCAGCGGCCATATTCCAATCCATAGTGTTGGCTAATTCAACTGCAAAACCAAAGTCTGCCGTGGTCAGGGATTCAACTTTAAACATACCAATAAACTGGATTTTCCAACAATTAAACTATGCCCAAATCTTCTGTGGCGTTATTATGTAACAACAAACCGTTTTATTTTCCGCTATCAATAGAGCCATGATTAGTTTCTCTGCGGAAGCTTTTTTGGTTTTGGAGGTTAATTGGTGGTTTTTAGAGTCAAAAGACGAGGCTTTTTGCTCCTTACAGTCTGGTTAGTGCTCTTACTTGCAGGATTATCTGCATTGAATCTGCTTGAAGGCGCCTTCAACTCGCTTCCAGATAGCCACACAATCGTAAGCGTAGGCTGGGCAGGATACATAATTTCAGACAGCTTCAATCAACAGCAACCGATAACCTCCATAAGCGCTTCATGGACTGTACCAACGGTTAATGTTTCAGCAGGCAACGGCTACTCCAGTGCATGGATAGGAATCGGGGGGCAGCTGGATAAAACCTTGATTCAAGTTGGCACAGAGCACAACGTTATCAACGGGAAGGCAACCTACGGTGCATGGTATGAAATGCTTCCGGCTTACTCCACAAAAATAGATAACTTTGTGCTTTCGCCAGGCGACCAAGTAACTGCGTCTATCTCCGTAGTCAACCCAGAAACCAACGAATGGAACATTCAACTAAACGACCTATCAAACGGAGAGGTCTTCAACCAGAACTTCTTCTACAATTCAACACAGTCCTCAGGGGAGTGGATTGTAGAAAGATCAACTGTTAATGGTCAAATCAGCAACCTGGCAGATTTTGGCTCTTTAACCTTTAACGGATGCCACATACACCTTGGTAGCATAAACGGCGATATTCGAGACTTCTCATACTCCATCGTCCACATGACAAACCAGCAATACGATAGATTAGCCACTGCATCATCACTTGGCAGCGACAACGCAAGCTTCACCGTCACATACCAAAAAAGCAGTTAACCAAAGATGTTATTGACCTGCTGCAAGCGCGGCAGAGAGAGCCTCACTGCTCTTCTGAATTTCCTTAGTAACACTCGAGAGCAGCTTAATGCGGTTTTCTAACTTACGCTTTTGCATGCTTGTTAAGCTTTTAAATTTCGGAACTACATCTCCGACAACCGCCATCATTAAATCACGGTTTTTATCTTCGCTCAAATTTTTAAGCTCCACATGCCCATCAGCATATTGCAGAACTAAATGACCTGTGGGGTCGATGTGTGCTTGGGTTACGTCTCCAACTTGAGCTGGAAGAGCCAACTGGCTAACAGCAATCGAGGAAGTTAGAGGAGACATTAATTTAAGTAGAGAAGAAAAAAATTGAGCAACCAGTATTTTTTCTTCCGAGCTTAACTCACTGATTTGCCCTATGTCGTCAGCAGTGCTTTTTAGCGAATCCACTATTTCTTGGAGGTTTACCTGTTTTTTCTTTTCAGGCTGTGGAGAAGCAGAGACTTCTACGGGTGTCTGCTTGATTGCGGGTTCCTGTGTCAATGTGGTTCAAAGAAGTGAATGGGTGAGTTGTAGAGTAAAGGGCTTGTACGTCTAAAATAGATAAGACAATTTCAGTGGCTCAACCTTAAAGCAAAGGCAACAAAAATACCGAAAAAAGCAAAAAAAAGAAAAAAGAAAACTATTGAGATGTTTGCATAAACTTTGCGAGTTTAGCTTTACGAACTTCGAGGACATCAGTTAGTTCAGTTTTGAGTTTTTCGGAAACTTCAGTCATCGCAGCAACTTCGGCAACAATTGTATTCATGTTCTTGCCGACAGTATCAACTTCTTCGATGATGGATTTAGCTGAACTATCAACTTTTGCAACACTTTCAACCACATCCATCGCAAGCTTAGCCATGTCTTTTGCTTCGCCGACTACACTGTTGGTTACTCGTTCAACCTCCTCGGAAGTTGACGAGACATCCCTAGCGATATTGGCCATTTGCTGAGCAGATGCAGTTTGTTCTTCAACTGCTGAGGAGGCTTCCTCTGAAGCAGATGAGCTTTCCTCGGCAATGCTCGCAACTTCCTCAATGGTTCTAACTACTGAGCTAAGTGCATCTAATCCTTTTTCTACCCCGCTTGTTAGGTTGTTTACTTTGATGTTCATTTCACCCATAATTTTGGCGATGCCTTCGGATTCTTTGATAGCACCCAAAACTACGTTTGCGCCTTCCGCTGCACCTACCTGCGACTGTTGAGTAATGGCGCTTGTTTGCATGCCCGCTTCTTTAATGCCTTTTACGAGGTTTATGGATGAGCCTGCGGCTACTTTTGATTGTCCAGCGAGGCCTTTGACTGCGTCGGCGACGACTGCGAATCCGCGTCCTGCTTCTCCAGCTCGTGCAGCTTCGATGGCAGCGTTTAGTGCTAACATGTTTGTTTGTCCAGCGATGTCAGAGACGGAATTAGCCATCTCCCCTACCTGCTCAACAGAGTTAACCATCGATGTTACAGCATCTGATACTCGAACAATGTTACTTTTGATGTTCTCTATGGCTACTAGGCCTTTCTGTCCTTTTTCGTTGGCTTCCATAGATTTCTTTAATGCATCCTCTGTTACGGCTGAGGCTTCTCGGGCAATTTTGCCTGCTTCATCCATAACTTTCTTCAATGAATCACTGCTTCTTGCTGCATCCTGAGATAATTCGGCTAGTTTTTGAGATCCTACCGATACTTGTTGTGAGGCTGTGCTGACTTGTTGCATGCCGATAGCCATCTGGTTAGAAACATTGGCCGCTTCTTTGCCCATTTGAACTACTTTAGCAGTTGATTTGCTTGCCGCTTCTGCTTTAGATGCTACTTTATTGGCGACGCCTTCAACGTTTTTCACGTTAGTGACAACTTGGCTAACCACTCCGCTTGTATCAGTTGCTAATTCAGCTACTTTCATAGCGCCCTGCATAGTTTGATAAGCAAGGTCTGTGGCTATAGCTGACTTCTGAATTGTAGCGTCCGCGGTTAAACTGATTCGCTCAGCGCTCTCGATGCCCTCTTGGAGCAATTGAACGATATACTCATAGTACTGTTTGTTTTGTTCATGTAGACGTTGATTTTCTTTTTCAAGCTTCTCGATTTCCGAGGCTTTTTTCTCTTTCTGTTCGTCAGTCATTTCAGATTACTATCCCCTAGTCAATTGTCCAACTATTCAGTGGTTTGCTTATAAGTAGATTATGAAATCTTCATATGTATTAGTGATAAACTAAAAAAAAGAAAAAATTAGTTGCAAGCTTTTAGAATTGCTCGGGGAATCCTCTCTAGAGGAGCAACTTTATCCACACAACCGGTCTGGTTTGCTACATTTGGCATACCATAAACGACGCTGGTAGCTTGGTCTTGAGCAATGGTATATCCGCCATGTTCCTTGATGGCTTTTATGCCTTTAGCGCCGTCGGAGCCCATGCCTGTTAGGACTACACCAATGTTTTTTGCGCCATAGATTTCAGCCATAGAAATCATTAAAACGTCCGCTGCTGGTCGAACGTAATTTACCGGAGGATCAATCGTTAAGTGAATTTTGTGCTCTTTGGTTACAACCATGTGGAACCCGCCGGGGGCAATTAACGCTAATCTTTCTTGTACGCGGTCGCCTTCTTGGGCTTCTTTTACTGTGAATTTGCAGCGTTCGTTTAAGCCTTCAGCGAAGAGTTTAGTGACTCCTTTGGGCATATGCTGAACGATCAGGATAGGTGGTGTATCCGCTGGAAGGGCTGTTAAAACCGAGGTTACTGCTGGCGGTCCACCAGTGGAGGCAGCGATGGATATTATTCTGTCGCCGATTGAGGTTGCGCCGCCAATATCCTCTTGGGCAACGGGTTTTGTGGATGAGAGGTTAGCGGAAGCTGCTGTTTTTACTTTAGAGATTAATTCATCCCGTACTGAATCCATGTTGAGCGAGATTTGCCCGGAAGGTTTTGGGATATAATCAACTGCGCCGAATTCTAATGCTTTTAGCGTCAGCATTGCTTCTCGCTGTGTTAAGGCGCTGATCATAATAACGGGTGTTGGGCAAGACTCCATGATTCTGCGGACAGCTGTTAACCCGTTCATTTTGGGCATTTCAATGTCCATTGTGACGACGTCAGGATGTAAACTGGCGACTTTAAGAAGAGCCTCCTCTCCGTCGCGAGCTGTGCCAACAACTATTATTTGTTTATCTGATTGTAGAAGGTCAGAGATTACCTTCTGCATGAGCAAAGAATCATCGACTATTAGTAATTTGATTGGCGACATAGGGTTCACGACGTAAGGATGGTTGCAAGGAAAGGGTGGTTATGGTTTTTGTTGTTCTTTCTCTGTTTTGATTTGGAAACCCTTTGTGTCTTCACCCATGTTTAAGGCATCTTTGGAGGCTACACGGAGTAAGTCAAGCAGGATAATTAGGGATTTGTCGTGTTTTGCAACGCCCAGGACAGCTTCTGATTTGTCGATGATTAGGCTGTCTTGGTTTGCTTCGATGTCTGCTTTTGAAAGGGTTAAAACTTCCATGACGGAATCAACCATTATGCCGACGGGATGCTTGTCTTGAACGATTATCATGATGTTTGTGTTCTCGTTTTTTGTGATGGGCATGCCGAAGCGTCTGCGCAGGTCTATGACTGGGATTACTTCGCCTCTGAGGTTGGTTACTCCCCTAACATAGGATGGTGCATATGGAACAGGGGTTACGCCTTCAAAATTTTTGACTTCACGCACTTGACTAACGTTTACGCCGTATAGGACGTCATCGAGTGAGAACGTTAGCATTTGCATTTCGTCACGTGCATTTGCTTTACTGTTAAATGCCATAGTATCGCCTAAACAGGTATGCCTATCGTTGAACTGCCTATAAGCCCTTATGAAAAGGCAGTATTGATTCAAAATCTACATTAAAGAATTCAAAAGTTAAGTAAATTGGGAAGGGTTAGACTATGTAGCCTTTGCTTCCGCAGCCAAGGTTTTGAAGCTGGTTTTTGAGCCAATCCTCACTCATCAGGCAATACTTTGCGGAGCCGCCTTCTATCGATATAACCATGATTAAATCGAGTTTGTCGAGTTTTGCGTATTCCATTAGGATGTCATATGTGCCTTGGTTGATTTCGATGTCTAGGTCTTCTTGGGTGTTGTCGGATGCCCGTTTGGCGTGGAATATGGCTTTGAGTTTATCTGCGCCGTCCCTGACTGCAACGTTGACACTGTTAACGTAATAGATTTTCTCGTTGTAACTTAGGATTACGTTTCGGGCGTTGTCAGATTTTACTTCGCTGTGCTCCATTTCTGAGTACCTCAACAATATAGGGATTGTTTGTGGCAGGCAATAAAGGTAAGCTTCCCCGCTGGGAATATGTCAAAAAACGCATCACTCAAGGAAAGGATAGAAGGGGTTTAGGTGGTTCTGTTTCTCTTCACGAATTGACCCACATCCAAGACCAACACAACCTGTCCATCGCCAAGAATTGTGGCGCCACTTACGCCTTTGATCCCTGAGAGCGCATCATTAAGCGACTTGACCAATATGTCTTGTTGGCGCAGTACTGAATCAACGGCTAAACCCATCTTGGTGTTTTCGTCGCCTAAGTATATGATGAGCAGTTCCATCTCTTCCTCGTCTGATTCAGGGAGGTTTAGCAGTTTATGAAGGTGCACCATTGGGATTACATGGTCTCGTACAACGATGGCTTCGGTTTTGCCTAGTTTTTGGACGTCTGATTTTTTGACGCGTACGATTTCTGAGACTTGGCTTGTGGGGATGGCAAAGGTTTCTTGGGTATCCGTAACTAGTATAGCCTGTATAATCGCCAGTGTAATGGGCAATTTGATGGTGGTTCGGGTGCCTTTGCCGATTTGGCTGTCAAGGTGTACGGTTCCGCCTAATGCGGCGATTTTGGTTTTGACAACGTCCATGCCGACTCCTCTGCCGCTGGTTTCTGTGACTTGTTTTGCGGTTGAGAAGCCTGGTAGGAAGATGAGGTTGATTAGTTGTTCTTTGGTCATTTTATCGAGTTCTGTTTGTGTTAGGAATCCTTTTTTGAGTGCGGAGAGTTTTACTTTGTCTGGGTCGATGCCTGCGCCGTCGTCGTAGACTTCGATGATTACTTGGTTGCCGTTTCTTTGTGCGGAGAGTACGATTTGGCCGCCTTCGTTTTTGTTGTTTGCTTGTCTTTCTTCGGGTAATTCTATGCCGTGGTCGACGCTGTTTCGCAGCAAATGGATTAGGGGTTCGCCGATTTCGTCGAGGACTGAGCGGTCTACTTCGATGTCTCTGCCTTCCATGATTAAATCGATTTTCTTTTTCTCTTTAAGCGATAAATCCCGTACGAGGCGTGGGAACCTGTCGAAGACTTGGCTCACTGGCACCATGCGTACCTGCATTACGAGGTCTTGGAGGTCTGCTGTTAAGCGGTCTATGTTTTCTGTGATGCGTTTTAGGCCGTCGCAGTTGTGGTTGTCGGAGGTTACTTGGAGCAATGCGATTTTGTTGATGACTAATTCGCCCACGAGGTTCATAAGTTTGTCTAGTTGGTCGAATTTGACGCGTACGGTTTGGGCGGTTTGGGTTTCTGCGGCTACTTTTGTGACTGCTTTGTTTTCGACTGTTACGGTATAGTTGCTTTCGGTTTGCAGTGCTGCTGCGGGCATGATGGCGTTTAGGGCGGTTGTTGAGTCGTTGAAGGCTGTGACTTGGATTTCTTCGATTTCAAGGACTTGTTTTGCACAGTTTTCTAGGGATTTTTCGTCGAGTTTGCTTGTCAAAACGATTTTGAAGCCGTGGTTTAGTTTTTGTTCGTCGAGGTCGTTTTTTTCTGGGACTGTTTTGAGGATTTTTGCGACTTCGGTTATTTTGTCTAGGACCATGGATGCGCGTATGCTTTTGAATCCGCAGTCGGGGCTGAATTTGAGGTCGACTGTGTAGGCAGGTTTCGTCTGCGGCTAGTTGTGGGATGTCTTGTTTGGGTTCGGTTGTGGATTGAGCTGCTGGGTTTCTAAGGTGGGTTCTGCGGTTTTTGTTTCTTGCAGTTCTTTGTTGGGTTCAATGCGTGATAATTCGGATTTCATCGAATGCAACTTTGCACTGTAGCCTTCGTAATCTATTTCGCCTTCCACCTTGGCTTGGATGTTTTCGAGGCGCTGTGTGAGTGCATCAACACATTCCAAAAGTAAGCTGATTAGGTTGCAGGAGGGTTTGCTGCCTTTGCGCATGTCATCAAAGATGTCTTCCATGGCGTGGGTGAGTTCCTGGAAGTCCCTAAAGCCCATCATACCCGACGAGCCTTTGAGTGTGTGGGCGCTGCGGAAAAGCATGTTAACAACTTCCTGATTTTCAGGTTCCTTCTCCAGAATCAACATTGACTTAGTAATCGTTTCAATGTGTTCCTTTGCTTCTTCTATGAATAATGTCCTGTATTGGTCGTTATCAAACGACATCGTCATCACCCTGTAGTTGACTAGTCCCTGTTGTTTGAAGTACCATAGCCCCAAAACCTGTAATTTGTTAGAGTGTGTCTCTGTTGTGACACTCAGAAACACTATAGTTGTTGTCGCCAAAAAGCTGCTATACACAGCATCTTCCAGTGGGTTTGGCTGGCAGCTGTGTTTTGAAGCGGGCGTTTGGGGTTGGTGGCTGGTTGTGGAGGTTTGTGCAAGCAGGTCGGGCTGGCGAGCGGTTGTAGGGTTAGTTGTGGTTTTTTTCTATAGGCCCCTTATCTAAAGGCGTATATGGAAGCGTATGCGCAAGCTCGATTGGATCTGTTGCTTTGCCAAGACCTCCCTACCCCCTATAAAGAGCTGCTTCTGCTGCTCTGCCGACTACCCCCCTCCCCTATATATAGACAGAATTAGTGAATAAATTTGCAAACAATGACAGCAATGAACAGCGCAATGAAGTCGGGCACTAGCATGGCCCATTCAATTCAATTCGCCCGTAAACCCAGAAGAGCCGCTCATTACAGATAAGCCATCTTGTCCCACCCGTGGCACAACACAAAGGCCACCAAACCAAAACACTAAACAAAACCACAACACCCAACCCAAACCGCCCAATAAAGAATCTTACGAAATAAAAAGCACAATAAAAAAGGGCATATTAAAGCAACAAAACCCGCCCCTCACACTCTATAAACAATCCCCACAAACAAAAAAACAACAGAACAAGCCAAACTCAATGCCCTACTCGAATTCCGAGCGAGGCTTCTCCGACTGCTTAATAATATACCCAATAACAAAAACAGAAACCCACCCACGTAGTCAAAACCCTATCCCCAACCCGCTTCTTAAAAGTAGTATGCTTACTCGAACGTACCTCTTCAAAACCGTTCGACAGCAAAATCTCAATGACTTTTCGCTGCGCAAGAGGACGAAGCTTTGGGATGCAAAACACCTTCAGGAACTTCAACGGCAATATTTGCCAAAGAAAGCGAAATTAAATCTTCATAAGCAGGCTTCTGCGTATCAGGGTCGCTAAGGTAATCATTAATCAAATCCGCCATATTCTCCTTAACCTCTGCCTCAGACAGCCCCTGCGTAGCAATATCAAGCAGCGGACAAGAAGCAACAAACCACTTACCCTCACGAGCAATGATAATAGGGAACGGCAACTGAATCGACACTACTGACACCCAACAATAAAGCAGTCTCAATAAAGATATAATTGTTTCTTAAAACCACCCAAAACAAAAGCTGGCTCCTACGCAACCCGCCAAACCAACCCATACCCAATAACAATCCCCATAAACAGAAAACACAATAAACAAAAAACCTGACCATTAACTTACGATAGCGCTGGAGAGATAGAGAAGCTACCTCATTGCCATTAAAGAACAATTATACGACGCATTGTCATAAACAATAAATAATAATCTAACGAAGTGATTGTTAATGCTTACTTCAACTGACTAAAAGAAAAAATCGTTGCCTAAGGGTCCCTTAGGCGGTGTATTTTTGAGCCTTTGCGGTACATTATTTATCGGTGTCGGGTATGTTGAGCTTCTTTTTGGCTTGAGTGGTGGCGTGGGATATCCTCAGAGGATGGTTGCCCCTGAATCCTTTGTCGTGCAACAGATTGTTACTGGTGCTTCCATGTTGGCATTAGGTATTCTAAGTTGGGTTGTATTTTTAGCTCTAATTCTCACTAGAAGAGAGTTTTTGTTTGGCAAGAAGGAATTTACAACAATCAACCATTAAGAACAAGTTTTGGAGCGTTAGTTTAGTAAACCTCTTAAGTGAACTAACTTACATAGTCAGCGATTGTAATGGTTGAATTATCCCCATTTGCTGAGCTACTGTTTTTCCTTTAATATTACACGTTACCAATGATGCCTTTTTTGGTTGGAGGCATTTTGTTCTATTTTAAGCCCAAGCATAGATTGAGCATAGGCGTTTCATTGATATTTTTTGGAGTTATCGAATTACTATTCGCTTTTATTGAGTATTGGTATCCGTATGGAGCAGGATCATATTGTGGTTTTGGCTTACTGACAATACTTCTAGGGGTAATATCTGTTCTTTACCCCAAAATGTTAAGCAAAGACAATAGAATCAAGAAATAACTTCACACTCTCACTAACTTGAGTTGGAGAGCTAGAGTAACAATTTAATGGCCGCTAAAAGAAGTTCATTAGGGCTAAGTTTATTGTGATAGATTGATTAGTTGGGTGTAAAGGGATAAGGATTGCATGAGTTTAGGCAAGTAGCCCTATTGGGTTTGATATTGGGTATTATTCTTGAGGCAGCAGGTTTTGTTTCCCTTGTTAATTATTTTGCTAACGATGTTGTGTATAATTATTTGCTAGGTGGTATTGGCGTAATCGTTGTTGGTATAATGTTTCTTGCTAAGTCTGTGCCTGTGTTTATTCCCATTAAGCAGCAACAGTCTGTTTCTAAGGTTTGCCCAAACTGTGCAGCTTTAATTGAAGAGAATGCTAACAGTCTGTGAGAAATGTAAGCAACAAATAACTGAGAATTAACCATTAAGAACTAGTTTTTGGAGCCCTATCTACTTCTAAGTAAATTATATAACATAACAAACTCATTAGTCCAATATGGCTAGAATGGGTAAATATCAATTATTATACTTAGTTGTACTCTTAGTGGTCTCATAGCTTATTATTGATTGAATCTACTAAAGCGCAGATTGAACAAGTTCCTACTTATTGTGATATTTTTGTAGATGATATTGTTGAAGGACAACCTGTAACAGCAACAATCCAAATGTCTCCTTCAACACCAACTGGAGAAGGTTACACTCAATTAATTGTGTATTTAAAGTCTCCAAATGGCGTTGGACCATCAAGCCCAAATGGTCCTTGGGTATACACTAATATTCCAACAGCCCCAAACGGCAGGGCTACAGTAACTTTTGATGTACCTACTTATAGTGGCAAATGGTATGTATTTGTGGATTTTGGAGGTCACTCTTATGCTAACTATTCAATGTTTTATTTTGGAGGCACTTGGCAAAAAGAATTTACTGTTAATCCAGTTACAACTCCAACACCTAATAGCACAACTACTCCCACTCCAGCTTCTATACCATGCTCCAACCTAAGTCCCAGAGTTTCCCATAACACTCTCATTGGTTGCAGTTCTAGCTGCTGTGAGTCTATTGCTGATATTAGGTAAGAGAAAGCTAAGTTTCACCTATTGAGAACTAGTTTTAACAGATATATGGAGCATTATTGGTTATTACCTTGAAGTTGGTGTGACATTCTTTGCAGTTGTATATTTCTATTTTGAAGCATTGATTCTTTAGTGCTCTTGTAGGTTGGTTAATTTCTTTTCCACAATTAGTACAATGGGTCAAAGGTATCAATTTGTTTATGGTTGAATAGAGATATGGCTTTTATGAATTCAAAATACACTTAACCAACAAACTATAAGGTAATTTTCGGAGCGCAAAAATGCAATCAAGTAAAATATAACTTACAATTAGCTAAGTTCCGTTATAGCTTACCGTCTGTTTTGGTGTTGGGTTATAGTTTGGGTTGTAGGTGGGTTGTAGAAAGATTTTCAAGTGCAAGCACAAACAGGCTACTACGCCATAACTCAAAAGCCAGGACCTATACCTGGCGGACTTATTCAATTGCCTTCTGACTATACATCGATTACTTTTAATGAATCGAAAGCAAGTGATTGGAGCAATCCAATAACAGTTGACCTGAGTAAAATGGCTGTGGTAACTCCAACCCCAACTCCCAATATACCAGAGTTTCCAATAACAATATTATTGGTTACAGTTCTAGTCTGCTGTTAGTCTATTGCTGATAATAGGTAAGAGAAAGCTAATAGCAATCAACCATTAAGATCTATTTTTTGAGCGTAGAAGGTGTGAGTGATTGTTGGTGTTTTTTCCAATCATTCTTTCTATCAATATGATAAGCAATACCAATTAACGATAAAACAACAACTATAATAATCAAAGGAAAAAGGTTCATGTTGATAAGGCCATCAAATTGTCCATCTACAACGATGAGAATTGATAACATTATAGTAAATAAGGTAATTTCTGGGGTTGGGCTAGCCAGCACACATTTATATCATAAGACAGCCCATTCATGAAAGGAGATCACCCATGCAAGCCCTCACAAAAAAAGCGGACCCCAAAATTCTCCAACTATTCCCAAGCCTCAACAGCACAAGCTCAGCAAACAATGCAGAGAAAAAAGCCGTCCTTCAACGAGTAGCTTGCTTAAAGGTTATCGGCGACAACGGCCCCGCCAGCACCTCGGATTTAGCCGTCAAACTCAAGGTTCCCCGAACTCAAGCAGCAAAAACCGCCAAAGAATTGGCCTGCTTTATCGCTAATCAAGGCTGAAAAAAACACAGAGAACCACCCATTTACACTCTGACAACAGCCGGCTTTGTTGCTTTAGCGGCTTTTGATGAAATTCGGATTGGACAAAGATTAAGTCAGCTTTAGCGGTGCCCCAGAAAAAAAATGACCCCCTGGCGTATGCGCTTCTGGTTGTTGGTTTCTGCGCTAACAAACCCGACGGCGTCTACCAAGCCCTATGCCGATATGGTGCTCAAGGGAACACATTCGAAAATATTCCAGCGGATGTTTCAGCGGAGGCATTGCTGAAGTTTTACCGCCAAGAACTGCGAGCCCAAAGCCCAGTGCCGCCCATATATCTGAGTGTTTTTAAGGAATTCACCACCGCAGGCTTCCAAGAAGTCTTCAAAATGCTACTGCTCGCCATTAAGCCGACTGCTGAGGATTACAATTGGCTTGTAGAATTCTTCAACGAGGTATCTGAATTCTATTTTGACCCTGCACGAATCGCTTTCGTCAACCTGCTGCCCCAAAGTGAAAAGTTACGGAAAGACTTGGATGACTTCAAGAAAGCCCAAGACCAACAAATCAAAAAGCAAAACGGCAACCTCGAAGTAACCTTCACAATCCCCGGTTCAGGCTTCTCCAAAATCGATGCCATGCCACCTCATCTGCGGGCAATAGGAATGAGGCTGATTCTTGAACCAGTCAAATTCATAAATAAAGAATTGGTTGATTATTTCTGGGCAAAATAAATTTGCCTAACTTTTTGCTTTGTCAGTGATTGGCGTTGTTTTAGTTAGGGCTTTTATGGCTTCTAATAATTCGGTTGAGGGTGGCGTGGGGACGATGGTTAATCGGATTAGGCTTGAGTATTCTGCTTTGTAGTTGTAGGTGTTTTGGTATTTTGCGTCTACTGTGTTGGTTTTGAAGCGGTAGCCTGCGCGGTCACTTACATTTTTTGCGGCGGTGTTTGAGGAGGTGTTTTTTGTTGTGGAGAGGGCTGTTCGGATTTCTACGGTACTGCTTTGAATGCTTAGCAGTGTGGGTAGTACGCCGAAGGCTAAGGCGTTGCCGCTGATTTCGCGGTTTTCAGCTTTGCCCTCATTGTTTTTTGTGTAGCCAATGGTTAGGTCTGTGGCGGCTAATTCTTCGATTGCGGCTACGTAGTTTTTGTTGGCTTCATTTTGGGAAGAAACCATTGCGAGAAGTACGTCGCGTATCAAATCGCTCAAGTGAAGCGTTTTCGTCAGTAGAGGACATAGCGTAACTCCAGGGTTAAGTTGGGGTTCTGGCTACGATGCTTTTAGCGGAGTCTATAAAGCGTTTAGAATCCTCAACTGTTATGCGGTAGGTTTTGGGGACTTTGGCTTTGCCTGATTTTATGGTTTCATCCAAGATTTTGGCGAGTTCCTCAGGCGCTATCTGTGCCAGTTTCTCTTTGGAATCAATCTTGTTGGCCACAAGGAGTTCCGCGACTTGTTCGTCAACGCCATCTACGCCTGCGATGTTGCTTTTCACCATCAGTTTAGCCATGCTTACGAATTCAGCAGCTTTCTTACGGGACAAATCGGCTTTGACTAAATCATCCACTGAAGCCACAGCTAAATCACTTACAGTTTCTATTCCTTGTGCACGGAGCCGCTCGCCAATGACTGTGCCGATGCCTTCGACCGCTTCAACGGGTCGTCTGCCGCTGGCAGGCTTAACTTCCATAGGAATAGGCCTCAACGTTAAGCTCAGGGTGCTCATGGTGTTGGGGTCAAGGTCACCCTGCTTTGTCGGTAGAGCGAACAAGGTTTTTTCTCCTTCTTGGGTAACCACGGCTTTAAGCTGTAACGTGAAATCTGCGAGCACAAAAGTAGTCGAGCGATCCTGAGCCATAGCAAAATCGTGAACACGCAAAAGATCCTTCTGAATTGAGGTTATCAGGGTTGCTGAATCTACTTTGGCAGCAAAAGAGGCTTTTGTATCAACCACTTTTTCTGCTGTTATTTTTTCTATTTTTTCTTTACTTGCCATATTTTTCACCTATGAGTTAATTTGAATGTGAGTTTGAGTTCACTTTCGGCTTTATCGCCGTAATAGTTGAGTTCTTCTGCGTTGGAGGGCACTACTTTGATGCCGCCATCGTTGAGGACTAAGCATTTTATGTGCAACTCGATTTGGGGAATGACGAATTGAACCGGTTGGTCTTGGGTAGCATCCAAGGCTTGATTTAAACCGTCGTTAGCTTCACTTAACAGACTGGAAATTAAAGAAAAAAGGGTTGGAGTAGAAGTCATAGTGATTTACGCCTATGGTGTTGATGAAGCTGAAGATGATGCTGCAGCTGCTTTTGGTGTTGTGTCTTCGGTGATTTTTTCGATAGCTTTCATCAGTGCTGCTGGTGGGGGTGCTGGGCCAACTTTGATTTCGATGAAGCTTGAGGCTTCGACCGAGTAAGAGTATTTGCTGGAGTATTTTGCGTCTACTGTTGCTGAGAAGAATGCCCATCCGCCTTTGGCACTCATCTTGACTTCTGCCTCAGTTGTCTTCTGCATCGTGATGACCATTTTGATTTGGATGGTTCCGCTTTGTATTTGCAGCAGCGTGGGGAGTATACCGAAAGCTAAGGCGTTGCCGCTGATTGTGGTTTTTGTGCTGGATGAGTCGCCGGCTTTGGTGTAGGTTAAGTTGACGGGGGTTTCAACGAGGTCTTGTACGCCTTCGATGAAGGATGTGTTTGCGTCGTTTTGCGCTGCGACCATTGCTAAGAGTAGGTTGCGTATCATCTGATCGAATGGTACACTTGCTAGTTCTGTTCCTATTGATAATGCAGACATTTTATGTCATTCCTCAAAGAGGATATCGCTTGCTTCGCTATTTAAGACTTGAGAAATGCTAGTGAAGAGAATCTGTGTCCAACACAACTACAACAAAACAGAACCAAAATAAAAATAATGAAATAAAAATATTTAAATTAAGTAATAAAAAGGCTAAACTACGGGGTTTAGCTGGATTCTTTCTGTTTCTTAACAGTGTTTACGTAAGTCTTCTTTGTGTTTTTCTTCCTATAGTCACAGTGAGGACGAACGGATGATTTACATCTTCGGCAGTTTTTAACTAAACCTACTCTTAATTGACACATATTTTTTTTCTCTTTATTTTTTAGAAAAGAATCAATTATTCAATCAGTGATTAAGTCCAAGAGGATAAAGGAAACTCTTCACGCACTCAAATGACCACGCCCCATATAAGGCTTAAAAAAAATATCTGTTTTTTCCCAAAGAAAAAAGCAATTAACCCATTTCCGGCAAAAAGGCGCAATTTAGAAGTTTTTTCTAAGTTGCAGGCAAAAACGGTTTTTTTAGGCGCATACCCTAATATAGCACAAAAACGCATTTAGTGATATTAGAATTCTTTAGAGGAAGAGTAACCAAGATTATCACTTGCTTTTTCTGGATTATTCTATTAGAAAGCGATAATCGAAGGTTAAAAAATGGGTAAAAGAAAAATAACAAACGAGAGTAATCAAGATAGCATGGTTCTACCTTCCTCAAACGATGTCTTGGGCATAGCAGTAAAAATGCTGGGTGCCGATAGAATCATGGTTAAATGCCAAGATGGACAAGAAAGATTATGCCGCATACGGGGCAAACTAAAAAGACGCGTATGGATTCGTGAAGGCGACATAGTCTTGGTTTCTCCTTGGGATTTCCAAACTGACCAAAGAGGAGACATCTTTTGGCGGTACAGAAAAAACCAGTCAGATTGGCTACGAAGCCACAATTACTTAACAATGTGAGGGCTATAAGATAATACTCAAATGCGTTGAATGTGGAAACACATTCCTAAAAGACCGCCTTGTTGAGGGCGAAACAGTTACTTGCCCTGTTTGCGATGCAAACTATAGAGCAGTAGTTAAAGATGGAAAAGTCCGCCTTGAAGATTTTGAATTCGAAGAAGGCGACCTTGGCGAATTTTAACCGCCAACTCACCAAACTTATTTTTTAAGCATAAAAGGCCGATGATTTAGCGGTTTAAAGTTGAGCAGTTATCGAATTCTAAATATATCCAACAATTGCTTATCGTCAAATTAGTTATTTGATTATTTTTCGTATCGAATCCGGTTTTCTTTACCGTCAAAATATACATAGAGAATACCATATAGATATTAAGTCGGTTCCACATCTTCTAATCCTCTTCAGGATTGTCTGGTTCTATGGAATGTCGCTTGCAAGTTTTTAAAAGGGACCCAGTGGATAGTAGCCTAGCAAAGACCTACCGCTTTGCTGTTTTAGATTCAAGCAAATCAAAAGAATACCCCGCTAACTTTGTCTGCATGTTACCAGTAAAAGTAGAGCAAGGAAGCGGAAAAAGCGCAAACGTATTCGGCGAAATTTTCGGAGAAAAAAGCTTAGTCGTCGCCATTGAACTGCTAAATAAAGCCCTCAAAAACGAAAGCGACGACGAAGTGAAATTGGAAATTGAGCGACGAATAAAACTAATAGATCCACTTCAATCCAAACTCGTAAAATGCAGTGTATGCAAAAAAACCTTCCAACCCGTAAAATTCAGAAGGTATAAGCAGAACTTCTGTGAAACCTGCTTAAAGACCCGTTATAAGCAAAGATATACACAAAATGTTTAAGTCGAAGGAATTACCATTCTTCATGGTTAATCGCCGGCTATTTTTCCATAGTCCAAAATTAACGGGAGAAAAAAATTATGTCTCAAAATGTCTCAACTCAAATAAAATGTAGTGACTGCGGAAAGACGGCCACTGTCCCTTTCAAACCTTCAGCTAATAAACCAGTTTACTGTCGTGAATGCTTATCGAAGCACATGACAAAGCGTCCTGATACAAGAGGCACTCAAAGCTCTGGTCCTGAGAATGAGAAGCAGGCTTGGTCTAGACGCAGAAATACTTGGAAATAATAAATTTCCATTTTCAAATACTTTTAATCATTAAGCATTAACTTTCCTTTTTAAGAAACCATTGATCGATTCCTCGGCAGCTTTTGCGAATATTTTAAAAGCAAAAACACAGTTAACGCTCCTTTATGCAAAACATAAACCCCATCTTCATCCTCCAACCCATCCTCACCATAGCCATCGCCACCGCCCTGATGCTTTACTGGTACAAAAAACGCCACTTCCACGGAACCGTATGGCTATATTCACTCGCCGCCTACGCAGTTGCCATCGCCTTAAAGTACGCAGTTCAGTTACCAACCATCAACTTTGTTATCGATACCTTTGGCGCAAATAGCGTTGGGTTAGGTATTTACTATGGCGTGCAGACCATGGTTTTTGAGGTGGGGTTAGCTTTTGCAGTGGCTTATTTCGCTGTTAAACATTCAAAGTTGGATAGAAGGGATGCTGAAGCTTACGGTTCAGGATTAGGGTTCTGGGAAAACGTAGGTTTTCTGAGTGTTCTCTCGCTGATCAACTTAGTTGCATATTACGTAATCTTGTCAGGCAGTGGGTCAATCGCAGACCTAACCTATAACCAACTGATTACTAATACGCCTGATCTTTTCTCATCCAACATTCAAGCACTTGGGCTAGTAGGCATCGGAGTCCTTGAACGCACCTCGTCGCTGATGATTCATGTGGCTTGGGGCTACCTCTGCTTCATGGCAGTACTTTATCACAAAAAACGCCTGTTTGCCATTGCGTTGCCCATGGGTTTAGTGGATTTTCTAGTTCCTTTCGCCAAAAATAACGTAATCCTGTTTGAGGCTGCTGTGTTTGCTTTGGCGGTTCTTTCGGTATTTGTAGCGTGGTATGCAACCAAGGATTTACGAAAAGATGTTAAGGCGTTTCCGACAGCGCCTCCGCCACCGCTTACTACGCAACAGATTAATTGAAAAGAAAAAAAGATTAGAAAAATCGAATTATTTTTGCCAGTCATAATTTGAGAATTCTATGGCATCGATTATTCTTTCCGAGAAATCATGCGCTTCGCATTGATCGCAGTACATGACAAAGCCGTCGAATGAGAAGAAGTACATGTTTTTTCTGCGGTAAATAATTCGGGGTTTTGCTGTTTGAACTACTTCTAGAAAGTTTTGGCGGTCAAATTTTACTCGGTATGAGCTGGCTGCGCCGCCGCTTGCCGCCGAAGATGCTGCTACCATTACTCCATCAGACATTTCATTTATTCACCTAAACGTCACTATAGTTGGGTGTGGATTTAATGGTTATCTAACAATTCTCTATAGCGCTATATAGTATCAACGCTGGAAAGGCTTATCTCATAAACGCTTGCTATACAACCGTGAAGGCTTACAGTATGTCTCTTGAATCAGGCAGAAAATTAGGATTAACCGCGAGTATCATAGCAATTACCGCTCCAATCATTACTAGCCATAACCTCTGTTGGCTTATTCATATCGTTACTCAGTTCTATTAGCTCAACCATAGGCAGAAGCACCCCATCAAACACTACAATATTCCCCTTCACAATATTCAGTGTTGTAATAGTAGCAGCAGCAATGATAGTAAGTGTCATCGTTTTCAAACTCCTCCTGATGTGCCATGAACAATCTATCAAAATACTACGGCGAACCAGCCATCTACAAAAACCTACTCAACGCCTTTATCCTATATATAATTAGTATTGTAGCTATAGGTGTCGCATTAGCAGTAATTTTTGCAACAACAGCAACAAATAATGTCGTTCGTACCACATCGGCCCCAGTGGTTTCAGCAATTTGGGTAATTGGCGGTTTAGGATTATTGCTCATTGGCTTACTTGCCATAGTGATATACAGTGTCGTTCTCATAAAACGAGCGTTTGACAAATTAGCTGATAAATCAGGAGTTAATAGTTTCAGAGAAGCAGGGTTACTTCTTTTGATAGGCGCCTTTGTACCCTTAGTAGCTTACGTTGGATGGATTTTTGCTGCAATCGGATACAACAGACTTACACCAAACAAACAAGGAACAGCATATCCCCAATATATTGCACCTGCTGGACCCACCAAACGTTGCCCACACTGCGGAACAGAAAACAGCCCAGACGCAATCTACTGCAGAAATTGTGGCAGACAATTCTAAAACATCTGCCCAACTGACAATTTACCCCTGCCTGATTTTTCATAAAAAATCTTATATCTGAGGGATTGCTCCTCTTTGTTTAGAAGTTGTGTTTTTATGGCAGTCAAAATAACGCCAGAATATACTGACCTACTCAACCAAGCGGTTGAAAGGGAAATTCAGGTTTCAATTCAATATTTTCTTCAACATGCAAAAATGGAGAAGCTAAAAAAACGAGAAATACCAGAAAACATTCTACTGGACAAAACCGTTTATGACGCTGTCGGCAAAATTCTGCATGAAATCGCTATCCAAGAAATGAAACATGCAGGCTCCATCATGGAACGCATCTACTACCTCGGCGGAGCAGCAACCACTAAATCCAAGCAACCCGTCATCGGCAACAGCATAAGCGAATTCGCAAAACTCGGTGTTAAAGCGGAAGAAGAAGCCCTCACATTATACCGCAACATAATAGAAACAGCCGGTAAGATGGGTGACTGGGAAACACGGGAACTCTTCGAGAAAATCTACGGCGAAGAAGAAGACCACCTCTTCAAATTCCAAGAATACACCGCTTTCCAAGACGAAAAAGACGAGCCTTATCATGTACCTATGCCGGAGTGGCGTAAAATCTTCACCGATGACTACTTCGCATTGCTTAACAAGGCAGTTGCAGCTGAAATCGCAGGCATCATACAATATACCAATCAACATGAAAAAGCATCTTTCCTAGAATTACGCATGAGAAAAACACCCTTAGAAGCCGTACAGGACACCAATAGTGCGGCGGTGGTGAGCAAGATTCTCAAAGACATTTTCATGACGGAGATGAAGCATCTGGAGATGATTAGCGAACGCATCTACCTCATCGAGGGTGAAGCAGTAACTAACCCAGAGCCGTTTCCAGTAGTCGGGGAAACAGTACTTGATATGCTACGGCTTGACCATGCGTTGGAGAGCACTTCAATTTTGCTGTATCGCCAAATCGTGGCTGAAGCACTTAAACTCGGGGATACTACGACTAGGTTGATGTTTGAGGAGATTGTGAAGCAAGAAGAAGAGCACTTCTGGACTTTTGATGACTTCGTAAAGTAAGTCATAAGTCAATTCCTTCTTTATTTTGCATCTTTTTAACTTCTTTTTTGTTCTCCTACTTAGAAAGCAACGAAAACGTATCTTATCGCTATATAAGGTTTGTCAGTGCGCATATTCCACAAAATGTTATAAGTAAAAAGCCCTGAAGTAATTCATAACAGGCAGGTGGGTTGAGCAAAAAGTTGTGTTTCAGTTAATAAAGGGGCTGAATGGGTTTTGGAGGACATCCCACATATAACTTACGTGTGTTCTCTTTTCTCCTTAATTCAAACCTTCAAGGCCTCAGCAAACCCTAAACTGAAACTTTTGCTTCTACCTATTTCTTGGGTTTAATCTCGCAGTTCTGCTTAAGCGTCGCAACCACATTAGCCGGCAAGTCACGTTCAACCATCAAGTTTGCGCCAACCCACGTGTTAGGTCCAACCTTTATGCCCGGCATAAACAGCGACTTAATTCCGGTCTTAACATTATCGCCGAGGATAGCACCAAGTTTACGCCGCCCTGTATCCACAACCTTATCCTTAATCACCATTTTAATGCGGCCATCATCAAAACGCAAATTCGCAGTAATCGTACCTGCACCCAAGTTACATTTTTCCCCAAACACACTATCACCGACGTATGAAAGATGACCCACATGGGTGCCGTCCATTATGATACTGTTCTTGATTTCTACGGCGTTTCCAACGCGGACTTTTTTGCCCAAGCTTGTGCCGCTACGGATGAAACAGTTGGGTCCGACGTCGGCTTCTTCGTCGATGAAGACGGGGCCTTCTATGTAGGCGCCTGAACGTATCCTTGCAGTCTCAGCAACTGTAACAGGACCAATCAGGTGTGCACCTGCCTCGATGGTGCCCAAAACGCGGTGTTCCATACGTTTTAGCGCCCAAACGTTCGCATCCAGCAAATCCCATGGGCGACCCACGTCGAACCAGTCATCTTTAGAAAGTTCGACGGCGACTACAGTTTTGCCTTCTTGTGCGAGCATCGTGATTGCGTCGGTTAACTCCCATTCGCCACGGATTGAAGCGGTTGTCTGTTTGATTTTATCGAAAACTTCTTTGGAGAAAACGTAAACTCCGGCGTTCGCAAGGTTTGACGGTGCTGTCCCCGGCACCGGTTTCTCGACAAGGCGTTTAACATGTTTCTGAGTGTCTTGTTCGATTATACCATAGTTTTCCGGGTTGTCAACGGGCACTACGCCCATGGCAGCTGCGGTTTCGCCGCTTTTGAATTTAGCGAGAACATCTTTAACGGCGTCCTGCCCAAACAGCAAATCACCATAAATCAATACAAAGTCGCCGTCGAGATGGGGTTCAGCGACTCCTGCCGCGTTTCCGGTGCCCAGAATCTTGGGTTGCTCCACATAAGTGATTTTCAAGCCCAACTTTGAGCCGTCGCCAAAATAGCTGCGAATAGCCTCACCCATATAGTGGGTGACAACTATGGCTTCATCGATTCCTGCTTTTTTTACGGCTTCTAGGCAGAATTGGAGGATCGGTTTGCCGCCGACTTTTATGAGGTGCTTGGGGCGTGTTGCCGTTATGGGTTGGAGCCTTTCGCCTGCTCCTGCTGCCAGAAGTACTGCTTTCATTGCTTTTGTGCCTCGATTTGTTTGTGTATTAGTGCTGAGGCTTTTGCGGTTATATCTTTTGCCGCCTCTGCTGATTCTCCTTCGACAGTTAAGCGGATGAGGGGTTCGGTGCCTGAGGCGCGGACTAGTAACCAGCCGTTTTTGAGGGCTAATCGTGCGCCGTCAATGGTTGAGTAATCCGTGTAAGCCGGGAAAGCTGCTTTTAGAGTGGCGCCGAGTTGCTCGATTAAACCGTATTTTTGGTCATTTCGGCAGGTAAAGTTTACTCGTTGCGTTATGTACTCCGGGACTTCACCGATAAACTCTGAAACGGTTTTGTTTTCTGCTTCAAGTGCGGCAAGGAACAGAGCAGCCGAGAGTGGGCCGTCAGGGCACAAATGCAGCTGAGGATTCACCCATGCGCCACAGGGTTCACCCCCAAATATGCCACCTTCGATTTTGATTGCTTCTGAAACATAAATGTCGCCGACTCTTGTGCGGACCACTTTGCCGCCGGCTCTCTGTGCCATCGTTTCGACACACATGGAAGCCTCGATAGTGGTAATGATGATTCCGCCGCCGTTTCGTTTTAGGGCATATGCGCCGTATGCTGCTAAGGAACGGTCAAAATTTACGAAAACACCGTTTTCATCTACAAACGCCACTCGGTCTGCGTCGCCGTCAAAGGCTACCCCGAGGTCAGCGCCGAGGGCTTTCACAGCTTTTGAGAGGTCTTGGAGTGTTTCAGCGTTTGGCTCTGATTTTCGTGCCGGGAAATATCCGTCCGGTTGGGCGTTTAGGGCGGTTACTTTGCACCCTAACGCCTTGAGTAGCGTTGGGCCGACACTGAATGCGGCGCCGCATCCGGGGTCAACGACGATATGCCACTGTTTCTTGAGTGAAACCGCAGCAAGCGCCATTTTCAAGTAAGATTCGGTGGCATCTATTGGGGTGGTGTTTCCGAGTTGTCGCCAATCAGCCAACACATAGCTGTCTTGTGTAACGATTTTTTCGACGGTATCTTGGTCAGCGTCTGTGTAGGATAGGCTATCGGCGTTGAATACTTTTATCCCATTATATTGTGGCGGATTATGGGAAGCTGTAAGCATAAAACCGACTTCTGCGCCGAATGCTTTTGTCGCATAAGCACAAACAGGCGTCGGCACTATACCTGTGAGCAATACTTCAACGCCGCAGGAGAGTAAACCAGACACTAAAGCATCTTCAATCATATCGCCGGATACACGGGTGTCTTTGGCAACTATTGCTTTCTTTGCTTTAGCATGCGTAGCTACTGCTGATGCTACTTTGCAGGCTAAAACGGGGGTTAAATCAACGTTGGCTAATCCTCTAACACCGGAGCTTCCAAACAGTTTACCCATCCAAATATCCACCTAAGCTCTATGCTGCATGGTAGAGCACTGATGGCTTAAAAGAATTTAGGATGTAGCTTACGTGTTTGCTTTCAGGAAAGCCAGGACTTTAGCTTTTGTGGGATGTCTGCCGTCGGGTCCTGATAGGTAACAGGCTGAAACGGCATTTGCCAACATAAGGCGACATTCATCTGAGAGGCCATTGTTATCTGCTAAAATGTTGCCTGCATTCCAAGCGTCACCAGCGCCAGTCGCGCGGAAAACCTCTATTTTAAACGTTGGAACTACAACCTCATGTTTACCCTTTAGGCTGGCTGAGAAAATGGTGGTATGCAAATCAATGCGTGCCGAAAGATGCCTGGCTAAAACTCTGGCTGCTTCCATCGCCAACTCTGCAAAGCTCAACTGCCCCTTTTTCTGCTTTAAATCTTCATCCAGTAAGCTGGCGTAGGTGATGGCTTCGTTTTCGTTCACACTTAAAATGTCCATTTTGGAGGTTTTAAGTACTTTATCCATAAAGTAGGGTATGCCTTGCGAGTTGGGGTTTGGGTCCGCTGTGTCAAAATACGTTTTACCCCTGCCGTCAAATTTTGCTCTCTCAAAAACCGCCTGTGCCAATGCCGTTCCATATTTTAGGGTACCTGCCCAATTGAAGAGGCAAACGTAATCAGCGTTTTCGATTAACTCATAATCATTTTCGTTTAAGTCCGATGGGCTAAAATCTGCTAGGGAACCAAGGTCTCTTAGCATCACATTGATTTTCTCGTTTATACCCCTAAATTCGAGGGCGGTTGTTATGGATGCTTTTCCGGAGGTTTTGATGTGTGAGAGATCCATCGACGCATCTTTGAAGTGGTACTTGATTAGTTGCAGCCCATACTCGCTTGTACAGATAACTGGCGTAACCGCTACGCCTAAACTGGAAAGCGCTGAAGCCGTGTTTATGGCGTTTCCGCCTTTCATATCCATCTGGAGGATGCCATCTATACTGCCTCCTTTGCGTTCAGCTACCCTTCCAATAGCCGCCGAAAACTCGGTTGTATCCCAAGGCAAATTCAGGATTCGGTCAAGGAAAAAATCGGGCATAACAACAACCCGGCAGTCATTAGTCGTGGTTTGTTGTAGAAAATTTAGCAGTTCTTGTTTGGCTGTCGTCAAAGACATGAAAAGGCTCCTGTAGAGTATTTTCCAAAAAGCTAAAATAACCTTTTGATTATGAGTGTGACCTTACAGATACTCGGAAGTTGAATACTTGGGGTTGCAGTTCAAAAGAGAAGTAAGTTTACTCGTAATCGCAATTGCATTGTTTGCAGTCGGCACATTCTTCTACACATATCAAATATCAAGCGGCGGCGAAGCCACCCTTATGAGCCAAAGCTTAGTCTACCCGTACAGGGCATTGGCAATTGCATTCGTGGGCATCGGTTCCGCCTCAATGGTTATAGCATCTATTTCTTATTCGAGAAAAAACAAAAACGTTGTTTCCTAAAAATTTTTTAACTGCCTATAACAGTACGCACCAGTAGCCAAACTACATCGCCGAATACTAAAGCAACAATCAAACCCAAAGTGACAAAGATAAGCATGGGCAAGCCCGGTGTAGCCCAAACGTAGCAGTCGATTTTTTTGGCGTCTGCAGCACTGGAGAGGCGTTCAACGATTTTATCTCTGCCGTCATCGCGGGGAACAATTACTAGTTTACGGTTTAGGTCCACATAGCGGTCGTCTATGTCTTCCATTGGGAAGATGTGCCATTTCTCTTTAACTTTGCATATGTTCATTTTGTAGCCGGTGATGAGTACGAGGAATTTTTTGCCCATTGACTCAGTTCTTAGCGAACCCGCAAACAAGGGTACGTTGCGTTTTTTGTGCCATACTATGTTGCGCAGTATCATGTATATGCCGCTTGCGGCTGCGAAGAGGACGCCGTTGCCAAAGATTGTTATTGGGAAAATCATCTGTGACTGCGGTGAGATTGCGGCGTCGATGAGCGGTGTAAATAGGACTAATGGGGCGAAGGGTAATGCGAGCGCGATGCACATGAGGGCTTTTGAGTCAGCGCCGCCGAAACCGCCAGTATAGAACAGCAGCAACGCAATGCCAACGGTTACTCCGGCACTTAAGCCAAACCAGGGCAACGAAGACGGTTCAAACAGCAGCAACTCCGCCAACGTCAACGCTAAAGCTATAGGTGCATAGATTGCCCAGACTTTGTTGCTGACTTCGCGGCATTTGTAGTCTCTCCAGGAAGCGTAGATAAGAATAATCAGGGAAACAATTACGCTGCTGGATAATAGGACCATTTGAACTAAGTCTAGGAATGGGATTGGCGGGTGCTCCTCTTTTCGTTATAAGGTTAGCTTGTGGATACTTTAGGATATAAGATTTTGTCGGTAATTTATAGTACGACAAGTGCAGGTTTCGCATGAATATTGCGGGTTAATGTTTTTTCTATAGTTGTTGTTGGGGGAAAGTGCCTTTACACAACAACAACCAGCAGGTTGAGCAGGCGACTGTTTTTTGGTGTCTACGTTTGCTTTGCGTTACAGGTTAGTTGTGGAGACTTTTTGCAAGCAGATACAGACCGAGCGCTGATTTTGTTTTTTTATTGTTAGAAGAAGGCAGTGCGCTCACTATTCTTCTTCTACTAAGGGGACTTTGAGGGGCAATGCTTTTTTGTTTCTGAGTCTGGTCTGCGTTGCTGGCTGGTTGTGGTGTAATCCTCAAGCAGAACCGTTTGGGCAAGGTAGATGCTTTAGCTTTTGGCAGTCACAGTTAACATCGGCGGATACTCAGCTAAAATCCACAGCCCCATCGGAGTTGTGGCGTCGTAAAAGTTGCAGATAGGCGTAGAATTATCGAAGGTTGCTACTGCACCCTGCCACGTGATGTCGTAAGCTGTGCGGAAAGACACTGACCCTGAACTGACAGGTAACAATTCCAGCAAGTTGGTGCTGGTTCTAAGTGCGCCTTTTGCTGTGCTGAGTGGGAAGTTGTCAAATGCGTAGAGCCGCTCGTTTTGGATGTCACTAAACATTAACCCTGCACCTTTGTTGTTGCTGCCATCTTGAATGTACTGCATAAAATAATGGTCTGTGTAACCGCCGACTGTGAAGTTGGCGTAGGTTGCAGAGCCGTTGATTACTATGGGGAAATCTTTGAGAGTGCCATTTTCCGTTTGCAACGTAGTCGGAGTTACCGATGTTGTAAGTCGCAGTGGGCAAAGGTCAATTATGCTACGTGCCTGCGTGGAATTGATGAACATAAGCCGTAACTGATAGTTGTAATATGTGGCATTAGCTGGTAGCATAATAACAATGTTTGCATACACGTTGGGGCATCCCTCTGCGCCACCGCCACTGCCTGCAGTCCCCCATTCAGCCTCCTCCATCGCCACATCTCGGACAACACCATGATGAATAACCAACGATGTACCAGAACCGTAGGTACCGCCTTCAGAATTGACCCGCATAAACGTTGCCGTGCTAAAAGTGGTGGTTCCCGCCACAGTTGCCTTCACGGCACCCCCCGTAAAGAGAAGCGTAACGTTACCATTGTTGTAGATTCCCGAAGCTGTATCATCGTTTTTGAAAAATGTGTTGACATATGCGTTGGGGGTTTGGACTGCGGTATCGCTTCCGTTCCACCAAATCGTAAAGTCACTCACAGCGCTGTTTGCAAGGAATACTATCATTTGGCGGTTGCTAAAAACGGTGGTGTTACTGGTTAAGCCTAAGGGGATTTGGTAGTTGGATGCCCAGTCTTCGATTTGGAAAGGCACTTCTTTGTTGACG
Source organism: uncultured archaeon (assembly GCA_963782915.1). GTDB lineage: Archaea > Thermoproteota > Bathyarchaeia > Bathyarchaeales > Bathycorpusculaceae > Bathycorpusculum. The sequence continues at coordinate 38,652 of CAWALK010000002.1, forward strand.
CCGCAGATGGTTTGGTTTAGGTGGAGAGCTTTTACTGGGATCGGCGGGATAGGAATGGTTTTTGTGGTTACGTTCATGTTTTGCCCCAGCCAACGCATTGTACCATTCTGCAGCACTTCAACGGTGAAAGTTGATTGTTGACGATTAACGAGAAATGTTACGTCAGGTTGGTCTTTGATGTAGACACAATCAATGTTAAAGGTGTCCTGTATGATGTCGGTTAAATCGTTGCTTCCAACAAACCGAATCAACATAGTAGACGAATCAATGTAGGGCGTTAATGAAGCGTTGTTGAAGTAGTTAGGCGTCAGAGTCATCAAGTTAATCCATGCTCCTCCATGCCAAACCTGAACAATCAACGGTTCCGCATCCATTGCACCAGTTTTTATGCAGAGGTCTTGCCGGGAATAGGAGGGGTCAACGGTTAACCATTGCTCATGGAGGTCGATTGCGTAGTTGGGTATTTCGGGTGTATATTGTGCTAAGTCAAAGTTGACGTCGAATGGGGTTGTTGTGGTTTTGGTTGCGTTTATGAGGATTTTCCAGTTTTTGCCGCCGCTCAAAAAGTTAGCCATGCTCACGTTTATGGTTTGGGTGCTAAATACATCAGAGTTGCCTAAGGTTGCGGTCATGTAGCCGTCTCCGCCCGCTGGGTATGCGAGGGTGTTATAGTTGTAGAGTTGAAGCGTGGCAGCAACATTATTTGTTGATGCGGAAGCGTCTATCATCCAAGCTAAATCGGTCCATGGCAGAGGAGTGTTTGATGACCCAGTGAACTCAACCGTTGTTGTGTATTGGTTTGCAGGTGAATAAGTGCAGTATATGCTTAATTGTCGCTGGTTGCCGCCGTCAGTGAGTGTTGCGGGCCAAGTTGGGTAAGTTGCAGTTCTACTGAATCGTTCTACGTTTACGTTATTGTCACGGTAAATGTTAACGTTGGTTATATCTGAAGATAAAACCGCCAACACGTAATCCGTTGCTTGAGTTAAAGTCTGGGGGGAAGCAAAGTTGAAGGTGACCCAGTTATCGGTGGTGCCTAACAGTTTTTCTTGAGTTTCATTAACGTAAGCTCCGGCGGCTGTGTATAATGCTGCTTTTGCTCTGAATTCCGAGTTGTAATTGCAGTAAATAGAGTAACGATAAGAGTCCTGTTGGAAAGTCACTGTAGGCGACCATGTACCGTAGGTTTGACTAACCGTTCTACCGTTTCCGCCTGAGTTTTGGCTATAACGCAATATTGCGCTGCCGCTTCCAGTCTCAGACCAAACCACCAAGATGTAATTGGTTGATTCTGTTAGGGTCGGTGGAGAGGCAAAATTGAAGGTTCTCAAAGCTGGAGTCGCATTAGCGGGTACGGATTGTTCAATAGTTGAAGCTACTATGTTGCCGTTGTTGTCGTATATTGCGGCTTTCATGTTTTTTGCGCTTGTAGTACATAGGATGTAAGCTGTGATGCTTTGGGCGACTACAGGAGATGCAGGAGAAGTGAAACGTTGCCCCCTTATCGTGTCGTTGATGGCGTCGCCGTTGTTACCTGAGGTTGCTGTGTTTCCAAAGTTGGCGCTTGCAGAATTAAATTGCAGATACGCACTTATGCTGTTGGCGAGACCAGCCTGCGTGGTTGTGAAACGTGAACCTAAAACAGTGCTTAACACAATTGTTCCGCTGCCTTTAGTGGGGTTGCCAAAATCAGCTGAACCAGCAAAGTTTGTGCCATAGGAGTGGAAACTCATGTAGCCTTGGTTGTTGCTTTGCAGGTCACTTAAGGCGCCACCCACTAGTGTAGTTGTTGTGCCAAAACTGTTCCAACCTGTGGGGTAGGAGGGTTGTGGTACCACTCCGTGTGCGGCCTCTGTTAATGTGTCATAGACTCCGTCGGGACCAGTCTGTTGTGACGCAAAGTCGGTGTGTGTTCCTATTTGTGGGTCGGCCGTCTCAACAAAATGCGATTCTAATCTGTAGGCGGTTGAATTCCAAGTAAGTTTTGAGGTAAACTGGGTAAACGATGACGCTAAAACCATCAGGCCCCTATTGTCGGAAACTTCGATGACGTAGGCGTTGCTTGTTACGCCCGATGGGAGGTCAAGTATGTAGGTTCCGTTAGCGTAGGATGCTATCTTGGTTGGCGAGGTAAGGTTCCAGTTAGACGCTGTATAGTCGTATTGGTAGAGTTTGAGGTTGTTTTTGCCTAGATTAATGAGTGGTTGAGCTTCATCCCGCAGAATAACCAGTTCAGCCTGATTTATCGTTGCAGAATTCTGTATCTGCAATTCCAAACGCGTCGAAGTTTTGTAGCTTGCCCCATAAATTCCCAAACCAGTAAGGTTATAGTTCACCGTTAAACTGCCCTGACTATAACTGTTGTTCGAGAACCAGCTAGCGCTTAAGGTTAAATTTTTGAGGTCAAAAACTGCTCCCCACTCCGGTTGGACATCACCCATGTTAGTTAATCCACTTCGGAGGTAGTTGGTTGCTAACTGCTGGGCATAGGTCACATTGCCTGTGACTTTAAGGACTGAACCATAGTATCCCACTGTAAAGCCTAAGATTTCTTTGAGTCCAAGGTTTGTCTCGTCTATGGAACTTAATATTTGAGGTTGTTCCTCTATTGGGCTATAGCGAATCGCTGAATAAGTTGTCATAACGGCGGCTACCAAGACTACTGCAACAAGCAGGGCTGCAATGATTGAGAATTGACCTTTACAGTTCAATCTAAGTAACAATCTAGGTGCCTCCTGCTAATCCAAGTTGCAAAACAACCAGCCGCGACGTATTTGTCGCCGAGTATTCTGAAGCATAAACCCGTGGGTGATAATACGATAGAAGGCTCAGCGCCGTCATGCGGACGTCTGGGGTTCGGGTTAAACCTAAGGCTAAAAACGACCCCGTTATGTTTGTGGTGCCGTGGGTGTACAGGGTGCCGGGGTAATAGTTTGATACGGGGTTGAGCACGTTTACTCCGATGGACAAGTGGTAAGTTGCCTGTATGGTATTCGATATTGCTCGTGTAGAAGTCTGTGTTTGGGAAGGGTAAATGCCATAGTAGTTACAAGCGTCAAACGCAGTTTGGGTCAACGTGACAGGTCTAGTGTTGGATTCGGCGACGCCGATGCCGCTGACACCGTAGGTTTGGTTGTCTAAGCCTCTGAGAAATGCGATGGAGCCCCCGCCGCCGGTTTGTTGCATCCCATAAATGCCCCAGTTGTTTTGCCCACCTGCAAAGGAAGCGGTGTTGCTTACGTAGTAGAAGGGGTAACCCACAATGCTTGACCAAGTCCAATTGTACATGTTTACTCGCTGCCCCAAAAACCAACTATAGTATGCATAGGAGTCTTGGGAGTAGGGCGCTTGGCAGTAGGCGCTGGGTATGGGCACTGCTTCTCCGCAAGTGTTAACGATAACGGCGTTTCGGAGGGTTTCTCCAGCCAAGGGAGTTCCACTTAGAATTTGGCCGAGTTGCGCTGTATTATTAACCATGATAGTTTTAACGAAATACTGCGACAAGAGGTTGTAGAGGTCCTGCGCCAAGCTTTGAGCCGTGTAGCCCGTGATCCACCAGCCGTTTGCGTCGCTGCAGTTGAGGATGTAGAGTGTTCCTCCGTTTGCTTCCCCGATTTTTTGGGGTGTGACGTTGAAGGTGACGTTGGAGGAGGCTACAGTGTAAGATGAAACGTCACTGGTTCCAATTGTGCCCATTACGTTTGAGAAGCTATCTACTTGACTGTAGATAGAACCACCTTGGTCATTTATGTCGTAAACCGTTAAGTTGTAGATTACGTTAGCTGGTAGTGAAGCGGATAGGGCAACCTGCAATCGGCTCCATGTTAAGGGGTTGTCTGTTTGGAAGGTGGCTGAGCTTAAATCATAATCTGAATCCAACATTTGCAAGGTCGTATATGCGAGACGTCGGAGGTTAATCGGCGAAACTTCCCTTGGCGAGGGCAAAACCGCAAAATAAGAAACCGCAATGAAAGCGCCTGAGAGGATGATAATTACAAATAAAACTTCTATAGTGCGAATCATCTATGTGCTCCCCGAATGTTGCAGATTCCACAGGGCAAGTTCTGCCTGGTATGCTATGCCGCCGATGGTGACTTGGCGGATGTCTGTTGTAACCCAATCTTGCCCAGCAGAGTTTCCGCCCAAGCTGACTGAATAAGCCATGGAGCCTAAACCCCACGGAACCATAACGATGCCGTATTGCCCTGAAGAGGGGTTCTTGTAGGTTGCAATCAATATGCCTGCGTTATCTGGCACTTGCACTGAAGCGTATTGCTGGGTGCTGCTGGGGCCATAATCTATTTTTCCTGTTGCGGTGGGTTGTTCTAAGATTACTCGGCGCAGTGTGTACTCTTCGGTGAGTATGGCAAAAGAGGCGTTGTAGTTTAGCTGTGAATATCCTGGGTTCTGTGGCGTTTCCCCGACTGAGTCACCGTGAGCTAAAGTGAGGGTTCTGTCTTGGAAGCTATCTACGATTGGAACTATGGTAGTTGTGGAAGTCTGGGGTATGTGTACATAGTAGCCCATGCCTTTGAGGCCGTAAAGGTAGGAGTAAACGATGAGGGCATACGTGCGGGTTTCTCCGTTAACTCCGGGGAATTGTAGTTGTAGGGAACCGTCATCAGCGGTTGTATCGGTTCTGCTTATTATTGTGTAGGAGGGAAATTCGTTTGCATCCTCATTGACCAAGATTAGGTTGGATGTGACGTTTGCGTTGGCAAGCACAAGCCCTGTTCCAGATGCATCAACATGGAATTGCAGTGTCGCCCCAATTGATGTTTTTTGTATGCTAACCGTTACGGTGGGTGTTAGGGTTAACTTGAAACCATAGGTGCCGTTGATACCAAGCAACTTAGACGCTGTAGAATAGTTTACTGTCTTAGTGGTGGGTGTAAGTAGGCAGCTACCGTAACCGGCGGTAAGGTTGTTATAGGTTAAGCCGGTTCTTGAATAATGGACAGGTGCTTGAGCTGTTGAGGTAAGCCTCATCGATGAGAAGGAGCTAAGTTTGTATTGACTAAACTCAGGGTCTTGTAAACCAAAACCGTCGGGTAACTTGTCTATTTGTGCCCAATAAGTCAAGTCATTATTTGGTAGGCCTGGATTTAGCAGTATTGTATCTAATAGATCGCTGGTTTTTGTTGATATTGCGGTGTGCGCTTCGTAGGTGACGGCTGTTTGGATGGTTTGGCTAAAGAGGCCGATAAAGAGGATTAGCGCTGCAATGAAGATTGTTAGGGCAAGCATATGGTCTATGGAGGCATTGGCCAAAGTTAGGTATCCTCCAAGGTTAAGGTGACGCAGTCGCCTGTTTTTGTGGCTACTAAAGAGAGGCCTCCTGAGTTGCTGTTAAAGGACAGGTTGTCTTCCCAGTTTGCGTTGCTGCCTAAAGTTATAACAGTTGAACTATAGCCGTCAACACTGATGAAATGTAAGGTGATGTTCATGATGCTGTAGGATGTGTCCACATCGGCAACTTTATGCAGGGTAACCATGTAGGCATGGTTCTCTATGGTTTTGGGGATGTCAAGGTTGACTTTCATGGAGGCGGAGCCAATGCTGACTGAGGCGCGGTTTATCGCGTAAGACATCTGTTGAATTGTGCTTCCCAAGAGTCCAGCGGTCTCTTGCAATTCAAGGGTGCGTTGTGATTCTGCCCAGTTATCCATCATCATTGTGGCAACTAAGGGGAAAAGAAAAATCTGCAAAATCATTACTGGAATCATTATCATGTATTCGATGGTTATCTGCGTCAACTTTATTCCTCCAAGTTATACTTGCCCTATTGTTACCATTAGGTTGCCAACGTAGACTTCTACGAGCGAATTGTGTGGTAAAGTTTTGGTTTCGGTAATGCTTTTGAAGTTGAAAAAGTATGAGTCGAAGCCCTGATCGGCTTTGGGAAATGAGGCAGTTATGCGGATTTGGTCTACACCGCTCTTGACTATTTTGCTGATTCCGTTTCCACTCAATGTTATTGATTGCGTAGCGTAGTGGTGGTTGCCAGCCTCCATTGTTGGAAGATAGATTTTGTAGCAGTTGGCTGAAGCTGAATCAAGCACTCGTACAGTTGGAACAACAACGACCCGGAGGTAGTTGCCTGCTGTCATCGGTATTTTTTCTGTCGCGTACACTTGGGTTATAGGTGCGGTTGAACCGGTCTGTAAAAATGAGTTGTTTGCGCCGTATGGTAGGCGTTGGAAGTAGCCATTGCCCATTGAGTAGGAACTAACTGGGACATTGTAGAGTACAATACCTGTTTCGATGGTTATGGGCAGGGTTTGCCATGTGGAGCCTATAAGCACTTCAACGGTGTAGCTGAGGACTTGAGGTTCAAAGTTTACTTGTCCAAAGCGGCTGGAGTAACTGATGGTTTGGGTTCTACCAATCGTCCATGCAACATCGTCGATTTGTAATCCGGTGGTTTGCATGAATTGTTCGTTTGTGTTGAATTCGTTCTGTGCCATTTTCAAGTTGATTATGTTGCTTGCGTAGGTCATCGCTACAAGTATCATAACGATGACGGCGGCGGTCAATATCATAGTGGAGAAAGCGGGGCTAATTGCTTTGTTGTTTTTGCGTATGTTTGAGTGGATTAGTTTCGTGTTTTAGTCTCCTATGTTAATTTAATGAATTGTGGGATTAACTTGGCAGCTACGACGGCGATTATTACTAGGATTGCGGCGTGTTTGAGGCCTGAGGCGACAGAGTCATCGCTTATTTTTCCTGCCACAACTCCGATTAGGAAACTGTGGAAGATAACCGAGGAGAGAAAAATTGTTTGCATCAGGGGATCTGGTCCAGCGGATTCGACTCCGGGTACTGTTATGCCGGTGGTTAAATTCATCATCATAACAGTTGTCGCTACCAGCAGAATCGAAGCTAAATAGGGCATCATCACATAGGGGCGAACGCTCATTTTCTTCTCTTTTTCCACTTCCTGTGTCATGTTGTTGAAGCGCGCCAATGAATCGATCATGGCTATGGTGCCTCCGCCGACATCGATGGTTTCTACGAGTAGGAACATGACGATTTGGACCATCCAGCTTTTTGTGCGGTGAAGAAAATCCATCATTACCTGCTTGATGGGTATGCCCCAGGAGATGTCTGTGCTGATTTTTCGTAGTTCTTTGGTGAATGCGCCGTAGTCGCGTTTTGAGAGGCTTTCGATGCATTTTTCGGGTGATAGTCCGGTTTTTCGGACTTCGGTTAGGTCTCGTAGGAAGTTTGCGACACCTGCCTCCATGCTGCTTTTGATTTTGGATAATCGTATATGCAGGATGGCTGCGGGTGCTGCTGAAATAAATAAAGAAACAGCTAAGGCTACTGGCAAATCGACGCCTATAGCTTGTAGTTGTGTAAAGATGGGCAGGCTAGTTAAGCCCATGAAGTTGGTCAATAGCAAAAACGCAACGATGGCTGCTACACAGGATACAGCGAACACTTTGTAGGGACGCATATCAGTGTTGGGAGTTTTAGTTTGCATGCTATGCGCCAAGTAGATGAACATCATCGAGAGCATAGGCGTAAAAATGAAGGTGTAGAGGAGCATGCCTGAGTAGTCAGAGAGGGTAGATTGTGCCGTTGTACTGTTTGATGAAATGTTGTTTACGGCAAAGAGGATGTAGAAGCAAAGCGACATCATGACCTCAACAATTATGAATGTCTCCAGTAGCATGCCTAAGCGGTCAGCCGCAGCTTTTACTCGAAGAGCTCGTGCTTTGAATATGTCTTCTGCTTTGCGTTCAAGAAAATGCCCAATGTCGCCGCCGATTATGACGGTTGAAGCGTAGCCGCCTAAGAAGTCTTTGAAGAGGTCCAGCGGCGTCTTTTTTGCTGCCACTTCAAGCGCTGTGAGGGGGTCGGTGCCGAATATTTCTACGTCTTTAACGATGTCTCGGGCTTCTTTGCTCATGGCAGGCATGAGTTTGACTTCGGTTAATCGTTTGAAGCTGCTATAGGGTGCTATGCCGCCTGAGGACATGACGCTAATGTATGCTGCGGCAAATGGCAATTCACGTTCTAAACCGATGGAGCGGTCACTGGCATTGTTCATGGGCACTACAAGAAAGCCCGCTACAACAAAGACAGGAAGCACACTTAAGATGAGTAGCGCTAGAACCCCAAACATGACAGCTACAACAGCCGCTACAATTGCAATGGGAACTGTTAGGCATACGGTGAGAAACATCATGGAGATGTAGGTTTCGGGGTAAATTTTAACGCGACCACGTTCCAGCTGCCCTTTCAATTGGGGGAAAACTTTGGTTAAGAAGTAAGGTGAATATCGCCCGAATAGACGGAAGGATAGGGTTTCGAATTTATTGAGCAGCGACAACCGCTCTAACCTCCTCAGTGATTCCTATTTTTTCCAAAATATCTTTGGGGCGTGCATAGTATTCTGCGATTATTAGGGCGACTTCTTTGTAGCTGCGGATGTTTTTTTGGCGCATCCAGCGTAGGACTTCGCTGCGTCGTTTCATTTCATCGAGGAGTTGTTCGCGGGTTAAGCCCAGACGTTCGGAGATGTTTGTTAATAGGAAGCTTGAGTCTAAATCGATGATTTGTTCGTCTTTTACGGGGTCCCATTTGAAGGGGTTGACATAGTTTTCGTAGTCTTGTATTTCGTTGACTGATAGGACTCTGCGGTAGGCACGTTTTTCACCGTTTTTAACTAAGTGGACACGCTGGACTGACATAACTATGTTCATGAGTGGGATGTAAGCAGGGGAGATGTCCATGGGTTTTTGTGTTAATCGTCTAACCGCTGACTGGACGTTTTCGGCGTGCATGGTACACATGCCACCGTGTCCAGTTGCTAACGCTTGGAATAGTACGTATGCTTCTTGGCCTCTGACTTCGCCGACAATCATCAAATCGGGGCGGTGTCTCATGCAGGTTTTTACTAAGTCGAATAATGCGACTTCGCCTACACTGCTGCCGCCTAAGCCGTAGCTTTGGCGTGCGATGAGTGAAACCCAGTTTTCATGGGACAAGTTGAGTTCGGCGGTTTCTTCTATAGTCATGATTTTGCTGCCCGGCTTAATGAGACAACCCAATGCATTTAGGGCGGTGGTTTTACCTGCTGCTGTACCGCCTAAAACCATGACTGAAGCACGGTTTTCTAGGCAAACCCACAGGTAAGCCGCCATTTCTTCTGTGAAAGTGCCAATGTTAATTAAATCAATGATTGAGTAGGGGTCATCTCGGAATTTTCGGATGGTGAATGCCGTGCCAAACGGTGTGATTTCCCGTCGGTATGCAACGGCGAGGCGATGTTTCCCCGGCAGTGAAGCATCCACTATGGGGAAGGCACTGCTGACATGTTTACCAGACATGTGCACAAGCTTAACCACTAAGTTGTCGAGGTCTTCGTCTGAGTCAAATTGCAGATTAGTTTCAATGCTCTCGAAAGTCCGGTGCCAAATATAGACCGGTTTTTTGACTCCATCGCAAGAGATGTCTTCTATGTTTGGGTCACGCATTAATGAATCAATTTTTCCAAAACCCACCAGATCCCGTTGTGCGTAGTAGAGGATTTTGTACCATGACACGTCTGGTAGCCAGCCTAGGCTGATTCGGTATTTGTTTACGATTTTTCTTGCTTCTTGGGCAAAGAATTTGCGTGGGTCTGCGATTTCTTCTTTGGGTGATTGGATTTCTGCGAGCAGGATCTCTTGGATGCGTTGGTAGATGCCGCGTTCTATGGGGTCGAGTTGGAGTTCGTCTAGAATGTATTTGTGTTCGCCTGTTTTGGGGTCTTGTACGATTACGACTTGGGCGAAGGGTTCGTAGAGGGGGTATTTGTCGATGATTTTTACGCCTTTGGGCAGGATTTTGGGGGCGGCGGGTGCTTCTGCGGGTTCTGGTTTCTGTTTTTTGGCGGGGAGTTTTATGTTAATTTTTGGCGTTTTGATTTTTTTGATTTTAGTTATGAAGTTTGTGCCTTTTGCTTTGATGCGCTGTTTGGCGGTGTTTAGTTGTTGTTTTGTTTTGGTGAGGTCTTGTTTGATTTTGTTTTTGGTGTTTTGGAGGTTGGCGGATGCTTTGGTGAGTGTTTGTTTGATTTGTTGGCGTATGTGTAAGGTGGACATTATTCACATTTGGAATCAGATTCCTATTAAGTATTATGTCTCACTACAACCTACTGATGATGTGTTCAACAAAACAACACATTAATACAAAACAAGCCCCAACAAGCAAAAACCCAACACAGCAACCAAACGATTTTTAAAACACCCCCGCAATCACTACCACAAACATATGCTAACGAAGGATAGAGCATGAACCAAACAACAAAAATCATCAACCAAGCCAGAAAAGAAGGCAGAACAGCGCTTCTAGAACCCGAAGCTAAAGCCATCTGCGCAGAATATGGCATCACAGTAAACAAATTCAGCGTAGCAACCAACGAGAAGGAAGCCGTAGCACAAGCAGACAAAATCGGTTACCCAATCGTCCTAAAAATTGTGTCCGAAGACATCATCCACAAATCGGATGCAGGCGGAGTTAAAGTTAACTTGAAAACTGCTGCTGATGTAGAGGCAGCGTACAAAACAATAATGGAAAACGCCAAAAAATATAAGGCGGACGCAAGAATCGCCGGTGTCATCGTTCAGGAAATGGCACCACAGGGTACAGAAGTTATCGTGGGCGCAGTTAAAGATCCACAGTTCGGCCAAACAGTCATGTTCGGCTTAGGCGGCATCTTTGTTGAACTGCTAAAAGACGTTAACTTCCGTGTTGCACCCCTCACCGAGATGGATGCAAAAGAGATGATTACCCAGCTCAAAGCGTTTCCACTGCTCAACGGTTACCGTGGCTCAAAACCAGCAGACATCCAAGCACTAATAGGCGTGCTCTGCAATGTCTCGAAATTGATCATGGAGCATCCGGAAATCAAAGAACTGGACTTAAACCCAGTCATGGCGTATCCAAACGGCACAAAAACCGTTGACGCAAGAATCATCCTCGAATAAAGGGTAGACTAGCTACCTTTCATTTTCTTATTTTGCATTTTTTTTTAGATTATTTGTACTAATTCTCTTGTTAGTCTCTTTTCTTGTCTAAACGTAAATGCTTT
>CAWALK010000003.1:0-42536 GCA_963782915.1 uncultured archaeon
CTTAAGATCGTTTTGTTTGTTTTTTTTGAAGCAGAAAAACAAAGCAGCACCCGCGGCAAGAACGCCTCCAGCACAAGCAGTGGCAAGAGGCACAATCGGTATGTTGGGGAAAGGCGCCTCAACATCGAAGTTGATTGTTTGGGATGTGCCTTTGTTTCCGAAAGTGTCGGTAGTATATATTATGATGTTGTGGGCACCGTTTGACAAGCTAAGAGTTATGTTGCCTGTGAATGTTATTGGTTCTTGACCGTCTAGACTGTAGGCTGTCGTGCTAACCGGTTTTTCCACTGCGAAGACCAAAGAGACCGCGGATGTATTGTATGTTTGAGTTGTTGGCGATTGAACAGTTATTCTCGGCGGGGTCGTCTTATAGAGGTACTCGTTAAGGTTGAAGGGTTGACTGGTTGGTTCGCGATAGAGTTGTATCTGGATGTTGTTGAACAAGGGCGTTGTTTGTGGTGATTGGTTTATGTCGCTGTCTTTGTAGAGTATTTTATCGCTGATCTGGCTATTTCCAAAGCCATTGTCTCTGAAATAGTTGCGGTAAACTTCGTCGGTGTAGGTGTTGTTTTCATCAGGCCAAAGAGCTGCGACAATTATCCCGCCAACACCGTTGCTGATGAAGTTGTTTTCGGAAAAAGTGTTGTCATGACCTTCCCAAGCGTAGAGACCAGAAAGGTAGATGCCATACCAAGTGTACTCTACGTTATTTCTGGTAACGTTTGAGTAAGCAAACTCACCGCTGAAGGTACATGCGAAAGTGCCTTTTGATATGTTGTTGTAGGCAACGTTTAGGTATTTGACGCTACCGTATCCCTGAATTGCCGTATGTACGTTGTTAAAAATGTTCCCTATAATGTTGCAATAGGGGGATTCAGAATCAACCCAGACGCCTGTAGACCCTGCTTCAAAGTTGTTTCCCAAGATTGTGACTCTCGATGACGCGTCTATGTCAATCGCTAAACCACAGTTTTTGAATTGGATATTTTGCACGATTACATTGTGACATTGTTTAACTATGATCCGCGCATCACCAGAGTTGCCATAATCCCAAATGCCTTGGGAAAGCGCCAAAGTGAATCCGTTACCATCAAAGATGGCGTCGTTTTTCATGATTGTTAGTGACGTGTTGGTGAGGTCTGCTTTGAGTGTATAGAGGTTTCCTTGGCGCTCAATAGGTAGGGTTGATGGTTCTATTGTGCCGTCGGCTTTGATGTAGCCATATTCTAGGGGCACTTTTTCAATGTAAACTGGGTTCCCACCCAAAGCGGGCGCTGCTGTGGTTGTGACGAGCATTGCCATCAAAGTGAAAAGGAAAATCTGGGCTCTGAGAGTATTGCCCTCCGAATTTTTGGTTTTGAAAGATTGAAGGTGTGGCAAGCTCTTATTCTTCCATCGAGTCATGCTTCATTTTTAGCGTTAAAAGGGTTTTCGTCAAACTTCCTTGACTAAGCTCAATTATAAAAACCCAAAAAACCCATCCGCCCATATAACCAATCTTGCAGCGGAAAAACTAACTCAAACCATACAATACCTCAGTTAAGCGGTTCTGTGTTTCCTAAATCGATACACTACAAGAACAACTAGGCAAACCGCAATAACGCAAACCAGCACAATTACGGCAAGTTCAGCCCAGCCCAAACCCAACCAGGCATTATTCACCGAAACCCACTGGATGGGCGTTGAAGAAGCCATGCTCTGCTGGACTAAAACATAAGATTCGGCAACACCGAAAGAGGGTATGGTTTGTAAAATAATCAAACTTGACAGTGCAAATACCACGACAAACAATAACGCTTGGAGCTTACTCACGGTGGACACCTACAACAAAACGGTTGCATTGTTGGCGATTAAAGCGTTCTTGTCAACGTTTCTTGACTAAACTTAGTCCGGGTTTCTTGACTAAGTCTCAAACTGATAGGTTAGCGTTGAGTACTCCATCCTTGAGTAAAGGATCAAGAGTCAACTTGGCAGGACCTACCTACCTCAGAGGTACCTCCCCTCCCCCTATAAAAAGTAACAAACGCAAATTAAATTAGCTAAAAATCACTAATAGAAACGATGATTTTTGCCTTAGGGACGGTTAAAGTCACAGTAAGGAAACATCTTAAAATCGGCCTTAGAAATGAATTGATTGTTTTGGTAACTGTGCTGACACCACGCCTTTCTTTATCGCCGCCAAAACCGAATCTACATTCATTGCTGCCTCAACCTGTGTGCAAACACTAAACAACTCGGAGACTTGGTGTGCATCGCTGCCTGCGGTTCCGGGTAAACCTAGTTCTTTGGCGAATTCTTTGGCTTTTGCGTTGCCATCTTTACTGGTACCCCCGTTTAAGACCTCTATGGCGTCAACTTTTAGGCTTCGAGCCCGTTCTCCCATGCCATAGGTGCGGAATGGGTGGGCAACGATGGCTACGCCGCCGATTGAGCGGGCAAAATCCGCTACTGCTTCAGGCGTCCAAGGTTTAGGCGGCAACTCAAAAGTTCCCAAAACCAGCATGTCCCCGGTTGGCGTGCCGTCTTCTATGGTGCTGATTTCGCAGCCCGGGATAATTAGGATGTCTGGATAGGCTTTGGCGAGTTCGATTGTGGGTTTGTTGGCTCTTACACTGTCGTGGTCGGTGACTGCTGCGACTTTAATGTAGGGGTGGGCGTTTAGCATGTCAACGAGTGTTTTAGGTTGGACAAGGGAGTCTGCCGAGTAGACGGTGTGTAAGTGGAGGTCTGCGTATAGGGTGCCTGGTTTTGGCGGAGTCATAATTGGGCTTATAGGTGATTGGGGGTAAAAAAGATATTTGAAGCTACAACCATCTAGAAGATAAAAAGGACACAAAGAAAAATGGAGAGAGAAATACTTGTTTCATCTTCCATTTTGCCTAATGCTTTAGCGCAGGTCAAGTCTGAGCCTTATTGTCGAGCTCGGCCCACCTAAGCATTGTCTTGGACGCCGCAGACTCTTTTCGCCGATTCGAATCTGCTGCTTTCAAGGCTTGGGTGCTTCAACACTCAGCAATGTCTCAGCCCAATGAGGCAGAGTCCTTTGTCGCGCCCCAATTTTTCGCTGTATGAATCAGGGTGCATCTGAGCCTCAGTGCATTGCTTCTAAAGCTTGCTCCTTGACCTGCAATAATCCTATGCGTTTTGGCAAGTGATAAATATTGCGACAAATCTGTTACAGAAAATACTATTGATGCATCAAATAGGACAATATGGTTAGGTTAAACAAGAAGAAGCTGCTTAATTTTCAGCTAACCCCTTACGCAACGCAGCCTCCAAATGGCTCAGCAGTTCCTTGGTTCCCTCAACATTCGCATCTTGAGAAACAAAAACCAGCGATTTATCCTCACAGGCTTGCTTGGCTGCTTCTTTGACCGTGTCATTCCAGAGTTTTCTGTCATTCAGCAAAACCACAGCTTGGTAGCTGCCGCGTTTGATGAATTCTGCGGTTTGGGCTGCAACGTAGTTGACTGTTTCCAAGTCAAGGGGCAATGTGACTTCATGCTGGGAAAGCGGGTAAACCTCGTCAAGTTCCAAGGGTATGACGCCGAATGGAGCCGCATAAACACACACATGCACTTTCGCGGCTTAGTCTTCGCCTATCATTCGCAGGAGTTGGCGGATTTTCTTCATTTCGGGCGCTTTATGGAACGGTTTATTGCGCGTTTGAGGCACCAAAAACAACACCTTTGCCTCTGCTGGCGGCGTGTAGCGTTCGCTTAGGCGTTTGCGGTAATGGACGATTTCTGGGCGTACTAATCCGACTGAGTCAAAGTAGAAGAAGCCGCTGGATTTGGCGGTTGGGCTAAACTTTTCGAGGAAATCTTCGCTGCTGCGCAAACGTTTGAGCGCTGAAAGCAAGGCTGGATGTGCATGTAACCGCATTTCTGTGTGTTCCCAGAGCCTGCCGTCGCGAATCGCCTGTTTGATGCGGCGTATTTCAGCCATGCAAACGTGCAGGTTGTGTTCCGCTAGGAAGACTTCGCGTTCTTTAGCCGGTTTCCTCCGCAAGCCTTCGGGGGTTTCGGATGAGCATTTGGGGCAGCTGCATGGGAAATAATCCATTTGGTCTATGCGCCATGTGCCGTTTTCGGTCATGTAGCGGCCTTCGCGGGCGTAGAGTGCATAGGCTGCTGAATCGAATAAGTCGCAGACCAAGTGAAACAGCGAGTGCGAACATGGATGGGTGACCAGCGCCGAATAGGTGCAGGGGGCGCTCCATTGGGATGCCCTTTTTGCAGGTTAAAATCATATCCGCCAGCACATCATAGCGGTAGTTTTCCATAACTTCTGTTGGGCTGCCCAATGCATGGATTGGGAAGGGTAATTTGCCCATTTCAACCGCGGATGATGCGACCAAGTCGAGGTGTCTGCCGCCCTGTACTGGACCGACCCAGAGGATGTCATCTCGGGTTTTTAGTTCAAAGAAAGCTTTTGCTCTGCGCAGGGTTTCTGCTACGGTGACTTCGGCTTCTTCTTTGGTGACTTTCCAGCCCGTAGGAATGTCAAGGATGGTGGCTATGTCGCTACCGATGCCTTCCTGATAAGCAACAATCTCTTTCTGGCTGACCTCGACTTCGCCGTAAACAAGAATCTGATAAGCGCCTGAATCTGTCATGACTGCGCCGTCGTAATCGAGAAACTTGTGCAAGCCGCCCATTTCGATGGGTTTTTGGTCAAAACGTTTCTTGATGATATATGAATTGGTGATTATGGCTTGGCATCCGAAGACTTCCTTGAGCCGCTTGGATGATATGGGTTGGTTGCTGGGGTTTATGACTGGGAATAGGAGCGGAGTCTCGACTGTGGCGCTGCGGGTTTTTAGTTTGCCGATTCTGCCAAGCAGGTCTTTTTCTTTAATTTCAAAGATGCTCAAGGGGTGAAACCTACAGCTAAAGCATATCTGTCTTATAAAAAAATGTTAGCCCAAAAGATGCAGGTGCATAACGGTTGTATACTCTTTATTTTAAATAAAGAGCCCAAGAATGCAACTGTTATAAACAGAATCGCCCATGTCCAGGTATGGCTTACCTAAATGTAAGGTCTGCTCCTGAGGGGGAGAAACCATCATCAACTTAGCCTATGCACTCTTGGCACTTAGCATCGCCTTCTTCGCAGGCATGTCAGCACTCGTAATTTTTAAAGCAAAAAAAGAAGCCCAGAAACTCACAGGCACAAAGTTGCAGGTTAGCCCTAAAACAAAAAAGCCAACCAGAGATTAAGCATCTTTATATCGTGATGTTTCTCATATACCCCAAAGAAGTGGCATAAGAATGGTCTGCTCAATCAACATAACCGAAAAACCTCAACTTAACGACCCAGTCCTCATCGAAGGCTTACCAGGCATAGGTTTTGTAGCAAACATCGCAGCACTCCACCTAATCAAAGAACTCAAAGCAACATTGTTTGCACAGATTTTCTCTTCATCATTCCAAGACTTCGCCATAACAACCGAAGACGGCGGCGCACGCTCACCCATAAACGAGCTCTATTATGCTAAACATCCAGAAGGCGGACGAGACCTCATCATCTGGTACGGCAACACACAAGCACTCACAACCATTGGGCAATATGAACTCGTCGGCAAAGTACTCGACATCTGCGCAGATTTAGGCTGCAAATTCGTAATTTCCATCGGCGGCTTCAAAAAAGACGAAGTACAACCCATCCCAGCCATCTACAGCACCGCCACAGACCTAGAAACCATGCAGGTAGCGCTGGATTTAGGCACCAAAGTCATGGTCGGACACGTATTTGGCATCGCAGGCTTATCAGTTGGTTTAGCCAGAATACGCGACTTCAAAGGCTTCTCCCTACTCGTCGACACCTTAGGCATGAACCCCGACGTCAACGCAGCGGAACACGCCATAATAATGCTTGGAAAATACCTCAAACTCAACGTTGACTTAAGCGGCATCGAAGCAAGCGGCGAAGAAATCAAAAAAATGCTAGAATCCTTTGGAATAATTCGAAGCATAACAGAAGAAAAGAAGAAAGAAGAGCAGCAACTGCGCTGGTTCATCTAAGCTGAAGCTTTTGCTTCACTCATAAAGGTCTCATAGACTTTTTGCACGCGATCAGCGGCTGGTCCTGAGCCTTCAACAACGCCTTTTTCGGTTAACTTAACCTTGTCCATTACCCAGATGAAGCCTTGGTCATCATAGAGTTTAACCATGGTTGGGAAAACTTTTTCGAGTCTTCCAGCGAGTGCTTTGAGGTCGAATGGTTTATCTGCACTGGATATTTGAGCGACGGTGCTTCCGTTGATTATTATGCGGTGTAGGGGTTTTCCTGCTTCGGTTGCGTCTGCTAAAACTAGGCTCATATTGTCTGGGTTGATGCCGATGAGTGTGCCGTTAATGGTTTTTCCGTTTGTGGTGACGACAGCTACAGTTTTATCTGCTAACGCTGCCACTTCTGTAAAGTATTTTCTTTGCGCTACAGACAACTTTTTGTTTCTCCTTGATTGTTACATGTTGTTGCATTTCAACTATTTATCTATAATACCCTCCCCCGATACCGCTATTAAGAATCAAGCGACAACGCAAATTTCAACCCTTTTAAAATAGAAAAGTCTATTAACGCTGGGAGGGTGCGTTTTGAGTACGATGACCGATAGTATTGAGGCTTGGTTATTAGGCTTTGATTGTGGAAAGAAATGGTTTAACACAATCGCTGTGCCCAGAACTAAAGAAATGTACTCAAAAGACATGAAGCAGTACTGTGATGCAGTAGGTAAAAGTCCACCTGAGCTTTTACACTTAAAATTGAAGGACTAAAAAACACTACAGAAAAAGAGTTTCAAGCCGAAGACCTTCTTGGACGGTTTTCTCTATAATAGCCCAAACATAACAGACCATATCAAAGTCTCAGATACTCTGCGCAGTTAAAAGCTTCTACAAAGCTAATTGGCGTGAACTAAACAGCAACGTGGGCAAAAACCTCTCACTTCCAGGAGCACAAAAACACGAATTATGGCTGGAGCCGCAAGGAAAAAATTTTTTCGACGTTTTAAATTTGGATAATGAAAAAAGCACGACGATATTGTCAGGAGAAATTCGATGCTTTATCAGCAATAAAGTGGCCACATTCAATTCTAAAATTCTTATTCCAATAGAAGTGTGTCTCATTTCAAGTCTTTAAAAAAATAGTGAATTGCAACATTTCATCAGAAAAAAGACGAAGATAAAGCGATTTAAACCTAATCAAACGCTCACTCGTTTTTGTAAATAACTATTACAATTTAAGTGACTTTTTGATCTGATTTTTAGGAAGTTCATTTAAAGTCTAAAAGCAATCCAAAAGCTAATGCTCGAACGATTAAATAAAAAAGGGTTGGGATATTACCGTTAAGAGTATACAGCGGTAATATCCGTGTCTGAATACAGGGGGACGCTCATGGGGCTGGAGTAGTAGCTGTTACCATTGTAATAATAGTACTGTAAACCGAACCAATAGACGTAGGGCTCAGTAGAGACATCGTAGCTACCTGGAGACAGAGCGATTGAATATGGTGTGGTACCACAGTATTGTGAATTGATGTAAACTGGTACACCATACATTTCATATCCAAGATAGTTTGAGTAGGCATGGACTGTTAAGGTGGGCATACTACCCACAACGATTCTTGTGGACGGTGACCAATTACTCCATACCCCATTGGCGCATTGCGCTTGTACTCGAACATCGTAGATACCTTGTGCCCATGAATGCGAAGCGTATACTGTCTGTCCGTTGGAACCACTGGCTTGACCGTATTGACTTCCATCGCCCCAGTCAAATCGGTAGTTAATACCGTGGAATTGACTATCGACTGCTTGTGCACTAAAATCGTATGTCCAGCCTGGATTGCCTGTTGTTGGACCGCCGATCGAAGGCGCGGTTACGTAGTCAGACGGCTGGAAGTTTCTTAAGTGTATTCGACCATTACCGTAGACACTTAGATAACAGCCGCCATAAGGCACTAGTTCGTCGTAACCACTTGGTGGGTAATCAGGTAAATCCTCAATGATACCATTCCCATTTTTATCCATGGGCCATACAGCTTCGAACCCGTTGTATAATGGACTTTGTGTAAAGCTTTGAACTCCTGGCCAGCTATATGCCGACGCTAAGTTCAAGGCATCGTTGACAGAGTTGTCGAAATCCAATGCAAAGTAGAAGAAGAAGGTGACCCAGACCGACCAATAAGGCGCTTGAGGATCGTCCCATGCAACTTTTTGGTCTAAAGCCAATGAACCGTAGCTGAAGCCTATGTAGCATTGAGGAAAGTCATCTGGCGCTCCGTAACCGTTACTGCTCATTTGTGAACCAGTTGGATTAGCGGTTACGATGCGATGGGTAAAACCAAATGGCATTCCTATCGGGTTACCCGTAGCTGTGAAGCCTTGACCAAATTGGTATAGGTTGCCTGACATACATGTATTAATGAAGGCAAAGTCAACTTTTGCTGGTGCGAATGTATTGTACATATCTAAGTCGTAAACGCCATGGCTAAAGTCGGTATGACCTTCCGGGTCAGTATAGTATTCTGGGGCTGTCCCAAAGATATTTCCTGAATCATCTTCAAACTGGTAATGGGCTTCGTCCTGTGGCATGTTATAGCCTGCTTGTCCAGGAAAACCAGCCACTCCATGGTCAAAGTCGATAACAGTCACATAATCATATAGGGATGCCATAGAACTTGCCTCGGAAAGAATAGTCCCTTTATCAGCTGCGCCATAATTGTTATAGTCTGTGTAACCGTTGGAGGGTGTGAGGAAATTGTTATGGATGTAACTTGTGACAGAAGATGCCCTGTTTATTTCGCCATCGCTTTTTCGCCAGCTCCAAGAGTTATAACTCCACGCATCGGTGCTTCTTGAACCCCAGATTATGCTGCCTCGAGACGCGCTTGCGCTTGCAACTAAAGGCATGAACACAACTAATAGCATCAGGGTGCTCATGAGGATAACAAATATCTTCAAGAATTTCGGTTTATGGTTAAAAATAAGTTGGTGGTTTTTCTTTCTCCATGCAATTAGGGTAGCTGATCCTGCAATAATCGCTGATGGCAAAAGCAACCATAGCATCAAACTATAACCCGATATTTCATTGGAAGTAGTTTGTTTTTGCTCGATAGGATTGAGGGTTCCGTTCATAAGGAGTTCTGAATACAATGGCGTTATTGTGGTGTATAGTTCCTTTACACTTCTAACTTCTTTGCTGTCTGCCCAAATATCGACTTGCAAACCAAAAACTTGACCATACATCCTATCTAATGTTAGAGTAACAGTCCATACTGGATAGATTTCAAGAATATTTTTGCTTCGTGAAGTATCTGCACCAATTGAATCGGCAAAATATAGGGTACTATCCCTAACTCTTTTCTCGTTAAGTGTTTCAGCGGTGAGGCTACTAGCATCCACTGGAATAGACCAAGAATGCTTCTGAGCAATATTTAGGGCTATTGAGACGGCTTCTTCTTTGCTTAGATTAACTACGGTGTTACCGATAGGATATAGGTCCCAATTGTCCATAAATGAAGATAAAAATCCATCTTTAATACTTACGGATATTATTTTTGAGTATTCAGTTTTTGCATTATTAGCTGTGTAAGACCACTTGAAGTTAGTGCTGTCGTTATAAAAGAGTACTTGAATTGATTTATCGGTCAATAGTGTGGTAATATTTCGGTTTGGTTCAACATCGGTTAAACTCGATTCTATAGGTCAGAGAAGATTTGTTTGCTCGTGTATTTTTGGTAGTTATCTAAAAAGGATTGGGCGCTACTAACCGCGTTATAAATAATTGGTGATTCTGTTAGATAGGGAGTGCCAGTATTTTCGAGAACATAAATGCCTTGTAAATTATCGTTAACAGAGCTGAAGAAAATTCTTATACGGCTTTTTTCAGAAGTTAGATTGAAAAGGACACCGTCCATGGAGGCACCGCCGAGTTGCTCCAAACTTACGCTATTCTCTTGAGAAACTACATTGTATTTACTAAGGTCAAGATTTAGCACTTTCTGCATGACACTTAGGCTATTTTCTTTCAATGTCACCTCAGCGGCTTGTGTGCGTGGTGCTAAAGAGGCGTATATACAGGAAATTGATAAACTGACTAATAATAAAGCTAAAATCATTTTTGGCTTAAATCGTTTATTCATTCAAATCACCTTAAGAGCAGTAAATACCTATACAGGATTTTTCGAGCTTAACAACCTCCGTGTTGTTTGATGCTCTGCCGCTCTCTAAATGATCTTTCTGTAATAGTAGTATTTAAGATTTAATCAATTTCTGAATATCCCGGAATAAATAACTTAAAAACGCTAAAGCCTTTTAGTAGTGGACCATCGGCAATATTTTTGCAAGGCTTTTATGCCATTTTTAAATGACATTAAGGAATTAGACTAATAAAAATCGAGTTAGTCAAGAAATGTATACAAAAATCCTTTTAAACTAATCGATTTAATTAATTAATTATGAAGCGAATAGTTGCTTTAGTATTTATTTTTACTTTAACGGCGTCCTTTATTCTCAACACTGGGGTAGTTATTGCAAATCCCTCTTTACTAACTATTTTTCCAGGAGGCACAGTACCACCGGACAATTCTACAAAAGCACCAATTATAATAATTGGCATTGAGCAGAATAAAAATTTTTCATATGGCATCATCTCGATTCCGGTTAAGGTAACAGTGGGGGAATCAAACTCGGCAAGTTTTACACAAATTAAAGAAGTCTACTATAAAGGGGATTGGCAGATTAACGATACATCGGTCTATAAATTTACCCCAACAACGTGGAACATGTCAGGCGGATGGCCCAATAATTATACCACGCCTCAACCCTCAATAGCTGAGCTATCAACTAACTTAAACCTCTCCGAGGTACCGGAAGGAAAACATATGTTAACTATCTATGCTATGGAAGATGGACAATATAATGTACGAAAAGAGTCTCCAACAAGCATAAATGGATATGTAATGATTGGATACAATTTTAAAATCAATTCATCGGCGTCAATAAATTTTATCGTCGATACTATCTCACCAAGCATCCAACTATCAATTCAGAACAGCACATATTACACTAATGAATTGCCATTAACTCTAAAAGCCGATGAACCGCTATCTCAATTTTCATATAGTTTAGATAACCAAGCTAACGTTACATTACCAGGAAATACTACACTAACAGGCTTAACCTATGGCAGCCATAACATAGCTGTCTATACAACGGATTCCGCTGGAAACATCGATAGACAGATAATTACTTTCAATATCGCTCAACCGCTCCCGGCGATACCTATTACATTGGCTTTTTTGGCAATTTGTGGTGGTTTGCTTACAATTTTCACAATTAAAAGGCAGGGACATTCCTCAAATAAAGAAGGGACATTGAAAAGACCATGATTTCTTTTTTTTCCCAAATTTTTCCTGCGCACAAGTCCGTTCGCATGATTGCTTTAGATAACTCTGGGTGATGGAGCGCCGGTTTGAAAGGTAAGATAAGTCGATACAACTGTTCAATCCTATCGTTTGATTATAGAGGGGAAATAGAAAATTGGAGTGTCTTTAGAAAATTCGTCATTACGGTTCTCTGGGAAAAAAAAGGTTCATATCTCCTGCATTTTAAGTATTAGCGCATTGCGGCTTTTCAATTTTCCCAGTTTACCCAAGATAATCTCAGGCGGTGCAGATCATTATATTATTCTTATTTGGTTGTATGACCTTACTTTATTCGGAGGCAAACGAACTGAAGAATCGATTTAGGTTCTTCGGGGGAAGCGGCTATTTATCTTTGATATAAATATAAACCGTAGATGGGAACGTTTGAGCGGTTGCTTCGGTGCCGTATACCCGCTTGTTATTGCGGCTAAAAATTGCAAATTGAACTTACCTCGCTATAGATTGGGCATAGAGTTACTATCAGGTTATAATAGGTTGGTTTAGCACGATTGCTATGACAGTAGGCTTACAAGAAACCCTAACCAACTACTCACGGTTGACTGTATAAAATCAACGGTGCCTTGTTAGATATATACAAAGGATGCTTAGGTTTCCCATTCTTATTCTGTGCAAAACACCACAACTCCTGCTTACCCAATAGGTTTAGTAGCAATTGGTGTCTTTGGTCAGTGGCATGGTTACCCCAAGCAACCACAACTTTCGATGCAGCCCTTACATTGCTCCGAAATATGGTAGTCATTCAAGTCACCGTTAGGATCCACAAGATCTTTTAGAGCTGAGGGGTCAGTGGAGCGATAACCATATGCATTGAGCATTACCAACTCGCCAAAACCATCTCGTCTAGCAATAGTGATGCATTTGCGTACTGTGTTATCGTCTATACGCTCATCGGCTACGCTTGGGTTTAAACCTATGAAAACTATTTTTGGCTTCGCCTCATCCCACAATCGATGGAGAACATAACGGTATTCATTGTTTAGCCCTGCCCAAACACAACGTGAATCAATAATATCTGTCTGTACTGGTATCATGCGAACTTCAGTACTTCCTTGTTAGTTCAAGCGTTAATTTATTGCGCTTTCCAGACAGCTTTACTATGTGTTAGCGTGTGGGCTGTTTTTGGTTTGGGGTCTGGCTTGATTAAGTATATGAGTGTTTGACGATGGATTTTTATTATCGATAAACGTTGAAACACACGAAAGCTATGACAAGCCCACAGCAAGCCCCCACTTCGAAGCTAAAAAAGCAGAGAGCAATAAGGGTGCTGTTGATGGTTGCGGGTACAGTTTGCCTCTGTTTGGGGGCATTAGGGATTTTTTTGCCTATTTTGCCAACTACACCGTTTTTGCTCTTAGCCGCTGCTTGTTACATGCGCAGTTCCGAGCGTCTCCACAAATGGCTAATAAATAACAGATGGTTTGGCGAATACATCAAAAATTATCAAGCGGGCAGAGGCATTCCTAAAAAGACAAAAATTGTTGCCTTAGCCTTCATGTGGATAGCGATATTGTACTCAACGTTTTTTGTTGTGGATGAATTCTTGATTGCCCAAATCGTGCTCCTGCTTGTTGCAGCAGGGGTAAGCGTGCACTTGATTAGGTTACCCAACTTCAAAAGGCAACTCTAAACTTGGCGGGTCAGCGGTAAATGGGAAACATTAAAAACCTTAACAATGCTTCCTTTAAGATAGGTTGATGCGGCTTTGAGCGACAAATATGCACCCCTCGTAGGCGACAACTATGCACCTGAAAAAATCAGAGTTATTATTCCTGTTGGTGGAAAAGCAACAAGGCTTCTGCCCCTAACAGCGGAAACCAGTAAAGCCTGCCTACGATTGCTTAACAGGCCGCTTGTCGAATTCTCCCTGCTATCCCTTGCAAGTCAGGGTATACGAAATTTTGTTTTCGGTGTTAAAGGATACACCAACTACCGAGACCTCTATGACTATTTTCAGTCGGGTGAAGGGTTCTCCGCAAGATACAACATAAAACCGCATATTCATATTAAATATCAGCCTAATGTCCCCGATTTGGGCAGCGCTGATTCTGCACGCATAAACATGGAATACTATGAACTAAACAACCCCGTTTTTGCTGTGCAGGGCGATAACATCTTTGACCTAAAAATTAAAAACCTGATAGATTTCCACAAAGAAAAAGAATCTGCGCTAACAATCGTGCTACGCGAAGTCGATAATGTCGAGGGCTTAGGTATAGCTGACATCGACAAAGATGGGCGCATACAAAGATTCGTCGAAAAGCCTCTACCCAAGGATGCACCAAGCAACCTAGCAAACACGGGATTATACATGATTTCACCTGAAGTCCGCAAGATTTTCAGAGAAAAAGGTGTGCAGCAAATTCTCAAAGAAAAGAACCGCCTTGACTTCGGATATGATTTCATACCCTACGTTATCTCTACAGGGCGCCCAGTTTATGGGTACACTCTTAAGGGCAGCTGGTTTGATGTGGGCACACCTAAAAGCTATTTGGAAGCCATGAAGAACTTGCTGCATGGCGAATTTTCCACGCTCAAAGACTTTGGCGGCAGATTAAGTGATGATTGTTTAGTTTGGGTTCAAGGAGAAAGTAGCGATTCCGAGAAACGCAGACACGAAATCATCCAGAAAATTAAACAGAAAAAAATCAAAGTTGAAGGCGCAGTCTTGATTGGGCGACACTGTGAGATTGAGGATGGCGCACGAATAGTAAACTCATGCATTGACAATTTTACAAGGATAGGTAAGAACGCTGTCATCGCCAACTCTGCAGTGATGGATCGAGTCATCATCGGCGACAACGCAGAAGTCTATGATAGCATAATCGGCCGACATGTTGTTGTTAACTCAAGCAGCATTCGACCTACAAAAGTCAGCGCTGTAAGCGTAGTTGCGGATGATGTTACCTTAGAAGAAGGCTGCACTTTGGTTGGCTCAAAAGTTTATCCTCACCAGCATATACGGGGCGAATTCCAGAACCAAACAATAATAGCCAATTAAACTATGCCTTAAACCATTTGAACATTAGATACTTAATTTTCTTGGTATCTAAATCTGGCACGGCAATTATGAAACGTTTCCGCACGGTCGTTGCAAGCCGACCATTTTTTACAATCTCAGTTGCAGAAATATCTGATCCTGCCTTTTTGACAGTGACCATGTAAGGCGCATGTTCCACGCCTGGACCATACTTGTAAACTGCGAAGTCACAGCCGAATTTTATTCCAGGCGTAACGATTAAGCCGCTGTCACGCATATCATGGTAAACAGCATATTTTTCTTCGAATTCCTCGTAGAGTTGCTTGGCTTTGATTCGGAGTTTTTTGAGATTAACTTTTTCCTCGCCAGGGTTTTCGTAAATCTCGATTTTTTCGGTTTCGGCTAGGTAGAGCCCTTCCATTAAGTCTAAAACAAGCGGTACATCGAATTCTGGAATTTTAGGTTTGGGGATGCCCACTGGTTTGCCGTAGTAGGCGGTTTTGTAGAGTTCGGAGCCCTCTGTGGGGTTCCAGACGACAAGAAAGTTTTCGATGAGTTCAACCCTGATTTGAGGCATCGGTTTTGGCCTACATTATGAATGAGACTAATCGGGCTGCGTCTGCTGCGTCTTCGGCTTTGTCCGCGGAGTTCTCGAGCAATTGCAATACGTCTCGGAGGAGTAGTAGAACGGGGGTGTCGAGTTTGGCGGAGAGGACTTTGATTGTTAAGGCGCGGTATTGGTCGTCTACTATGCGTTCGGCGATTTCTACGTCTTTGGCTCGTTCGAGAGTTTTTTCGGAACCATAGTTGAGGACCATCATGGTTTCTCGTAAGTTTTAATGTGGCGTCTAGTGTTGCTAGGCTGAGTTTTAGGAGGTCTTTTTTGATTTCTGCAGGTATCGCCCAGTTGTGCTCCATGATTTCGAGCAGGTAATATGCGATGCCTTCGCTGAAGTCGGCTATTTCGCTTGATAAGTTTGTGAATCGTAGGAAGTCTTCTCGGGCGTAGAGTATGGCGCCGATTTCTGCTAGTTCTTGGCTGACGACTCGGCGTGATTTGACGACTTCTTCTTCGCCTGCTTTTATTTCGCTGAGGAGTTTGCGGACGTTTTCTTTGTCTCCGCTGGCGAAGTATTCGACGAGTTGGGGGATTTTTCTGTTTACGTCTAGGACCTTGCGTAGGTTGTCTTGGCAAGCGTTTAGTGCGCGCCTTTTTACGCGCTCTTCGGTTTCTGATGGCATTACCATATTTTATCCCCCGCTATAATCAACATTTTATTAATCTGGTAGTTAACACGTGTGTATTAAAAAAGGTAGCTACTGAGTTTTAATTATGCTTCCTAAGTCAGCGAAGTTTGCTTTGCATTCAAAGTATTTGTGTAGCAGTTGGGGTAGCTCTGTTATTGGGGTTCGGACTTGTTGCCAGCTGTCGCGGTCTCGGATGGTTACTGTGCCGTCGGTTAGGGTGTCGTAGTCGATGGTTATACCGAGTTGGATGCCTGCTTCGTCTGCTCTTGCGTAGCGTCTGCCGATTGAGCCTGTTTCGTCATATTCTGTCATGAAGCCTTCGCAGGCGAGTAGTTTTTGGATTTCTTTGGCTTTGGTGTCTAAGCCGTCTTTGCCCATGAGCGGATAAATGCCGACTTGGATTGGCGCAAGAGTACGTGGGAAGCTCAGTACGGCGCGGTCGTCTTTAACTCCGTAAGCGTATTCTAAAGCGATGTAGAAGAGGCGGTCGCAACCGAAGCTGGGTTCAACCACGTGGGGTATGAAGCGTTTGCCTCGGATGGTGGTTTTTTGTTTGCCGATTTCTACTTGTTCTTTGAAGATTTGGTAGCCTTCGACTAGGATGCTGCCGTCTTTTGCCATAGCCTCTTGGACTTGTTGTGCTGGGAGTTTGGCGAGTGCTGCTGCTGCTTTGCCTGCGTCGCCTTTGTAGACGGGGCCAATCTTTGCCATAAGTGGCTTAACTGTTAATTCTTCGGTTTCGATTGGGGTGGCGTATTCTTTGTAGACGGTCATGTCTACGCCGCTGGCTTTCATGTGGCAGGTTAAATCGTAGTCTGTGCGGTAAGCGTGGCCTGAAACTTCTACCCAGCCCCAGCGGTCAACGAGGACTTCTTGGTCGAAGCTTTGTGTGCTGTAGTGGGCTTTTTCCCAGGTTAATTTTTCGAGGAACCGCTGCTTATTCGCGGGTACTCCGAGTTCGGTTAGGAGGCGTTTGGCTTGTGCCATAAAGAAGGCTTGCCACTCGCTTTTGATGATGCCTTTGTCGAGTGCTTCTCGGACTGTGAAGTTTGTGATGTCTTCGCATTCTTTGAGGCGAGTTTCGCATAGGAGGATTGGCAGTACTTCGTTTTCTACTTCGGCGATTTTGTCGCATGTTGGTTCTTCGGGGTCGAAGAAGAATTCGAGGTCGGCGATGGTGAATTCTCTTAGGCGGATTAAGCCTTGGCGCGGGCTGATTTCGTTGCGCAGGGCTTTGCCGATGTTTATGCAGCCAAACGGTAAGCGTTCTCGGGCGACGGTGTAGAGGCGGTTGAATTCTACGAATATGTTTTGGGCTGCTTCGGGTCTGCCGTAGCCCACGGAGCCTGCGTATGGTCCGATGGTGGTTTCGAACATGGTTAGGTAGCGTGTGGGTTCGCCGAATGGTCCGCCGCAGTCTGGGCAGACGATTTCGTGGGTTTTTAATTCAGCTTTGATGTCGTCTAAGCTCATTTTTTCTGCTTCAGCAGAAGATGATCCCTTTTTCTTCGAGCAGGTGGTCTGCGCGGAATCGTGTGTGACATTTCTGGCACTCCACCATGGGCTCTTTAAAGTGCGCAACATGGCCTGATGCTTCAAACACTTTGGCAGGCGCAATAACGGAGGATTCCATTTCGTAGATGCCGATTTTTTTAACCATAAGCTCCCGCAGTTTCGCCTCAATATTCTGTTTAAGGCGAGTGCCCAATGGGCCGTAAGTGACAAAACCGCCGCTTCCCCCATAAATCTCGAAACTGCTCCAGAAGAAGCCTCGGCGTTTAGCGAGTTCGTTGACTGCGACGAATCTGTCGCATTGCGGTTTGGTGCTTTTTGGTTCGCTGCTCAAAGTTGATTACCTGTTTTAACCCTTTTAGGCTGGATTAGGGATTAAAATGTTGTGTGTAAGAATCAGTCACTGCTTGTGTGTTTTGGCGAGTTTTAATTTGCCTTGTAGCGGTTTACCGTTGTTTTTTTAATGGTGTTTGCAGGAGTGTTGTGGCATTTTTTGCACGCAGCTCGGTTTATGGTGAAGCAGAGGTCTTTTGCTTTGCCGACTCTCCCTTCTCGATTGTATACCCTAAATAGATGCACAAGAAAAGCAAGCACATGCGGGCGTTTGTTGGAATTGCTGGGCTTTATGCGTTTGCAGATGGGTTTGCTCGGTTGCTAGGCGTTTGTGCCAGAGGTTAAAGGTTCGGGGTTAAGTGGGCTTTGTTGCTCTGCCAAGCACCCCCTCCCCTTATATATAGACTGAATTCCTGAATAAGTTTGCAAACAATGATAGTGCAATGCATGTCGGGCACTAGCATGGCCCATTCGGTTCCCTTACGCCCGCTGCACCAGTGGAAAACAACCGCCACCCTATAAAGAATGTTCACGATCAAAAAAGCATGATAAAAACAGCCAAACAGGCCATTCAAACCTCAGGCAGGGCAAAAACCCCAGGTATTCTACGCTTGCTAAGGCTGCGCTACCCCGAAATCTTGAGCGAGTGGAATCGACCACCAATCTTATAATCAATCAAACCGACAGAAACCTCGGTATCCCCTCAAAACATTAACAATAAGCCTCATAACGCTACTTTTAGCCAGCCTCTTAATATACATCCAACAACCCATAGTCACGGATGATTCACCCGACAACACAACTTTAGGCTATGTCTTAGACTCAAAAGGCAACCCCATAGCCATCCCAAACATACACATTCAGAAAAGGCACAGCACCTTGGCAGACCTGCAACACAAATGACTCGGACTACTATCAACTAAAACCCGACTCGGCCGTTAACAGCGTA
Organism: uncultured archaeon; assembly: GCA_963782915.1. Taxonomy (GTDB): domain Archaea; phylum Thermoproteota; class Bathyarchaeia; order Bathyarchaeales; family Bathycorpusculaceae; genus Bathycorpusculum. Next base: position 18,472 of record CAWALK010000003.1, read on the forward strand.
ACGAGAGCCTCGCCAAGTAACATTAAAATCATCAAATATGCGCATTTTACGGGAACTATAGCTAAAGCATCAAACAAACAACAATCGAAAACACCCCACCAAGATGCCAGACTTCAATTCAAAATACGACTTCACCATATCTAAGCAATACAAACAGCGCACTAAGCAATATCAAACCATCACTACACACCACTTTTGATGCATAAACTTAGTGCTTATTTCAAGAACCGCTAAGTACGATACGCTAAATCCCGACAAACAACAAAAAAGGGCTTCATCACATTTAATAAAAAACAAAACAACCAACAAACCCCCCAAGCTCAATGCAAAAACTAAAACCGACGATCGCCAATCTCACATCTTAGACAGAAAAACAAAAATGCTTTCTCAAGCAGCAGACCACTATACTATTCAATTTCAAAGTACGTACTAATTATCGTAGCCTTTCTTTGATTGAACTTGCGTCGTTTGAACCTTTCATTGCTGGAATGCAATTATTCATTTGATTAATGCACACTGGAGTAAAGGATTTGATGGTTATCCAAAAATTTTTTTAATGTAAACAAACTATCGAAAATGAATGGTGTATCATTTGGAAAATGATAAAAGTATCAGTAAATGCCCAATTTGCGGGAACACTGTTTCCACCAATGACAAAGAAATAAAAGAAATTGAAGCTCGAAAAAATGCACAAAAAGAATTCGGAAAATATATTGTAGTTCACAGGTCTCATGCTCCAAATAATATGCAGGAAATAAATTTTCTTTCATCAAAAAAGTGTACGATCAGCTAAATATTCACTCACACAGATGACTAGAAATTTTAAAACAGATCCAAACCACTGGTCGCAACATCTAGATTTCGTCTTTGTTGCTGAACCAGTGGAACTTATCTACAAGAAAAAGGAGGAACCAGACACTGTCGATATATCGACAATACTTGGAAAATTAACTTATTTAAAAGGTGAAATTGAAAATCTCTATTGGAAAGCTGATTACCATGGTCTAGATTGGGCTGGTTGCGATTGCTCCTGTAAAGAGAAAACTCATGAAAGGATGTTTAAAAGCGTAAATAACCAATTGACGAGACTTATCTTCTGCTTTATAGGTTAATTTATAAAATGGAGTCTCCAGTTAAGGAACACTCAGTTTGGGATAGCTTTGCCAAAAAATAAATGTAGATAAAAAGAAATGACAAAAGATAATAGATGAACCCAACCTCCATACAATACGAATGCTAGAAAATGCACTCAAAACAAGCGGCACATACAAAACAAAAAAAGAACTCTGGAAATCACTCCGCAAAAAAATATAATACCATTATTATTTAACAGAGTGCAAAGATGACGTTTAGAAAGCTCCAACAAAATATCATTCAACATTAAAAAAATAATTGGATATAACCAGCACAATGGCAAATATGTCTTAAAACAAACTGAACTCAATCATAGGTATTTTTTCAAACTTTGAAGATGCACATAAAGAAGCACTAAAACGCTTTCGGCAATACTCGACGTATGCGAATCAACGCATATTGAAGCATAATCCGCCTACTCAACTTACTTAGCGTCCAGCGATAATAATGTACGGAAGCCTTAACAATTTGGCCTGGGCACCTCAAATCGGTATAAGTTATTGGATTCCGCTGATACTTTTCTAAATAATAAGCAGGATAATCAATGTGGAAATCGGTATAGACTTTATCGACTGCTGAAGCCCTCAGAGCCTTCGCAGAACCTATACCCAATGCAATATCGTTGTCAGGCACTAATTGATACGGGGTCTTCAATTTTAGCTATTGATCAGATGCATTAAACTCAATCACTGAATCCTTGGTTAAAAGAGGCGATTTACTTTCTCATAGCGCGAACGGTCAGAGGAAATGTAACCTCTTCGTAGTTGACGCTGTCGTTTGAAGCCGACAATACATAAAATTGTACAATATAATATAAGCGTCTGAGGTATAATTGTATCTGCTCAACCGTTACAAATCGCTTAATTGGTTGAGATTGTGCTTAGCAAATGGCATCTGTCATTAACTAACGGTGAATCAGGCGCGGTAAGCCGCCTAGCGCCATTAATCGTTAGTGAGAACTTACAATATTGGTCAGTAGGTTTATCCTACAAATTCCAGCACGAATATTCTTCTTGGGTTTTCTCCAAACGTCGCATTATCGCTGATATGTGTAAAGTTGCCTGACTCGTAGAGTTGTGTGTAGATTTGTTGTAGGTTTAGTGTTGTGTTGTAGTATGGTACTGTGCCGCCGTATTCGTAGGTGAAGAGCCACTGTACCTTGTAGAGTTTGCATTGTTGGATGAGTTCGGTTATGTTGAAGTTGGGTGCGTAGGCGTCGACGGCTTGGCGTGGATACTGGAACACGGGTACTACGTTGTCGCCGTCTTCCCATAGGTAGAACCGTACCATTTCGCGGTTGAGCAAGTCGAAGGGGCACAGGACCATGATGGATTTGTTGAATGCCATGTTGGCTAGGGCGTATTCTGTGGCTTGTCGAATCTCGATTTTGATGTTGTAGCTTGAAACGTAGCTGTAGGCGTCGTTTATGCTGTAAGCTACTGAGCCTACCGCGCCAACGATCAGCAGCCCAGCCGCAACTTTGGCCAGCCGCTTCCTGTTTCTGTGTGTCTGCACATTCTTCCAGCTGCCCTGCAGCTTGCCATAGAACGCAAAGAACCCGACGGCTGCAGCGATTGCTAAGGCTGGAAACAGCGGCAATACATAACGCCAAGACCTATTCGAAATAAACGTAAAGAAGACAAAGATGGTGATGAACCAAATGAGCACATACTTGTCTTGTGGTTTGCGCCGCCAAGCAAGGAAAATCAGCCCTGCCAAACCTGCGATGTAGATGAAAATCGAGATTGGGTGGACGGTGTCGTAGGGCCAGACCATGTCTATGAAGTAGAAGATGGGGATTGGGAAGCGTTCGCTGTAGATGGAGCGTTCGGGGTTGCCGACTTGCAGCGCGTAGAGCCATTGGCTTAGGATTTGGGAGGCGTATACTTGGTAGGCGATTATGAGCCATGGAACCACCACCAGAACAGCGGTGACTATGGTTATGGTGAATTTTTTGAAGGCTGCTTTGAGCTGGTTTCTTGCCAAAAACAGTATGCTCAAGATGAGTATTAGGCCTGCAACAATCATCTGGTACTTCGCCAAAAAGCCCAACCCCACCGCTAACCCCGTGAACACGAGCATTTTGTCTTTGCGCGTTGTTAACCAGCGGTAAAAAAAGAGCAATGCGGCTGCCACAAAGAACACCGATGAAGATTCCAACAGCGCCGATTGGGAGAGCCAAAAGTAACCCGGCATCACACCCAGCAAAACAACCGAGAGCAACGCGGTTTTTCCCCCGTACATGTTATGGGCTAATTCGAAGACAAGCCAAAGCGAAAGAATCGAGAATAAAACTGGGACTACTCGGGCTGCAAAGAGGCTAACCCCGAGTACTTTAAACGACAGAAAAATTACTGCCGTCAAACAGCGGAGGATAGAAGGCGGTTAGGACGAATTTATCATAGTTTCCCCAGTAGAGAAAGTTGCCGGCGTTTAGATGCACTACTTCGTCCCATTGAATCGGATACCTTGTGAGGTTTGCGAGGAGAATGATGGCGTAGACTAATGCGAAGCCTGCAAAGGCCAATCGCCACTTGCTAAACAGTGGTTTTAGCTGATTGAAATGGAGAGCAAACATTTTATCAGCAGTATATAGCCACCCATTATTGGTGCCAAACGCATATAAAACTTAACCAAAACACCGCTCTTCCCGAAAAATTAAGTGTAGCGCCAAAAAACGGTTAGCTATTCCGTTAGGCCGTAAGGATGGTTTTAAGCTTCGACAACCATCCAAACTTCAGTAACACCGCCAACAGCAGCCCTGATAGCACAACCGCAAAACCCAACATTTGAACAGCCATAAGAGGGCTATCAAGGGTTAAGGGTGTGGGATTGAGCATTGTGTATCCGTAATCGACTTGAGGCTCCACCCTATACTGCAAGTAATCGCGTGCGGAAACGGCGTTTGTATAGTACATGCTTGAAAGCAACGAAGCAACAATCAACACCACCGCCGTTGCGGCAGCTAAGTAGAGCAACTGTTTTTTGGGCTGCACAGCCGATTTTGCTGCACCGAAGAGCATGAAGCATTTGATGATCAAGGAGCCTGCGAGTAGGGCAAAGAAGGGCAATGCTTGGTAGAGGTACTTGAAAGCGCTAAAATAGGGCACGTTAAGGTTCAAGGCAACCCCTAAAACGATGTTGACGGCTACAACAAAAACTATGCCTGATAGGAGGGCAAAATCAGCAAATAAGGGTTTGGACGCATTTTTTCTTAAACAGAAACCCAAAATTAAGGAAAAAGCGGTTGCCGCCAAAAAGAACAGCCCTAAACCATAGTTTACAAGGAAATTGGAAGCAAAAAACGTCGAAGGAGAAACACCGACTGCGGCTGGGAATTACATCCAAAAAATCGTTATGGTGGAAAATCGAGAGTATTGAGCGGCCAAGGACAACTTGATACCACAGAAGAGTTGACAAGACCACCGGAACGGCAAAAGCGGCGATTTGGCTGAATGCAAATTTGGGCTTTTTGGGTTTAGAATAAACAAAGAAGAGGAGCAGCGGGATGAGTGCGAAAACGGCATAGAACTTTGTCAAGAAAGCCACGGCGAAAACCAGCCCCGACGCCAAAGCAAGTTTTGTTGATCCTCTGCGGACAGCCATAACTCCGATAATGAGGCAGAGTAGGCTGAAGAAGAGGCATTGCGCATCAATCAAGCCGCTTCTCGAAATCACCAAATGCCAAGGGTTCAATGCGAAAAGCGCCGCTGCAAGCAAACCAGCGAGTTTGCCATAAAAAGCCCTGCCCAAAACATACACCAAGACGACTGTTCCAAGCCCAAAAAACGTCACCAACCCAACAGCTGTGCCCACGGATAAACCGAAAACTGCAAAAGCCAACGCTTCAACGTAGAATCCCAACGGCGGCTGATCAATGACGGTGCCAAACCCCTGCACATAGGGGAACCCCATTTTGGCAGTGTTGGAAGCAGCCTCAAACTCCAAGCTCGTATCCCAATTGTTGAAGGGACCCAAAGAAAACGCCACCAAAGCAGCGCCTATTAAGATTATTAAGAGGGGGAAACCTTCAACCAGCACTTTTTTGGCGTCGATTTATTGAACAGTTTTTGCGTTCCTCTTTTGCTCCATAAACGTTTAAGCGCTACTCGTTACCTAAAAAGAGTTAATGGCTATGCTAAGCGTAATATCGTTTACGCATTTCCGCGAGAGCTTCTCCAGCAGAATTAAATACGAAACCCACCAGAACTATTAGAGGTACTATTCATGCCCTATAATGAACTCAGAAAAGATTACTTACTTAACCGCTGGGTAGTAATCGCCAAGGAACGCAGCCGCCGCCCAACCGACCTCGCCAAACCCAGAGTTGAAGCAGCAAAAACCGGGGTTTGCCCACTTTGCGTTGGCAACGAAGCCATGACACCCCCCGCCGTGTTGCTATACCAGAAAATAAACGGCGAAGTAAAACGTGCCCAGGATCCGCCGGCGGGTGAGCGCCCCAAAAATTGGTTGGTACGCACCATCCCCAACATGTACCCAGCCTTCACCCCACCCCAACACCCCAAAGACACCGCCCAAATTTTTGTTAACCCCGAATTTGGCTACGCAATCGGTTACCATGAAGTAGTTGTTGAATCCCCAAACCATGACGAAGACCCAGCAGACGCAGAGTTACCCCAACTGGAACAGGTCATAAACGCCTACATCGACCGGTACAAGGCACTAAGCTCTAAATCCTACGTGAAATACGTCTCGATCTTCCGCAACTACGGCTTAGACGCAGGCGCATCCCTATCCCACGCGCACAGCCAAATCATCGCTACACCAATGATTCCCCCAACCATCCAAGACGAACAGCATGTCGCCGAAGCCTACCGCAAAGAAAGTGGCAAATGCATTTTCTGCGATATTATTGAGCGGGAAGTTAAGACTCAGCGGCTGATTTTGGAGAACAACGATTTCGCGGTTATCGCACCATACGCCAGCATTAACCCGATGGAGTTCTGGATATTCCCCAAACGGCACGCCCCAAACATCCAAAGCTTGACTGAAACTGAAGTGAAATCGCTTGCATTAACACTCAAAACCAGCCTCAAAGCCCTAAAAGACCTCGTTAACGACCCACCCTACAACTATGGCATACACCAAACCATCGAAGGCGAGTACCATTGGCATCTTGAAGTTTATCCCAAGTTGGCGACGTGGGCGGGGTTTGAGAAGAGCACAGGAATCTACATCAACACGGTTACGCCTGAAGCCGCCGCAGAAGCCCTTAAAAAAAGCAATCAAGGCCTAAATTTTGGGTTTAAGCTGCAAAACGTCTTCTACGTAGGCGCGTAAGGGTTCGGCGACGCTCCATGCCTGCGAGATGCAGCCGCGTGGCGCGTTGGGTGGATCGCAATCGTAGATTTCGTTGATCGTGCCCAAGCCGCCTTGGTGGATGCCAACAGTGAACAGGGGCAAAATAAGGTTCTCCAACGCCTCTTTGCGTGCTTGGGGCGAGTAATCGTTGACTTTAAGGTACGCCGACACGTATGGGCCGAGCAGCCATGGCCAAATCGTGCCGTTATGATAGGCAGTGTCCCTGCTACGGCGGTCGCCTTCGCATTTACCCACAAACTTGGGGTCATCAAGCGACAGCGTACGCAACCCATAGGGCGTTACGAGGTCACGGTTGACAACTTCAACTATTCTGCGGCTGCTTTCTTTGTTGAGCATCGTGTAGTCGAGCGAGACAGCGAATATTTGGTTGGGACGCATCGAGGGGTCAGCGCCGCCGGGTTCGAGTACATCATAGAGGCAGCCGAGTTTGGGGTTCCAGTATTTTTCGTTAAAGCTTCTTCGGGTCTGTTCAGCCATCGCACCATACTGCACCAATAGGGAGGGATCGCCGAATTTTTTGGCTAGCAACTCCATAGTTTTTAGTGTATTGTACCATAAGGCTTGGATTTCAACCGCTTTCCCTGCACGGGGCGTTATCATGTCGCCTTCGACGACGGCATCCATCCATGTCAAGTCGTGGTCCATGCATAAGCAAACCGTCATCATCGAGCTTAATGCCAAACATAGTGCCATGCAGGTGATTCTCGATTATCGATTGCAGGTTCTCCCATAACTCGGATTTTACGAATGCAAAGTCGCCAGTGTACTTAACGTATTGGAGCACAGCGTTAACGTACCATAGTGTGCCGTCTACGGTGTTGTAGATGGGGACGCCTGTTTTGTCCGCGACAAAGTTGGGTATCATGCCGCCTTTGAGGTAACGCATGAAATTCTGCAAAATATCTTTAGCGTCACTGAATTTGCCCGTTACCAGAGTTAGCCCAGGTAGGGAGATGAAGGTGTCTCTGCCCCAGGGTTCAAACCAGAAGTAGCCTGCAATAACCGATTTTTGGCCACCGCTGTTTTGGACCATGAATGAGTCGGCTGCGAGCAGTATCCAGTTCAGCCAATCACTCACGGGCACTTCAGGATGGCTATGGTAGAAGATGTCAAGGAGGGTTTCTTTGGCGTTTAATTCGAGTGTATAGGCTGTGTCGATTTCTTGGGCTGTTTTGCCAATCGAATCCAAGATTTGCCCAGCATCTTTCGCGTCATGGCTGGCGGCGCAGGTCACCGCAAACTGCTTTTCTACCCCAGCCGGAACCGACAATTCAAAATATCCCGGCTGGAAGCAATCATCAAAATCAGCTTCACCCCTCTCAGCCTCATCACGGTAATGCAAACGCTCGACCCAATTCAGCCCCTCCACGAAGCATCCATCGGTTATTCGGCAAGCTATGGTGGCTTCCGGGCGCATAAAGCTGGTTTGGAAGCTGTGGCTCTCGCTTTCTTGGGTGAAGTTTAGGGGGATGCGCATGCGGTCGATAACTGTGTGGTAGTAGCGGCATGTTAAGAGTGGGTATAGCCTTAGTTTTGCATTCGAGTTATTCCTGTTTGAGATTTGATATAGGATGGCGGCTGCATTTTTTTGTTGGGGCAAAAAAACTGTTTTCTTAACACCGACATTTCCGATGTCATAGGTGTAAGTGGGGTTTGGGTCAAGTTTGAACTCTCTAATCAACCGGTAGCCTTCAGGAAAGATTACGTCGCTGAATTCGTTGGAACCCAACCGAAACATCGATTCGCCGACAAATAAGTCCTCATCAACCTTGGATAAGCAGACAGTGCGGTCACCCGGCGGATTAAGCGCAGCAACCAGCAAACCATGATACTTGCGTGAGTTAATGCCCGGTACTGTTGAGGAAGCATAGCTCCCTAAGCCGTTGGTTATTATCCATTCCTGCGCCATAACCTCGCCAAACCGCGTAAGCGAATCTTTTGGGATGGTTAAAGCGGGCAGTTTCATGTCAGGTCATCAGTTTAGCTACGTTTTTATCTCTTGGAACACAAAAATAGTTGGCTACAGGAGCACATTTTGTTCTAAACATTAACAGGTGCGGTTTGGTTAATTTGTATTCCGTTAAGGTTTCTGCGTAGCCCATTCCTTTGGCGAAGACAAGTTCCGCGGAGTCGTAGACTTTTAGGAATTCAGCGGAGGCTTCTTTCTTTTGGAGTCCTACTGCGTCGCAGCCGGTAGTTATGACTTCATCAGCCATTTTATCCATGTTGCTGATTTCAGCGTCTTCCATGGTGGCATCGTTAATTACGGGTCCACCCTTCACGACGTAGGTGACTTTTAAGCCCATGTTCTTGAGTTGCTCAACCAACAGGGTATCAAAAACGATTTCTCCGGCATTATCCGACAAGTATAGGATGCCCTGTGCCTTCTTCGCCAACTCATAGGCAGCATCAATGTCGTCAATGACGAGGTCTTTGCTGGCTTCACGCATCACCGTTGCCAAATTATTCAGTGAAAACTTGTGTCCGGGAATGTCAAACTCCATAATGTTGCCTACAATTGCGCATAGGCAGGCTTTTTTGAAGCGTTCCTGCTGATTATAGCCGGATTCAACCATTTTTTTGGCGTGCGGCAGCATTTTGAGTGCTTTTTGGTTAGCTAATTTCTTGTTGTACAAGTAGGGGTCATTGCAGCCTGATAATTGGCGTATGATGCGGTCTCTTTTTGTGCCGATTTCGGCGGCGCATGAAGTGGGCTTAAACTCTTTGTTTAGCAGCTTCACTATTTCGGCTAAGCACCTAAAACGGAGCGCTGGGTTAGTGGTGGCTTGGTAAGTTTGGATTTGTGCCCGCGATAGCAGGCAGGATTCACATTCTGGTTCAACTTTCAAGGCAAACTCACTTTGTTGCGTCGGCAAATGCACGCAGCACACTATATGGGTCTTTCGCCTTTACGATGCCGCTTGCGACGAGTACACCCTGTGTTCCAAGTTTTTGGGCGATGGATACGTCGTCGGCTGTGCTGATGCCTGCTCCGCAGAGAATCGTCATTTTTGGGTTAACTTGCTGTACGAGCTTTACGGTGTCGGTTACGATTTCCGGTTTAGCCTTCGATACTGAGATGCCTGTGCCGATTAGTTCCGGTGGCTCGACGGATGTGATATCAGGTTTCATGGCGGCGATTGCGGCGCTGACTGATGGGTTATTGGCGCAGACGCATGAGGTTAACCCTTTTTCGCGGCACAAAGCGATAGTTGCGTCAATATCGATGAGCCTTAGTTGCCGTTCCGAGTGATTAATCAATGTTCCAACAGCCCCGGCTTCCTTCACCGCTTCAGCAAGGATATGTCCCGTGCTGTTACCCGGTTTTATAGGGTCAATGTGCTGGGCAAAAACTGGAATCTCAACCGCTTCTGCGATTTTGGCGAGGTCAACAAACTGTGGAGCCACAACGATGCATGCACCTGTTTCCTTGGCAGCCTTCTCCGCTTGTTTGGCAAGTTGGAGGGCATTTTTTCCTGTGGATTCAAGGTAGGTTTTAAAATTAACGATAATCATGGGCGTTTGAAGGTTCAATTGCTTGTTCCTCGCTATGGCTAGGTACTGTTTTGTTAATAATTGTTTGCTTTGGCAGTTACCGCAAGTTTATCGGGGGCAGCAATGGTCGTAACGGCTTGCAATCACAACCATTTAACTTACTTATGAAACATTGAAAATAGTGGGCAATCCCAAATACCCTGATTTTTTAAAAAAATGATTTTTTGGTTGGGAGGTGAAATCAAATTTCAGAAAACAAACCTAACATACTAATCATGTTTGGCGACGACATCGGCTGGTGGAACATCAGCTACAACAACAACGGCCAAATGGGCTACCGCACACCCAACATCGACCGAATCGCAAACGAAGGCCTTGCATTCACAGATTATTACGGCCAACAAAGCTGCACAGCAGGACGAGCAGCCTTCATAACAGGCCAAAACCCCGTCCGCACTGGCCTAACAAAAGTTGGATTGCCAGGCGCCGATCTCGGTATAAGACCAGAAGACCCAACCATCGCAGAATTAATCAAACCCATGGGCTACATAACGGGCCAATTCGGCAAAAACCACTTAGGCGACAAAGACGAATTCCTCCCCACCAATCATGGCTTTGACGAATTCTTCGGCAACCTATATCACTTAAACGCAGAAGAAGAACCAGAATTGCCAGATTACCCCAAAGACCCAGAGTTCAGAAAAAAGTTTGGTCCTCGTGGAGTAATCCACAGTTATGCAGGCGGAAAAATCGAAGATACAGGTCCCTTAACCAAGAAACGTATGGAAACAATAGATGATGAAATAACAGATAACACCCTTAGATTTATCGAAGAGTGCAATAAGGCAGGAAAGCCCTTCTTTATTTGGTATAATACTACGGCGATGCATTTTAGAACGCATCCTGCTCCAAAACATTTAGGCAAAAGCGGCAAAGGCGGATTCTACAACGACGTCATGGTGGCTCACGACGAAAACATCGGAAAATTACTGAAGAAACTAGACGACCTTGGCATCGCTGACAACACCCTTGCAATGTATTCAACCGATAACGGTCCACACTACAACGCTTGGCCTGATGGCGGAATAACACCATTTAGGAGCGAGAAAAACACTAACTGGGAAGGTGCTTGGCGTGTTCCAGCATTTGCTAGGTGGCCAGGCAAATTCCCCGCAGGTACTGTTCTCAATGGGATAGTTAGTCATCAAGACTGGCTGCCAACACTCCTATCGGCCGTTGGAGAGCCTAACATTGCAGAAAAACTTCTCCAAGGTCACCAGGCAGGCACAAAAAGATTCAAAGTTCACATCGACGGATACAATATGCTACCCTACTTCATGGGCCAAACCAAAGAAAGCCCACGCCAATTCTTCTTCTACATCGATGACGACGGACAACTTGTGGCGATTAGATACAATGATTGGAAAACAGTTTTCCTAGAGCAGAGAGCCAAAACATTGGCGCTTTGGGCTGAACCTTTCGTGCAACTGCGTATTCCTAAGATTTTCAACTTACGGCGAGACCCATTTGAACGAGCAGATCATAACTCCAATACCTATTATGATTGGCTTCTTGATCATGCCTTCTTACTCGTCCCAACACAAGCTCTTGTTGCACAACAAATACAAAGCTTCAAAGAGTTCCCTCCCCGCCAAAAACCAGCCTCATTCAATTTAGATAAAGTATTGGAGCAACTGCAAAAGGCATCTGATGCTGGCCAGCACTAAAAACTACAGCTATTCAATAGGCTACAATTTTCTTTTTTTCTTTTTTTAAAATGTTGAGGATTAAAGAATGGTCAAAACAGAGCTAACCCCCCTTCATGCATTTCATGTCATGGCAAAACCGACTGGTTCAAGATGCAACCTTAACTGTGACTACTGCTTCTTCTCAAAAAAGGGGTATTTGTATCCAAAAAGCGATTTTCGCATGTCAAACGAGGTTATGGAAAGCTATATTCGCCAAACCATCCAAGCCCATAACGTACCAGAAGTTACGATTGCTTGGCAGGGCGGCGAACCAACCCTAATGGGGCTAGATTTTTTCCGTCGCTCCATGGAAGTGATTCGTGATGCAGGCGCAGGCAAACAAATCGAAGTAACACTGCAAACCAACGGCGTTTTGATTGATGAGGAATGGTGCCGATTCTTTCATGATAACAATTTTTTGGTGGGCTTAAGCATTGATGGACCCAAAGCAATGCATGATGCCTATCGAAGGGACAAAATGGGCAAATCAGTTTTCGATAGAGTAATCGAAAGCGCCAAATTAATGCAAAAATATAACGTTGAATTCAATGTTCTCTGCACAGTCAACGCCCTAAACAGCCAGCATCCACTGGAGGTTTACCGTTTCTTCCGCGACGAACTAAAAACGCCATATATCCAATTTATCCCTATAGTTGAGCGAGATAATCAAACAGGAAACCAACAAGGAAACCGTGTTACTGAACGTTCGGTTAATCCATTGCAGTATGGCAGGTTTCTAAACGAGATCTTTGATGAATGGGTCACGAAACGATGTGGGCTCAATGTTTGTTCAGTTCTTCGATGGAGTATTAGCGTCCTATGTCCGCGGATACTCTTCACTTTGCGTTTTAAGCCCAAGATGCGGGGAAGGTGTAGCGTTGGAGCATAATGGCGATCTTTACTCATGCGACCACTATGTGGAACCGCATTATTTTTTGGGAAACATAACCCAGACCCCGCTTGTCAAGCTTGTTTTGGGTGAGAAGCAGCGTTCTTTTGGAAAAGCCAAATCCGATTCACTGCCCAACTATTGCAGGAAATGCGAGTTTTTGTTTACCTGTTATGGTGAATGCCCAAAAAACAGGGTATTGACGACCCCCGAGGGTGAAGAGGGGTTGAATTGGTTATGCAGTGGATTAAAAGCGTTTTTTTCCCATTCTAAACTCTACATGCAACTGATGGCGACTCTGCTACGGCAGGGGTATTCTGCTTGTGAAATAATGAAGATATTGGGAACGAAAAAATAGACTCAAAAGTGCCTATTTGATTGATTAGGTTACGGCGGCAGCTTTCATTTGAATAGCAGCTTTTTTAGCGGCTTCCTCAGTTAACATACCGATAAGTTGCCCATTTTTGACCATGGCGGCTCTTCGGATGCCCTTCTCGGACATAAGTTTCATTGCTGTAATCATTGATTCGTCGCTTTCAAGCATGATTAGCGGGGTAAACTTGAGGTCTTTAGCCAATGTTTTGGTGGGGTCTCTTTGGTGTTCAACGATTTCTCGCAGAACATCCCTGTCGTTTATGACGCCAATCGGTTTATGATGCTCTGTGATGAGAACGGAGTTAACGTTGTTTTGCAGCATCTTATCAACGGTCGCTGCTACAGTCTCTGTAGTTGCAACTTCGATTGTTGGAAGTTTGGTGCCTGCTTGACTGCTGATTTCAGTTATGTCTATGCCGCGTTTCCAGATGTCGTTTAGCATTTCGCTGACACGTTCGATTTGGCTGGGATCGGTGGAGTAGAAGGTATCTGCTAGAGTAGAAAGCTGATTCAGTTCCGAAGTCGCTTAGCGGCGGATTCTTGAACATAAACAGGTGCTTGTTATCCACAAGCATCATAGTCATGTAACTGATGGGCACATGCTTGATTTCATAGTGCATGGCGAGTTTTTGGGCTGGCTCCAAATTGTCCAAATCGATGGATGCCATTAAACGGACTTTCAAGCCTTTTTTGAAGAATTTGATGAGCGGATCGTCTTCGGCTAATCGGTTGATGCTCTGGGAAGAGGTGATGACTACGACCTCTTTTTTAGCGGATTCAATCACTTTGATAACTTTGTTCCATGCTTCCTCCGCACCTTTAATGACTAATGTTTCGCCCAGCGGTATGCCGCTTCTGAGTTCGTCGATGCGGCGGGTGGCGTCTACTCCGCTCTGCCACATCTGCACAAAAAACGCTTTCAAAACGGAAATGAACATTTTATCGTTAATCCACAACCCCTCATCCTCAAGGTTAAGTACCGATGCTTCGTTGCCAAATGGTGCATAGAGGATGGCTTCTTCTTCGTCTTTTATGAGGAAGCGTGGGAAAAACTTGGAGTTCATGTTTACATGGCGTAGTTTGATGTTGAGTTTGTCTTCGGTTATGTTTCGGTCGATGCGTTCGACTACTTTTAGGTTTTCTGCGGAGATGTCAGTGATGATCTGAACTTGTACATTGCGTTCCTGAGAAGGCTCGACTGCAGCGTCGAATATCCCAGCGATGTCTTCCTGGATTAAACCCAAAGCGGTGGTTAATACGATTACTTCGGATTTGGATTCTTCAATCATGTTTAGCATTTTTGAATGAATCTTTTTCTTCCCGGTAATAATCGAGAATTTAGCGACCGGATACTCGGATTCGGGGGCACTAATCGATTGCCAAGCAGTGAGTAAATTCTGTTTTTGGTCGTTTAAGTTTACGACTTCATTCTTTTTTGCAGTAATAAAATTATCAACTAAAGCCGAGAAGGGAACAATCGTGAAACGCGTAGGCCTCTCCAATGTTGCTTCAATGAAGCCTTTTTCTTGTAGCTTCTTGAATGTACGATAAGCCTGCACACGCTCCATCTTTAGCCGTTTAGCGACAAAGCTGGTCGATTGCACGCCGCTCTTGGCTAGAAACATGTAGACTTGTATTTCCCGTTTAGATAATCCTAGAATCTGCAGGAATCTGGTGACGTCTTTTTCACTCATCAGTTAACCGCCGTTAAAATCCGCTGTTGCTATAATCACAGTATGCTAAAGCGGTTAATAAATTGTATCTTTTTTGACACAACAAAACACAATAATCCGGAAGGTTAACCCAAGGTTTTTTGCAGCGTACCATACTCAGCTTTAGCTCGTCGCGCAGGCTCCCAAGATTTCCTAACACAACTCGGGTAATCACCATCATGCTCACTGAGTAAACGCTTTAAAAAACCCAAAGTTTTATCGTCAGTTAAGTATCCAGTGCCAAAATCGCCATATTTCACTTTCAAGTTTTCGATTTCGCGGTCGCGATCCACCTTTGCGATGATTGAAGCAGCTGAAACAACGGGATAAGTCCGGTCAGCTTTGTGGCGGGATATGATTGTTGTTTTGGTTGTTAGGCACTCTTGGATATGCTCGCCGAACCGTTCCTGAATCACATCTGCTGCATCCACGTAGGCTTCGTCGGGTTTTAGTTCTTCTATGATTTTAGCCATGGTTTGGGCTTCGAGCCGGTTTAGTTTGTAGAGTGTTCGGGTGCATCGGACGGCTTTGTCGATTAAGTATGGGAGAACTTTTATGGTGTGGTGGTGCTGGGTGAGTTTTAGTATTTCCGGGTAGAGAGCTTCGCGTTTTTTGGCAGTTAATAGCTTGGAATCTTTTACGCCTAACTCCATGAGTAGGGGTAGGTTTTCTGTTTTTACAGCTACGCCAGCGACGACTAATGGTCCTATTACGCAGCCTCGCCCTGCCTCGTCAACACCAGCGATTAACATGCCATTTTTTCTTCCTTGAGTGAATTGGGTTGGGCTGCTAGACTATATTGCTTTTCTAAAAGGCACCCTTAAAACACGATGCGTCTTTGATGCAGTTCGCCAACTGCGCAAGTTAATTCTTTAATACAAAAACATAACAGAGGACTTTTTCCCAAATTTAATAAGGGTAAACAATACAGTAACTAGTAGCGCAGAAACGCTTGAACATTAATCAAACAAGTGTTTAGAAGGTTAGAACTGGATGAAGAAAAAATTAATCACTATCATGATAATTGGACTTTTAGTTTTTTCAACCGTAGATTTAACGCTCGCAGCTAAAGTAAAATGCCCAACATGCAATGGAGAAGGGAGTTATGAATGCACAAACTGTAACGGCACAGGCAAGTTGACAGGTGACGAAGCAGTTGAATGTTCCCATTGCTCAGGCTCAGGCACATTAACGCCCTCAATAATCAAGAAGACAATGGACGCCAGCCAAAGCGGAGGAGTAACCACCGTCAATGCAGTCTTAGTAAATAAAGAAACTGTGGAAGCTACAGCTACAGTTACCGCAGACCTTGATGGACACACAGCAACCTCCGAAGAGACAACATTTCCGCCAGACGAAGAAGTCCCAATAGAATTAACCATCGATTACGTGGGAACCTACACCAGCTTACAGCTCATAAGCAAGGTGACCTTGACTGTCAATGCCGCAGAGATCACTTGTCCCTACTGCGACGGAGAGGGAACCACCACCGATTCATCAATTTGCCCTGACTGCGATGGTAGATGGAACATTAAAATGCCCCGACTGTAAAGGCTCAGGCTACATCACTGAGGGCGCAGTCATCAGTGGAAGCGGCAAAAGCGCCAACAGCAGTTTTGATTGGACACTCATTATAGGCATAACAGGAGCAGTAGTAGCTGTTGCTGCGGTGGGTGGAGGCGGCTTCTTCTTGCTCAAAAAGAGACGGGTAAGCGAGAAAAGTTTGAGACGCCTTTCAAGCGGCGAATTCCAAGGTTGGGTCCTCAAACGTTTAGACGGAAAACCAGCCACTTCAAAAGACATCGCCATGGGCATCGACGGTTTCTCACGATTAAACCAGCCTATATCGATTAAGCAGTCAGATTCGGTTGGCATGAATGCGGTTGATCTTTTTGCTGCATCTTTGGCAAAAAACCGTGCGACAGCGGGAATGATGGTGGCTTTCGGATTCAGCGATGACGCCATCAGAGGAAAAGTACGTGCCCGAACAAACTACCGCTTAGACATCCAAATGATGACTGTAAGGGAATTAATAGAGAGCAAACATCCAGGCTATTAGACTGGCATGTGCATTTCGCCCACTGAGTAGTGGACGATTTCGCCTCGCCTATTCATGACGGCGAGGATTAATTCTTTCTTTTGGCTTTGGCATTTTGAGAGTGCATCGGCTAAATCGTTAATGGGTAATGGTTTGCCTTCTTGAGTGACAAGGATCAGGTATGGTGCGGTGTCTTTGCCGTATGCTCCGCGGTCGTATATGCGAAAATCGATGCCTGCGCCGAAGCCCTCACGGACCACGTAACCGCGGCTTCTTAGATCGCGGTAGACGAGGTAGTTTACCCATGCGTTTTCGTTTAGGGTTTCATAGCAGTGCAGAAGACCCTGGAAATCTACGGTTACGCCCTCTTTGGTTTTGGCTTCCAGCATGCCTTTGTCTTGGAGGTAGAGTGCTTCGAAGAAGGCTAAAGTGAAAACTTTGTTTTCGAGTGTTCCGTATCCGCGGCTGGTGAGTTGGTCGATGCTGCTTTGTTCGGCGACGACTATGCCTTTTTCGGTTTGTATGCCGCTTGTTTTGAATTCAACAGGTGCCTTCTTGACTTCGCTCATCTCTTAAGCATCCGATATAGGTTTGATTTGGGTTTGTCTGCTCTTTAACATTATGCTCTGATATTCTGCGATGCTATTTTGTTAAAGCTGGAATTTTGGGCTGAACTTTTTAAAGTCTTTCTTGGTGTAGATGCCGCTTTCCGTTATAATGCCTGCAACATATTTGAGGGGTGTCGCATCAAACGCAGGGTTGTAGACTGCGACTCCGTCGGGGGCGGTTTGTTGGCAGCCGACATGGGTGACTTCTTCGGGTTTGCGTTCCTCAATCTCAACATCTGCTGCTTTGCGGGTTAAATCAAAAGTTGATTTTGGGGCGGCAACATAGAAGGGGATGCCATGTTCATGCGCCAATACTGCGACGCCGTACGTACCGATTTTGTTGAAAACTGCGTCTTGTACGATTCGGTCTGCGCCGACTATGACTTTGTCTACGAGACCTTTGCTCATGACGTATGCTGCCATGTTGTCGGTGATTAATGTGACTGGGATTCCGTCGCGTTTAAGCTCATAAGCGGTTAATCTTGCGCCTTGGAGTAGCGGACGGGTTTCGTCGGCGATTACTTTGATTTTTTTGCCCTGCTCCCACGCAGCCCTAACAACGCCCAATGCGGTGCCGTATTCGACTGCACAGAGTTCGCCTGCGTTGCAGTGGGTTAGGATGGTGTCGCCGTCATCGATTAGCACTGACCCGTTTTTGCCCATTGCATGGTTGTTGGCGGCGTCTTCGTCGGCGATTAGCTGGGCTTCCGCGATTACGGCGGCTTTAAGCTGGTCGATTGTGCCTTGGGTGGCTTTGGCTTTGTTTAGAACACGGTCGACTCCCCAGAATAGGTTAACTGCTGTGGGCCGCTGGCGTTTAATGAGTGTGCCTGCTGCTTCAAGTTCAGCTAGAAATTGCGCGGAGGTTTTGGCTTTGGAGTGGTATGCGGCTATGGCGACGCCGAAGCCTGCGGCTGCACCCAACAATGGCGCGCCACGGACGCGGAGCGTCTTTATGGCTTCCGCCATCTGCTCAACCGATTTAATCTCTAAGGTGACTTCTTGGAGGGGAAGTTTTGTTTGGTCAGGAGTAATTACTGTGCCGTTTTGCCACTTTATCATCCGCATACTGTTTGCCTCAGCTAATGTTGCTGGATAGTTGGTACATGAGAGTTTAAAGTTTTTCTGGTGGCGGACGCTTAAGTGGTTGTATTAAGTCGATGAGGTTGCCGTAGAGGTCTTCGAAAACCGCGTCTATACCCCATTCGCGCTCTTCAGGATGTGTTATGAAATTGACGCCTTTGGATTTCAGCTCGTTATAGTCTTGGTCGAAGTTATCTGTCCTTATAGTCAGGAAAATATGTTCTGCTGTTTGTTTGCCTACCGCCATTTCTTTCTCTTCAGTGTCAGCTAAGACAAAGGATATTTCAACGTCAGGTTGATCTTTGAGCGAAACAGTTACCCAGCGTATGCTGCCGAACCAAACTTTGGAGTCCACATGTTTGATGAATCCGAGTTTTTCTGTGTAGAATTTTAGGGCTTCATCTTGGTCTCGGACTAGCAGGGTAATGTGGCGGATTATTTTCACAGCTTCGTCTCCAAGATTAATACCTATGGAGTTAGGATTTAACCTTATCTTACAAGTGTTTTAAGCGCGATTTTAAGGCGGATAGGGCTTCAGGTTGGGGGCATTTTGGGGCGCTGTACAAGATTGATTAAGTTGCCGTATAAGTCCTCAAATGTTACAACTTTACCCCAAGGATGGTCCTCTGGATAGGTTATGAAGTTGACTCCTTTGGCTTTCATTTCATTGTAGTCACGTATCAAATCGTCAGTTTCTAGAAACATAAAGACATGCTCAGGGGTTTGTTTGCCGACTGCACATATTTTTTCGTCACTATCCGCTAAGACGAGTGTTAACGCTACATCAGGTTGGTCTTTAGGTGAGATACTGACCCAGCGAATGTTGACCCAAGTTATTTGGTCCACTCGTTTTACAAAACCCAGCTTCTCAGTATAGAACTTTATTGCTTCATCAATATCCTCTACTAAGAGGGTGAAATGCCCAATTCTCACTTTTACTGCCCCTAATTATATTTGATGTAGTAATAACTTAAGGCTATGCTTTAAAAATGAATAGAGGCTAAAAAAGCCCTTAGGAGGATGTATCAAAGGGGGATTTTAGGTGGGTGACAACTTCGACTGGGCTGTCTTCGCCTGATTTTAGTCGTTTCTTCCATTCCTCTCCAACAGCGATTAAGGAGAAGATGCCTGAAACTTCCGCTTTGGACTTCTTTACCAAGTTGACAAGCGCTTCTTGGGTTTCGCCGCTCTTAATCATGTCATCCACAATTAGAACGCTGTCGCGTTTTTTGATGGATTCTTTGGGTATATAGAGTGTAACTGTGACGCCTGAGTCTCTTCCGAGGATGTAGGTTTCTTCGAGGAATACTTTAACGCCGACTTCTTTGTTACGTTTACCAACGATAAGGTTAACGCCCAAAGCGTTTGCCACCATAGTTGCTAAGGGTATGCCGTCGGTGGCTGCGGTTAATACTTTTGTGACGCGTTTACCCGCAAAGTTGGCGAGGGCATGGTTAGCGGCTTGTTGGAGAATGTTGTAGTCCCCGACGATTTCGGTATTGTCAAAATAGCCTAAATCATCGAATTTAATGCGGCTGCGCAGTTCCGCTTCGAGACCGACAAGTTTTGTGAGTACCCGCCAGAGTTGTTTTGCGCGTGTTGTGTTTGGGAGCACATGTCCTTTTGCGTATCTGCTTAGCACTGTGACGGGTAAGCCTGTTTTTGACGCTAATTCCCGATAAGTAATGTTTCGCTTGTACTTTGCAGTACGTAGAAGCTCAATAGTCATTAATCTTAATTTTAGGTCTTCTGCGTGAGTACTCAAATCCCTCTGTCTCCCAATTTACATTTATGCGTCAAATATTATAATGTTTCTTAATATGGCGGCTTGGAGATTTATAACTTTCCGTTACAAATCTTAGCAGGAAACCGCAGAAACGCTAAAGATAGCGAGGGAGGAGTTAGTATTTTGCGAAGTAAACTATGCCGTCTTCTTTAAAACCCCTAAGCAACTCGCAATGGCGCAGCACAGCAAATTCCCGCTCAAACACCTCGGCGGATAAACCCAAAGTTGCCATTAGGTCTTCTTTGCTGATTCTGCCCCTCTCAACTACAAGGTTGTAGATTTTTCTTTGGAGTTCGCTTAAGCCCTCAGTGCCCTTTTGCCCAAGCTCCCTACGCACATTCAGCGTGGAGGAAACAGCGGTTGGGTCGCAGGTTTTAGGTGGACTCATCAAATCAAAGCAGCAATCCTCACAGAGCAATTTGCCCTGATAGGCGGTAGCTTCATTTTCTGGCAGTTCTGTTTGGCAACGTTCACACTTCAATTGATTACCCTCAGGTGCTTAGCTGGTTTGATAGTTAATGATTCTTTCCATAAAACCCCAAAAAATGATTAAGGTTTTTAAAAGCGAACAGTGACTCCTATACTCTAATGGGGGAAATGGGACGCAGAGGCTACAGCGACTATTCATAATCGCGCTTTTCGGCGCCATCATATTCGTCGCCAACGTGTTCCTGCCGCCGCCACTAAACTACCTCATGATGGTAGTCCAATCTGTGCTTGTTGGCGTTGGCTTCGCTGTTTATCCATAAAGTCGGCGCAATGTATGTTGGTGCAGTCGGCGGATTGTTAACTGCGCTTGTAAGCCCAGCTTTGGGATTGTTCACCTTTGTCTTCGCTTTCCTCTATGGCGTCTATGTGGACGTTTGTTTGGCTGTGTTTAGGGTGAAGGGTTCGCCTCAGGGTGTAAACCGCAACCGACTCATGGCAGCCATGGCAGTAAGCACCCTACTCATAGCCGTTTCCAGTTACTCGGCATTCGCTGTATTCCCAGAATTCTTCAACGCACAAGGATTAGCCTATTTCAGCTTATTCATTCAGCGCAGTCCAATGTTGGATATGCTTGTGCTGTTTATGGGTCCCGCCACAGGCGTCACAGCGGGCTACGCAGCCGCTTATCTGTGGAACAAGTACCTGCGCCACATCTGCGTCTAAGCTACTGTTTGTAGGTGGCTTTGATTTTTTGGTCCACAATCTGCGCAATGAACAAGTTAGAGATAAAGATGTATTTCACGCCCAGTAGCTCGGCGAGTTCGGCGGGTTTCTGGTCCTGAGTTACCAACAATAAGCCATGTTTGAGGGCATATTCGACTACAGCTCGGTCCTTAGCCGCTTTCAAGCCCGCTTCCTGTGCAGTTATGACTTCGTAGCCTAAGGTTTCGAAGTATTCTTTCAATCCAGCGTACATTTCGTCTAGTAAAAGCTTCATAGCATCCAATCCCAGATTAGGCACTAAAAATATTTAGGGTTTGCCCAAAAATGGGCTTAATCGATAAGCAAAAGAGCGAAAGAATCCGCGTTTTTAGTGAATGGGAAATTAAATGCGATACCAGCATTCGCCGCTGTCTTTTTCACGTTAACCCCTATCGCGTCCTCTGACATACGCATCAACTCTGGGTGCCTGCAAATCTTTGTTTCCAAGTTGCATGTGTCGCAGAGTTGGCAATGCCCCGAAATAAACGAAATCGCTAAACTATAGCCCTGCTTCATGGCGGCTTTTTCTAAGCCCACGACGGATTGGAGCATTTTGTGTTTATCGTCTTTCCAGTCTTGCCAGAATTTAGCGGCTTTCTCTTTGATGTCTTGTGGGGTGGAGGGGTCGGATTCGTAGGTCATTAGGTGTTTGTAGACTTCTTGGTCGGCGGTGGCGTTTGTGGTGAATTTCATGAACATTGCATAACTGTATTCCGAGACGATTTTTCGGAATTCCTCTGCTGAGGGCGTGTAGGGTGGGCAGGCGAGGGTTTTGCCGTAGTGGTTGCAGCCTACTTTGCATTTGAGGACTACGCGGTCTTCGACGACGACAAGGTTGGTTGGGATGATTTTGGCGTCGGTTGCGCCTGCTTCGAGGGCGAGTTTGGTTAGGAACTGGTATTTTTCTGCGTCAGTCTGGGACATAAAGGGTCACGGTTTTGTTTGGTTGAGGCGGGCTTTTGATATAATGTTTACGGCGCTCTTCTAACCAATTGCAAGGTGCCCCAACTATTACATATGAATAGACTTCGTTTGTTTCTTTGCTAAAATCAAGGTAGCTGTACCCGCAGCAATAATTAATGCAACCACTGTTAGTACCGCTGGAAATTCGGGGACGCTAGGTGACGGTGATGCAGTGGTTCCCTCGATTGTTATAGTATAGCTCTGTATGTTGGCAGCGCCTATTTTTAGGTAGTAATCACCACCTTGCCCTTCATGCACGTAGGTGACGCCGCTTGTGGTGATATCAGCCGTTTCCATAAGACTCGCTGCAAAAATTGTTGTTTCACCTTTAGGATAAGCAAAGAATGAAAAAACAGCTAACGAGGGGTAAGACGGGTTGGGAACGTAGCTCCAAGATATTCGCCACTCGCCAGTTGGTACATAAAAGTAATCTGTTGTCTGGTCACTTGACCCTGTTATTGTTTTAATTTGTTGATAAGACTGCGCTTCAACCAATGTAGATAAGGATGCCAAAATAATTACCAAAGTTACAATTAACGTAACCGAAATTATCGCTTTCTTTACTAAAATGACACCCCTTTCAAAAATACGCACAAGAAAAACCTCAAAATAGAACAACCCAAAGCATCATAAAAAATTGCTGGCAAGCCCAATAATGACCTTCAACGAGGTAAACAAAAAAGTGGTGCTTGTAGCAAAAGGTGTCCAAAAAACTTGTTACTGCTTACACCTATCAGTCATTATTCACAGTGCAAATGAAGAATTCTCCTTCAAATAGGGGGAGGGGAGGTCACTGAGAGCAACAAACGCTTTCCTACAAAAGAGCACGTTTAATATAACAAAACCATTTCTTGTTTTAGACTTGAAGGGCTAATATGGATTGGATTCTGCTCCTGCTTGGCTTCTTAATCGCTGTTTTTGCAGCGATAACTGGTGTAGGCGGCGGAGTCTTATTCGTTCCATTATTGACTTTGGGTTATGGGTTTTTGCCTGCACAGGCGATAGGTACAAGTTTGATGGTTATGGTTTTCGGCGGGTTCGGTGCAACTATCGGTTATGCTTTTCAAAAGAGGGTTTATTTTAGGGCAGGGCTTTTGCTTGCGTTGGCTACAGCGCCCGGAGCGGTATTGGGGGCTTATTTGACTGCGATTTTGCCGAGTACTGTTTTAGGGGTTGCTTTCGGAGTTTTTATGGTACTATTGGCGGCGCGGATGATTTTTGCAAATCGAGCCAAAGCAAGGGATACTGCGAAGTCGCCGATGGTAACGTGTGAAGCGGACTGTTTTAGGAACAAAAAACGGTTACTGCTAGGGTTTACGTTAGCCTTTTTCGCCGGCATATTATCTGGCTTGCTGGGCATCGGCGGCGGGGTTATGCTTGTGCCGATACTGCTGCTGGTTATGGTTGTACCTATGCATATTGCGGTCGGTACATCGATGTTTCTGGTGGCGTTAACGTCTCTCTCAGGGGCTTTTCAGCATTTTACATTGGGTAATGTTGATTTGCAATTTGGGGTTTTGCTCTCTGTGGGAGCGTTTGTTGGCGCAATAGTCGGCGCTTGGATAAGCAAGCGGCTTTCTGCTAAGAGGGTTCAGCTTGTGTTTGCTTTGGCGTTGATTGCGGTTGGTTTTGAGATGATACTGAAATATTTAGGGTTCTTTTAAGCCCTCCTCAACTCCACAGTCAGTTGTCATTAAAGT
>CAWALK010000004.1:0-18448 GCA_963782915.1 uncultured archaeon
TTGGTGGGCCGAGCCGGACTCGGACCGGCGACCTTTGGCTCGTAAAGCCAACGTCCTAACCAGGCTAGACGACCGGCCCACAGACGTGGCTGGATTAGAGAGATTGCATTTGTTAATATTAGAGTTTTGTTTCTGAACGCCACAAATTATCGCTTTAGGGATGATTGTTGTGGGTATACTTGGGCCCTAATAGAAACTCATTGCAGTACAGAGGGGAGGGGGATCAGCGCAGAGAGGCTATTTGAATTTGCCCTTGAAGATGGCCCTGAAGAGGTAGATAATTATGGGTATATTGATGATTACGCGGATGATGTTTGGCCAAACACTAGGTTGAATTGCCAAGTAGTGAACAAGGATTTCCACGCTTGTGCTTAAGGTGTAGATGAAAGTGAATGTGGTGAAGGCAAGACCCAATTTTTTGAGGGAAAGCAAAGCGGGAATAGAGATTATCCAGAGGGAAAGTTCTATCCAATTGACTAAGTCAGCGGTGTCTCCTCCCAGAAGGATGAGCGTCATTAAAATAATGTTAACAATTATCCATGCAGTTATGGCATAGAGTATTGGAGACCGTTGTGTTGCTTGGGCCACAGGCGTATCCTCAATTGCACTATCAGTTGTTATCTATAATTAATTTTTTGCCGTTTTGAGATAATTTATTATGGATAGCAACAGATAGCTCTGTCTGGGAAGCCAGAACGTGGATACTAAAAGCGTCAAACAGTTCCTGCTTGCACATTACCCCGTATTGGGGGTGCTGCTGGGCAGCTTACTGATCGCAGCGTCAATGGGCACCTACACGAACTGGGATTCCCAACTAGAATACGAAGCCGCCTCAAGCGTCCTCACAAGCGGGTTCCCCATGATTTCCACGGGTTTTATGATTAATCAGCCTCCGCTGGGCTTCTATACGGCGGCACCTGTTTTCCAGCTGTTCGGTTTATCCTACCTCAACGGCATCAGCTTTGGCTACGGCGTTTGGGCTCGGCTCAGTTGCCCTCGTTTATGCACTCGGAACCTTGCTGTATGGTAGAAAGACTGGGTTGGTGGCGTCGGCGCTCTTCGGTCTGGTTCCATGGCACGTTTACATGAGCCGCATCTTCCTCATAGACAACCAATGCCTATTCTTGAGCCTACTGTTCCTGGTTTTCGGGGTTTTGGCAGTTAAGCGCAACTCTGATAGGCTGCTGCTTGGGGCAGGGATATTTTTTGCTTTGGCGTTTTTGACAAAGTTGTTTGCGGTTTTTAGTTTGGTTCCGCTGTTGCTTTTTGTGTTTTTGAACCGAAAAGAAGGCGCCTTTAAGGTTACAAAAAGAAAACTGCTGCTTTTCCTTGTGCCCTCAATAGTCCTCCAAGCGATATGGTATGGAGGCTTAGCAAACCAGAACTTCAATGCAGTCTACTTCAGCAGCGACCTCTCACATCCAGTCTACGTCGATGCCCCAGCAGCCTATCTGCCCACAATTTTGGTTAACAGCACAGGGATTTTCTTGTTTGCCGCCTCATTCTTCGCGGTAGCGTTTGCAGTTGCATACAGAAGGAAGCTTGCGGGGCACCTTCGAACCGACCTGCTCTGCGTTGCTACTGTCGCGGTTATTTCGGGGCTAAACCTATTGCTTGTTTTGGGTTTCCGTTTAACGGTGCCCTATGTCAGCGTCTTCAAATACACCTATTTGGCGCTGCCGTTTTTGTGTCTAATCGCCGCTTCCATAGCCGACAAAGGCGCGAGTTTGCTGGGTTCTGTGGAGTGGAAAAATAAAATCCAATGGATTAAGCCTGCGCTGATTACTGTTGGGCTGGTTTTAGTATTTGCTTCCTTGCTTGAAAGCGTCCAGTTCCTAAACAGGTGGGTTGATTATGCATGGTTTGGCGTAGACACCGTCACCTATTACCCCTTCAACCTGTTCTCAAAAACAGTATTCAGCGATATTCTGGTGCCGTTGCAGTATTTTGGGTTGGCTCTTGTGGTGTGCAGTATGTTTCTGCCCACTATTGTTGGTGTCTTTGGGCGTTTGATGTATGGGTTAAAGAAAATCCTCACAAACTAAGCCTGTTTTTGTTGCCTCTTCGAAAACAAGAAAACAACAATCGAAAGTACCAGAAGCAAGCTAAGCGAGAAAAATAATCCCAGATACCTCAGGCTTGAGGCGAAGATTACGCCGCTGATTATCGGTCCCAACGTTTGACCCACATCCATCATGGTAGCTAAGAAACCCATCGAAGCCCCAACCAAAGTGCAAGGAACCAAATCGCACACTAACGGCGAGGTGGAGGAAAGCACGGTTGCAAAAGCCGCGCCATACCCGACCGCTAAGAGCAGCAGGACTGGGAACTGGGTTGTAAAGGGAATTGCTCCCACAAGTATGCAGCTGGCGGCGATGCCTGCGATGATGGGTTTAGTTCGCCCAATCCTATCAGAGATGCGCCCGATTAAGGGTCGAACGATAACTAACGCTACAATCTGGCTTCCAGTGATAACTCCGATTGCGAAGAGGTCCAATCTCACGACGTCGGTTAAGTAGCCGACTAAGAAGAATTCAACTGAACCGAACACGTAGTATTGGGTTGCTTGGACAAAGCTGACGCCCATGATGCCTCTGTTGCGGATGAGGTAGAGCCAGCCGCCAAACATTTTCTTAGTCGAGTGCTTTGCAGGCTGTGTTTGGGTGAGGTTTCGTTTTTCAGCCAAAAACAACAGCCCAACCACAAACGCGGTTACACCAGCGACGCCCACCGAGAGGTATAATGTGAAGAAACTCTGGTTTGTGGCAAACAGTATGTAGCCGCCCAGAAACGGCGCTAATGCTCTGCCTACCGCAGTTGCTGAGTTGAAGAGTGAGATGCGTTCGCCCCGTTTTGTGGGGTATAGTTCTGCGATGGAGGCTTCAGCTACAGGTATGAATATGGCTGTTGCGAAACCATGGAAAAAACGAACCAGCGCAAGAGTCCACCAAGAATCCACACCCAAATAAAGGAAAGGAGCCAAAGCAAAAATGGAGCCTGCGAGCAGCAGCACTTTGCGTCTGCCAATGTAGTCGGAGAGCGATGCGGCAGGTAAACTGATCAGTATTCCAGGGATGGTTGAAGCTGAAGCGACAATGCCTAAAAGTTCATTTGGGGTGCCTAAGCTGGTTGCAAAGGGTTTGAGCACGGGATTCTTTGACATGGTGGAGCTTAAGATTGCGAAGAAACCCATGATGCATATGATGGCAAAGAAGATTTTGTGGGAACGGGTAATCTTAAGCAAACACTAAACCCATAAGGAATAGCTTCTGCGGAGATATTTTTTGTTTGCTATCACCCCAATAAGAATGTTGTTTATTAAGAAAGACCGCATTCCACTAGGAAGTCAACATATTGAAGGCTACCTATTGAGTAACACTCCAAAAATGACCCGCAAGGAATACATAAAATCCGCAGTTGCCATTGCCTTAATCGTCGCAGTCGTTTTAGGATTCTTCGTCGGGTTACGGTTCGCCTTAAACGTTGAAGTACCGGTCCGTGTGGTGGAAAGCGGCAGCATGTGCGTGCCCTACGGTTACTTATGTGATGGTTGGAGCCACACTTTTGAGCCAACACTGCATGTCGGCGACATAATAATCATCCAGGGCGTAAAAGCAGAAGATATTAACGATAATTACCCAAACAGTGACATCATAGTTTACCAGAACCCAACCAACCCAACCGATACACCCATCGTGCACCGTGTGGTAGCGAAATATCAAATTGATGGGAAATGGTATTTCCAAACCAAAGGCGACGGCAACGGCGAAGACTGGCCAGCCAATGTTTCAGTCAACGAGTACGATTCAAACTCGATTTGGCATACAGGCCAAGGCGTCCCAGAAGATTTGGTTCTGGGCAAAGTTGTTATGAGGCTTCCATTCTTTGGTCACATAACTTTGTTTTTGCAGAAGAATTCTTGGGGGTTACCCGTGATTATTGCTTTAATAATTTTGTTGCTATTGGTAGAATTTATTCTTCCGATTATTAGGCCAAAAAAAGTTAAGCCCGCCGAAGAAGCGGGGGCTGGGGAAGTTCAGCAGTTTACTTTAGTAAGCGGTTGACGAAGTCTTGGCAGTTTGCATCTACGTTGTTGCCTGAAACTATCTTTACAACTGCACTGAGTGTTACTGGGCTATCGGCGGGAAGGGGTGCTACATCCTGCTCAACAACTGTTTGGTTGCTGTTATCGACTTGGACACTGCCGTATCCGAAGACGCCGACTTTTGCGTTTGCGGGTGGGTTGAGGCTGTTTAGGTAGTTCTGGATTGAGCTTGCGGGTTTGCCAGCATATATGGGTCCTCCGACGACGACTACTGCGTAACCTGTGAGGTTTGCTGCTGTAGAACTTTTTACTCCTGCTAATGTAACATCGTAGCCTTTTTCTTGGAGATTATAGCCGATTTTTGTGGCTACATCTTTTGCGCCGCCACTCAGGCCAGGGTCATAAACAACTATAGCTTTGCCGATGGCTGCACCGTTGGGTAATGGGTGCGTGTCTGTGGCAAAGGTTCCTGCGACGTCAAACATGATTAAGCTGAAGCTTGCGATGCCAACGATGATTAATATGGCGAATATTGAGAGAATTATTTTGAAGATTTTTCGCATATTTGTTTTCTCCTCTGGTTAGTGCTGTCTAGTTTGGGTTGTCTGCATAAAAATCCTGCGATTTAAAATTCGGGGATTGTTCAACCTTTAGTTGCATAATCTATGTTTGGTATTAAATAACTAAAAAAAGAAAAAGGAAGCAGAGGTTAGTCGGCTTTCCAGACCTGCACCTTAACATATTGCCAATATGGGTCGTCTGCGCCGCGGTAGAGCGTCAAAGTATTCAGTCCAGTTGAAATCCTAGCCAAACCAACTTCAATCGTAAGGTCGGGTTTAACTACAATCATATCATACGAATTTGTCGCTTCTGAGTATGCGTAGCCTGCGATTGCGTATCCCCCGTCTGGTGTAGCGACTAGGGCTCTTCCTCGTTCCATGTCTGCTCCACCAAAGGTTTTGCTCCATTCCAAAGTACCGTTGCTAAATGCCTTAACGAGTAACATGTCATATGAGCGTGTTGTTCTCGATTGAGTGTAGCCGCCTATTGCGTATCCGCCGTCACCTGTAGCAATCAATGAGTAGCCATAATCATTGCTTGTTCCACCGTAAGTTTGGTTCCACTGCATAGTACCGTTAGCGTCAGTTTTGAGCAAGTACACATCGCTTGAATAGGTTATTGGTGAGTATGTCACACCTGCTATTGCGTATCCGCCGTCAAGTGTAGCAGCTAATGAATAACCGTACTCGTCGTATGTTGAGTTGTAGATTTGGCTCCATTGCAAAGTACCATTAGCATAGGTTTTAAGCAAAAGCAAATCGCTTGTTTCTGTGGTTGAGGAATATGTCATTCCGGCCATTGCGTATCCGCCATCTGAGGTTATGACCATAGAGTAGGCAAGTTCATCGTCTGTTCCGCCGTAGGTTTTACTCCATTGCAGAGTACCGTTAGCATCAGTCTTGACCAAGTACACATCCTCTGAAGTCGATGTATAGATGTAGCCTGATATTGCGTAGCCGCTGTCGGGTGTTTGAACAACTGAATATCCGTAGGAATCGTCTGTGCCATATGTTTGGCTCCACTGTAAAGTGCCATTAACGTCTGTTTTGACTAGAAGCATTTTGTTATCGGAGTAGCCTGATATTGCGTAGCCGCCGTCACTTGTTTGGATTATGCAGTATCCGCGGTCGTTGCCTGTGAAGTCATAGCTTTTACTCCACTCAAAAGTGCCATCACTTTTAGTCTTAACTAGATACACGTCGTAGGATGCCCCCATTGGCGAACCTGTGTAGCCTGTTATTGCAAAGCCGCCGTCTTTGGTGTTAATCATTGAATAGGCATATTCACGGTTGTTGCCGCCATAGGTTTGTGTCCAATCCAACGTACCGTTGCCAAGGGTCTTAACAAGGTAGATTCCATTCAATTCTGTTGTCTGCGCTATGGTATAGCCTGCTATTACATAGCCGCCGTCAGAGTGTTGCAACAACTGCATGTCCACTTTCTTGGTTTGTACCCACCGTAGGTTTGGTTCCAGCATAGAGTGCCGTTTGCATATGTCTTAAGTAATAAAATGTCTTCATTGTCACCATTATACGTGTAACCGGCTACTACTAATCCGCCGTCGTTTGCCTCAACCATTGAATAGCCATAGTCATCTCTTGTTGCCGGGAGTGTTAGGTTCCAATTTAGGGCACCGTTTGCGTGTATCTTAAGCAAGTAAACGTTTGAGTAGCCAGTCGTGTAAGTATTGCCTGCGATTACAAATTCACCGTCACTAGTTGCAATCATTGAATAACCGTTTTCAGAGCCTTCACTGCCGCCATAGGTTCTGTTCCATTCCATAATGCCAGCGGAATTTGTTTTAACAAAGTAAATATCGGATTCCCATGTTGTTTCGTTGTTTATTGTGCCTGCAAGTGCATATCCACCATCGGATGTTTGAACTACGGAATATGCGGTTTGGCCGCCGTATGTTTTGTTCCATACCAAAGTGCCGTCACTAGAAGTCTTAACTAGATACATGCCAGTGTTGGC
Source organism: uncultured archaeon (assembly GCA_963782915.1). Taxonomy (GTDB): domain Archaea; phylum Thermoproteota; class Bathyarchaeia; order Bathyarchaeales; family Bathycorpusculaceae; genus Bathycorpusculum. The sequence goes on from CAWALK010000004.1 coordinate 6,581, forward strand.
TACGCCGGCAATTGCATATCCATGATCTGATGTCTGAATTAACCAGCGTCCGTATGAGTAGTCTTCTCCATAGGTTTGGTTCCACTCTAAAAATCCTGTTGAGTTAGTTTTTAGTAGAAGTGCGGTCTCTGCTTCATAAATTGTTGAAAGAGCAGAACCTGTTATGGCATATCCACCGTCAGAGGTTTCAACTACACAGTACCCAACATTATAGTTCGGTAAATCATAGGTTCTGGACCATTCTATGTAGCCATAACTGTCCGTCTTGAGTAGAAAAACAGTGTATCCTTCTATGCCTACTTCTTCAACAGCACCCGTTATAACGTAGCCACCATCGCTGGCATTTGCCATTGATAGTGGATAATAACTGAAGCTTTCGCCGTAAGTTTGGGTCCAACCTAATATGGTCGAGGATTCGAGTCCAAGATATTTTTGATGTATATTACCGTGTGAATCCATGCCTTCTAATTGCACTATTAGGTCTGTGCTGTTGAGGTTATGTGCGAGGGTAAAGTTTTGTCCTGCGAGTTTGCTTATGTCGACCCACCCGCTATTGTAATCAGCGGAATTGTCAACTTCAAGATTTGATTGTTTCTCCCAAGTTCCCATTCCGACTTTTGTGTAAACGTCGTTGGTGGTTTTGTCTAAGTAGTAGCTGCCGACTGCACCTAAGCTAGGTGATGGAGCGCCTTGACCGCTGTACCATGTGGCGCCGTCGGTTCCTCTTACGCCTGATGCTCCGTTAGCGCCTTTTGCGCCGGGTTCACCGGTTGCTCCGGGCGCTCCTGTTGGGCCGGGGGTTCCTGTGTCTCCTTTTTCGCCTTGTTCACCTGTTGCAGTGTTTACGCCGGAATTTACAACTAAAGTTGATATACCGGCTGACACTGCGCAACAAACTAAGCAAGTAACCAAGATGATAACGATTAGAATATTTTTTTCAACTGTTATTTTAGCCATTAATACACCCTTTTATGTAAGGACTGAGCCCTAACTATAAAAAATTATTCAATAGCAATACATGCGATAATGGACGTACTTACCAAGAGTTAGCAATTGCCTCAACTTTTTCTTAAATTGTTGCTATGTAGGCATTAATCGCTCGGGTACTCAACGATATAGGACATTAGATACTTACTGCCTTAATCCCTATCGTCATCGCACTCGCGGGTTGTTTGTTGTTAATGAAGGATACAGAAAGCAACCGCCAAACAAAACAGCAAACTCTCGGGTTGTGTGCGTTAAAAGTGTGATAAAAATGGTTGATCCCCAAAATGGGGATTGGGTTTTATTGGGGTGTTTTGGCTGGTTTATGTTTTCGTTTGGTAACGGCGATGGCTGCTATGGCTAAGGCGACTGCTATGACAGCCACTATGACTGCGTACATTAGCATAGGCGACTCAGAATCGGAGGTTGGCTGTCCGGTGAATCTTAGCTCTACATTATGCGTGCTGAAATGAGTCGTGTACCAGACGTAGTAGTTTTGGCTGTCCTGCGTATAACCTTGGTCTACAGCCGGTTGCCCGTCGATGTAGAACGACTAGTGTTGTTCCGTAGGGAATTTCAGCTTTTGAAATGGTCATGTTGCAGAAGCCTGAGGTACCGGTTTCGCCGGTAACGGTAAAGGATAGCGTGGTTGTTGCTGTAGTTTGATTGGTGGTTATGGTGGCGTTTGTGAATTGCGATGTAGTTATGTTGCCGTTGATGGCGATTGTAATTTTTGTATTGTCGTCTTTGTTTGCCTGAATTGTATTAGGTGTAGGTGTGGGTGTAGGTGTTGGGGTTGGTGTTGCCGTCGGTGTTGGAGTGGGTGTTACAGTTGGAGTTGGTGTTGTCGAAGAAACGCCATAAGTGATTGAGAAAACTGTAGAGGCTGAATTTGCGTTCTGAGCGGTTACAGTTATGGTTGGAGTGCCTGCGATAGCGTCTCTGTAGTAAAAGCTGGCGGAACTGGAATTGGCTGGGATAGTCACTCTGGTGATGGGTATGTTGCCGGATGCGTCACTGCTGAATATGCCTGCTATGGAACTGGAAATCAAGTTTACGGTAAATCCAGAAGTAACTGATCCGAAAGCATCAACTTGGCTGACAGTTATAACCGAAGACGGTTGGTTCGGAGCTATTGACTGGCTGGTTCCAACGGTGAAAGTCAAGTTTGATATGTAGCCAGTGCTCAGGGGCAAATAGTCGTAGAAGGCTCCGATTGAAGCGTTGTTGAAAATGTCAAATTTAGTGTCAATGAAGCCGTCATGGTTCGCATCTGTGCCGGTTTGGCTTGGTCCTGTTCCGTTGGGATAAGCCCAGTAGTTGCCGCCGATCATGCCGCCGTTACTGTATACTCTGGTTCCAGCTTGTAGGGGTACATTAAAGATGAGTATTGAACTGTTGAAGGGTAGGTTTGGACCTGAATTGTATTCGCTGAAGCTGTAGGGGTTAACGTAGTTGGTGTCGTTGACGAAATTGTTGTAGAAGTACAGTTTTTCATTGGTGCAATTGTTGGGTTCAAAACAGCATAGGAGCATTGTATTGTTGTTAGCGATGAACTTGTTATTGTAAATGAGCTGTGTATAGTTAAATTCTGGTTCTCCGACGCCCCAGAAGAAACCGTTATAGTTGTTGAGGAAAATGTTGTTGCTTACTTTACAGTCAACGTCGCCTAGGAAAAGTGCTGTTCCTTCCCAATCGTTGGAATCTGATGTTCCGGTATGGTCGAAGCAGTTGCCGCTTATGGTTTCATTTGCACTGTATATATCCCAGAGTGCGAAAGCACTCGAATTGTTAAACATCGAATTTATGTATGTGCAGTTACTGCTGTCTGTCATGTCGATGCCTTCGATGTTATTGTTGAAGTAACATCCTGAAATCGTTCCATTAACGCAGCTGCTGCCGCCAAGGCCTTCACTGTTTCCTAAGAAGTTACAGCCTTGAACATTATAGTTGTAACAGCCTTGTACCAGTATTCCATAGTTGGTACAGTCTGAAAAGTTGCTGTTTGTAACGGTGAACGAACTCTCACGAGCCCTAATGCCAGTCCTTTCGCCTTGTATGTTAAAGTTCATCAGAGTTAGATTCTCGCTATATGAAAGCATGACACCCGTTCCGCTAGGCGTGAGCGGAGCAATGTCTGATTCAACCAGAGGTAGCATTAGGTTTTGGATTAGGTTGTTTTGACCGTCAACCGTGACGTTGCTGGCTTCAATAGTTAAGGCGGTTCCTCTCCCTGTGTATGGTGCTGTGATTCGGTAGTTGCCGGGGGAAGTAATTCTGGCAGGTAAAGTGATATTGATCCAGGTGTTTACGTTGAAGTTCAGACTGTAGGGGTGATAATCGTAGGCCAAGCCGATTGATGCGTTGTTAAATAAGTTGAAGGCGGAATCAACGAAGCCGTCTTGGTCTGCGTCTGTACCTATTTGGCTTATTCCTGTACTGTCTGGAGTAGCCCAGAAGTTGCCGCCAATAACGGGACCATTGCTGTAGATTCTTTCTCCAAGATTCGTTGTCGTATTCAGGTTGAGAATATTGCTGTTTATGGGCAGGTAATTGCCTGAATAACTGGCTGTTAAGCATATTGGGTCAATGAGGGCTGAGTCGTTGATGAAATTATTGAAGAAATATAGTTTTTGATTAGTGTTGCTACTTGGAATTCCATAGTCAAGGAACATTGTATAGGTATTGTTTTGGAAAATGTTGTCGTTGGCGTTAAAGGTGTTGTTTGAGGTTGAGTCGCTAACTTCCCATAATAATGCATCATAATTGCTGTCAAAGTTATTTCCGTATAGTGTGCAGTTGCTGTCTGTTGCCTGAATTCCGCCGTAATAAGCGCCTACTGCTAAACCGTTGTTTTCGATGTTATTGTTATTAAAACTGATACTATCCGAAAGGTAAACAAGCGCTGCTTGAGGGTTGTTTGCTACCTCGTTGTAGTCAAAGTATCCCTCAATTTGATATGGAACTACTATGCCAAGGTCGCCGTTTCCATCAATAACGCAATTTTGAATGTAAGAGTTATTTCCGTAACCAGTATAAACGCCAGCCATGTGGTTGTAGCAACAATTAGAGCTCAGTAGGGCATAATTGCTTGATTTATAAACGCTAAAGCCATGCCACCCATTATAACTTAGGTCAACGCTATCGAGCGTAAAAGAGTCACAGTTCTCAGCATAGAAACCGTTGTCCTCTGTGTTAGCAGATACGTTGCATGAGTAAACCCCAAATTCGCTTGATGCGCTAGCAAGAATCCCGCCCCAAAGGTTAGCTGATGCGTTACAGTCGAATATTTGGAAGTTGTTTGAGGCGTTTACGTTTATGCCGTTTTTGTAGTTTTTAACTATGCTGCAATTTCCAACATTAAAGTCAGTGCAGTTTACAATGCTTAATCCATTGTCGAAGCCATTGGTTATGTTGCAATTTACAATCGTGAAGGTATTGCTGGAATTTACTTGCAAGCCTATCTTGGCACTTATCACGTTTAGGTTTTGTAAGGTTACGTATGATTGGGAATCCATGTAAACGCCGTAGTCGCCGGTACTGTTTGTGGGCAAATCTATTGAGTAGTTTTGTCCATCAACTATGACGTTGCTGGCGCTAATGTTTAAGCCTACGCCGCTGCCCGTCCAAGAGCCGCTTATTGCGTAGTTTCCGCTTTCTGTTATAGTGTAGGGCAACGTGATGGGTGTCCAGGTTGTTTCTGCTTTAGCAGGGGCGAATATACCGCTTATGAATGAGATTGATAAGAGTAAAATTAATGTGTAAACTAGAATTTTTTTTGTTTTCATGTTTTTCATCTTTTTAAAGGAACTTTTTGGTTGTAGGGAATTACCGCTTGTCTTTGTTGGCGGAACTATATAACATATGAGCAGTTCAGATACTGATTATTGGTTACAAGCATGAACTTCCAAGCGTTAAATCCATTTTGGACAGGGGTTATCTGGGGATGCGGCGGGTTTTCGGCATAGCACAGGGGGTTTTGTTGTTTAGGTTAGGAGATAGGCTTTGTTAATGCCCGGCTTGTATTGTGCTGTTCATTGCTCACTTCTAATGTGAATTATTTTCTCCCTAATTGCTGGTTGAACCCGACGTTGAATCTACATATAGGGGAGGGGGGTAGCTGGCAGAGCAGTAAACCTCTACAAAACCCCAAAACCGCTGTGGGTCCTGGCACAAACGCCTATTACCGCAAGATGCCTGCATACAGTCACATAGAAAAACTGTGCAGACTCAACAAACGCTCGCTTCTTTACTGTTTTTGTTTGCACTTGTTGAGGCTATAAATAGAGGGGGGATAGGTCTGTGCACAGACAAGCGCCGTTGTTTATCGCAGTTTCATCAAAACCATCTCAGCAGCCAAAACCATCGGCTCCCAAGTCTCGCACAATGGCGGTGCATAAGCGGTGTCGGCTTTGGCGAGTTCACGAACAGTCATGCCTTTTTGGATAGCGAATGATAGGCAGTTTATGCGCTGCGTTACTTCTTCGCCGCCTATGACTTGTGCGCCGATGATGCGCTGTGACTCTTTTTCGACGATGAGTTTGACTTTGATGGGTTTAGCGCCGGGGAAATAATCTGCCTTAGTCTTGCTGCTGATTGCGCCGGTAACCACTTCAATCCGGTTCCGTTGGGCTGCGTTTTCGGTTAAGCCGGTGTTGCCTGCTTCAATCTCAAACAGTCGGGTAACAGCCGAAGCTAAAACCCCACTGAACAGTGAGTAGTCGCCGCCTGCGTTTGCCCCCGCAACTTTGCCCTGCCGCACCGCAATCGTACCCAACTGAGCGCAGGTGGGGCGGTGGGTGATGATGTTTGGGGCTTCTGCGCAGTCGCCCACAGCGTAGACGTCTTTTGCTTCGGTTTCCATGCGCAGGTTGGTTTTGATTGCTTTTGTTTCGCCCAATGGGATGCCTGCTTCGGCGGCGAGTTTGGTGTTGGCGCGGACTCCAAACGCGCTGATGAACAAGTCGGCTTCGATGATGTCTCCGCCCGCTTTTACCCCGGTAACTTTGTCGGTGCCCATGAATTCTTCGACGCATTTGTTAAGCAATATGAGCATGCCTTTTTCTTCAAGGTGCCCCTGAACCATTTTAGCCATATCCGCATCGAGCAACTGCGGCAATATCTGGGGCAACATTTCAACGACAGTGACTTTGAGTCCCCGCTCCATTAAGCCAACGCCTAATTCCAGCCCAATCAAGCCTGCGCCCATGATTACCGCGCTTTTTGCTCCTGCCTTCACTGCAGCGTCGATTTGCATGCCATCCTCCATACCACGCAGGCTCAGTATGCCCTGTTTTTCTTTGCCTTTAATCGGTGGCATAAACGAATCGGCACCGGTAGCAATCACCAAACTATCATATTGGAGCGTTTCAGTTGCGCCATCCTTAGTTTGGATCGCCACAGTTTTTTCTTTGGTGTTAATCGCTGTGGCTTTGGTTTCGAGCCGCAAATTGAGTTTGAGCATCTGGAAGTAAGCCGGAGGATAAACCACAAGGTCCTTAAAAGCTGCGATTTGGCCGCCGATGACAAAAGGTAAGCCGCAGCGGCTGTACCCAGCGGTTTTTTCTTGGGTGATTAGGGTGATTTCTGCTGTGCGGTCTTTTTTGCGGGCTGCAGAGGCTGCTTCGACGCCGGCTGCGTTGGCGCCGATGATGAGGACTCGTCTAGCCATCAATTATTCGCCTATTTGCCTTGGGCTTGGGCTTTATGCCATTCCACGGCTGCTTCGAAAGTCATGAGGTTGGCGAGGTCAGCTTGTAAATTGGAGGGTTTTACTATGAGGAGCCAGCCTTTGTTGTATGGGTCTTCGTTGAGGGTTTCGGGTTTGGATTGGACTTCATCGTTGACTTCTTCGATTGTGCCGGTGACTGCTGAGATGAGGTCTGAGACGGCTTTCACCGATTCGAGTGTGCCGTATGGTTCGCCTTGTTTTACTTGGGTTCCGGCAGTGGGTAATTCGGCGTAAACGATTTCGCGCAGGCTTTTCTGTGCGTAGTCGGTTATGCCTACGCGGATTTTGTCGCCTTCTATTTTGACCCATTCAAAATCTTTGCTGTAGTAGAGGCCTTCCGGCACTTCGTATGCTTCAACTTTAACCATTGGAATTGAACCTTCTGTTTTCTTGTGAAAGACACAAGTCGGGAAGGATATAAAAGGTTTAATTGGGAAAGTTTTGGGTTTAGCGTTCCCGTTTGCCTGCTATCCAGGCTTCTGTCCATTCTCTGGCTTGGTTGTCCGGGACTTGTACAGGTGGATGCTTGAATGCGTATGAGGGCATGCTCAGCAGTGCGCCGGCGATTTTGCGGTCCAACGCTATTTTTGCTGCTCGGATGAGGTCGATGACTACTCCTGCGCTGTTGGGTGAGTCTTCGACTTCGAGTTTTGCGCTGATTAGTATGGGTCGGTCGCCGAAAGCTCGGGTTTTGAGTGATAGGTAACAGATTTTTTTGTTTCCCAGGAATTGTACGAAGTCGCTGGGTCCGATGCGGGTGGGCAATGCGTATGGTACGAGGCTTGTAACTGCTTCGGTTTTGCTGATGCGTTTAGATTTTAGGCGGCCTTCGACGGTCATGTTCTGGAAGTCTGTGTCTCCGCCGAGGTTTAACTGGTAAGTTTCGTCCACGATTGCTCCTCGGTCAAGGCAAAGCCGGACAAGGGTGCGGTGGAGTATGGTTGCGCCGACTTGGCTTTTGATGTCGTCGCCAAGGACGGGTAAGCCGGCTTTTTCGAATTTTTGGGGCCACTCTTTTGAGGCGTCTGAGCCGATGAATTCGGGCATGCAGTTCACAAATGCGCATCCTGCGTCTATGGCGCATTGTGCGTAGAAGCGGACTGCGTCATGGCTGCCCACGGGGAGATAGTTTACTAGGACTTCTGTTTTGGCGTCTTTTAATGTTTTAACGATGCTTTCTTTGGCGGTTTTGCTGTCGTCGTAAACGTTGAAGACTTCGCGCATGTGTGGTGCGACGCCGTCAAGTATTGGGGCGGGTGAAACTTTGACGCCTAAGTTGGGAACATCGGCGAATTTTGCGCAGCAATTGGGTTTAACCCAAATAGCTTCGGAGAGGTCTTTGCCGATTTTGTCTTTGTTAACTTCAAAAGCCGCGACGAAGCATATGTCCCGGATGTGGTAGCCGCCGAAGTTGACGTGCATCAAGCCGGGGACAGATTCGGTTTCTTTTGCATCTTTATAGAATTGGGTTCCTTGTACGAGTGCTGATGCGCTGTTGCCAACGCCGACTAATGCTACGCGGATTTGAGGCATGAAACAGTTACCATCCAATGCTTTGATTATTGAGGGTTAATGTTTGCGTACTCTATAACTTTTTCTAAAGAAACGTCCAAGTTAGTGTTGGAATGGTTTTCTGTTGCTTCGCCGACTTTCCCCTTCTCTATAAAAAGGGCAAAAAGACAGGACCTACCTACCTCAGAGGACCTACCCCCTCCCTTATTTAAAGGATAAATAGGGTATCTTTGTTGCTCTGCCGCTACCTCCCCTCCCTCTATATATAGGCTGAATTTCTGAATAACTTTGCAAACAATGACAGCGCAATGAGGTCGGGCACTAGCATGGCCCATACAATTCAGTTCGCCCGTAACCCCAAAAGAGCCGCTCATTACAGATAAACCGTCCTTTACCACCCGTGGCACAACACAAAGGGCCACTTCAGAATATAGCGCCTAATTGACGCCGCAGCTTTTAATGAACTCAAGAACCTCAGGCGAAGGAATCAGCAGCGAAATCGCAAGAAAATTTTGAGTTCCATCCGAACTTTTTTCTGCGTTTCGTACCCTTGCCTGAAGCCCAACAACCCTACCATCAACGGTAAAGAAGGGGCACCCACTCGAACCCCCATACATCACCCTATCCACCTCATACCAAGAAATCAACCGCTCCGAAACTCTCTCAGTAATGTAAGCAGAAATAAAGGCACCCTGAAACCGCTCAGTAAAACCATAAGACACCCTGCCATTCTCTGACGCGACGACGGAGAGCGGAAACCCCAAACTGCCGCAACTCACCCCCGAAGCAACAATTCCCTGAGCAAGACTGGCACATTGCCCCGAGCATTCGCCTTCAATTTTCAACAGGGCAAGGTCCCTAACCGTATCCTCTCGGACAAGCGTCGCCGACACAGCGTTTTTCCCAATATCAGGCGACCGAATAACCTCAAAAGTCCGATGAACACCATTCCCCACATCCCCATCCAAATGCAGAATATGCGCATTAGTAACCACAAAACCAGGCGCCACCATAACCCCCGAACCCAAACAATGATTAGTAGACGCCCCAAAACATGACCGAGCAATTATACCATACAACGCTTCCCTAACTTCAGCGGTAGCTGTGCGAAACATAAGACTAAATGTAGGCTGGTTTGAGCGATTTGAGTCTTGCGGGAGATGATTGTTTTTAGCGGTAACGTTCAAACCCATAAGCCGTTTGGCCTATTATGCCGCAACTGTGCCGGGGATGGTTTTGGTTTTATGCTTGGGCTCTGTGGTCATATTCTTTACAGCTCCACTTACGCAGTAACCGCAATGATCCATGAGCAACATAGGCTATTATGGCAGAACGGTTATGCTATTGCTTTCTAGATGCAGGAAATCCTTGTCTTTGGTTATGAGGGTTTCATTGTTGGCTGCTGCGATCCCCGCTATTATCATATATAGTTCGTTTATGAGTGCCCCTTTTTCCCTGAGTTTCTTGTATATCGCCACAGTTTCGTCTGCGGCATCGTTGCCAAAAAATAGGATTAGGAATCTTGAAAGCATGTTGGAGATAAATTCGAGGTCTTGCTCGGGTGCGCCTCGGAGCATTTCATATTTGGTGATTATTGTTATGGCGATTTGTTCCTTTCCCAAGTAGGAGGCTATGAGGTCAAGGGCGTATTTCCGTTTTTTAGAGGCGTCTACCATGACGGAGGTATCGAAAACGACCATATTCATCACTCGAAGGAGGCGGATTTTCTTTCGATTGCACTCTTTCTGCCCTGTTCTGACGCCGCCAATATGGCATCCGCGGATTCTTCACTGAGTGGCTCATTGGCGTTTAGAAAAGAGAGTATGCTTTTTGGGTCTCCTTTGTTTGCGCATTCTGAGAGCATTGTTTTGAAGAGTTCTGTGAAGGATTTTCCGTTTTTTATTCGGGAGAGTTCTTCGTAGACTTCGTCGGAGATTGATATTACTCGAACCATCAAGACCACTAAATACATGTATGCATGCATGTATATAAATACCGAATAATCTGTATACAAAAAAATAATCTGGTATACAAAAGCATCACCGCCACACACTTGGCAAAATTAAAAGTGAACCACAACCACATTATGGTTAACTAACTTGTGGGCCCCCATTCTGGGGCTACAGTCAAAAGAAACAAAACGGGAAATCCTATGAAAATTACTGTAAGATGGTTCCCCGCTTTATCGGCATTCGCTCGTCCAAACCGATAATATCAAAAAAACAATCGTAGTCACTTATTCCGAGAGCTTAAACGACCCAAAGCAGCAAAAGGTGGCCACAAAATCTTAAAGAGTTAAAACTCCATTAATCCTAAATGGAGTGTTTTGATTTGTTTTTCATGGTTGTGGCTAAACACACGCTTGAATTTTGTCCAGGTGGATCTGTAAGACCCGATAAGGATTTCATAAAAAAGACTGAGGAAAACATAAAGAAGTCTGGGTAAAATTTGTTGATGCATACATGGATGCCCCAGGGCATGTATTCTATTTTGTTCTCGAAACAGATGATAACGCCGCTCTCAACAACGCTGTTGAACAGCTAAGGCTTGTAGGAGAAGTAACGATTGTTCCAGTAATGAAGTTTTTTAAAGAAGGCAGTGACTGGGCTAAGGCGATAGGAATTCAAAAGTAAGGCTCCTCTATTCGAAGTGCAGGTTTATTTACCAAAAGCCTTGCATTACAAGCTTGTTTACTCTTTCAGACCCAACTCTTCAAATGTATGAAGTAGCTCAGCTTTTGCCAAAGAAGTTTTTGACCACCCAAATTTCTCAATATATGTCTTCATAACTTGCAAGGACTTTTCATAGTTCGTTGCTTTCGTGACTAACGCATAATGCCATTCACTTATGGGTATGAAAAAACCATTAAACTCAACGCCTTCGGTCTGCTTGATTATATTTTTCATTCGCTGCAGCAAATTCCTTAAACTCTTCAGGTGTCCCAGACCAATTGAAGTAATACATAAAACAACAAAAAACTCCACCTCCGTTTTACAAAAATTTGAAACTAAATCGATTAACTTTACGAAAAATCCGCTAACTATACCTTTAGAAAATCAACTAGGAATTGCCTATGTGAAAACAAAGGAATAGGCTATATTGTTATTTGAGGGCATAGACTTTGAAGCTGTATTCGCCCGTTGCCATGTTGTAGCTGGCGTCTGCCCAACCTTTAGTTGTATTAAGATATGCAAAATTTTTGGAGGCAGTCATGAACGTCAGGTTTTCCTCAATTTTTTCGATTGGAGCCGGGTCTACCATTTTTCCATTAGCTTTCCCCATTACCATGATTGATTCGCCGTTACTGAAAATTATCGATTTCACATCGGCGTTCCCTGTACCGTCAGGTTTCATTAGGGCATTGTGTGTAGTCATAATTTGTCCTGTTATTTTTCCGCTGATTTTTCCTGCAACCATAATATCCATCTTTGCACCTTCTGGACTGAATTCCTTGAGGTTGATTGCCATAGTGTTTTCTTTTCCTTCAAAAAGTAATTCTTTTTCCATAAAATCACCTTCGCTCCTCCATTAAGGTGCTTTAAAACATAAACAATTGTGATTGTTCAATTACAGCAAATGACTAAAGTTCTAACCAATTCGAATCTAATAGCTATGACACCTAATATCCTTAATTTACGGCA
>CAWALK010000005.1:0-32213 GCA_963782915.1 uncultured archaeon
GTTCCTGAAGAGACAGCTAAATCTTAAAAAGGTTCTGCACAGCATCTGCTGCTGGTTACCTTGAGCTTTATGGGTTTTCTATAGTTTGTTGTAGTGAAAAATCCCCTATACACAACAACCACGGGTTTGTGTGGCTGCTTGCCTCTAATTTTTAAATCACTTGGAACGCTATTTCTATCAGGCTTATGGTAACGGCAATTAGGCATGCGCCGAAGATGTTCCTTGTTTTCCAAGTCACGAAAAGTGTGGCGGCGAACGTGAGTGCGCTGCATATCTGCCATGGCAACGAATTAGACATATAGCTCTGATAAGCCAGCCACGCGATAACCGCGAGCAGCAGGGTGTTTTCTTTTCCGACATATCGATTGAAGAGGATGCCCACGAAGAACACGGTTTGCAGCACAACCGAGACTACGCTGACAAGAACAATCCAAAGGACCATGCCTCCTTGGGTGTATCCCTGGACCCATTGCTGATGAAACATGGCATTTGTCGCCACAAAGAGTGCAGCGGCAAAGACTAATCCAGCGGCGCTGTAAGCCGTTGTCTTTTTCCAGTTGCCAATTCTGAAACCCAACTCGTCAACTGTGATGTGCCTACTCAATGCCAGTATTGCCAGGATTGGAACAACCGTGTAGGCTACGACGTTTGTTAATGCATAGTTGAGGGTTAAGTTGTTATCGAAGAGTGGGCGCTCGGGTAAAGAGATGGCAAACACTTGCTGTATTATGATGCCGTGGAACGTCTGGAAGACAAAGCCCAGGAGAAAGACTAGTAGTGTCAACTCGAACAGCTTGGTTTGCTTATGTCTTAGTTTTAGGATAGCTGCGATTCCGAAAACAATCAGGGAAACTACGAGGGTGGTGGCGTTTATTCCGATTGGTCCAAAATACATTGGTCGGGCGTAGATTGGGATGCTCATGTGCGGTCGGTAGGCCCTTGGTAGTTTGGGGAGATATGCTTTGAGGTACAGTTGTTTACGTGAGCCAGCGGGGTTTTGTAGGCTCGGTTGATGCTTCTGTATTCGACTTTCTGTTTTTAGTTTAAGAAGAAATAACAGTTGCCCTTACTCATCATCTAGCAGCGGATTTTGGGGGCGTTGCGTTTTTGCGTGTGCGTTTGGTCGGGGTTGAAGCTTCAAGAGATTATTGCTTGGTTTTCGGCTGGTAAACGCACCATGGGTCCTCAGTCAAGTAATCCTTTTGTTGCTCCGCTGGCACATGGAGATCGCCGCAGTAGTCGATGAAGTCGCTTGAGAGGCCATAAGCGCGGGCTCTGCAGCCGCCGCATAGCGTCTTATATTCGCATGCGCCGCATTTTCCCTTAAGAGTGTCTAGATTGCGTAGGTTTTTGAATACCTCTGAGTTGAACCAGATATCTTTGAAGCTTTGCTCACGGATGTTGCCTAACTTGATTGGCAGGTATGGGCAGGGGGTTACGTCGCCGTTGGGGTAGATGCGGCAGTAGTGCATTCCAGCGAGGCAACCGCGAACCCATTGCCTCATGTCTAAACCCATGCCTTGTGCGATTCGCATGAACTGCGGGGCGCAAGAGGGTTTGACGTTTAGCCTATGCTTGTGGACTTTGGCAAACGTGTTAGTTATCATTTCCTCGTATTTCTCTGGCGAAATGTCGGTTAATTTGACACCGCGCCCTGTTGGTACAAGGAAGAATAGGTGGAAGTTTTCGACGCCTATGGATTCGGCGAGTGTCATGATGTCGTCTATTTGGTTGTAGTTGTCATGTGTGAGGGTGGTGTTAACTTGTACTAGGATACCGTTGTTTCGTAGTGCTTTGCAGGCGTTTACTGCTTTATCCCATGCGCCCGTTACTCCTCTGAATTCATCATGCTGCGCTGGAATGCTTGAATCTATGCTGATTGAGACAGTAGCGATGCCTGCTGCTTTAAGTTTCTTGGCCATATCTTCGTCGATTAAGTAGCCGTTGCTTCCCAACCCTATCTTTAATCCTTTCTTTGAGCCGTACTCGATGAGTTCGAAAATGTCTTGCCGCAGTAGTGGTTCGCCGCCGCTAAGGATAAGCAATGGGCTGCTGACCTGGTGGATTTGGTCAATTACATTTTTTGCTTCTTTGGTGGTTAATTCGTCGTCGAGTTTCTTGTCTGTAGCGTTGATGTAGCAGTGGCTGCATTTCATATTGCATTCGCGGGTCACGTTATAGGACATGACTAGTGGAACAAACCGCTCTTGTGACTTGGCTTCTGGTGAATAAGCCATTTTTAGGTAGTATTCACATATGCCGTCTTTAGCCATGAGTTTAGGTTGCCACAGGGTGAATGGGAAGGGGAGGACTGTGTCGAGCATGGCTTTGGCATGTGCAAAGCAGAAGTGGTTACAGAAGAGAGCGGATACTTTGGAGTCGATGCCGTATTTTTCTTGGGCATAGTGGTGGCCGCCATGGATGGGGCAGTTGAGGAACTCCATTTTGCCGTCGAGTGTTGATCCATCCATCGCCATGTTGATGAAGTGGTCTGCCAGCATGACCGATTGGAGTTTTTCCCGGCGCATACCGACTTTAAGCGTTACGTCGAGAGCGATGTTAACGGTTTTTTGGCCAAAATCATCTTTGACTTTTACCATTGCCGCTTCAACTGTTTCATAACCCATGGTTTTCACGAGTTCACTCAAAACGAGGAGGCCTTTGATTGTCTCGTATTCTTGAGTAAACCTCATTAAAACAACTTGTTGTGCCCAATCGTCAAACAGCTTCTCCAGCGCTTGGGCTGCTTTGGGGTCTTTGTTTGTTAGCTGGGTTTCGATATTCTTTTGGGTTTGTTTTAACTTGGTGAATAATGCGATTTTTTCTTCGCTGTTTAAGTGTTTAGTTTCGGCTATAACATCCGCGTCATAGCTTAGTTGCATGGTGCCTTTGGTTAATTCCTTGGCATCAGCGTAGAATTCGCCATAAATATTGTTTAGTCCTGAGGTGACGTTGGGTAAAGGAACGTTTAGTTCGTCGAGTAGGACTTGGGTTTCGGACTCCATTTTGGTAACCATAGCCATATGGTAGAGCAAGGAACCTGCCATGCCGGGGTCGGCCTGTTTGCCCATTACGCCGGCGAAGATTTGACCGCTTAGTTTTTTGGCTGTATCAAAATCTTGTTTTTCAATAGCGCATAAAGCTTGGTCAAGTTTAGCTTTGCGTTCAGTTAGAAGTTGTGCCCATTTATGGCAGTGCCTAACATCAAAGTTGGTCATGCGTCCACACCCTTAAAGCATAAGGATTGACACTTGACCCTAAAAAAGGCTAGCAATGAATTGTTGCTTACCATCGATGCATCTTGCATGTTTACGTTGACCCAATAAACTAATTAGGCGCCATTGGGAACATAGCCAACTAGAAGGGTGTACCGTTTGGATTTAGACGCAAACATGATTAACTTAATTCTGGCTTTAGTCGGTTTCCTAATAATGTTCGGATATCTCGGCGGCATAGGTATCAACAAGCCTCGTGGAATGAGCATGAAAACTTGGTGCATGGGCTATTTAGGCATCGCAATCGTTTTCGATGTGTTAGCCGTTGTCGGTATGGCTTTTGGTTATATGTGGTTAACCTATTTGCTTGTTGGTCTAGCTGCAGGTGCATCCACTGGGCTGGCATTCCACGTTGCACATCATATTAGTGAGGAAAACGAGCACGAGCATAACCCAATGATGGGAATGTAACTCGCTTTACCCTTTTTTAGACTCCAACAATTCATTAAACAGTATCAAGTAATCCCTCAGCTGGCTTACGATCAAAAAGTTTTCGCGCACATGCTCACGCCCACTGACACCCATCTGCTTCGCCATCTCTCTATTCTTCAATAAACACAGCGTTCTCTCAGCCGCTTGCTCAACAGTATCCACCAAAAACCCGTTCACTCCATCAATTATTTGCAGGGGGATTCCGCCGACTTTGCGGCCGACGACAGGCACGCCTTTCCATAGCGCTTCAGCTACCGTTAAGCCGAAGCCTTCACGTGTGGACATTTGAAGCACTACCTGCGAGGCACGCTGTAACGCGTTTACTTCATGGTCTTTGACACCTTTCAAATCCGTTAGCAAATGCACGTCTGGGTCTTCACCAGCGTGTCGGGCACTCTTTTCCAAATACAGCCATCCTTCGGGATCATCCGCCGCCATACCCGCAATAAGCAGCAACTGTGCTGTTGGAAACTGCTTCTTAACTATACGATATACGTCGATGGCTCCCGAGGGGTCTTTCCATGGGTCAAAACGTCCCACTTGAGTTATGATTGGCTGGTCAGGTTTTATTTCGAAACGTTGCAGTACATCCATTACTTCTTGGTCTGTTAATTCGCGGTTCTTTTCGCTGAGCGGATTGATTGATGGGGGTCGGATTGTTAGTGTTGGTACGGTTAAGCTTGGAACTACGTACTGTTTTGCGGTGAATATTGCTGCGTCATAGCGGCTAATGTAGGATTCAAGGAACTCCCAAACGGTTAAGTTAGGTGTGGATAAGTCGACGTGGCATCGCCAAATCCATTTGTTGTTCTTGTTTGGATAGAATTGAATTAGCGCGGCTGGTTGGGCATCATGGATCATGACGATGTCTGTGTCGAGGATTGAGAGTTCACTGTTCATCTTGTTGTATTCGAGGTAGAGGCGTTCTTCCTCTTTGGACAGCGGGGCATTCATGCCTTGGAGGGCGTTGTGGATTTTTTTTGTAACTGTAAAAAAATCGAAGCCACCTTTGATTACTTCCCAATGCACATCCAAACCCGTATCCTTCATCAATGGTACTAAGCTGTGGAGGATTTCTGCTACCCCACCGCCGAAAGCTGTGGAATTCACATGAGTAACCGATTTACCCTTCAACTTATTGCCAAGTTCACGCACGACCTCAATTTGGCCCTCTTTGACTATGCCCTCAAAATCTTTAAGCTCAATTTTCTTATTCAACTCAACACTCAACATAACAAAAAACCCCAAAAACAAAAAACAGTTATCCGCAAAAGGTTGGGACAAAGTATTATTTAGTTCGTCTGCAATAATAAATGTTGACGTTGTTGGAGTTTTAACGGTAAAATCCTAAGCTAACCGCTTTTCTGAACCTACTATCTAATAATAACGTTAGAATCCGACACTGATTGGTATGAGGAATCCTTGTTTGCATGTTGGTGCTGATTTTCAAGATGGAAGTTGTCGTTTTGTAGTGTGGGCTCCCAACCATAACCACCTCACATTGTTGCTTACGAAGGATGATCAGCATATTCCAATGGATAAAGCAGGTGGAGGTTACTGGACGCATACCGCTGAAGGTTTTGAATCCGACACCACATATATGTTCGAGCTGGAGGGCAAAGATGTTAAGCCTGATCCAGCCTCGCATTTTCAGCCCGATGGCGTTTTTGGGGGTTCACAGGTAATTGATCACGACACGTTCTGTTGGAAGGACCGTGATTGGTCTGGATTAGACGTTAAAGACCTGATTTTTTATGAGTTGCATGTCGGAGCCTTTACGCCCGAGGGCACCTTTAAAGCAGTTATTCCGCGAATTAAGGACCTTCAAGAGTTAGGTATCAACGCGGTTGAACTGATGCCCATCACCCAATTCTCGGGAAAACGCAACTGGGGATACGACGGCGTGTTTCCATTTGCTGTCCAGAACAGCTACGGCACACCAGACGACCTAAAAGCCCTTGTAAACGAATGCCACCAGCATGGCGTTGCTTTGTTTGCAGATTTCGTCTACAACCACCTTGGTCCCGAAGGCAACTGCCTAAACAATTTCGGTCCCTACTTCCCCGATACAAAGATGGGCCTCTGGGGAGCCAACATAAACCTTGATGGACCACAAAACGATGGCGTACGAAACTACTTTTTGGAAAACACGCTGCACTGGTTTAGCCACTACCACCTAGACGGCATACGGTTAGACGCGGTGCTATCAATGCATGACAGTAGCCCTCAACATTTTCTATCTGAACTCAACGAGAATGTTCATTCCTACGCAGAAGGTGCGGGCAGAAAAATGCATCTTATCGCTGAAACAGGTTTCAATGTCCCCAACATTTTAGCCCCCATAAGTACTGGTGGCTGTGGCTTTGAAGCACAATGGCTGGACGATTTTCAACACGCCGTCTTTGCGCTGGTAACAGGCGAGCGAGAAGGTTACTACGGCAATTATGGCAGCATCCAAGACCTAATCGAAGCCTTAACCGAAGGATATGTCTATGTGGGTGACGAAGCCGCCTACAAGCGTAATAGCCCAAGCGAATCCTATAGTTGGGTTGGCGCAGACAAACTCATCGTTTTCTCCCAAAACCATGACCAAGTAGGCAACCGCCTCTTAGGCGACCGCTTAACAACAATAGCTGGTTTTGAAGCAGCCAAATTGGCAGCTGGCATAGTACTGCTATCGCCCTACGTTCCTCTGCTGTTTATGGGTGAAGAGTACGGGGAGACTGCGCCGTTTCTATTCTTCGCCGACTACCAAAGCAAGGAATTGGCTGATGCCGTTCGAGTGGGGCGTAAGCGGGAGTTTGCAAATTTTCATTGGCAGGGCGAAGTGCCTGATCCTTTGAGTTCGGCGACGTTTGAGAAGTCAAAGCTCAACTGGCAACAGCGCACTTCAGGATCTGGACAAAAAATTATGGCATATTACCATGCCTTAATTGAGCTAAGAAAAAAATATCCGATCTTCCAAGCCCAAGTCGATAGGCAAATAAAAAATGTCTCAAACCAAGGAAGTGTACTGTTTATTCAAAAACAAAACCGAAACACCGAATCCGCCATAATCGCCAACACTCAAAACCAACCAGCTACCTACGATTTTCCGTTCGACAACGGCACCTACACCAAGGTTCTCGATTCAGCGGATTTCGTTTTTAACGGGGGAGGTCCGACGCTTCCAACACTAGCCGCCAAAGGCGACGAGCATATGATTAGTGCATTCAATCTGGCAGTTTATATGAAAACGCCTCATCAGGGTGTGGAGCCTATTGGCTGAACGATTCATCTGCATACACGGCCACTTCTACCAGCCCCCCCGCGAAAACCCATGGTTAGAAGAAGTAGAATTCCAAGAATCCGCCCAACCCTACCATGACTGGAACGAACGCGTAACCGCCGAATGCTACGCCCCAAATGTCGTCTCACGCGTTATGGATTCAGATTGGCGCATAATCGGATTAATCAACAACTACACACGAATAAGCTTCAACTTCGGACCCACATTGCTCTATTGGTTGGACAAACATAAGCCGAAAGTGTATGAGTCTATTCTAAGCGCCGATAAAGAGAGCATGAACAATTTTTCGGGGCACGGTTCAGCAATTGCTCAAGTTTACAATCATATGATTATGCCGTTGGCTAACCGTCGGGATAAGGAAACGCAGGTAAAGTGGGCGATAAAAGATTTTGAGGTACGGTTCGGCAGGTTTCCTGAGGGTATGTGGCTGCCTGAAACGGCGGTAGATACGGAGTCACTTGAGGTTTTAGCAGAAAACGGAATAAAATTCACTATCCTTTCGCCTCATCAAGCGTTAAAGATGCGCAAGTTAGGTGAGGAAGAATGGGCTGATGTTTCTGTGAGCAAAATTGATCCAAGACGTAGCTACAAATGCAACTTGCCCTCTGGAAAGAGTATTAGTTTGTTCTTTTTTGATAGGCGAACTGCTAGCGATATTGCTTTTGGTAATCTGCTTGAGAATGGGGAAGCCTTTGCAAAGCGGCTTATCGAGTCGCTTAACGGAGACAAAGATGAGGTCTTTATCGAGAGTGTGGCAAGCGACGGCGAACTCTACGGTCACCATCACCCACACGGCGACATGACGCTAGCATACTGCATCTACTATATCGTCGCCAACGACACTGCCAAACTCACCAATTACGCCGAATACTTGGAAAAGCATCCACCGCAGCATGAGGTGCAAATTGCAGAGAACACTTCCTGGAGCTGCATCCATGGCATAGAACGCTGGCGAAGCGACTGCGGCGACAACATGGGCCATGAAGGCTGGAAACAGGCTTGGCGCAAACCTCTAAGAGATGCGATGGATTGGCTACGAGAAACCCTTGCACCACATTTCGAAACAAACGCGGGACAATACCTCAATGACCCCTGGAATGCACGCAACGATTACAACACTGTAATTTTGGATCGCTCAAAAGAAAACATAGATGCCTTCCTATCAAGACACCACAAAAAAGAACTAACCATAGAAGAAAAACGCCGAGTAATCAAACTACTCGAGATGCAACGCCACGCTATGCTCATGTATACTAGTTGCGGCTGGTTCTTCGACGAAATCTCAGGCATCGAAACCGTGCAAGTAATGATGTATGCAGCACGAGCTATACAGTTAGCCGAGGAACTATTCGACATAGAACTCGAAAGCCAATACGTCAAAATGCTAGAGCAAGCTCCAAGCAACATACCCGAATTCCAGAATGGCGCAAAAATCTACAACATATTCGTAAAACCCTCAGTCGTTGACTTCACCAAAATAAGTGCCCAGAACACAATCCGTGAACTCTTCTCCAAAAACAATCACTCAACTCCAACAACATCAAAGATACCCAATTGCTGCTTTAAAACAACCCCTGACATCATCGAAAAGTGGGATGACGGAAAATTCCGTTTCATCGTAAACCGCTCAACAATTTTTTCTTCCATCACCCTTGACGAACAAACCTTTAGTTGTGCAGCCATTTGGCTAGGCGACCACAATGTTACCTGCGGAGCCAGATTTGACATGCAAAAGAAAGCTTTTCAATCAATGCGCAACAAACTTGTCGGATGCTTTGAGAAGGGGCAGATAAACGAAATAATTGTGGGGTTATCGCGGTATTTTGGTAAAAATAATTATTCTCTCAAGGATCTTTTCAAAGATGACCAACGCTTTGTTCTCGATTATATCGTTGCTGATGGATTGAAGAAAGCTAAGGACCTCTATGACATAGTTTACCATGATAATTCAGCTATGCTGCGTTTTATGAAAGAGAATCGTGTTCCATCTCCTAAACCGCTGCTGTCGGCGGCTGAAATAGTGCTTAACATGGAGATAGAGCAACTGCTTTTAGCAGAAACCACTGATTTAGAGAGCCTTCATAAACTCATCAACGACTCTAAACATCTCTCCGTAACGCTTGATTCTACCCTTATAGGCTTTCAAGCTAGCGAAAAAATAGCTGAGGAATTCAACAAGTTAGCTCAGGCACCCGAAAACCTTGAAACATTAAACAATATAACTGCTTTAATCCGCACGGTACGCGAGTTACCAGTGCAGCTTAATCTTTGGCAATCCCAAAACGTAGCCTTCAAAATAGCCCAAAATCAATACCAAACCATTAAACAAAACATCGATGAATCTTCGTTAGCATGGGTTTCAGCGTTTGCAAAGTTATGTGACTTAATAGGGATACGGCTGGTGTAACCTTGAAGGTGCCTATTGCAACTTACCGCGTGCAACTGAATACGAACTTTACTTTTAGCGACCTCAAAGCTGCGTTGCCTTACCTGAGCCAATTGGGGATATCCCACATTTATGCTTCGCCGATTTTCCAAGCAAAAAAAGGCAGCCTGCACGGCTACGATGTAACCGACCCGAATATAATCAGCGAGGAGTTGGGCGGTAAAGCAGGCTTCGATGACCTCATGAAAGAGGTTTCAGCCTATGGTTTGGATTGGCTACAGGACATTGTGCCAAATCATGTCTCATACTCGCTTGAGAACCAGCGGATATGCGATGTATTAGCGAAAGGTGCTGATTCAGAGTATGCCTGCCTTTTTGATATTGACTTTGGTTATCCATCAGCCAAACTGTACGGTAAACTGCTAGTGCCTTTCCTGCCTAATCCATACATGCGGAGTTTAAAACAGGGACAAATAACCCTCACCCATAACAATGATTTCAAAATAAAATTTAGCGATCTCATGTTTCCAATTAACGCTCCAACTGCACAGCACTTAGAACTAAACGGCCCCGTACAGCAAACCCTTGAAAAATTCAACAGCGACCCCCGATTCCTAAATGCATTACTCGCCAGACAATACTACCGCCTTGCCCACTGGAAAGTTGCACTTAAACACATTAACTACCGCCGCTTTTTCGACGTTATCGACCTCATCGGCGTCCGTATGGAAGACCCCGCTGCTTTCGAATGGGCTCACGGCTTAATTTTTGAGTTACTCGCTTCGGGAGCATTTTCGGGGCTAAGGGTCGATCACATCGACGGTCTCTATAAACCCGAAGAATACCTGAAAAAATTACGTGAACGATGCCCTGATACCTACATGGTGGTAGAAAAAATATTAACTGATAAGGAGCAGTTGCCTGATGAGTGGCCGATTGAAGGCACAACTGGATATGACTTCCTAAATTCGGTGAACAAATTATTCGTTAAAAGTTCTGCTCAACCAGAAATCGAAGCCCTCTACGGGAACTTCACAGGCAACACCCATGCTTTCAGCGACCTCTTGCATGAAGCAAAGAAAGCTGTAATCGAAGCCTCCTTTATGGGTGAAGTAGAGAACCTATCACGACTGTTTAGCACCACTCTGCAGCATCTGGACTATAATGTAACGTTTGAGCGTGACACTGTTGAAAGGGCTGTGGTGGAATTACTGGCTAATTTCCCAGTGTACCGAGCATACCTCGACGAGCAGCATCAAGATGATACCTCTTTTAGGGTGGCGCTTGGGCTAGCCGAACAGCATAACCCGCAGCTAGCAGACGAATTCAAAGCATTGACGTACCTGCTAAAGGAAGCAAAAAACTCGCCTGAAGCATTAGCGGCGGTTATGCGTTTCCAGCAGTTCACAGGCGCCGTCATGGCTAAGGGCTTCGAAGACACCGCACTATATCGCTATACACGACTGCTATCGCTTAACGAGGTTGGCTCAAGCCCTGCCCAATTTGGTCTTTCAGTGCAGGAATTCCATGACTTCACCCGTGTGCGGCAGCAAAAGTGGCCTGTAACACTCAACGCCACAAGCACACATGATACTAAGCGCGGGGAAGATGTGCGGGCAAGACTAAACGTGTTAAGTCAAATTCCCGATGAGTTCCACACTAACGTTACAGCATGGGCACAAGTTAACGCTGCTAAAAAAAGCCAAGTCAATGGCGTGGTTGCTCCTGATGGTAACGAGGAATACTATCTCTACCAAACGCTCCTCGGCGCTTATCCATGGCGCAGTGGTGATGCAGAATTTGCACAGCGAATTAAACTGCATATGGTAAAGGCGCTGCGGGAAGCCAAAATTCATACCAATTGGCTCTCACCCAACTTGCAATACGAAGAGGCAGTTACAACTTTTGTCTCAGAAATCCTTACGCCCAGTGGCTTCTTGGACCAATTTTTGCCCTTTCAAAAAAAAGTCGCCTTCTACGGCTGCTTCAATTCCCTTGCACAAACCTTACTCAAAGCCACTTGCCCAGGCATCCCCGATTTCTATCAGGGCACCGAGCTTTGGGACCTGAACCTTGTTGACCCCGACAACCGTCGACCCATAAACTTCCAATTAAGGAGGAAGATGCTAGCAGAAATCATCGAGTTAAAGCCAGCTAAAGCGCCAGAGCTTCTCCAGACTCCCGCCGATGGCCGAGTTAAGCTCTATGTAATTTACAAGATCCTCCAGTTACGTAGGAAAAGGCGGGTGCTGTTTGAACAAGGTGACTACCTTCCGTTAGCCGTGAAGGGTACGTATGCTGAGCATGTGGTTGCTTTCTGCAGAAAAAAAGAAAATGCCTACGCTATCACAGTTGCCCTGCGTTTCCCAACAGCCTTGCATAATATCAATGAGAAAGGCAGCATCGTTGATTGGTCAGATACCTACATAAGCCTACCCGAGGGAACACCGACAAGATGGAACGAAACCTTCACCGATAGAACTATCATTTCATGCTGTGGACGATTGCCCCTCCGAGAAGTTCTAACTCAATTTCCAGTTGCACTGCTAACAAGTGATTTAGATGCTTAACCGCCAAAGAGCCAGCGGCATACTGCTCCATATTACTTCGTTGCCCTCAGCGTTTGGAATCGGAGATTTAGGACCAGAAAGCTACCGCTTTGCAGATTTGCTAGCTGCCTATAAGCAGCACTACTGGAGCATCCTGCCGCTTTCTCCTACACGCCTTGAAGATGGGAATTCACCGTATCAAACCAGCAGCGCTTTTGCAGGAAATCCAATGCTGATTAGCTCCGAGTTACTCGTCGAAGATGGGTTTCTACCAAAGGCGAGCGTGAAAACCTCAGAGAAGCCTTCTGATAGTGTTGACTTTAAAATTGTTTATCCAATAAAGGAAGCCTTCATCCAAAAAGCATATGCTGCTTTCAAAAGAACTGGGCTCCAAGCATTAGAGTTTAAAGCTTTCTGCGACCAAAACGCAAAGTGGCTAAACGATTATGCCCTCTATGTTGTGCTTAGGAAAAAAGCAGGCAAGCCTTGGCAGGAGTGGCTCCCTTCCCTGCGGCAGCGAGACAAAAAAACGCTTGCAAGAAAGCAGCAATTGCTAGCTCAAGATATCGAGGAAACCAAGTTTGTGCAATACCTCTTCTTTAGCCAATGGCGACGCCTAAAAGAGCACTGCCAAAAAAGGGGCATCAAAATAATCGGTGACATACCCTTCTACGTTGCACATGACAGCGCCGACGTTTGGGTGCATCCCGAACTCTTCAGCCTGCACGGCAACGGCAAACCTCGTTATGTCGGCGGCGTTCCACCTGATTATTTTAGCGCAACTGGGCAGCTTTGGGGCAACCCCGTCTATAACTGGGCAAAGCACAGAGAAACAGGGTTTGAATGGTGGATGGAACGCATACGCCACAACCTTATGCTATGTGATATGCTGCGGCTGGATCACTTCCGCGGTTATGTAGCATACTGGCAACTTTCTGGTATAGCTAAAACGGCTGTTCGGGGCCGCTGGGTTAAGACGCCATCGGATGCTTTTTTTAAGGCGCTCAAGGGTGCGTTTCCTTCGTTGCCTTTTATAGCTGAGGATTTAGGGTACATCGACAAACCAGTCGAAGACGCAATAAAAGAGCTTGGCATTCCAGGGATGCGAGTGATTATCTTCGGATTAGATGGTGCCAAAGATAGCCTGCATTTCCCAAGTAACCACATAGAGAACGCAGTGGTTTACACTGGAACCCATGACACCAATACTGCGAAAGGCTGGTTCACGACTGAAGCCTCTGAGAAAGAAAAGGCTAATCTCTTCAATCTTGTCGGCAAAAAAGTAACTGAACAAGACGTAAGTCTTGAAGTAATCAAATTGGCATTGTCCTCCGTAGCTGAATTGTCAATTGTTCCGTTTCAGGATGTCCTCGGTTTAGGTGCAGAGGCACGAATGAATAATCCAAGCCAACCAACTGGCAACTGGCAATGGCGAGTAACAGCAAATCAGTTAGCCAGCAGCAAATTCGTTAAACTGGCTGATTTGACTGCTAACTACCTGAGATGCTGAGAGCAAAGATGCTATATAGTAATTCAGCCCTAACTACTCAGAAGATGATTAAAATGAGAAAAATCCTATTAATCGTACTAGTAGCAGTTCTTATTATCGTAATCACCGGCGGTTACCTTGCCTGCATATATTTACCAAGCCAAAACGGAAACAGCGACAACCAAAACAATGAGCAACAAACAATCCTCTCAACTGTCGAGCAAATTCGCGGTGGCGCATTACTCTATTTAGCTGCAAACCACACCCAAGCCCTTCCTCTGATGGGTGAATTCTCATGGAGTGGCGGCAAACAAGACACAGGCGGACTTGGCGCAGAAACCTACGTGTACACCAATGGCAGTTGGTCTGTTGTCATCGATTACCCAGTAGTACCTAACCCATTATACACTATAACCGTTGATTACTCATCACAGGATGTCTCAGTGAACTGGATGGGCACCTTCCAGAATCAAACATTTACCGAAACAAGCTGTACAATCAACGCTCCAGTCGTATACATAACGCAAGAGCAAATGCGCGACTTAACAATGATGTACCTAAGAATCTACCATAACGAAACTAGCGCATACATGCATGGCATGTCATGGACAGGCGGCAGAATGGATCAGGGCATGATGGTTGGCTCAGACAAATACAACTACCAAAGCAACGGCTGGAACTTCACCATGCAGAACCCAGTAGTGCCAAACCCAATCTATACAATAACCGCAGAATATACTCCAGCGGACATGCATTCAACATTGATGGCTTGGGAAGGAACGCTGCAAAACGGCACAATAACCCAAACAATCTATAAATATACCCCATAAAATTTTCTTTATTTCTTTTTATTTAGAATCTTTAGCAAATGTATAGCTTTCCAAATTAGACTATCTGCCTTTGTTTAGGGTTAAGAGTTATTTTGTGTGTTTTGTTGATGCTTTCGTATACAGAAAACGCACGGACGTTTTTCAGGTTGACCTCCCTCCTGTTAGTAGACCCGACATTCTGATCTGTTTGTGTTTGCTCCTCAACCAGCCAGCAACCCAAACCAGACGCTAAACGCCAAAAGCAATCGCCAGCGTCGCCCATTGGTTGTTGTTGTGTATAGGGGGTTTCCGCCAACAACACACTGTAGAAAAACAAGCAACAAACAACTTGATTTACTAATATAATGAAGGGAAAATTGGCAGAGCAACAAGCATCCACTGGTACACCGAATCGCAGAAGTCTCCGGCGTAGATGTATAGCAAACCCGCAAATCAGCCTGCAACCGCACAAATCCCGCAGCCGCCAAACAACAAACGCCGCCCTTAAGCTGGCTCATTCATGCAGTTGTTGAGCCTATAAATAAGGGAGGGGGTCTAGCTCAGAGCAGCAAAAGCGCTCCTTATAGGGGATAGGGGGTCAGTGGCAAAGCAACAAACCCTGTTATAGGCTGTTTCTGGCACTGTTTGCAGAAGTCTCCACAACCAGCAAGCTAACTAAACCAAACGCAGAAAACCAAAAGCAATGCACCGCACAGCCCGTTGGTTGTTGTTGAAATAATAGGGGTCCACAGCAACAACCAAGATAAAAAACCAAGACTAAACAACTTTAGCTCTACTATTCTGCAACGGTCAAGGGTTAACCCATTTTTGAGCAGCAACAAGACACTTTTCAAAGCCACCCAAATATGTGAACAGTTGGTTTGGCGGTGCCTGTTCAACCACCAACAGTTTACTGTTTGCGTTTACACAACCATCTATCATAAGATTATCCACCAAACAATTTTCCTCAATGAACATACCTTGAGCATCGCGCAGTTTACCATCAAATTCACGGTTGACTTGCCCATTAAGCGCTGCCACTGTACGTTCAGTAAATGAAGCCGCAATATTAGTGTAAGCAAACACCTTTTTGCCCAATGCATGAGCAAACCCCATCTCATACACGGTGCCCACATCAGCACTTGGACCCCTAAACGGAGTAATATTAGCGATTACTATCTCGCAGCTTTTAATCAAACCCTCATTGACATCGCTGATGCATAAGCCGAATTCTTTGGGGCTTTTACCGTCAGCGTTTATCTCGACATCTATAGGGTAAACGCCTTCGAACCCATACTTTTTACATAGGGCTTTTTTGTGTTCGCCGATTTCTTTGGCGTTGCATAGAAAGACCTCTGGACCAGCAAGGTAAACACGACTAGGTGGCACGATGAATCTCCTAACATAGTACGATATTCAAGTGCTTATAAAATGAAGCCGTTTTCTATTTCAGATTACCCCATAAAATGGTTGCCCCTTGAATTTGGCTGAACCAAAATAGACCTAAAATGACACTTTTCTTTTTAGACCAAGCGGTTTGTTTAGTTTGAAAAGACCTCTCTACAGAATAATGCTTTATGCTCAATTGATAAGCACCTTTAAATCCAATTTATGAATACTTTCCGAGGAATAGGTGGATTTGTTGCCCTACAACACCCTTACATACAACACTCTTATGGTAATAGGAATCGTAACTATTCCCATAGCCATCGCTTTATCCTACCTATTCTTTAAAGTCTACCGATACCAACGCTCCATCACCTTACTCGGCCTACCAGTTGGATTCCTATTCCTAACGATATCCTACGTTTTCCTTGGGGCACATCTTGTATATCCAGCGATGGATCCCATCTCAAGCTCTCTTATGTGGCTCCGTGTAGCAACTCAAACTTGGGGATTTACTTTAATTGCAGCTTCCTATTTTATGGCAAACCGAACTCAAAAGATAACAAAGCATAGCTACTTGGCACTATCATTGTGGTCGATTGTTGCTGTAGTTTGCATCTTTGCCCTATTGTTAGTCATTAACCCAGTAGGCTTGTCATCGGTTTACGCTGACAATGGCCTGTTTACTGCCGCTAATCTTGGATTGTTAACTTACATTATGTTCTGCCTAATTAGAAAAATAAAGTTGACCACAGGAAAGGTTTCCAGTTTAGTAGGTGCACCAATAGCGTTTGGTTTACTTTGGTTAGGCCAATTGTCTTTTCTACTCTGGGATCTCAATAATGGAGGAACCGTTTGCCTATTTGGATCCGAAGTTACAAGATTGGTAAGTTTGGCGTTATTCATTCTCATCTACTACCAAGCAAGTAAGGAGGTATCAGCCATTGACAAGTACGAAACGAAGTAAGGTTGATATTTACTCCGCTGTTCTGGAATGCTTAATCCAAGAGGGCGCGAAACTTGGAAAAGCCAGTCCTACTCGCGTTGCTCACCGAGCGAACCTCCCATATGATAGATTCCAGAAAATTTTAGATCACTTTATCGAGTTAGATATGGTTAGTCGAACAGAGGCAGGTCTTTTAATAACTGAGAAAGGCATCAAATGCCTTGAGGAATTCCATAAAGCTAACGAGTTCTTTAGAAGAATGGGCCTCTATACGTAACTATTTTCTTCTTCGATACTCTTTTTAGATTTGCTCCACCATAACGTTTCGAAGTAATCTTGGAATACTTTGGTAAGCATAGGATTATTCGACCATAATATTGGTGCTTGAGAAAAGTCGCCCTCTGTTGAAGTTGCCATCTGAGCTTCATTGCCGTCATAAACAGCTAAGAATGAAACAGGTAACTCCTCGATGTATTTAATTTGACAAGCAGTTTGGCATAATTCTGGCAGAATTTTCGAAAAAGGCTTATTCATACTTGTCCTATCTAGAATAAACCGAATTTTGACGCCTCTATTTGTTGCTTTTATGATTTCTTCGCTCGCAGTTAAAAGTGTTTGATTGAACTTCTTAAATGAAGTTATACAATCTATGCTGTCTTGAGCGCCTGCAATAGCTGTCATTCCCTTATTGAAGCTGGCTTTTCCCTTGGGAACCAAAACAAATTCGTCACCAAAAGCATTTGTTTGTTCACCGCCTTTATTCTCGTATTCTTCCAGCAATTTTCCAGTCTTTTCTTTTAAATCCCTTATCTCTTCATGTTTCTGCCCAATCAAAATCGATACTGCTTCATGTAATGATAGCGGTTTATACTTCGTGGGTGAGCATAAAATCGTTTCAATTAAACCCGCGCGCTTGAGTTCAAGCATCGCTCGATAAGTATCTGGGCGGCCTACACCTGAATTTTCGGCTACGGCTCTAATGGTTGAGGTTCCTTTTTCAATGAGGGCAAGATAAATTTTGGCTTGTGTCCTACTAATCCCTAAATCAACTAGAGTCTTTATGCTTTTTTCTCTGTCCCGCATACCCATCTTTTCTCTTGTTGATTTTCCAAAAAGTACCATAAGTTAGAATATAAATTGGATGAACTTCTAGTGCATAACGCTTCCGCGTTTGTTGGAGCACCAACCAACACCTTCTTAATAATTTGTTAATCCATCGTCTCGGCTGGGCAGGTGCAAAGTTTTTACTAAACTAGTCCTTGCCCGAAAAAAATTGGAGAAAAGAAAAAAATTGAAAACTCTAAACAATAAAATCATCGCAAGTCTTATCGCAGTAATTCTAGTATCCTCAATGGCTATCGCAATCGGAAACCTACCCAATGCTAGCGCACACAACCCTGCTTGGGAAATCCCAACATGGTGCTACATGCAGGTTTCACCAAACCCTGTCGGTTTGGGACAACCAGTAGCATTCGTCATTTGGAACACTCGTGTTCCTGACGGAGCGTTAGTAACTAACGACATCAGATGGAAAAACTATACCATCGTTCTAACAAAACCTGATAACACAACCGAAGTTCTCGGTGGATTCAACTCTGACCCCACTGGTTCAACATACACACAATACACACCAAACCAAATCGGCAATTGGACAGCTAAACTAATCTTCCCAGCACAAGTCCTCACAACAACAGGCACACTCGCAAACGACGTATTCAAAGAAAGCACGTACACAACCACCTTCACAGTACAGCAAGACGCAATTTCCACCGTAAGCTACCAATATCCATTACCCACAGAATATTGGACTCGTCCAATCGAGGGTCAAAACAATGATTGGTTCACACTAGGCTCAAACTGGCTTCGAGGCTCTCAAGTCCAGATCGCACCAAGCGGAACTGGAACTTCTGGCAGAGTTCAACTAGACGGTATTGCACCAAACAGTGGACACATCATGTGGACAACACCCCTTGAAGACGGCGGAGTAGTCGGTGGAACCAACACCGCTATCGACGGAAACGTCTTCTATTCTGGCACACAATACAACCCACGCTTCAATAACGCAATCATTATGGGCGGAAGAAT
Source organism: uncultured archaeon (assembly GCA_963782915.1). Classification (GTDB taxonomy): domain Archaea; phylum Thermoproteota; class Bathyarchaeia; order Bathyarchaeales; family Bathycorpusculaceae; genus Bathycorpusculum. The sequence continues at coordinate 18,647 of CAWALK010000005.1, forward strand.
CTACTATTCTGAACCAAAGGAAAACACTGGCACAGGCGGCGACGTTGTATGCCGTGATCTACGAACTGGCGAAGAACTTTGGAGACGCAGCGACATTTCAATGTTCTCATTCGGTATGTACTACGCAATGGAATACTATAACCAGCACGGAGTTATTCCACCAGGAGTACTATTCACAACATCAGGCAGCACAATAATCGCATACAACCCCCTCAACGGTCACGAGATGGGCTGGAACCTAACCAACGTTCCAACCGGATCAATCGCTAACGAAGCAGTCGGTCCATCAGGCGAAATCCTAAGATACCAACTACAAAGCTACGGCACAGGCGCAAACCAAATCTACAAAATACAACAATGGAACCTATCCAGAGCATACATCATCAACACTAACCCAACAAACCCAGCAACACTACAAGCAAACGCATCAGCATTCTATGACTTTAACCAAACAGTAACATACCAAGGCCAACCATTCAAAGTAACAGGCGCAAGCGCACAAGCAGTCATCTACAATGACCTATTACTATTCAGAAACGGCAGCCTACAAACACAAACAAGCGGCAACGCACAACCATACACATACTTCGCAGTAGACATCAACGCATCACACACAACACTAGGCAACGTCATATGGATGAAAAACTATGACCAACCAACCGGCAACCTAACCCTGCTCTCAACAGCAGCAGGCGACGGCGTTTGGACAATGATGTACAAAGAAACATACCAATGGATCGGATTCGACATGCACACCGGAGCAAAACTCTGGGACCACGCAGCAATGGACTTCTCTGAACTAGACTACAACCCATATGGCTACTACAGCTCAACCACCGGCAACATGCTAACACACGCAATCTACCAGGGCAAACTATACTCAACAGGCTACAGCGGAATGCTCTTCTGCTACGACCTCTACACTGGAAAACTCCTCTGGAAATATGAAGCTCCAGCAAACATGGAAGTTTTCAAGTACTACACACTACACATCGGCGCAGTCGCAGACGGAAAAGTCTACCTCGGCTCACACGAACACTCTGCAAGCACACCACTACTCAAAGGCAACCTAGTAAGATGCGTCAACGCAACAGACGGAACTGAAATTTGGACTCTACCCGGATGGGCAGCAGCATACAGTCCAGTAGTTGCAGACGGCTTCCTAGCATACGCCAACCTATACGACAACCAAGTTTACGTCGTCGGTAAAGGTCCAAGCGAAACCACAGTCGAAATCGAAGACAACGTTATCCAAAGCGGCAGCAGTGTAATGATCACAGGTACAGTAACAGACATCGCTTCAGGCACCACACAGACTGAACAAGCAGCACGTTTCCCCAACGGCGTCCCAGCAGTTTCAGATGCAAGCATGGGCCAATACATGGCATACGTCTACGAACAAAAACCGCTCCCAACAAACGTAACCGGTGTCCCAGTGACACTAAGCGTTGTTGACGCAAACGGCAACTACAGAACCATCGGACAAACCACCACTAACGACGGATTCTTCAGCTTAAGCTGGAAACCAGACGTTGAAGGTGACTTCCAAGTCTACGCTTCATTCGGCGGATCTGAATCATACTGGCCATCACATGCAATAACAGCATTCACCGTTGACTCTGCAGCAGCAACACCAGCACCAACACAAACACCAGCAACACCAATATCTGAGCAATACTTCGTCCCAGCAATCGCAGGTCTACTCGTTGCAATCATCGTGGTCGGTCTATTGACCATCATGATGCTCAAGAAGCACCCATAAATAACAAACATAAAAACAAAACTTTCCCACCCTTTTTTAGTTTAAATGGTAAGTCAACTGGGGCTGAGAAGGCGACTGGTTACGATTTACGATGTTTGCAATCATCGTGGATCTAATTTGCAGTTGTGTTCTACTCTCCTTAATGGTCCAGTCGCCTCAGCAAACCCAGTTAACAGTGCCAAATTTTAGTTATGCCAAGCGACGATTTATTTAATTAGCTTTAGATTTGAAGCCGTTTAGAAGGTTGAGAGGAATTCTCTACGGAGTGGCCATACAGGAAATAATCTGGAAACAGATATCTCCCAATTAGTTAGGTTATTTATTGCCAGAATCTGCTCCTTGAAACCCACAAATTGGTCAATATCTCTAATCATCAAGCTCGCTATGCAATCAAATTTGCCGCTGGTTTTATGAATAAAGTTAATGTCAGGAGATTGAGAAATGGCTTCTACACTCCTGCTGAGGTTATCTTGAGAGAATGATAATTTGAAGAGAGCAAAAGCCCTGTACCCAATTTTTAAGGGGTTGATTTGAATTACTGGTTTTATGTCTTTGTTGCGCTTGAGTTTTCCGTATCTTCTAATAACGGTATCTGTTGAGATGCCGAGTTCTTTACTGATATTGCAAAATGGGGTTCGCCCATTTGTTACCAATTTTTCAATTATGAATTTGTCAATATCATCAATTTCGATACGATTGATTTCTTTGTCTGTGCTTTGATCATTTTCTCCAGCAACTGCGTTAGCTAGTACAGATAGATTATCTGGGTTGTTACACATTCCTAGCCAAACTTGAGCTTCTACCTCTAGGACGTAGGGTAATTGCTTGATGGATTGTTTAGTTTGCTCTATCTCCTGCATTGTTTTTACGGTGAATATCGCGCTAAGGTTTGGATTAACTCCTTCAGGATAAACTTCAATCACGTTGGCTGCATCGTTGAGAAGCTTGATAACATAATCTGCCTTGTGTAGTTGAGTGTAAATGTTGAAGGTTGCGACAAAATTGCTGTTGTAACAGGCGCAACTGTTTTGGATGGTTGCTCCAACGATTATGCCTTGTTTTTTCATTTGTTTGTATCTGTTAGCGATGACTTCTTTGGATACGTTGCATTGTTGGGCGATGGCTGTGAAGCTTTTCCGTCCATCTTTTAGCAGTTCTTTTAGGATTGTTGCGTTAATGCGGTCGATCTTCATGGATGGTTGCTTCCGATTGTTTGCTTTCTGTTAATGATTGGTTTGACAACGTCTTAAATTACTTTCGGAAATAATGAAAATTCGCACCTGAATTCTTTAATTCTTTCCATTTTTATAGTATGTCAGTCGAAAAAACTATATAATAAATTAAAGAAAAATATGGCAAAACGATAGATTAAGATAAAACGGGCTGAATAGGCGCTGGTAAGTATCACGATATTGCCTGCCCGGTGTTTCGTGGAGAGCTTTTGCATTTAGCTCTTACTCCTTATCCAGAGCCTCAGCAAACCACAAAAACGTAGTTACTATTAACCGGCCGCTGATACCACATTATCAATCCTTAGCGGATGCACATGCCTCTGAGGATAGCTTGGTTTTGCTTAGGTTTTACGAATTACCCGCACAGAGATGCTTAGACAGCAATTAAAATATACCAAGTAAACATTGACTTGCTGGGTAAGCTATGAAGCGAAAGAGCCTGCGAAAATTCAGCATAAAAAAGAACCTAACTGCATTTTTAGGTTTGTCCCTTGTTTCGCTTGTTGTATTCGGGTTCATAGCACTCAACGGGCAAGATTCAAGAGGCGGTGGCTGCGTTTTCTGGTAGTCAACCCCAACTCGACGGTATCACCTTTATGATTATGAAAGTGACTTAGAAGGCTTGAATGATGAAAGACAGCGATGGATGGTTTGAACTTAAAATAGAAAGTGACCTAAAGAACCTAGAAATTGTAGCGGATTTCATAACTAAAACCATGCGTGAATCAGGCGCACAAAATGAAAAAGACATATTCGATGTCCAATTAGCCGTAGACGAAGCCTTAACAAACATAATCGAACACGCTTACGCCGGCATTAAAGGCGGCAAAATCACAGTACAATGCCGACTATCAGAATCAAAAAAAGAGTTCATAGTTAAACTTAAAGACTCAGGCAAACCCTTTGATCCCCAAACTGTCGCTTCTCCAGACACCGACGCCGAATTAGAGGAACGCAAAGTCGGCGGATTGGGAATTTACTTCATGAAACAGCTTATGCAAACCGTTAAATACGCCATCAACGACAAGGAAAACGAATTAACGATGGCTAAGATTCTTAGCTGAGGGTTTAACGATGAGTGTTGAAGTTAAAACTGTGGGCGACGTAAAAATTATTTGTATCATGAAACGATTTGATGCTTATACTGCAAACCAGGTTGAGGCAGAATTAACAAGACTTATTGCGGAAGGTTCTCGCAAGATAGTGTGCGATTTCTCACAAACAGAGTACCTTGCCAGTGCTGGACTTCGCGTGCTCATAACTGCCACCAGAAGCCTCCAGAAAGTAGGCGGCAAAATTGTGCTCTGCTCAGTCAAGCCCTATGTGCTCGAAGTCTTCGAAATATCTGGCTTAAAGAAGATCTTCAAAATATTCGATTCCACCGACGCCGCCCTACAAGAACTAAAATAAACGGTGCCTAAGATGAAATTAACCAGTTCCGATCTTCTCTTAAAATATCTTGAGAACGAAGGCGTCGAATACATATTCGGTGTCCCCGGACTCAGCTTAATCCCCCTTTTCGAGGCATGCAATCGAAACCCAAAGATCAAGCCGATCCTCGCCAAACACGAGGAAGGAGCCGCATTCATGGCAGACGGCTATGCCCGAGTCAAGGGAACCTTAGGCGTATGCTTTGCTACCTCAGGTCCAGGCGCAACTAACCTCATAACTGGAGTTGCAACCTCCTATCTCGATAACATCCCAGTTATGGTATTAACTGGTCAAGTTGCAACTTCGTTATCAGGCGGCGGCGCTTTTCAGGATTCCACCAAAAACGGTGTCGACTCGGTAGCCATGTTTGACCCAATTACAAAGTACAGCACTATGATTCTTTCTAAGTATAGAGCTCCTGAAGAGATCCGTGAAGCCCTCAGAATGGCATTAACGGGCAAAAAAGGCCCCGTACATTTGAGTATGCCCAAAGACGTGATGGCTGAAGAGATAGAATCCGAACTACCAACATCTACCTCGTATAGGCCGCCTGCTGAGTACTTTGATCGCCGCATGGTGATTGAAGCCGCAGAGCAACTCGTAAACGCACAAAACCCTGTAATCTTGGTGGGCAGCGGCGCAGTGGCATCTGGGGCTTGTGAAGAAATCCGTGATTTAGCTGAAACTCTGCGCATCCCAGTTGCGACTTCACCCAAAGCAAAAGGAGCCTTCCCAGAAGATCATCCACTATCCTTGGGTGTGCTTGGTTTCTGCGGTTCTCCTGTTGCGGAAAACTGTCTAACTTCCGGTCAAACCGATGTGCTATTAGTTATTGGGCCTAGCCTAAACCAGATGACAACTATGTCATGGGACCCACGCTTAGCGCCAACCAAATGTTTAATCCATATAAACATTGACGCGACCGAAATCGGCAGAAACTACAAAGTCGATATTCCATTAATTGGCGATGCCCGAACAATTATTAACGAAATCTCTTTCCGCATTATGAAATACATTGTGGATGAGCAAAGCCCAAAATGTGACGGAGCGGCAAGGGTTGGAGCTATACGACAGAAGGTGGGGATATGCGTATCACCCGAAAAGATGGAATCTAATAATATTCCAGTTTTGCCTCAACGCATGGTTAAGGAATTAGAACGCGCCTTGCCAGAAGACGCCATTCTATTCGTTGACACTGGAAATCCCATGTGCTGGGCTATTCACCATATGCAAGTCCGCAGACCAGACTCTTTCATCTGTCCCTTCGGCCTTTTAACCATGGGTTACTCTACTGCCGCAGCTATAGGCGGAAAATTAGCTGCACCAAACCGTCCAGTTGTATCTCTAGTTGGGGATGGTTGCTTCTTGATGAATGGCATGGAAGTAGCTACAGCCGTCAGCTATGATATTCCAGTCGTCTGGATAGTGCAGAATAATGCAAAACTTGGTTTGGTGCATGAGTTCCAGAGGTTGAATTTTGGCGAAAAAACTGTTGTTACCCGATTCAAGCCGATTGACGCTGCTAAAGTGGCTGAAGGATTAGGTGCCAAAGGGTACCATATCGAGCGGCCAGGTGAACTTGAAGCATTACTGCCTAAAGTTATTGAAGAGAATAAGCCGGCTGTTATCGACTGTAGAATTGCTGATGAGGTACCGCCGCTTGCTCCATTTGTTCAGGGCCTCAAGAACTTCTCCAGCCGCCTAGAAAATATGTAAGCCCTTCCGACTTCCTGGGGCTATTTTTTTTATTTCTCTATTTTGAGTTGAAGGGATCAGAGAAACTTCTGGAGAGAATTGATGATTTCAAAATAGTATCGTCACATTGAAATTAGAATAGTTGGCGAAGTTCCTAGGTATTGTTCTAATCATTTAGTTTTGTAAAGTAACCGCCAGTTTTTGGTAATGGATGTTTTGTAGTGCTGTGGCTGTTGGTAACAAACGCATTGTTTTAAATATCAACCGCTGAAAAGTAAGGAAGCACAAACAAGGAGATAAGAAAAATTGAATAAAAAAATCTTTGCAATTTTGCTTTTTTTGGCTTTTGCATTAGGAACATTTGCAGCTATACCAAATGAAGTAAACGTACAAGCAGCAACAGCAGCAACACAAAAGACCTATTCAATTACTGATGCAATCCCCGACAAAATAGGCATTGGCGAAACAACACTTCTCAAAACCGGTATTACACAAGCACTAAACGCAGCCGAAGATGGTTGGAGCGGCCTTACAATCACAGTCACAAAACCAGACGGTACAAACACAACATTGGGACCGTTCAAGTCAGACTCGACTGGTTCAACCTTCACCCAATACACGCCAGACGCAGTAGGCACCTACACTATAACAAGCAACTTCCCACAACAAGAAATGCCAGTAAACACAGACGACGCAGAAAGAGGCATAACTATTCCTAAGGGAACCATCATGCTTGCAAGCAGTGCATCATGCACATTAGTCGTAACAAATGAGCCTTCACCAGTGTATCCTGGTCATTCCCTTCCAACTGAATACTGGAGTCGCCCAATCGACCCACAGCTTAGAGAATGGTTCAGCATCTCAGGTAACTGGGTTCAACGACCAGACAATTCATTTGCACTCTTCAATGACGATGCACCAGACACAGCACACGTACTATGGGCTCAAGACTTAACAACCGGCGGTATGTCAGGCGGTCTCACAGGCCCTGGTCAAGTCACTGCAGGAATGAACTCAGGCGACGCATACGAAGGCAAATTCTCCAACTCAGTCATACTCAACGGAAAACTTTTCTACAATACTGGACCCGCACCAGGCTTTTACGGTTCACTTGGCTCATGTAACGTCAAAGCAGTTGACCTACACACAGGCGAGGAACTCTGGGTAAAAAATGACACCTTCCTATCCTTTGGTCAAGAATTCTACTGGAACAGCTACAACGTAGACGGTGTATACAGTTATCTTTGGACAACATCGACCACTTATGATCCACCATTCTTCATCCCAAAAACCACTTGGACTGCATACGACCCCTTTGATGCTTCTTGGTGCTTCACTTTCGAGAATGTTCCCTCAGGAACACAAATCTATGGCCCAAGCGGCGAAATCCTGATCTATCAAATTGACCTCGTCAACAACCGACTGATGCTTTGGAACTCAACCCTCTGCGGTCTACAAAATGCGGCGCCAGATTCACCTGATCTCGGTAGTTGGGCAAGCAACGTCATGATGAGAACATTCGATGCGTCAAATCCAAAAAGCTACTCTTGGAATGTCTCTATCCCAGCTGGCTTGAAACAGAAGCACAACATTCGGGGCATCAATCGCGAAGATCTACGATGACAGATATGCCTCATTATTCTTCAACCAAACAATGGTAAGAGTATGGGCAATCAACACTGCAGGCTTAACAAAAACATCCACATCAGCTTCAATGCTATTCGATCAAACCTGGGCTGCACCAACCGAATGGCTTGCAGGCTCTAACACTCTACATTACACAGGCGCAACAAATTATGTATCCGACAGTACCTACGGCGACGGTGTCATAGCAGTATGGGATAAAGAACTAAGAACCCACTATGGCTTCAGCATTGTAACTGGTAAATACCTCTGGGCAACTGGCTCTGAAATCTATTCCGATGCTTACGGATGGGGTAATGCAGAACACACTTGGTACTTTGCTTATGGCAAATTGTACTCAGTGGGTGTCGGCGGTATCCTCTATGCTTACGACCTCGCAAACGGAGGCACAGCATGGACATACAATCTAACTGGCCGCCCAACTGGAGAACCCGTCACAGGCAACAACTGGTGGGGCTGGATTGACCTAATTTCTGATGGCAAAATCTACATCGGCACACTCGAGCACTCAGCAGAGAACCCACTACCAAGAGGCGCACCCTACATCGCAGTTAACGCAACAGACGGCAGTGAAATCTTCCGTGTCAACGGTATGTTCCGTGAAACCAGATGGGGCGGTAACGGCATCATCGCTGATAGCATCATCGCAACCATGGACACATACGACCAGCGCGTATATGCAATCGGCAAAGGCCCAACAAAACTAACTATTGACGTACCAGGTATCGGCGTAGCATCAGGACAAAGCATCATGATACGAGGCACATTAACCGACACATCACCAGCCACCTCGACTTACGCATTAACCTCAAGATTCCCCAACGGTGTCCCTGCAGTATCTGACGACAGCCAAAGCCAATGGATGCTCTATGTATACAAACAATTCGAACGCCCAACAAACGCAACTGGTGTTCCACTAACTATCTCAGTCATTGACGCTAACGGCAACTATAGAACTATCGGAGAAACAAAAAGTGACTCAAACGGAGACTACAGCTTCAGTTGGCTCCCAGACATCGCAGGCCAATACAGTGTCTATGTAACCTTCGCTGGATCAAAAGCATACTATCCATCAACCGCTGGAAGCGCTTTCGTTGTTGACCAAGCACCAGACGCAACCGCAGCGCCAACACAGACACCACAAACAATGACTGATCAATACTTCATACCCGCAGTAGTGGCCATAATCCTCGCAATCGCAATAGGCTTTGTAGTAACAATTCTGGTCCTAAGGAAACGACCGTAAAATAAGAAAAATAAACAATCTTTCCCTCCCTTTTTTAGTTTTAATTTGACCCAAGAATTCAACTGAGGTTGAGTAAGGCTCTTGAATTGCACGGCGATGGTTGCAGTCATCGTAGTTACATCTGAATTCTCTTACGCCTTAAGGAAAAGTGACAAAAGCCATAGCGGCCTTGGAAGAAGAACCCTGAAGCTAACCATAGCTTGAGGCTTTATTTATAGCTCATACCCATGCGTTTCATAAAAGATAGAACAGCTTCATATTCGTCTATGTATTGTCTGCCTTTCTCAGTAAGCTTAAGCGACGTCTCGTTTTCAATTAGACCTAACTCCTTTAGGTCAGAAATGTATTTTTTTAAACGGGTAAATGGAACATTAATTTTCAACTGGATGTGCGTAATAATTATTTTTTCATTAGCGGATTCGGCACGGATTATTAATAGAAGATCCCCATAAATTTTCATTTTATCTCTTCTTTGGATCTTCTTCATGGTTAGTGCCTTTTTTTCTTGATTAGGTAAAAAGTTTTAGAGGCTGATATGAGAAAAACGGCCAGACTCGTTAAACGGAGCGCTAAAGATACCCAAAATGCAAAAACGCCTGAATAGAAATTCAATATTAAATATGATAACTGGCTTAGTCCAAGGAGTGCATAACCACTCAGTACCCATATAGATATTGGGTCAGGCTCTTTTGCTTGCTCCCTGAAGCAGTGAATGAAAATGTATGTAAGGCAAACAAGGTTTAAGATTCGAATAAAACTACTTAGAGTTAGGTAACTGCGTATTGGTATTTGTGGGGCAATAAAATTTAAAAGAAGTAGGGCCGCTAAGGACACAAATAGTCCGCTAAATATAATATCCCAAATGTAACGCGTATTTTTGGTTGGTTTTTTTGAGAAATAGTAGGCAACTGCAAGGAATAAAAATGCAAACGCCCTAAAAAGAAGTTGAATCCACTTTATGCCACTTTCATAGAAATTAGGTTGAGCATATGCTATTGCCGAAAGAGCGTAAGAGGCGCCGAGAAAACCGAATCCGAGCGGTAAACCGATATAGCGACCTTCACGAGTAACTATATAGGGTTTAATCATAAACCACAGTAAAACAGCGCAAGCGACCGCTGATATAATTTCTACTGCGATACGTAGTATTATGTCAGACATAGGTTGGTTCAGCCAGAGGTACAACTTTTAGTATATTCATCTTTCTTGCTTTTTAGTGCTATCTTATTGAAAAATATGTATTTACGTTATACGAACCACAGGTCCATGAGTCTTATTAATTGAAACTGCAAAATATGGCTCTATAAATATAGAGGAAAGAAAAAAAATGAAAATTAAATTATCGAATAAAACTATCAGCGCTTTAATTGCTTTGACTCTAATACTGACAATTGCTATCACAATGTTTACTTTACCCTCTGCCAACTCAGCAACGGTACCTACACTTACAAGGAAGGCAAATGTCTACATTGCAGCTACCCCTAATCCAGTAGGAACCGGTCAGGAAACACTGCTTCATATTGGTATGAAAGATGAGCTTCAAGCAGAGTACCTGGGCTGGAAGGGCTTAAGCATAACGATTCAAAAACCAGACGGTACCACAGAGACACTCACAGATATCAATACTGATTCGACTGGTGGAACGGGCAGAATATACGTACCTTCTGTGGCAGGTAACTACACTATACAGGCGCATTTCCCCGCACAATGGCAGAACGTTACAGTTAACGGTGGTGCCAATATATTCTATGACGCGGCTGTCAGCCCGAATGTAACACTTACCGTAACCGAAGACCCAATACCCACATATCCAGGGCATTCACTCCCAACCGAATACTGGTCTCGACCAATTGATTCACAGCTTAGAGAATGGTATGAGGTTACTGGAAACTGGTTAACAACATACCCCGCAAATCGATATGCCAAATACAACAGTGAGGCACCAGAAAGCGCACACATTCTATGGGCTAACCAACTAGCAGAAGGCGGACTCAGCGACGGTTTGATTGGCTCTGACAATTCAACTCACTCCTACGAGGACGGTAGCGCATACGAAAACAAGTTCTACAACTCAGTAATACTAAGTGGCGTACTCTACTACAACCTGTATGAAAGTCGTGGCGATCCATATGCTGAACAAATAGTCGTTGCTGTAGATTTGAAGACTGGTGAAGAGCTCTGGTCTAAACCTCTTATTGGCAAAGTAGCTCGCTCAGGAACCACCGCCGCAGAGACAGTTGCATCTGCAAATATAGTCATCGATGGAGTAAGCGACCAATTCCCAGATGGCATTGGCAGAAGACTAGCGTTTGGTCAACTCTTCTATTGGAACTCATACAACTACGACGGCTCTTACGCATTACTATGGACAACCAGTGGCACAACTTGGATGGCATTTGACGCTTACACTGGACGATGGATATACACCATTATGAACGTACCCACCGGCACCACAACCTACGGTATAAACGGTGAACTCTTAAGAGTTGACGTTCAGAACACGAAAGGCTACATAGCTATGTGGAACTCGAGTAATCTAGTATCAGCCGCAGGAAGCTGGAACCCACATGGAAACGTCTACAACGCAACAGGAACGGGGGCAGGACCTAAGCGTGCATGGGAATGGAACGTAACGATACCAAAGTTAGCGGGAAGTGTTATGCATATTCTTGAAGATAGAGTGCTTGGTTCAAACTATGGTAGTGACAGATATATTCAGCAAGCGATTGTGCGACAGAATGCTGATATTAACTTCTGGGGAATAAGCACAGACCCAGAAAACCCGGGAAAACTGCTGTTTAACACAACATGGACACCGCCAAAGGATGAGACTATATATTCAAAGGCTGCAAGTCTAGATGCTGGCTTTTTCTTAGTTACTACTAAAGAATCAGCTTCACACTATGCTTTCGATATTGATACTGGTAAACTGCTTTGGGGCCCAACAGTACCGCAAAACTATCTCGACTCATTTAGTATTCTACTCTACGGTGCGCCCAAGATCGTCTACGGCAATGTCTACTGCCAAGCTATGAGCGGAATATTGTATTGCTACGATGGTGCGACAGGCGAAACTCTATGGACCTATGAACCTACTGACCCCTACAACGAGGTACTATGGTCAGACCAGTGGACATCAACTATAATGTTCATCGCTGACGGAAAAATTTACAGTGGCAACTATGAGCACTCCCCAGAGACTCCTAGAGCACGCGGCGCGACATTCACATGCATCAATGCCTCAAACGGTGGTCTCATATGGAAGCAAGATGGCATATGGCCAACAAGTTACACCCCTGACGCAATGATTGGAGACAGCACAATGGTGCTAATGGACGCATACGAGAATACCATATACGCTTATGGCAAAGGACCAAGCGCCACTGAAGTCACCGCACCGAGTGTAAGCGTCACTGCAGGCGACAATATAGTGATATCCGGCAGCGTTACGGACATTTCACCGGGAACCGATGAATATGCATTGACGGCGAGATTCCCCAACGGCGTTCCAGCAGTCTCTGATGAGAGCCAAAGCGCATGGATGCTCTATGTATACAAACAATTCGAATGCCCAACAAACACTACTGGCGTTGAAGTAATCTTAACTGCTTTGGACCCTAATGGTAACTATATCACCCTCGGCTCGACTACAACGGATGCAAGCGGCACCTTCGGATACAACTGGGCAACACCTGACATTCCAGGCAAGTACACGATCACTGCCATATTCGCTGGCTCCTCGGCATACTATTCTTCAAATGCACAAACCTACGCTATCATAGAGTCTGCACCTGAACCCACCGCTGAACCAACAAAAACACCAACGGCAATCTCAGAAACCTACTTTGTACCTGCAATTGTGGGTCTATTCATTGCAATAGTAGTAGGTTTCGTGTTGATGCTATTAGTACTCAGGAAACGACCATAAGGTGAAAACGAAATGAAAAACACCCTTTCCCTTCCTTTTTTTAGTTTCAATTTATGTTTCAGGCTGGGGCTGAGTGGGCTTCTGGACTACTGTTTTACGCGGTGTTTGCGATCATCGTGTTTGCATTTTTCTTCTCTCCTTAAGAATAAATGTCTAGGCGCCTCAGTAAACCCAGTTTAAACCTTTTTTCGTTTTCTTTTTCTTGAAATAATTAGGCGCCGGGGTTAAGGACTCGAACCCCTGTGGGCATGAAGCCTCTGGCTGTCTTGCCATTTCTGGCTCTTGCCCTTACGATAGGTTTTTTTTAATGTGGGTTTTTTGCATGCGCTACTTTGGTACTTTATGGCTTAATTTTAGCAACGAGAATTGTAAAAGGCAAAACTGATTTAGCAAAGAATGGTTTGTGCCTTATCTTTCGTTTATGAATAAAAATAAGAAAAAATGCTATATTCGTAATCGTTATTCATAATTATACTTAATTTTATGGCAAGTTTGAAGCATATTTGCAAAACCATAAATACGCAAAGGAAACAAAAAAAGAAGCCATAGACATAGGAGATAAGAAAAAATTGCATGTATTAAAAAAAATTGCAACAATAATGTCTGTTTTGTTAATTGCTTGTATTGTA
>CAWALK010000006.1:0-13279 GCA_963782915.1 uncultured archaeon
CGCTTAACGCAGCCATGCGACGTCGAATGGCTGTGTGGATCAACTTCGATTTCCTCAGTGTGGGTGAAAAGATTAGCCCTGACGAGGTGGAGATGCTGCGTAAAAGAACCAAAGTTAGCCAAGAAATCGCTTATGGCATCATTCAAGCCGGTGCAGAGTTGCGTCGGCAGTACAAAGCCGGCGATTTACCTTATGGCCCATCGCTTGGTGACTTGATCAACTGGGCAACATTGGTTTTCGATGGTATGACACCTATGGAAGCTGCGGAAGAAACAATCATTGGGTTAACCAGCGACAACGTTGAAGTACAGGCTGATGTACGGAGAATCCTTGAACCGGTCTTCCTGAAATAGTCGGGGAGCATTCGCCATTGGGTTTTATTGATTATGCTTGGGCGGTTTCTCTACAAAAAGATAACACGAAAGTAAAGATTCTCCAAGATGAAGCCTTAGAGCAGCCAGTGTTACTTGGGGATGAAGTAGGGTTTACTATAAAGTTGCCCGCTGTTCATTTACGGAAAGATGGCACCATAAGTTTTTTGGGGTTAAAATTCGCCGGAGACAACAACGGTAAATCCAGGGTTGGCAGAGTCTTTCGTGCATCTGTAATGCACCTAACCCTGCACACAATAGCGCCTTTTACAAAGAATCGGATTGTGCCTAACCCAAAAGACGGTATACTAGACGCATACGCCAAATCCTTAGTCAATGACATATACATTAACTCTTACATTCAAGCATGGTACCCAGACCGCTTCTTTGACCTAGCATACGCCAACGCGCTTGCTTACCAAAAAATTAAGTCCTGTGACAGAATTTTCACTTCCTCAACCAAGTTAATGTCTGCATTACTAACTCAGCTCTATGTGGGTTCTATGAAGAATTCGCCGGGTATCGAAGAAGAGAAGGTTGTCAATAAACTCCATAGTGACTTGATGGCGCTTAAGGAAACTTTCATGATGTCGATTGCCGGCGACGAAGTAAAATTCAACGATGTATTTGATGAAAAAGTGAAAATAATCAAAGATTCGCTTGAACCGTTTGGCCCATTTTTAGAGGCTCCATCTTTTAAGCATACAGAAAACATTGGACGCAACAGCATCTACACTGACATAGAGGGAGCTGCTATGTCTGTTGAGGATTTTGAGGGGTTATTTGTGCAGTCGCTTATGGCTATGGGCGGCGATGTTCCATCCGTAGATCATATTGAGCAGTTGTGGCGTGTAGAACAAGAGGCAGAGGCTCTGCAAGCGTTTAATGCTGATCATTACCAGAAGCAAAGAGAGACAAGAATCCTCCAAAAAATTGCACCTTACATGGGTTTAACACGTTTGAAATCGGTCGCTATCCCCGAAGAAGACTATACCCAGTATCTTCGTGCGAGGACTTTGGTGCAGGGTACGAGCCGTCGTGTTTTGGATATTTTGCGTTCAGCCTTTAATTATTTGGATGAGGACCCACGTCAGGAGATGGGGCAACTGGATTTGCCTGCGGTTATTCAGTCTTTAGCCGCCAACAAGCCCGCGACTGACGTGTTTAATTTGGATGAGTATTTGCAGCCAAGTTATGCTTGGTCACTTATCTTCGACGTAAGCCACAGCATGCAGGTTAAGGGAGAGTTTGGGCGCGCCTTAGCTATCGCTGTGGCTGAAGCTGCCCGTGAATTGATGACTGATCCAACGTCCTGGACGTTTTTTGCTTTCAGCGACCGATTCTACATCTTAAAAGACAGCACTGAATCGTATTCTAAGCGTGTTCGGGCTCGGATTGGCGGGTTAAAGTTTGAAGGCTTAACCTATATTCCTGATGCTATCACGATTGGCGGTAAGATGCTTGCGAAACGTTTTGAGGAACAGCGTATCTTGGTTGTGATTTCGGATGGGTGGCCGTATGGTTACGCCAACATGCCCATTGCGTTGAAGGAATGTGTGGATGATTTGGTCCGCAAAAACGTTATTGTCATCGGTATTGGTGTGGAAACTGATAGGATGAGCAACTTTTTCCATTTGCACTCGTCTATCTATACGCCTAAAGACCTTGTTAAGAAATTCGCGAGTGTTTATGCGCATGCTTCTGAGAAGGCGCTTGAATCATAGGATAGGGTTAGCTGCTCTGCCGAGGACCCCCCTCCCCTATATATAGAAAGACAAACGGCTAAACCCTTGTTGAGCTAGTGTACATTCATTGAGTATGCGTTGGGTTAATGCAATGTTGTTGTAATTAGCCCACGCTAACTGGGCGTTTGCCGTTGTATTGCCTGCAATTCTATGCGCAAGCAACCTAAAGTTATTGCTCTCTTCACTTTATCCCCGTTCTCTCTTGACGACTGGACCGTTATTAAATTAACTGAAAAATCTGTTTTCCGAAACCTTAAATTCCCCATAACGACAGAAGTATTTGTGCAGAGGCGAAGAGGATGACTGAAAAAAATCAGCCTCGATGCATCAACTGCGGAAACTTTATCGACGACTGTAATTGTGTATGCCCATACTGCGGAGAGTCCGCAAAGTGCACATGCGTAATAGGCCACGATAAAGCAACTGGCGGTGGATAGCCAAAACTTCAATTTTAAAGTGAGAAATCAAAATGGTAATTGAAAGTATGAACTGGATGGCCGGTGGACCACAAGGAAGCGGCGTTGATACAGCATCCACCATATTCGGCAGAGCCTGCGGATACGGAGGCCTCTACGTCTTCGGACGACGCGAATACCACTCCAACATCAAAACAATGCATAGCTACTTCCATCAGCGAGTAAGCAAACAATGCACGTTAGCTAACATTAGCGACGTGAATTTGTTGGCTGCGTTTGATGCCGAAACGGTTGTGCGCCATGTCGGCGAAATCGTGAGTGAAGGCGGCTTAATAGTGGATTCACGCGATCTTTCAGTCAATGTACTCAAAGATATCTCGACCTTCAGTGAAGAATACAGAAATCAAGTCCGCGATTTCCAAAAACAAAACGCTATAGGCGATACAATAAATGATTTCCTTAACTATGCAAAGTCAAAACAGATCCAGGTTTACCCTGTGCCATACATGGACTTGCTTACAGAAATTGGCAAACAACTCAACATAGAAAAAATCAGCATACTAACCAAAATGATCAATGTCTTAACCATCGGCGTATCTTTTGCGTTACTAAAGTACGACCGCAAACTAGTCGAAGATGCAATCAAAGCTACCTTCCACGAAAAAATCGCTGCCATGAACGTCACAGCCATCGATGCAGCCTATGATTATACCGAGAAAAACTTTGATGTTAACAAGTTTAAGTATAAACTGGAAAAACAACCAATAACTGAGTCACGTATTTTCTTAACTGGTAACCAAGCTGTAGCAATGGGCAAAGTGCTGGGCGGTTGCAGAGTTCAAACATACTATCCCATCACCCCCGCCGCCGACGAAAGCGAATATTTAGAAGCCCACGAAATCCTAAAAACCAGAAACGGCAGCCAAGAAGCCATAATAGTGCTCCAAACAGAGGATGAAATCGCCGCAGTCAACTCAGCATCAGGCGCATGCCTGGCAGGTGCACGGGCAGCAACCAGCACATCGGGTCCAGGCTTCTCTTTGATGGCTGAAGGCTTAGGATGGGCAGGAAACAACGAAGTGCCCCTAGTTATTACGATGTATCAGCGTGGTGGACCCGCAACTGGGCAACCCACACGCCACAGCCAACAGGACCTAAGGTTTGCTATGCATGCAGCCCACGGAGAATTCGCCCGCATAATCTTAGCCTCAGGCGACATCGAAGAATGCTTCTACGACGCCGCAGAAGTATTCAATCTCGCCGAAAAATACCAGATGCCCGTCATCCACCTTCTCGACAAGGGCATGGCAAACTCATCACAAACGTACCCCATTTTCGATTATAGTAAAGTCAAAATCGACCGTGGATTAATCGTTGGCGAAAAAGACCTTGAAGGCAAAACCTACAAGCGATTCCAATACACCGAAACAGGCGTATCCCCCCGAGCATTCCTCGGCACAAAAAACGCCGTGCAATGGTACAGCGGCGATGAACACAACGAAATGGGCAACATCAACGAGGAAATATGGAACCGCCGCAAAATGATGGATAAAAGAATAGGCAAACTCGCACTCGTAGACAAAGAAGTATCGCCCGAGTTTAAAGCGAAGTTTTTCGGCGATAAAACCGCGGAGAACCTTGTGATCAGTTGGGGTTCACCCAAAGGAGCCATAATCGAAGCCTTAGACCAACTGAAAGATGAAGGCTACAGCTTAGGATTTGTGCAGATTCGCATGATTTTGCCTTTTCCCTCTGCCCAAATCAAAGAGCTATTGTTGGGCAAGAAGCGGATAATCGATGTGGAAGACAACCATAACGCCCAGCTTGCGGGAGTAATCACCGAAAACACCGAAATCAAACCCACACATTGCATCCTCAAATATACGGGGCGACCCATGATGACAACCGAAGTATACCAAGCTCTAAAGAATATTATAACTAATCCAGCGGCGCCCGAGCGGCAGGTGTTGATGCTTGGCGCATAAACCATCCGAGTACAAAAGCGGCGTCTATGTGGACTGGTGCCCTGGATGCGGAGACCACGGCATCCTCGCAGCCGTACAAATGGCGCTAGCAGAACTCTCATTGGAGCCGCACAACGTCGTCATCGTTTCAGGAGTCGGCAATGCACCCAAACTGCCCCACTTCGTCAAAGCCAACGGTGTCCACACACTCCATGGGCGGCTATTGCCTTTTGCGATGGGCATCAAAATGGCTAACCCAGACCTTGAAGTTATAGGCGTCGGCGGAGACGGCGACGGATTGGGCATCGGTGCAGGGCACTTTGTCAGTGCAGGGCGCCGAAACATCGACATGACCTATCTGTTGCATAATAACGGCGTGTATGGCTTAACTAAAGGGCAAGCCTCACCCACACTCAAGTTGGGCATGAAGACAAAGTCGCTGCCAAGACCCAACATCAACGAAGGAATCATCCCCGTTGCATTGGCAATCACCGCAGGCTACACCTTTGTCGCCCGTTCATACGCCTTCGACTTAGTACACCTAAAAGACACCATCAAACAAGCAATCACCCACAAAGGCTTAGCATTGGTTGAAATCCTGCAGCCCTGCCCACCCTACAACGACATTAACACCAAAGACTGGTACGCAGGAGCCGACCGCAAAGACCCCGCAACAGGTAAACCGCAGCCGCGCCTCTACAAACTCCAAGACATCGGCTTCGACCCATTAGTACACGAGGAAGCGGAGATTTTCAAGAAAAAAGTGGCTGGCATGGAAAAAGCACAGGAATGGGGCGACAAAATCCCAATAGGCGTCTTCTACCAGAACCCCCTAGAATCAACTTTCCTAGACCGCTTCGCACAGAGAATACCATTCTATTTGCAAAATCCACCAGCTAAACAGCCTCTCAAAGACCAAAACGGGGTTTCATCGGTTGATTTGGGCGAGTTTATGGATGACTTAAAAACAAGTTAAGTTAGAAGAAATTGGTGAGGAGCTTCTCCTTTCCCCTCAACCTCTTATGCGCTTTGTGAGCTTATATATCCCTATTTCTGAGTTCGATATATGTCAGGGTTGGTCTGGCTCTAAATCAACGTAGCAGTCTTGGGTGAATCTGGGTGTGCAGACGCAGTAGAAGACTAAGTCGGTGTCGCCTGTGTTTTTTACTTTCTGTGAGGTCTCTGGTGGGATAACTACTACGTCGCCCACTGTTACTTCGGTTGGTTCAGTGTCGCCGATGTAGACGGTGCCTTTGCCGCTTGTTATGATATAAATCTCCTGAACCCCATGGATTAGGTGGTGTGCTTTGGTGGTTACGGCGGGTTTTATGGTTGCTCGCGCGATTGAGACTGCTGGGTCGCTGTGGTTTTCAGCTATATAGCAGTGTTCGGGGGTTAGGTATTGGTGGGGGGTTTGGGCTTTGATGATTTTGGGCTGCATTATCCATCACTTTTCTCCAATTTTTCAGAGGCAGATGCCCTGTTTGGGGCTTGTTTATTGATGAATACCCGTTTTTTGTTATATTGCTTGCGTAAGCCTTAACCAAAGTGGATATTTGGGCAGATAGGGGTTTTTTTGTGATTTGGGCGTTTTTTTGGGTTTTTTGTTGTCGTGTTTTTTGTGTATTTTTTATGGAGTTAGCATTCAGGTTTTGAGTGGGTTTACGTCTAATATGTAAAAAGTCCTTATATAGGCGCTAACTGTAGTGTATTCGATAAGCTTGTCGGCACTACGGATAAAAGAACGGCATGAGTATGTATAACCTATGAGATGCCCCTACTGCAACTCAGAAAATTCAAAAACACTCGAAACACGCGAGTCCCCAGAAAACACCACACGCAGACGCAAAGAATGCATAACCTGCAACAAAAGGTACACAACCTACGAGTACCTCGAAACCGTCGAACTCATGGTACGCAAAAAAGACGGCCAACTCCAACGCTTCGACGTCAACAAAATCATCCGCGGCTTACAAAAAGCCTGCGAAAAACGCCCCGTAACCATGGCTCAAATCAACGAGTTAGCAGACCAAGTACGTCAAGACCTAATGCTCAAAGGCACCGAAGAAGTCGCATCCGTAGACATCGGCGATTTAATCATGACTCACCTCAAAAAAGTCGACCGAGTCGCCTACATTCGATTCGCTTCGGTTTACAAAAAGTTTGAAGAACCTGAAGATTTCAGGCGAGTCCTATCGGAAGTGAAGAAACAATGAAGTTTGTCCTAAAACGTGATAGTAAATTAGAACCATTCGATCAAGAACGCATAACAATAGCTATTTACAAAGCTGCAAAAGCAGTGGGTGGCAGAGATAAAGAACAGGCTAAACAAGTTAGCGACAAAGTTGTTGCTGACTTAAACAAACTCTATGGCGACGACGGCGTACCCACAGTCGAAGAAATACAGGACTTAGTGGAAAAACGCTTAATCGAAGACGGCCACGCCTCCACAGCTAAAGCCTACATCCTGTACCGCAAGCAGCACACTGACATGCGCGAACTCGCCGCATTACTAAGCTCATCTGACATGGTTGATCAGTACCTTGAAGTCGAGGACTGGCGAGTAAAAGAAAACAGCAACATGAGCTACAGCCTACAGGGCTTAAACAATTACCTCTCATCAACAGTCATCGCCAAATACTGGATAGCCCGCATCTACCCAGAAAACATCGCAGCCGCACACTTCTCAGGCGACCTACACATCCACGACCTAGGCGTCTTGGGTCCATACTGTGTGGGCTGGGATGTCAGCGACCTACTCCTCTCAGGCTTCGGCGGAGTCCATGGCAAAATAGAGAGCAAACCCGCCAAACACTTCCGCACAGCCCTTGGCCAAGTAGTCAACTTCTTCTACACTCTCCAAGGCGAAGCAGCAGGAGCACAGGCGTTTAGCAACTTTGACACTTACTTAGCACCTTTCATACGCTACGACCACTTAACACAAAAAGACGTGGAACAAGCACTGCAAGAATTCTTCTTCAACATGAACGTGCCCACCCGCGTCGGCTTCCAAACACCCTTCACCAACTTAACATTAGACTTGACTGTGCCTGACTTCATGAAAAACGAAGCCATCATCCACAACGGCAAAGTCATGCAAGACACCTACGGCGACATGACCAAAGAAATGGAAATGTTCAACATCGCATTCGCCGAAGGCATGAAACAGGGCGACGCAAAAGGCCGAGTCTTCACCTTCCCAATCCCAACCTATAACATCACCAAAGACTTCGACTGGGACTCACCCGTTTCGCAAGCCATCTTTGAAGTCACAGCCAAATACGGTGTACCAAACTTTAGCAACTTCGTAAACAGCGACCTCAAACCCGAAGACGTACGCAGCATGTGCTGCCGCCTGCGCATTGACAACCGCGAACTGCGCAAACGAGGAGGAGGATTCTTCGGCGCAAACCCACTCACAGGAAGCATCGGAGTCGTCACCCTAAACATCCCCAGAATCGGATACCTATCCAAAGACGAGGATGAATTCTTCGAGAAACTAGGCGGCTTAATGGATATTGCCAAAAACAGCTTAGAAATCAAACGCAAAGTCCTCGAAGGCTTCACAGACAACGGCTTATACCCATACAGCAAACGCTACCTACGCCACGTAAAAGAAGGGTTCGATAAGTACTGGAAGAACCATTTCTCAACAATCGGCATAATCGGCATCAACGAAGCAGTCCTCAACTTGCTGGGCCAAAACATCGCCTCCAAAGATGGACAAGCCTTCGCAGTTAAAACACTCAGCTATATGCGTAAACGGATATCGGATTACCAAGAAGAAACAGGCAACATATACAACTTGGAAGCTACACCCGCAGAAGGCACCTCTTACCGATTAGCCCGCTTAGACAGAAAACGCTACCGCGACATCATATTCGCCAACCAAAAACACATCGTAGAAGAACACGCTGAACCATTCTACACCAACTCATCCCAGTTGCCAGTAGATTTCTCAGGTGACCTCTTCGAAGCACTCGAACACCAAGAATCACTCCAAACACTCTACACAGGCGGCACAAACTTCCACATATTCCTGGGCGAACGCTTACCATCATGGAAATCCGCTGCTGAACTCGTCAAAAAAGTCAGCTGGAACTCAAAACTACCCTACTTCACATTGACCCCAACCTTTAGCATCTGCCCAACACACGGCTACATGAACGGCCAACACAAAACCTGCCCAACCTGCGGCATACGCAGCGAAGTCTACAGCCGCGTTGTGGGTTACCTGCGTCCAGTTGACCAATGGAACGACGGCAAACAAGCAGAATTCGACATACGCAAAACCTTCGACCGCTCAACAGTAACGCAATCCGCACCCCTAACGGTTTAAGGTGAAACTTGATTGAAGTTTAGCGGATTACAAAAAATCAGTCTACAGGATTACCCAGACCATATAGCCTCGATACTGTTCACGCCAGGCTGCAACCTACGCTGCCCCTACTGCCACAACTACAAAATCGCCGTTGACCCTCAACCGCCGTTTCTGCAGGAAGGCGCTGCTCTGCAAATACTTGAGAGCCGCAAGAAATACGTGGATTCAGTAGTCATTACTGGTGGGGAACCCTGTATGCATAAGGAACTGCCAAAGTTTTTGGCTAAACTCAAAGAACGGGGATTCTTCGTTAAACTGGATACAAACGGCTGCTTCCCAGACACACTCCAAGAATGCCTTCCCTACGTTGACTATGTAGCCATGGACATTAAAACCAGCCCAGAAAAATACAAGCTTCTAGGCGCACCTGACACCACCGCACTAAAGCGCTCTATCGAAATCCTAAAAACGGGCAAAGTACCCTACGAATTCCGAACCACTGTTGTCCCAGAAATCGTCAATGCAGAAGACATCCCAGCCATCGGCGAACTAGTTAGGGGCGCCAAAGTCTATGCGCTTCAACAGTTCGTTGCAGAGGACACATTGGATAAGCGATTCAAGTCGCTCAAGCCCTATGCGCCTGAAGTGATTCAGGGATTCGCTGAAACTCTCAAAGGGTACGTTGAGAATGTCATACTTAGGGTATAATTCCACATATTTTTCTTTTAAAAACCCAGCCCAGTCAATGGGAAAACATATTTTTAGTTAATTAAAGCCAGCCTTCTGACGAAGCTTCAGAATAGGCGCTTGCTAGCTGGATACTTTCTTGAAAGCCAAAACCAATGGCACCGTAGCCAAACCAATCAATGCGGAAATCAAAAACGCTAACCCAAAAAACCCCACGGAAGCCCCAAAAGAAAACGCACTTGCAGCTAACACTGGCGCAATACTCTGCGCTGCCCCCGCAATCGCCCAAGCAACCCCCAACGTGCCACCCTGCGCTGCCTCAGACGCATTAATCGAAATCAGTGTGTTGTAAGTTACGAATTGGATTCCGAAACCAAACGAAGACAAAGCAGCAACCGCCAACAGAACCGCAAAGCTTGATACCACAGACAAAATCGAAAGCCCAGCTACAAAAAAGATGATGCCTAAAATAACCAGCGAGGTTCTGTCTAATTTTTTACTCAACAGAGGCAGTAGAACCGCTTGGGTGAAAACGCTGACAGCGCCTATAAAAAAGAAAACCAAACCCGTTTCCAATGAGCCGAATCCGAAGACTGTTTGCAGCCAAGGTGACAGCGCAGATTGCAAAAAAACGAACGCGACAAAAAACAGGAAATAGGTTGCCAATAGCAGAACCATCTTGCGCTTTCTAATCGTCGCCAAAAGTGCCCTAAAAGAGAGCACTGTTCTCTTTGTGTTGAAGGCGGCTGGTTCAGGTAGCAAAAAATATGCTGACACCAAGTTAGTGAACGCCAACGCTGACGCTAGGAAAGATGGCACCCCATACCCAAAATAGGTGCTTAGCGTTCCGCCGATTGCAGGTCCAAAAATAAACGCCAACCCCGCCGCTGCACCTAAAAGCCCCAGGTACTTTAGCCGCTGCTCTTTAGTGGTAACGTCTGCAACATAAGCCTGTGCAACTGGAACCGTGGCAGCGGTGGTTCCCGAGAGCATCCTGCCCAAAAAAAGCACCCACAGCATCTGCGCAGTGCCAAAGAGGAAGTAAGCTAAGCTGGCGACTGCAAGGGCGGCAAGCAAAATTTTTCTTCTGCCATATCGGTCGCTGAGCCGAGCTACAATCGGCGTAAAAATAAACGACATCAAACTGTATGCAGCCAACAGAATCCCGTACAGCAACGCGTCGCCGCCTAGCGATTGTACATAGAAATAGAGGTAGGGTACGACTATGGCGAAGCCTAGGTTGTCTAGGAAAACGACGGAGAATAATACGCTAAAAGTGGCTTTGCCTGGTTTGTTGTATGCCAAAAACTTGCACTAAGGGTTTAGTGTAACTGGGGAAAATAAGGGTTTTGTGCTGTGTAGATTCAGTGATTGGTTGCTTAGGTTTTTGCGGGTTGCTTTTTTTCTATATTGGTTGTTGCTGTGGACTCCTCTTATTTCAACAACTACCAGCAGGGCTTTGCTTTGGCGTCGGGTTTGCTGTTGGGTTGTGGGATGGGTTGCAGGCTGGTTGCGGAGTATGTACAAGCTGCAATAACCAAGCTAACCTAAAAGAAACATTGAACGCCCATAACTTGTCCAACTTAAGACCTGTAGCTTAAAAAAATAGAGCACTCAAGCGGGATACTTATTCGAGATAACGCAAACACCACTGAGTTAGAATGGTGCGGGATAGAATTAGTACAACATGCTTTTATTTTTTAAAACCAATCTATAATTAGGCTTGTTTTAGGTGTTTTAGTGGCTAAAAGGCAAAGACTCACACAAAACGTCGGCTTGATTATAGTTGTTGCTTTCATAGTCATAACTCTTTTTCTTGTCATTTATGGCAGCAGCCTGCAGTTCGCCTTTAACCCGCCATACCTCAGGCTGATTCTAAACGCTATCTTCATTTCCTCAACCAACATTTTCGTAGCCATTGTTTCTGTCAGCAGTTTTCTACGTCATGGACAAATTAGTTTTGCCCTGCTAAGCGGCGCTCTTGTAACCAGCGGCTTAGCCGCGTTTATATCGGGTGGAGTTTCAGGCATTCCAACGGACGCCACCTTCACCGTTTTTAATGTTGGCTTCTTGCTTTCCTCTATTATGCAGGCTTTTGGGGCAGTTTACCTTTCGGCAGCATCTCCCGCATCTAAAGTGTATTCAAACAGAAGAATCATAATCGCGCTGATTCTGTTGTTGCCGATTATTGTTCTCTCAGTGTTAACGGCATTATCGGTTTGGGGTTTAACCCCTGCATTTATTGATCCAACGGGCGCTACCACTGACTTGCGGCAGTTTACGATAGCTTTGACTTTTCTCTTTTTTGTTTTTGCCAGTTCCATTTTTGCCTACCAGTATTTTCAGACTAAAGCACGTGCACTCTACTGGTACTCTTTAGCATTAGCTCTCTTTGCACTAGACGCTATCGTTGCTTACAATTCAGCCCAATTAGGCGACGCATTGCAGTGGATTGGACGAATCGCCGACTACATGGGAGGTGTATTTTTCATTATCGCTTTTCTCTCGCTCAGACAACAAACCTTCGTCGGCGCTGATTACTCAGAAAGATGGTTTGAAACATTCAGTAACAACCGCGTTCAGCTTGCCTCACTCTTTGCCAGCATGTTAAGCGGGTTTGCGTATCTTAGAGTTATTCCCCGCAAAGGAGGCGGCACAGAGGATGCAGTGGTCTTGGAGGTTAACGACGCCTTTGAAAAAAACACAGGGCTCAAAAGAGAAACCGTGGTTGGGCACCGCTTATCTGTGGTGATTCCAGGGATTGAAGCTGACCCCGCCGCTTGGATAGATTTCTTTGGAACGATAGCTTTCCAGCGCAAACCAGCTAAAACCGAGAACTACCTGAAGGGGCTGAATAGGTGGCTAAGAGTCTCTGCGTACAGCCCTGAAACAGGCTATGTCGCTGTATTGATTGATGACATAACGCCGCAGAGAGAACTGCAGAAGCAGCTTGAGGATTACACAAGAAACCTCGAAAAAATCGTTGAGGAACGCACCGCACAACTGAGAGCGTCGGAACGTTTGGCGGGTATAGGTCAAACCGCCGGCATGGTTGGCCATGATATACGTAACCCCTTACAGGCAATCACGGGTGACCTTTACTTAATTGAGCAGGAAGTTCAAGAAAACCCAAACTGCATCAGCAAAGAAATCGCTGAAAGCATCGCCGCCATAAATGAAAACATCGCCTACATTAACAAAATTGTAAGCGACCTCCAAGACTACACCAGAAATCTAAAACCTACAAAATCAATGGTGAACCTCAACGAAGTCATAGACAGCGCTTTAACAGGTCGAACAATCCCTCAAAGCATATCTGTTGAAACGCCAAAAACTGATTTAAAAATTAATACTGACCCCACTTTTCTGAGACGCATCATAACTAACTTGGTAACAAACGCGATTCAAGCGATGCCTAATGGAGGCAAACTAATAATTGACGCATACACGGAAGGGAATGCCGTCTATATCTTTATTCAAGATACCGGTGTCGGAATATCGGAAAAGGCTAAGCCGAACTTGTTTAAGCCCCTGTTTACGACTAAAGCGAAGGGGCAAGGTTTGGGGTTAGCGGTAGTTAAGCGGTTAATTGAGATGTTAAACGGTGAAATAACTTTTGAGAGCCAAGAGGGAGTGGGAACAAAATTTATCATTAAGCTGCCGCTTGATTTGCAAAACCCATAGAAAATCAGTTGGCTGTAATTGTGGCGAGGATGTGGGAATTGAACCCACGCGGCGCCACTCGACCATAAACTTAGCACGTCTTATGTAGCTG
>CAWALK010000007.1:0-6133 GCA_963782915.1 uncultured archaeon
AGTAAATTTTTTCTATACCTACCCTCACATTAACGGATATGACCGCCGTTTCCCGAATCAACCCAAACGTAAAAATCACTCAAATGACAAAACTCGAATTCCAAACCGCCGTTAACTGGGCCAAAACCGAAGGCTGGATCCCCGGCATCCACGACATAGACAGCTTCTACGAAACTGATCCAACAGGCTTCTACGCTGCAAGAATGGGCGGCGAAATAGTAGGCACCTTCTCCGTAGTCAAATACTCAGCGAATTATGCGTTTGCAGGCTTCTTTATTGTTCGCCCAGACTGGCGGGGCAAAGGAGTTGGGTTGGCAATACAGCACTTCATAGACACACAATTTGCGAGCTTTAATGTGGGTATTGACGGCGTCTTAGCAATGCAAGAAAAATACTCCCATGTGGGCTACAAGTTTGCCTACGGAAACGAGCGATATGCCGGAATCGCCAAAGTCGGTGAATTAGATGATAAATGCCGCACAATTTCAGCGGGCGACTTTGACAGCATCGCCCAGTTTGACGCCAAGTTCTTCCCAACTGAACGAAAAAAATTCTTAAAATTCTGGCTTACTCAAAAAGACGCAACTGCACTGATGGCTAAAGATGATGATGGTAAACTTTGCGGGTATGGTGTGGTGCGTAAGTGTTTTCAAGGCAACAGAATTGGGCCTCTCTTTGCAGAGACACCCCAAACGGCTAAACGGCTACTCGATTCTCTTGCTGCGTCTGTTGCTGGTCAAGAGTTCTTTATTGACGTGCCCACAGTGAATGCCGCCGCTCTTGAGTTGGCTTTGTCTAATGGTATGAAGTCGGTCTTTACTACTGCAAGAATGTACACCAAGCAGGCGCCTAATTTGCCGCTGGAAAAAATTTACGGCGTAACCTCGGTTGAATTAGGCTAAACGGCAATTTGAAACCCTAATTCAGGTTACCCTAACTCTATAGACCTCTGGTGTCAAATCCGGGGCCGTCCCCACCAGCTGTCCCAAAACACTCACCCACACTAACGACTTTTACATATCAGAAAGTCCTGGGATTTGTTGAATTAACTCCCTCCAATTTTCGCCAACACTCTTCTTAATGAGTTGCTTTACATTAACGAAAACTTGTGGCGGCATAAGTGCCATCCACTGTCTTGTAACTGTAACTTGGTCTTCTATGTCAATGAAAGTAAATAGCCACTCAATCAAAGTTGGAAATCGGTTGGCAGGTACTTTACTTGACATTATGTTTAGAATTGATGCCTGTTCACTGGCTGTGGTTTTTTCCTTAAGAATTGGGTAAAGCAGTGAGTCTTCTTTGTTTAAGTGAATTCTGAGGTGTGAATTTAGTACTGCTGTTGCTCTAGCCGTTGTTAGTGGGTCAGGTGCTTTGCTGATTGTTTCCAATCCGCTCGTCATTTTATCAAGCTCACGATGGTCAATTAGATACGCTTGATCAAAGGAAGGTGTAACTTTGTCTATAGCAGGGAAAACCGCGGCCTCCTCACCTCTGGCATGGATGTCTAGGACTTCGCTGAATATTTGGAGTCGGCTAAAGAAGGGCTGCATGTCCCCTCCGCCCTGGGCAACGTTAAGGATTGCGGTATCAATTTGTGTGATATCTCGACGAAACGCATTATGGAAGCAACGAATTACGTCTAAAGGTTGTGACAAAAAGATTCCCATTTTGTCTAGTTACACTTGCTAATTATTAAACCGTCATCTATCTGCTGGGGGTGCACACCACACAAATCTAACGGTTTGGTTTTGTCCTAGATTATACATAAATAGGCTCTCAGGTTTCTGATTGACTCTACAAAATTCGCATTCCAATACGAGCAACCAATAACCGCTTAACTCAGCAATTAATATTCAACAATGAACTTTGTCCCACAGATATCACATTGGTAAGCCGCCAACTTGAAGCAAGCATTCTCAAGTTTTCTGGAAGGCTCGTTTAAATTGTGAGCGCATTTTGGGCAAGAAGCCAAAAAATCACCGACAAACCAAACTATATTGGGATACTGGGAAAATCTTTTGTGTGTCCTGTGCTTTACAACAATTAACTGCGTTTGGTTTTAAGCATGTGTTGTAGCATTGAGCCGTCAAGGAATTTCCGTTTTATTATCACGCAGAGCTAACCAGCGCTTAAACTCTAGCCCAGTGCACTTTCCTTTCCCCATCCAGTTATCACCGTACTTCTGTTTGAGTTTTTCATTGTAGGACTCAAAAGTTTCACATTCGCTTACTTCTACGCTGACTTTTTTCTTCACTATCTGTAGCTCCACTTGCCGTTCTGATGGGGGTTCATTATAACTTCACTTGAAGGTAAGTAATTATTGTTTTCCTACAGATCACCCAAGCATCTGCTAATAAACAGCCCTTGGTTTACTCATGCATACAATCGATTTTGCTTTAGCTTAAATACCAATAGATCGCATATCTAAACTGCGAGGTTATGTGTATGGCGAAGGATAAGAGTCCTAAAAAAGAAGAAAAGAAACAACCAGCAAAGAAAAAGTAAATTTTTCTAGTAATCACTTTTTCTTCTCTTTTTTCCCAACCAAGAAGACTTGTGAATTATCGGATGGACGATTGTTCGGTCCAAAACAGTGCTCTACTCTATTACTTAACGGCATACACCTTGAACGTGTATTCGCCCGTTGCCATATTATAGAGAGCTTCCGACCATCCCTTGGTTGTGTTGAGGTATGCTAGTTTTTGGGAGGGGGTTTGGAATGTTAGGTTTCCCTCTATTTTTCCGATTGGGGTGGGGTCGATAATTTTTCCGTTGGCTTTTCCCATTACGAAGATGGGTTCGCCGTTGCTGAATATGATTGATTTGAGGTCAAGTTCACTTATGCCACCTGGCTTCATGAGAATGTTGTGAGTAGACATAATTTGACCTGTTATTTTGCCGCTGGCTTTTCCCGCAACAGTAATATCGAGCCTTGCGCCTTGGGGGCTGAATTCGATGATTTTGACTGATGTAGTGTTTTCTTTTCCTTCAAAAAGCAATTCTTTCTCCAAAAGCAGTTCACCTAACAGGTGGAACCTTAGTTGGTGTGTTAAGCTTTTGTGATTGTTGCTTGTCTATGACACTCAACAGATTAACTTATCATCGAATTTAATTGATAAATCCGCAAAACCTATCTGTGGCACTAATACCCTGATACGATGGCATGATACTTTGAATAGTAAAGATGTTGCCGTAGCTGCCCTTTTCGCCGCACTCGCCATAGCTATACCCCTTCTATTCCAGGGCACCTTGCAGATTTCGATTCCTGCAATCGGCTACTCCGCAACCTTAGCTTCGCATGTTCCCATAATGCTCTCCATCCTGTTCGGTCCTTTAGTCACCGCAATAGTTGGTGCGGCTTCCTCGATTGGGTTTTTGGGCACACTTGGACCCATAGTTGGAGCCAGAGCAGCAACCCACATAATCTGGGGAGTCGCCGCAGCTTATGCCGTTAAGAAGGGCATGTCTTATCCTAAAGCGCTCTTCCTTGTTGCGTTGCCTCTTCATGCAGGCTTGGAAGGTTTGGTGGTTATCCCGTTTGGGATACCTTGGCAGGCTGCTTTGATTACGGTGGCTGGAACGGCAATTCAAGGTGCTATTGACTCGGTCATTTCAATCATTATCGTTAAAGCTGCTTCTCCGCTCATCAAGACATTGAGGCGCAAACGCGAGGAGCCACAGCCAAAAACCGCTTAAACCGCAAATAAGTTAATGCCCAGTCGCTTTGTTGTTGCTGGTTAACTATCACAACTTCTTAAATTAGACAACGCTTTCCTTCTCAGTTAGGCAAGCAGTCATCTTTTGGAGTTAAATGATTTTATGTCAGAACGATGTCAAGGTTGCGGAGACAAAACCCGCTCCACCCTCATCTATCATGGGCGTTTTCTCTGTGTACGCTGTCAACAGGAAGCGGAATTAGAGAAAATAAAAGAATACCGACCCTTCGAAGATGAACTCAATTACCTCAAACTAATGGTCTAAAACAGTTATTGTGAGCAGGTTTTTTCCCGCAACTTCCCAAACTCTACTGCGTTTTTAATCACGCTCTCTAAACTATCAAAATCACTATGCTGCACAGTACTCTCCTCAGCACCCACATAATTGCCCCTTTTTGCTAAAGTAACGAAGCGTTCAAACTCGTACTCCAGTATGCCCTTAGTCATAACTGGCTGCCCATTAAGCAATCTATAGTTGCATTCGAGGCAATACTCAAAATCATACTCTAATCTTCTACCCTTCGAGTTGCCTTCGCCAAAGTAGTTTCTATCGATTCCCAACTTTGCAAAGTTGACATCGTCGAATTCAACGAATGATACATGGGTTTTTTTAGTTACATGCTGATGGCTCACGTTTTACAGGCTCCTATGGCAAGGGTGGGTTGGGTGGCTGTGAGGTACCTACTGATTGGGGAAGGAGGGGCGCAGGTATTATCTCACAACCAATAACCCAGTTCTTAGTCACTCAAGTTAGCTTAAAAGCTTGTTAAGAAGCGGAGATGGCAGTTTTTCCAAGTCTGCTTTACAAGCTTGCAAAGTCTAGCTTGCAAAACAAGCGAAGTGGACTTGCTAAAAACGTTATTGTATGATTCTTCCGATTCCTCAGCCATGAGCATATCTGGAGAGGGCATCTTTAAAAAATAAATCCACCGCAATTTTGCTAATTGTGCTGACCGTTTCGGTGACAGTTACTGTTTTGTTTTCTGTGGATACAAGCACGCTTTTTGCTGCTCCAGCACCTGCACAAATTTATCAGCCAACCGTGCCCTCGGCGAACCAGAAAGTGGTCTGCATCGCCTTTGACGACGGCTGGAAAACCCATGTCGACACAGTGCCCATTCTTGAACGCTACAACTTCACTGCATCCTACTCGATTGTAACTTCCTACATTGGGTACCCTGCTTACATGAACTGGGCTGACATCGCTTATGTCGCGCAGAAGGGCAACGACATCGTTAGCCACACAAACACCCACGCTAACCTCTCCTCCGTCGATGCAGCAACCTTACATTCGGAGCTTTCCGATAGCCGAGAAATACTCCGCTCAAGAGGTTACGGCGCCAACATCCTGATTTATCCCTATGGCGAAGCCGCAAACAACGAAACCGTCCGCGACGCAGTAGCCCAAATTTTCCAATTAGCAACTGGCACCCAATCAGGAAAATGCGACGTTTACTCCATCGACAGATACAACGTAAACACCTACGTTGTCTACAATGGCGCAACCATTCAAGATTTCGCTTCTTACCTTAACGGGACAGGCGGCAACAAGGTAACCGTACTCTATTACCACAAAATCGGCGATGCCGCAAGCGATAACTCTATCACAAAAGAAACTTTCCAAACTCAAATGCAGTACCTAAGCGATAACGGGTTCACCGTAAAGACGTTAAGTGGGCTTTTCCTAAAACAAACCCAATAAACACCGTCGATTACGTAAAATAGCTGCAACTACACAGCCTATAACATATGCTTGAATACCTCGTTTTCGCCGCAGCATTCGCAAGTATACTTGGAGCCGCACTCTACATCCGCTCAATGTTTAGAGGCAACGCCAAACCAAACCGCGTCACATGGCTTATGTGGTCAATTGCACCTTTCATCGCTACAGCAGCCGCAGCCTCCAGCGGCGTTACCTGGGCAGCCGTCCCCGTGTTCATGACGGGTTTTACGCCGTTTTTGATTTTTGTGGCTTCATTTTTCACCAAAAAAGCCTACTGGAAACTAACCACCTTCGACTACCTATGCGGTGCCTTATCCGCGGTAGCGTTGATCCTTTGGTTTGTTACTATGGAGCCTAATTTAGCGATTAGTCTGGCGATTGCAAGCGATGCTTTAGCCGCTATCCCCACTTTGGCGAAGGCTTGGCGTATCCCCGAATCTGAATCTGTTTGGCCATTCATTACAGGCTTATTCAATGCAGCCACAAGTTTTGCAGTGGCAACCATGTTTACTTTCCAGAGATCGCTTTCCCCGCGTATCTAATAATAATCAATGTTTTGCTTGTCTTGGCAGTGTACCGTAAAAAGCTCCATTAACCGCCTGCAGTTTGCGACCGATTGGTTTTTGTGTCTCCAGCAGTCCAATCTATGGAAGGCCAAGAAATTGAGCACTCAAGAAAAACCCGCAAAATCCGA
>CAWALK010000008.1:0-12254 GCA_963782915.1 uncultured archaeon
ACTTTTCATAAAAAACCGTTTAGACGAAGAAGTCTACTCGCAACTCGTCAGCTACTTCAACTTAGCCCAACAGCAATATGAAGACGCAGTCAAAGCAGTCTTCAAACGCGACTACAAAGACGCAGAAAAACTCATCTCAAAACGGGAATCAATCGTCGCCACAGAAAACGAGTTAATGATGCTGATTTCAAGCAAAAAATTCGACCCCAACGTCGTATCCATTCTACGCCTAATCTTCGACAGCACAAGACGCATCATGGATTACAGCCGCAACATGGCAGAATTAACGCTTAACCGCACTGTAGAAGACCTTTGCTCAACCTTAACCTACAAATAACTTTTTTATCTTTTTTTTAACATTACACTTAAACCTGTGAATACACATAATTACCTTATGGCAAATATTACCATCTCCATACCTCAAGAGTTATGCGAAAAAATGAAGCGGCACTCCGAAGTCAAATGGAGCGAAGTCATAAGAAAAGCACTAGCAAACTACGTAGACCGACTAGAACTAGCAGAAAATGGAGCTGTTCCAATGAAAAAATTATCCAAAAAATTAAAAGATTCAGGCGTTGACGTGTCCAAAATTGACTTGGAGAAAGCCATCGAATACTCGCAAGAAGGCAGGAAATTAGAATGGAACAGATTGTCTACGACACAAACGAGCTCATAGACGCTGCCAAAAAAAGAAAACTGGACCTCGCTGGATTTACAACAATACTAAATCTTGTGGAGTTTCCTAAGGCATTGGAATTTGAAGAATTAACGGTTATTTATCCAAACATCGATGACTACCAAGAAAGCTTAGAAATCTCCATAGACTTGCTCCAGAAAGGAACACCGCTCCCAGCAGTAGACATAATGGTGGCTGCCATGTGCATTAAAAGAAACTATATTTTCTCCACCAAAGACAACCATTTCCAAGCAATCAAATCAGTAAGAAAAGAGTTCAAGTTAGAACTAACAAAGTACTAAACAGGCTGTTTAAATAATGACCGAATGATTAAACGCAACATTTCAGAACTTTCTTTACGGTCTAACAATCTATCCAGAACAATGGGAAGAACAGCCATTGCTGCATACTCAATCTTTTGCCTATCAACCGCTGAAAGTTTAAGGTTTGATTGGTTTAGAATCTCTTTTTGGACATCGCCTGCTTCACGCACTGCCGTCTCCAGCAGCTTAATCATGGTGCCTTCGACTTCCGTTTTGTTTTCCTGACTGTAAGTTAATCCAAGCATGGCAAACATTTTTCCGATATCAGAGGGCGTTACTCCAAGCAGTAGCCGCTCTTGTTTTTTGGGCGGTACAGGTCCTTTAAGTGGTTGATCCACTCCGCTGACTACGACCAGATAAGCTGAGGTAGTTATTTCATAGAATTTCTCTGTGAGGTTATTGTTGACAACAGCTGTCCTGGCTATTCTTATGAATCCTGCGTTTTGGAGCTTTTTTGTGTGATAGAGGATGGCTACTGGGGTGATTCCGATTTTTCTGGCGAGTTGACTGATGGATTGGGGGTTGGTAGCGATTTCTTGGAGGATTTTTAGGCGGGTTTCGCTGGCGAGGGCTTTTGCTTTTTTGGGGTCTGTGACCATTTGGATGTTAGTCGGCATCGGGATTCTCCTATTAAACGAATATTTAAAAGAAGAACTTAATTAAGATAGCCAAACGGAGACCAAAGAAACATGGAAACCCCCACCAACACCACATTCAAACGATACCTACCCTTCTGGGCTGGACAAATAGCATCAACACTCGGCTCATCAATCGTACAATTCGTAATCATATGGTGGATAACACTCCAAACACAAAGCGGCATCTACCTATCCCTTGCAGCATTAGTCGGTTTGG
Organism: uncultured archaeon; assembly: GCA_963782915.1. GTDB lineage: Archaea > Thermoproteota > Bathyarchaeia > Bathyarchaeales > Bathycorpusculaceae > Bathycorpusculum. Next base: position 1,855 of record CAWALK010000008.1, read on the forward strand.
TTCCGATGATAGTCCTCAGCCCATTCGTCGGCGTGTTAGTGGACAGGTGGAACCGCAAGTTCATGATCGCCGCCGCCGATTTCTCTCAGGCATTAGCCACATTGGCACTCATTCTGCTCTTCTGGGCAGGAGCTGCTTCCATTTGGAATGTTCTAATATTACTGGGTATACGCGGCATCTGCCAAGCATTTCACACACCAGCCACTTTAGCTGTAACACCCTCAATGGTTCCGACAGAAAAATTAAGCCGCATAAACGGCTTGAACTTTTTCTTCTCAGGCGCAGTAAATCTCGTCGGACCAGTCATGGCGGCTCTATTGCTTGAAGTATGGAGCATTAATCAGATTCTCTGGATTGATGTCATCACGTTTGTGCTGGCAATAATTCCTCTATTGATGGTGAGGATTCCCTCAGTGGCAAAAACAACCACCAAGGTAGGCTTTGGGTTCAAAAAAGGCTTCACAGAAGGACTAAGACACATCAAAAATCACGCAGGGCTGCTTCCACTCTTCCTCTTAGCGATGATACTCAACCTGCTAATAACTCCGCTGACGACGCTTTTGCCGTACTTCATAAAGTTCGACCATCTCGGAGCAGCACCTGACTTGGCGCTTATAGAGGCAATGTTTGAGGGAGGCATACTCGCAGGCGGATTAGCGATGTCAGTGGTGGGTGCGTTTAAGAAGAAGGCTTCTGTTATGGCTGCCTCATTCTACATTATATTCATAGGATATGCCTTCATCGCGGTTGCACCGACTGGTTTATTCTGGTTTATGGGTATTGCGGGTTTAGTTGCAGCTTTTTGTGTTCCCATAGTCAACGTGCTAGCGGCGACGATAACACAAACCGTTATACCGCTGGATATGCAGGGCAGAGTAAACTCTGTTAATCTTGCTTTGGTTACGGCTGCTACTCCTATTGGCATGATTGCGTCGGGAGCCATGGTTGCATTCGTTAATACCAGTTACTTGTTTGTAGGCTGTGCCGTGACGGGTATCTTGTCGGTAACTTTTATGTGGCTGTTTACGGGCTTGCGGTATGTAGAAACTGGAGTGTCTAAGAATAGTTGACGTGCGTTTGACGTCATTGTGAATATGTGTTGTACCACTAGACTTTCTTGATATTTGGGCTTTTTATTCTCGACAGATAACTCAGCCGTATTACTTTGGGAGCAGCGCTTGTTTTTTTACCGAAACAGTTAAAAGGTAACTTGGCGTGTAGCTGAGAAAAACTGGTGTATATGATGACTTACGATGAAATACAGGTCAAGGTTCAGCCACATTCTAAGCCAATCTCCGAATTGACCATCCTAAAAATCACCGCCTTAGTGCTACTCATCTTCGTCCACAGCGACCTCCTCTTTGCATACCCCAACATCATGAAACCAGCCGAATGGTTCTTGCTGAGTACATTCTTCTTTGTCGGCGGATACCTCGCATATTCATCGTTTATGAAAAAAGGAAAAAGCCTCAAACAATTCTTCAAATCAAAAGCCCTAACACTCTACGTCCCATTTGTAGCAGCAGTAGTGTTTTACCTGTTACTAGATTCAGCCATGGGAGCACAAACTACACCGATGGCGCTATTCTCCCAAGTTTCTATGCTAAACGTTTTCGCTGGGTTAAATTCGGTCTACAATTGGGGAACGCTCTGGTTCATACCCTTTATGTTGCTATTCATGGTCATAACTTGTGTACTCGAAAGATACGTTAAGAACACAAAAACCCAGTTACTCACAATTACCAGCGTGCTCATCGGCACAACTATACTTTGGACCTATGAGGCGCCATTACGGCTTGACGGATTATTCAATCAATACATGCTCGTTTTCGTCTTTGGCTTCTACATAAGCAAATTCAAGGTATACGAGAAATTAATGAACTACAAAATGGCGTTAGTAGCTACACCCATAGTAGCAATGTTTGCAATTGACTTCTCAGGACTATTCAACTACAACACCCTTCTAAACGCGTTAGTAGCAAACGTTTACTTTAACTGCCGCAGCATCGCCCTAACAATGGGATTAGTCCTCTTAGCTTTGCTCGCATTGAGAAAAATTAAGATCCCAGTTAACGGCTTCGCCAAACAGATATCCGACCACAGCGCCTTCATCTACCTCTCAGAACCCTTCATCAGCTTCGTAATCTTAACCTACATTTTTGGGCAGGGCGAAGCGGTGTTTGCCAGCGGACCAATGTTTTACCTCTATCAAGCAGTAAGAATTGGGGTCTTGCTCGGCGGCATTCCGCTTATATTGATGGCGTTGAAGTATCGACCAAAGATTCTTTTCTACCACTTTATTGGTCAAATGGTGGTTTTTTATAAGAATACTTTAGTTCGACGCTGAAGTGTTAACTCAAAGCTAAGGCCTAGTTGAGGACCAGACGCTTTGAGAAAACGCTACCCAGCAATTGCCATTATAATAGTTGTAGTAGTTACTGTATCCCTCTTTGCATTTTTAGGCAACCGACAACTGGGTGAATCGGCGCTGCTGCCAGAAACAACAACTTTTACAGCGCAATCAGGCATCCGATACGCGGATGATTCCAACCCATACCACCTCATGGATGTTTATCTGCCAGAAGGCAACGGACCATTCCCAGCAATAATATACATCCATGGCGGCGGATGGGCAGAGGGCAACCGCAGTGACTTCAGTGAAATAGCCCAACTGTATGCTAAACGGGGAATCGCGGGTTTCTCAATCAGCTACACCCTCGCCGCTCCAAACCGAACAGCTTGGCCACAAAACATAGAAGACGTAATTTCAGCACTCACCTTCATCCAAGCAAACGCGGATAGGTATCGTGTGGATACACAAAAAATCGCTGTAATGGGAAGCAGCGCTGGAGCACACTTAGCCTCGCTAATTGGAACGCTTTCGGGAAATGAGTCTTTCTTGAAGAACCACAATTTTAACGGAACAATCCATAGCCAAGTCTGCTTAGTAGTCAACTATGATGGAGTGGAAGATTTAGAGTTCGTGGGGCAAAACCAAACCGAGAACCTCAACTTGCTTAATTCGATTGTGAGCAGCCAATTTGGCGGCGTAACCTACATACAAAACCCCGAGTTATGGAAAGAATCTTCACCAGTAACTTATATTTCCGCAGGCAGCCCCGCTTTTGTCTTTGTACATGGCGTTAACGACCGAATTGTGCCCATTCAAGTTGCCCAAGCATTCAATGCCAAACTCGAAGCAGCAGGCGTTGAAACACATTTTATTAGTATCGAAGGCGACCACGACATCTTAACGAATGAAGCAATGAATCTGCAAGCCCGCTATATCCTTGAACCCATTTTAAAAAGGACATTCGGTCTCAATTAGGAGCCAGATTTGAGAGAAATTGAAGTGCTCCGGCCGGGATTTGGACCCGGGTCGCCGACTCGAGAGGCCGGCATACTTGACCGGACTATACTACCGGAGCACGTTTGAGCCAACAGTTGTTGCTCTCTTAGAAATAAATAGGTTTTCGTAAGTTTACTACAAAACCTGTCTGTAAGGCTTGCTTGGTTTTATAAGTTTGATTGTGCAGGGGCGGTTTTGGGTAATGCCCGCTTTGACAGCCAGAAGGCTACACCGACGAGCGCGAAGGTGATGATTATTGGTAAAACTGTTGGTAACTCGACGTGGAAGGCTTCAAGTATCATAAACAAACCGAGGAACCCAATTGAGGTTAAGGCACCGTTTTTGAGGTATTTGTATTTGGCGATGGTATCGATACCTCTGATGGTTAATTCCCTGACCACGATGGCGCCGATTCCGATACCGATTAAAATCAAGATTAGGTTTATGGTAAATGCGAAGGCTCCGATGACGCCGTCGAAGCTAAAGGTCATGTCAAGGACTTCTAGGTATAGGAATTTTGAGGCGTTACTCATGCTGCCGGCACCCTGAACTAGGTTGCGTTCGCCTTCCTCAGCAGTTTGCTTTAAACCGTACAGTATAAAGAAGGTGGCGCTGCCGATGGCTGCTGCAAGCATAACCATCGAGTCTGCCCGTGCAAGATACATTACAATGACCAAGAGTATAGCTGCAAACGCAAAGAACCATACGCCATGCTTCTCTTTTAGGAAGCGCTCAATGAAGAGGGGTTCTTTCTTTTCGAGGAATAGCCAGTGTACGTAGAGATATAGCAGGAAGACGCCTCCGAACATGAGAATTAGGGGTTTTTGGGCTTCTATAGCGTCTGCTGCAACTTGACTTTGCCCTGTAAAGGCTAGGAAGAGGTCTTGGCCGCTTATGGTCGGTACAGAAATCCAAACAATAATCAATGGAAGAATGAACCTGACTAAGAAGACTGAAGTGAAGATGCCGATGAGCAGGAAACGTTTGCGCCAAAGAGCATTCATAGTTTTTAGAACACTGGCGTTCACGATGGCGTTGTCAACACTGTTAACTACCTCAAAGACGATTAACCCAGCGACTATGAGTATTGACTCAACCAGTGACAATGCTTACGCTCGCCAACTTGTTAACATTCACGTATTGAGTCCGTTTTAATAAACCAACCTCTCAAAAAACAAAAAATAACGCAGAATTGAAGATTATTTGCTAAGTTTTAAAGGATTAAAACAAAAATAAAAGTTAAGTGGGGAAGTTTATTCTTCGCCCATGCCGCCCATTCCGCCTGGGCCGCCCGGACCGCCTTTTGGTGCTTTGGCGGTGATTACGTCGTCGATGCGTAGGATGAGTGCTGCGGATTCGGATGCTGATTTGATTGCTTGTTCTTTGACCATAATTGGTTCAATGACGCCGTTTGCGATGCTGTCTTGGAGTTTGCCTGTGAATACGTTGATGCCCATGTATTTGCCGTCTGCTTTGTCGTGTACTTGGCGGAGTTCAACGAGGATGTCGATTGGTTCGAGGCCTGCGTTTTCTGCGAGTGTTCTTGGGATGACTTCGACTGCGTCTGCGAATGCTTCAACTGCGAGTTGTTCGCGTCCGCCGACTTTGGTTGCGTATTTGCGGAGTTCTTTTGCCATTTCGATTTCGATTGCGCCGCCGCCGGGGACGATTTTGTTGTTTTCGATGACGTCGGATACGACTGAGAGTGAATCAACCATTGCGCGTTCGGCTTCGTCAACCATGCGTTCTAAGCCTGCGCGGATAAGGATGGCTACGCTGTGTGGGTCTTTGCATTTTTCGACGAAGATCATTTTGTCGTCGCCGATTTTGCGTTCTTCAACGTGGCCTGCGAATCCTAGGTCGTCTTTCTTTAGGTCGTCGAGGTCGCTAACGATTCTGCCGCCTGTGGCGCGTGCGAGTTTTTCCATGTCTGATTCTTTGACTCTGCGTGCTGCCATGATGCCTTCTTTTGCGAGGAAGTGTTGTACCATGTCGTCTACGCCTTTTTGGCAGAATATGATGTCTGCGCCTGAGGCTTTGACTTTTGTGACCATGTCTTGGAGCATGGTGGTTTCTTGGTCTAGGAAGGCTTTCATTTGTGAGGGGTCTTTTATTCTGATTTCAGCGGTGATTTCGGTTTTTTCGATTTCGAGGGCTGAGTCGAGGAGTGCGATTTTTGCGTTTTCTTTCTTTTTGGGCATGCCTGGGTTGACGACTTCTTTGTCGATGACGATGCCTTGGATCAGTTGTGTTTCAAGGAGGCTTTTGCCTGTTTTCTTGATTAATTGGATGTTGTCTATGTCAGCGATTGTTTTGCCTCCGCGGACTTCAGCGATTTGTTTGACTGCGTCGATGCTGATTTCTGCGAGGTGGTCTTTTGCTGAGCCGACTGCTTTGCTGCTCATTGAGGTTAGTGCGACTGTGAGGAGTTTTTTGCGGTCGTTGATGTCGAGTGGTACTGCGGTGTTGTTGATGACTTCGATGGCTTTTTGGCTTGCTTTGCGGTAGCCGCTGACGAGGATGGTTGGGTGTATGTTTTGGTCGAGGAGTTCTTCGGCTTTGCGGAGTAATTCGCTTGCTAGGACTACTGCGCTGGTGGTTCCGTCGCCGACCATGTCGTCTTGTGTTCGGGCGATTTCAACCATCATTTTTGCAGCGGGGTGTTCTACGTCGATTTCTTTTAGGATGGCTGCGCCGTCGTTGGTGATGGTGATGTCACCTAGGCTGTCGATGAGCATTTTATCCATGCCTCTTGGGCCTAAGGTTGTTTTTAGGACTTCACCGATTACTCGGGCTGCCATAATGTTGTTTCGCTGGGCTTCTTTGCCTCTGCTGCGGGTTGTTCCTTCTTTGAGGATGAGGACTGGCTGTCCTGAACCTGTTGTTGTTAAATACGCCATATCGTTATCCCTACTTTAGTAGAATCTTGTTTAATTCGGATTATTGCAAAATCCGAACGCAAATATAAACTTTAAGGCTTCTTGCGGTGCTTGTTGGGTTTGGTGTTTATGGGTAAAGCGGTTTTTGGTTGTTTTTAGGGGTGTTTGTTTGTGGTTGGGGTGCGGTTGTGTTTGGGCTTGGGCATGCGTGTTTGGTTATTGACTGGTTGTGGATTGTTTCGCAAGCAGAACTAATAAAAAGTTGAGGTTCTTTTGCTCAAAGGGCCCTACCCCCCTCTATTTATAGGCTCAATGAATGCAGACAAAAACAAGAGAGAAACGGGCGTTTGTTGGTTTTTGGCGTCTGGGTTTATGCGTTTGTAGGCAGATTCGCGGGGTTGCTATGCGTCTGCACCGAAAACCTAACCGTTGGGGTTAAAGCGAGGCTTTGCTGCTTTGCCAACTACCCCCCTCCCCTATATATAGACTGAATTTGTGAATAACTTTGCAAACACTGAATAGCACAATACATTCGGGCACTGGCATGGCCCATTCAAATCCTTAGCCCGCCACCAGCAGAAAAGCAGCCGCCAACCAATAAAGCATCTTGCACCACCCGTGGCACAACACAAAGGCCCACTAAACCAAAACAACCAACAAACCCACAACATCTGCCAATACCAAAACTAAAAACCGCCCGCTCCCCAACACACAACCTATAAACAATCCCCACAAACAAAAATGTAACAAAAAAGGACCTTTCAAACACTCAAACACTCTCCAGAAATCAAGCCAAGAAAGAGCCCTTAAGAACCGATCACCTACGTTACTAAGTAAAGGTCATCGGTTTAAAAGATCAGTCATACCAAACCATCTGACGACGACCGACGAAAAAACGGTTGGTTGAGTTAATGGGTTAACCACTTAATCAGTGCGGGTTATGCTCCCCCGTCAAGACAGGTCGATAAATTATAAACGAGTCCTCTTCAATGATTTTAATTGTAAGATGATTCTTCATTAGAACATCTTGCATGCATATTCTTGTTTCTTCATCAAGGGGTGTCTTAATCAAAATTTGATATCCTTTGCTCATTAATGTGGTAGCGTTAGGCGGCATTAATGCTAAATAGCGTCCATCAAGAAAGGTGCATTTCTCAAAAAGTTCTTTTAAAATAAGTATCGCTTCTTCTCGTTTCAAAAAAAACACCTCTTAAATAATAGTATTGTGTTTCTAAAAAAACTACTTGTAGGTCCATTTACCGTTTAGCTCTTGGGGGGGGGAAACGCAAAATAAAGGTTGTTCCTTTTCCCTCTTGGCTCTCAAATGTAACTGTGCCTCCCAGTGATTCTGTCATGCGTTTAACCACTGGCAAACCGAAGCCTTGACCTTTAGACTTAGTCGTGAACATCAGTGTAAACATTTTATTCTGAATTTCCATTGGAATTCCAACGCCCGTATCTTCAACCGACAACATAGTGTCATTCCCTTCTTTGTGTGCACCTATTGTTAAAGTGCCTCCGTTCGGCATTGCCTGAACAGCATTAGTAACTAAGTTGAAAAAAATCCTGTTCAGGTAGTATGCGTCAGCTCTAATCCTTCTCGCGTCTTCTGCTATTTTTACGCTAACCTTAATATTTTTAGGCAAACCGTTTTTTACTATCAATGCCTCGATAATAGACTTCAGGTCACTTTCTTCAATCTTGGGGTTAAGGGGTCGAGCGTAATCTTGAAGATCTTGAACAATCTTATTTATGTACTCAACATTCTTGTCAATGCCATCTAAGCTTTCTTTCAAACCCTCTTTAGCTTCACCCTCAGGCATAGCAGACAAATCCGACTTAGCCAAATACACATCGCTCGCAATAGCTTGTAACGGATTGCGAATGTCATGCCCAACCATGCCAGCAGTCGCGCCAATTGCAGCTAACCGCTCAGCATCCTTAAGCTGCTTAGTGCGCTCTTCAACAAGCTTCTCTAAGTCCTTGTTGTATTCTTCAAGTTTGTGTTCACTCTGCCTTAGTGCTTCTTCAGCTTTCTTGCGCTTGGTAATGTCACGAACCGAGCCGCGAATAATCGCTTCGTTGTTGACCATGCTTAACGACAAATCGGATTCAATCCAGACAATGGAGCCATTGGGGCAAATAAAGCGATACTCATCTTTATGGCCCTGTAGATGCCCTTCTGAACGACCGCGCTCCATCAACCGAGCAGCATTAGCAATTACCCGTTCCCTGTCTTCAGGATGTACTCCCTGTAACCATCGCTGCCACGAAATCACAGTACCTTGCTCGTAACCTAACAGTTCATAATGTTCGGGACTCCAGTAGGCGATGTCTTTCGATGCATTATACTCGAAGAAACCGATCCTCCCGGCTTGTGCGATGAGGCGAAGCCGAGTCTCGCTTTTACGCAATGCATCTTCAGCGTCCTTACGCTCTGTAATGTCTCGTGCCACCCCAAGGAGCCCAATTGGTTTTTTGTTCCTATCGTATAATGCTGTTATTGAAACTTCAGCTGGAAAAGTTAACTTATCTTTTCTAAAAGCCTTAACTTGCGTTACGGCCTTTCCGGTTTTCTGTATTTGAAGTTTACAATCCATTACTGAATCTTGCTTTTCCTCAGGAACGATAAAATTAGTAACATTATTACCTATTAATTCCGCTCCTGTCAGACCCAACTGTCTTAAGCTTGCCTTGTTGCAGTCTATAACTTTGCTATCCAACCCCATTAAAACAAGGCCATCATCCATTGCATCCATAATATTCTGCAGTCTGTTTTCGTTCTCTTCTAATGCTTCTTCCGCTTTCTTGCTTTCAGTTATATCTCGAAGAATAACACTTACCTGATTTTCAGCAACTTCCCAAGCATAGATATCATAGCATTTTTTAAGAGCCCCACCATAACCTTCAAAATGCGAAGGCTTTCCAGTCTTAACCACTTTGTCAAACTTTTCTGGTAATTCATCAAAAAAGTTACCGAACAGTTCCTTTCTACTCTTACCAATTAGTTGTTCTCTGCTTTTACCTAACAACCGTTCAGTAGCAGCGTTAACTTCAAGAAAAACACCATCAACAGGCTTACCACTTTCATCGTATTTTAGCTCCATAGTAAAATAAATGACGTCAAGAGCCGCAAACATATTAGTCATAGCATTGAAAAGCTCGAGAGTATGTGCTTCTTGTGCTTGCTTGCGTTCGGCAATCGTTTGCTCACCATCTTCAGTGCCATCATTTTTTCTATTTGTAGGCAAACAAGCACCACAATTCCCAAGAGGTTCTGTTATCTCTTTCACAGATAATGAATAAAAACGTTCCCTGATTGAGGTTTTTAAAAAACGATGTTGCAATAATGAAATTGGTTATCTTCACTTAACGGTGAAAACATTAAGACTTTAGAAAAGGGGATCAATGGGGTTTTTATTAACGTAAGTTAAATCAAAAAATTAGCTATCTAGGCCGGGTATTCGTCTTATGTTGGGTCGACAAAGTGGTATAGGCTATAACGTGTTTGTTTTTCTCATAGCTGCCGTGTTTGTCTTGTTCTTGGGTTATTGTTTTGATTGTGGGTTGGTTATGGAGCAAACTGCAAGCTACCCCTCTGTATAAAGTAAAAAATGGAAGAAACAGAGAAACCTAAATTGGTTATTTCTTTTTCTTGGCTTCTTCCTCTTTGTCTGCTTCTTTGTTGATTTTGGTGTAGTAGTATTCGCCGATGCTCTTTTGGAATTTGTCCATTTGTGAGTCTTCTTTGTTTACGCGTGGGCGGTAGGTGGTGGAGTCTCTGCGGAAGGTTATGTCCATTTCTTTGAGGAAAGTGTTCATGCCGCCTCGAAGCGTAGTTGGTGGATGTGCGATGCCGCTGACGCCGGGTTCACCGTTGAAGACCATGAGGCGGTCTGCGATGAAGTCTTGTGTGACTACGTCGTGTTCGACGACGAATGCGGGGATTCCGTGGGCTTCTACGACTCTGCGTAGGGTTTTGGCTACGTTTAGGCGTTCTTCAACGTCGAGGTATGCGCTGGGTTCGTCGAGCAGGAATAGGTCGGTTTTGCGGCTGAGGCACGCGGCGATTGCTACTTTTTGGAGTTCTCCTCCGCTGAGTTCCATAACATTACGGTCCATTAACACCTGCAATCTGAGGGGTGTGGCGATTTCGGTTTTGTACCAGCTGG
>CAWALK010000009.1:0-21510 GCA_963782915.1 uncultured archaeon
AGCGAGTTGGTCGAATGCGGATTATTAGCCTAAACAAATAAACCCCAAAACAGGTGTTCTGCTTCAAGCACTAAAATTACTTCACAGCACTGATGATAAACGGTAGATTTCAGCGGTGACTTATTTTCCACTCTTTTTATTGCTTGACAATGTAGGGGCAGTTTTAGTTGTTGTTTTATTAGATTGTAGACGCATAGGTCGCATAGTCTGAGGTTGCATTTTGGGCATTGTTTGAAGCCACCACCTATGGGTTTTCGGCAGACATCACAGGGTCTGGTTAAGTCTACAAAGTGCAGAGCTGATTTACTCTGTTTATTGTTAAAGAATTAGCTGCTAAAACAACGGTTTGGTGCCTGGGAAGACCAGTGAAAGCATCGCGTTGCGCCATCTTGATGAGAATTTAATAACGTTAACTCGATTACTGTAAAGAGGGCAAGATGGTAAATATGCGCCTCTTTCGGAATATTTGGCGGCATCGGGTTCAGAATCGGTTACTCTGACATTTAAGGAAATAGAAGCTATTTTGGGGTTCCCATTGCCTAAATCAGCGAGTTATAGGGCTTTTTGGGAAAACTCAGTTCATGTTCAAAGCCAAGCATGGCTATCTGCAGGATACATATTAAGGTCAAGCTTGCTAAGTCAATAATTATTTTCCAAAAAACAGATTTAGCCCCGCAGACAGAGTGGAAAAGATACGTCCAAATCATTTGAAGACCTTGCCAGAGAAGCCATGAGCGCATACTAATGGTGTACCGCTTAGGCACCGTAAGAGGGAGGGGTGGGCTAAACTGTTTGATTTGGTTTCTGAGGATTATCGGATTGTGGGTGATTTAGTTTGCTTGACTATGGGTGGGGCGTCTAAGCTGCCGCCGGCTCGGGCGTCGATTGTTTCTGAGCTTGTTTGGATGCTTGAAAAAACAGGGGCACCCAAAGTGTTTGTTGTGTTCGGCAAGGACAGACGGGTTCCCCAGGAGTGGTTAAGGCGATACGGCAATCTTGCAGGTGCAGTAAATTTTTATTTTCTTTCAGATAACGGTGAAATTGAACATACTGAAATAAAACGCACGCTCCATTGAAGGTTCGAATCGGGTGTTGGAGGAGGAAATAACCGTTGGAGCGATTTAGCGAGGGCTTTGCGTAAGGTGGATCGGGAAGCTTTGGCGAGATGAATAACATATGGGAAAACCGTGGGAAGGATTATAACTTCTAAAAGCAATTACAGTTAACGTAGAGTAAACAAGATGTTTACACGAACACCTTTCATTTTTCAATGCGAAAGCATATGTCACTTATTTGTCGTTGCACAAACAAGAAACGACTTTTTGTCAATTGCTAAAAAAACTTGCTTCTCTGTAAGATATGAGGGTGACGAACACCTAAATTCTCTACACATCTATTTTAGCTCACGCGATATAAAACAAGCTCATACAGCATTCGGTTCTTCTAATAAGACTCAATACAAACTTTAATGTGACGCTTGACGCTACTGGAGTAACGTTAACAAAACCTCGCAAAGGTAAATATCCTCGCTGTAGGCTTTGATGCTCTTGAAGTAAGCTATGGCTTATAGTGGGAACTAAATTTTGCTTCCTTGTTAAGGAAAGGGGCAGTTAACCCCATGTCACCATTCTTTTTTTAAATCTTCTCGTCATGAAAAATTGCCCAAATGTATTCAGATCCTTTTAGAGTTTCGAGATAACGCTTGGACTTTTAATCGGGACATACTCATAGGCTTTGGTAAAATCCGCCTTTCAAAATTTTTATTTTAAGTTCCAATTGGAAACAAATCGGTGCCATTTATTTCATAGGTGAAAGGTAAATTAGAGGCTGTTTTGAATTCCTCGTTTTCACATGCTATTATTCTTTTCCATATTTCTGCAAACGAAGGCTTTAGCATATTCCCACCGATTATGTGCGCTCTATTCTAATTCTCGTGAATTTATCCCTCTGTTGTTCAGCTAAAGTATTTGGTCTAACCTGCATTCGTTTGGTTTCTTGTCAAACCTTATTCTGTGAAAACGGGGAAAGCGCAGTTTGTAGCTGCCGAGCACTGACTGATAGAGCACTTCGCAGACAATCAGTGGTTTTACCCATGTTGCGCCCCCATCTCGTCGGATTGTTATTTCCTTGAAAAATTCAATTAAGACCCTGCATGTTTCTCGCGTGAAGCCATACTCGGCGCTTGCCTCCAAGTTATGGGTTGTAGTATCAATTATGTAACAACACAGGCTTCACTGAGGATTTTAGCGCTTAGTGCGGAATAACGAGGTTTGAAAAAATGGTATCTGCAGTTGTATTGGTAAACACCGATTTGAATGCCCAAGATGATGTCTTGGAAAATCTAAAACAAGTTGATGGTGTAGCAGAAGCGCATGCCCTATATGGAGTCTATGACTGTTTAGTAAAAATCAAAGCGGAATCTGTTGATGAAATTAGAAATATAACTAAATCACGGATTAAGAAAGTAGCTGGGGTAACTAAGTCTTTGACGCTTACGATTGATGACCACACGGATGGCAGGCGCTGGTAACTTCAAACTTTCGATTCCTAAATTCATACTTTAGTTAGAGGCGACTAGGTAAATGGGCGAAAAATTCGAAACAACAATGGGTTACAAGCCCCAAGAGAGTGGTTTTGAGGCTCAAAAGAAGTTAGTTGAGGAACTCAAAGGTGAGTGGAAACTCATGTGGAGTGAGCGGTTCAACGATAAGGTTAAAGCTGAAGGCGTGTCAGTTGCGAATTATGCTTCGTTACGTGTGGAGCAAGGTACGGTTATTCATGCCACTAGAGATTTTAAGGCTCTAAATTTTAAGGAGATACTGGAGCAGCATAGGGTTGAGCAACCGGAATGTTTTATCCAACCAGACTCCTGAAGTGGGCGGTTGGAATAAGTTCATAAAAACAAAAATCACTAACCCCGCACAAAAGAGCAAGCGTACTGTTTGTGATACTAAGGTGAAGAGAGTGCTGGACAACAGCCTAAAAAGAATGGACGTGGTTGGCTCCACACTCCTTGACTTTTCAAGGAAAAAATGTTGTGTTACCGTTTGATAACAGTCACATTGGTATTAATAGGTTAGAATCTTATCGGTAAGTCTATTTGGAGTTGATTTTTTGGGTTTTAGTAAAAAATTTAAGTGGCGTCTTACCAGGATAGCGATGATTTTATTGGCTGGTCCGAAAAGAAAGAAAGGGACAGGCGGGTTGCCAAGCGGTTAAAGCGGTACCAATTTGATGTTTAGTTTGACTTTATTATACGTCATTAAAAATATTCAAGTTAGCTAAGTTCTATTTGGTCAAGTTTGCATTCCTTTGGTGGTTTGTCTACTTTTAGGGTGTAAAATCTTGGAGCTCTTAATTTTAAGTCCATGAGCTGACCTTTTAGAACTTTATCATGAGATGTGCTTTGTTGTTGTCTGGTTACTCCAACAAATCGTTAAAAATAATTTTAGAAATGAGTAGTTTCAGGTGTTATGATGGAAACCGTTTCTCAAGACTTATTTGAACTTAAACTTGAAGTTTTAGACAGTCGAGAGTACATGCCAAGAATCCATGAAGTTAACTTGCCCTGCCAATGGCTTGAGCATTGCCATGACGGAAAATGCCCAGCGTTTAAGCGGATAAACGGCAACTTTTACTGCGCAAGAAAAAACAGCCACTAAATTAACGGATGAAAGCCGAGTTTGCTTGTTGGGAGTAAGACTGTTTAGTTCGCCACCGAAATGCGCCAGATAGAAAAAATGAAGGACTTTAAATCTTCCAAAAATTAAGTAATATATAGAGGATTTTTGTGAGTACCAAAGAGGAATTCCCTTCTACCGTCGAATACGAGAAAGATATGCAGGCAAGGGGTAAAGAGAAGTATACACTGCGTTTGTATGTTTCAGGTATGAGTTCTAAATCTATTAGAGCCATTGAGAATATAAAAAATATCTGCAAAGAATGTCTTGAAGGACGATATGAGCTTGAAGTTATCGACATTCGTCAGAACCCCAAAATCGCCAGCATACAAAATATATTCGCTTCACCAACCCTCATAAGGGAGCTGCCTCCGCCGCTAAGAGGGATAATCGGCGACATGGTAAACAAACAGCAGGTCCTTGTTGGACTCGATCTAATTCCAAATAAAACAAAGAATACGAGTCTTCGAAATCCCAATAAAAAATGCTATCGTTTAGGCGAATACTTGATAACTCTACTTGCATAAAAAAATAGCCATTGAGTGTACTGCATTATGCAACCCCAAACACTTACGAACATTTAGAGTCCTAACCATTTTGGTGTAGAATAGCAAAACCTTACGATGACCTAATTGGTCTATAGATAATTGCCGTATCACTAACTTCTCTTAACTCTAAACCATACTTACGAAGGATGCTTTCAATACAATTTTTGTCGAGTTCATTAATTTTTGTTTTTATGTGAAGTTGGTAACCCTCAGCTATGACTCCATCCGCGTCAGGCGGCATTAAAGCGACCCATGACTCATCTATTGTCTCACAGGCTTCATAAATCTCCTTTAAAACTTGTACAGCTTCTTTTCTATCCAAAAAAGCACCACTTGCACACTAGTGAACAGAGCAATTGAATCTAAAAACCTTGTGATTGGCTAAGTAACCAATTTTTTTAATTATTAATTTTCAAAAGATATCCAAGTAAGGGCTTTTAGCCCTGTCAATGCATGAACGCTAAGGCGCCATATGCGATATATATTATCAAAATAATGGTTGGGTTGGAAGAGAGAGAAAGTTGGCCTAAGCGTAGGCAAAAGGATCAGGAAGAGAGAGGGGAAAGCACCTGCGTCTAAGCCAACTTTTCACTTAATACATTATGTCCGCCTTGAATGATAAATAAAGATGTGACTGCAATAGCACTGCAACAATGTGGTTCAAGGGGAAAAGTGGGGGTTGGGTCGGCTTAGCCGTGTGCTAACATCGATAAGGCAGAAGAGAGAGGGCACATACATGCTTATTTCTTGTTAGCTGCCAAACCGCCCAACTCTGGGTGTGCTCTTGTCAGCAAGTTACCCTTTGATTGAATATAAGACTAGGTTGTCACGGCGTGTAGCAACAATCACTGAAAAGCTACAAACTTTTTCGCATCCCATATTTGCGTTGAATTCAATTAGACTCTAAAATTTTCAGTTTCACCTTTACTCTCCACTAATACGTATAGTCGTTTTGAATGCGTTTTAAATGCAAATTTCCTCTGAATGCTTGAGTTCCAAGGTGATAGTCTAATGATAACGAGTTCAGATTGTTTGGAGGCTTAGCAAGCATGGGTAAGACTGTTCCATCTTATCGTATAGCTATTGAAGATGAAATTGCCCGCTGGAAAAGCTTTCCGAAATGCTCTGCCGAGTGATGGGGAGAAGCAGGCTTTTGATGAGATGATGGATATGTGCCGTACTAATGCGTTGGCTGGGGGTAACGCTTGTAAGCCGATTCTCTTTGAGCCAATGGCAATGAGCATCCTATTAGGACAGCAAAAGAGAATCCGACAATTAGAACTTCAGATCAAAGAAATTAAAGCAAAAGATCAGGAGAATAGGCAGTGATAAAAGCCGAATTAAGAGACAGGCCTCTTTGAGGCAAACATCACTGATATAGAGGACATTAAAGCGATTGCCCAAGGTATTAAGCTCTCCAAGATAAAACCGCTTGTAACCGGAGCCAATGTAGTCAATCTGCTTGGAAAATTGCAGCAACATGGAATCCTACGCGTCAGCTACAACCCAACACTCGACAAAGAACCATCAATCCAGCTAACAGAAAGGGCAAGCAACTAGCCATCGCATTATTATTCTCCTCTTAGCAAAGTTTGATATAAAAACACGAATCTAACCGCCTGAAGTTTTACGGAACAACCGATAATAACCTATCGCGGAGTCGAACTAAAACCGTTTTTGAGGCAGTAAAGGAACAAAAACAAACAAGCATCAGTTGGGTTAATGGGTGATTTCAAAGTTGAAAATGTCGCGGGTACCTATTTCTTGTTTGTGAACGCATTATTCCCTATTGTTATGCAGTTTCACATTCAGATTCTGTTTCTAACTATTCTGTTTCTGACTATACAAAAATTGCAAATAAAATAATAATATTAAACAAATTTACTGCAGAATTGTTGTACTAATTGATTTCTAAAGGCGCTTTCAGTTAATCTTTTATTGGCAATCTCATACAACGGATGCAGAGTAGGGGTGTACTCCATGGAGGGGTGGGGACAAATCTGGGGGATAGCTATAGCCGTCTTGGTTGTGTGCATTTTGCTATCCTACCCCATAGTTCTGGAAACAGCCGCTCACACGTCAAATCTTAATTTCAGATATTCTCCTCCATTGGATCAGTTAATTTCAAGATTTATGCCAATTCTGTTCTTAATGGCGGCAAGGACAAATTCTGCAAATCATCCTCAACCACATGAAAGCAGTATAAATAAAAAAGTAAAAGCCAACTCAGTCAAGCTTTCTGTTTTTAAAGGCATAGAAGCAAAACTAAATCGTGCTATACTGCTAACTCTTTTCCAAGATAGTCCCTTGGTTGTTTATGATATAACAAAACAAGTTAAACAACAAAAGGGGTTCAAACACACTAAATATACAAATGTCAACCGAAGAGTGCGAGCACTGATGCAGCAGGACTACTTAGAGACTGCCGGCAGCAGAGGAACCCAAGCAGGTTCTCAGGCTACGCTTTATCAACCAACTATCAGAGCTAAAGCCGCCTTCTATACAAAAGCAGTTAATCCAGACCAGTTTATCAAGCAAGCATCGGACCAAACATTAACCACAGCATTAGCTGCCTTAGTACTTTTCATTGAGGATACACGCTCAGAAAATTAGCAAACGATATGTCCGTTTTGACAGAGATGACTTTGGTTGAGCCAGCAAAGTATAGTATACTTTGGTGAGTACAGAATTTTCTTAACCCCAGCTGCCCATGTAAAAGTCTATGGTGAAACTGTTGGATGCCAAAAAAGTGGCCGTTCAGGAAATCATCGCTGATTTAGGGGCCGTTGAAACAATGTTAACGCTGTACTTAGTGACCATGAACAAAGGTTGCAGTTGACTTGAAGGCTTGAACCTGAAAATTGAGCTTGAACTGCTACGGTCAAGAATTATACTGATTTCTGACCAAAAAAGCAGACAAGAGCACTGCAGGCATTTTCCAAGCTATGCGATGCACTTGCAATTTCTGATTTGGAATCTACCCAGTCATAGTACGGGTGCAGGGGGGAGGGAATGGCTGAGCTTACATCAAACGCACCTTCTCCCCAAGGTATATTTGGCATTCAAGTCGGTTCCAAATCCTGTAAGTTGCCCTCAGACGAGGACACCGGCACCATATCCCAAATCCCCACCTTGCCCAGACGGCTGCCAAACAGGCAAAATCTACCGAGATGGCCTACGTTATAATGAGGATAGTTCAACAACTCAACGTTGGCTTTGCACGCGCTGTGGACAACGTTTTTCGAACAAGCCTTTAAAAAGCAACTTCCCACCTTAAACTAGTTCTTGCCAAATATGCGCTGAAGGAGCGAAAAATTTGCACTTGCCGGCTTGGTAAACGAGTGCGGCACGGGAGAAACCACTGAAGAAACCAGAGCGCTTTGTTTAAGGTTTTCGAGGGCTGGCTAGAGAAAGAAGGAGACAAAGCAAATCATTATGCTGATAATCTTGAAAATGCTGGTGGCTTATCTCGGTGCTAACTTGATGGACCCTGAAGATGTTAAAGTCGAAATCGGGGCTCATAAAGTCAGTGACAGGGTATGAAGATGCTGCATTGTCTTATTCCTATGAAGCTTTTCTTAAAATGCAAAAGATGACTTGGGAACGACCAAAGAACGGTGTGGGCTACAAAACAGAATGAAATAATTCCGTTTATCCCAGAGGAAACAGAGCTTGGATCAATTGATTGCTGCTGCTGCAAAAAGTAAACGGATGGCGGCCACTACCAGACGCTTAAAGAGACGTTTACTGATCCAGGTGAAGCATTCGCCGATTGAGTGGGACACTGACGTAGCTGTGGAAATTTGGATTACGATTAGACATCCGGTAAAAAACCATAGGCCATTATCTTTTGAAGTCTCAAAAAAAGTTGAATTGCTATGCTTAATGTTTTGCCTGCGAAATTCGATAGCGTGTCTTTGATTGCAACAAGACCACCGGGTATGGAATATGCATTTTGTCAGTTGAGAAAACGCAAGTTGCTGCAACTACTCACAATGAAAAGAATCAACTATATTGAATTGCGGATGTTTTAGACATTGGGGCGGGTACACGGATTGCTGAGTTATCGAAATGGCAACCCTATTACGGTCATGAAGTTGCTGGGCTTAAAAAGTGTCGAGAATGCAATGAAATACGTTAACATCTGGAAACTGAGCTTTAAGACTGAAACAGAATACGAGTATCTGGCTGTTACTACTCCGGAAGAGCTTAAGGTTGCATTGCTGGGCGGCTACCAATTAGTGATTGAGAAGTTTGGTGCTTCTTGGTTTAGGCGTCCTAAACGTATTGCTATCGCTGGTACTCCGATTAGGTCAACGACCACAAAGAACCGCAATGTCCACCGCTAAGAAACCCCGATTAATAAACGAAAAACTACAGACGTAAATGCTTTTTAATGTAGGCGTCAGCTATACAACCAAAAAAAGGGTTATCTACAGTGGTCGCTAGTAAACTTGTTGTTGGCTTAGGCGGAATGCCTGGCTCCGGTAAATCCTTAGTTGTGGAGACCGCACACGAATTGGGTTATAGCATCGTAGCAATGGGCGATGTCGTGCGGGAACAAACCCGACTACGCGGCTTAGAACCAACCCCCCAAAACGTCGGCAAAGTGATGCTTGAGCTGCGGGCGCAAGAAGGCAACTATGTTATCGCCAAAAAATGCATCCCCAAAATTGAGGACAACCCAGCAACCGCGTCATCATCGACGGCTTGCGCAGCCTCTACGAAGCAGACATATTCAAAGAACACTTCAAGCAGCTTCACCCTTGTTGCAGTGCATGCCCCACCTGAAATCCGCTTTGAGCGCTTGAAACTACGGGGCAGAAGCGACGACCCACCAAACTATGAAGTCTTCCATGAACGCGACATGCGCGAGTTGGGTGTGGGTTTGGGAAATGTTATAGCGATGGCTGAGAAGATAATAGTTAACGATAACAGCATTGAAGGCTTCAAAGCCTTGGTGCGAGAGAATTTTGGCAGGATTGAAGAGAAATGCTTGAAGTAACAGTTTTGGTTGAAACAGAAGTTAACCCCACTGAAGACGAAGAAAAAGTTAGAGCAGCAATAAACAACGTACTGGGCAACGCCACAATCACGGTTAAGCCAGAGCAAAGAGGCAGCACTCTATATGCTGAAGCAAAAGGGCAAGATTCCCTAACTAAACTACGCAACATAATGGCCAACGACCGCGTCCGCGACGCCTCAAGACGACTACTGCTGAAAGCAACCCGTGGAAACACAATAAAATTCTATCTAAACAAGCAAGTGGCATTTGCAGGGCACGTTTCTTTCTCAGAAGAAACCTCCGAATCACCCTTGGGACCAATTCGTTTCACGATAGAGACAGATAATCCTCAGCAGCTTGTTGAGTGGCTAGCAGAAAAATCTGAAAGAAAATAACTTGAAGGTTTAGCGTTGGCGGAGCGGGCACTGGTAACTAAGAATGGCGCAATCTTGTTAGGTGATAGTGTCGCCTGCGACGCGTTTGATAAGCGGCCCATTCGTATTGTTACTCATGCTCACGCAGACCACCTGTATGGGTTGCGTAAAAGCGTCAAATGCTGCGAAAAAGTAATCATGACCAAAGCCACCCGCGACTTAGCCATAACATTAGACGATAAACTCAACCTCGACAACGAATCAGTCCACACACTTGAGTACGGCAAAGTTTTGAAGTATGGCGACGAAAAAATCACGCTGCTTAAAAGCCGACCACATTTTAGGAGCATGCCAAGTGCTCGTCGAAGATGCAGGCGGCATACGCATCGCATGGTCAGGCGACTTCCGTGTTGAAGGCACCAAAGCTGTGGATTGCGATGTTTTAGTTGTTGAAGCCACATATGGCAGCCCATCATGCAGACGCAACTTCGACGTAAACGTGCGTGAACTGCTGGTGGAAATGGTTGAGAAGCGCCTCCGAGGCGGCACCGTCTACATGTTTGGTTACCATGGCAAACTTCAGGAAGTCATGCAAATCCTCCGTGACGCAGACGTGCAGGTGCCCTTTGTCATGCCTGACCGCGTGCATGAAGTTACCAAAGTTTGCGAGAATCATGGCATGAAATTGGGTCCGATTTCTCTTTCTACGGATAAGGAAGGTCATGAACTCTTAGATGGCAACTTGCCCTGTGTTGCTTTCTATCATATGAATCAGCGGCAGCATGTGGGGTTGCACAATGCACGGATTTGTGTGAGCGGCTGGGAATTCCAGAAGCCCTGTCGACAAATCGGCGACCGCGAATACTTAGTCGCGCTTAGCGATCACTCTGATTTTGATGGCCTAATTGAATACGTTAAACAGACCCATGCTAAGCAAGTAATAACTGACAACTTCCGAAGCAACGGCGACGCATTGGCCAAGGAACTTTGTAAGCGCCTCGGCGTTTCCGCGGTTGCTATGCCCCGAAGCTCACCACAAACAACCCTCTAATCCCAACATTTCAAGCTCATCGTTGGTTAAGGTTTAAAAGCTAAAAATCAAACACTCAACACTGTAAAGTGAATGATGTATGGCTAAGACATCAGTTATTTCAGGCTTCTACAAACTGCCACCTAAAGAACGGTTGGCAATCATTTCAGATTTAGCCGGTTTAACACCGGAAGAAACAGGGCTTCTAGCGCAATCCTGCTCATTACCCCTTGACGTCGCAGACCACATGGTGGAAAACGTCATCGGCGTTTTCCCTGAACCCATGGGTATCGCTGTTAACTTCCAAATCAACGGCAAAGACTACCTTATCCCAATGGCAACAGAGGAACCCAGCGTCATCGCAGCAGCAAGCAACGCAGCCAAGATGGTGCGGGAAGGCGGCGGCTTCAAAACCAGCAGCACCACCCCCGTTATGATCGGTCAAATCCAAGTGGTTAAACTGGAAAACGCTGAAGCTGCAAAAAAAGCAGTACTCGACGCAAAAGCAGCCATATTAAAGAAGGCTAACGAGCAAGACCCAATCCTAAACTCGTTTGGCGGCGGCGCAAAAGACCTCGATGCCCGAGTCATCGACACTACAATGGGACAGATGGTTATTGTTCATCTCTTCGTTGACTGCCGAGACGCCATGGGCGCCAACGCAGTGAACACGATGGCAGAAGCAGTCGCCCCAATGATTGAAGAACTCACCGGCGGACACGTTTATTTACGCATTATCTCAAACTTGGCGGTTAAACGCCTCGCAAAAGCAACCTGCACCGTGCCAAAAGAAGCCTTGGGCGGCGAAGCTGTTGTCGAAGGCATCGCGTACGCATCCGCTTTCGCAGCAGCCGACCCATATCGCGCAGCCACCCACAACAAAGGCGCCATGAACGGCATAATCGCAGTCGTATTAGCCACAGGCAACGACCACCGCGCCATCGAAGCCGGCGGACACGCCTACGCAGCCCTCAACGGCCCCTACTCAACTTTTTCGAAATGGACCAAAAACGCAGCGGGCGACTTGGAAGGCTCCATCGAGTTGCCCATGGCGGTTGGCTTAATCGGCGGCGCAGTTAAAACCCACCCTATCGCACGCATTGCCATGAAAATCTTGGCGGTAAAAAGCGCTAATGAATTCGGCGAAGTCTTAGCCGCAGTGGGCTTAGCACAGAACCTTGCTGCACTGCGAGCACTCTCAAGCGAAGGCATCCAACGCGGCCACATGTCACTGCACGCAAGAAACATCGCGGTTACAGCAGGCGCTAAAGGCGACCAAATTGAGGCGGTTGCAGTGCAGATGGTTAAGGAACGCAAAGTCCGCGTTGACCGCGCAAAAGAGATCCTTGACGAATTAGCCAAAAAATAGTTTGTTTGGGGAAAGTCTACCCCACTTTATTATTAGTTTAGCGGTTGTTGGGTTTTTACTTTTATTTTAAATATTTCATCGCGTTGCAATCGGTTTGTTGTTCTTCTCTTGAAGAAGAACGGGCTTCCGTAGAAATTTAGCTCTTTTCTATTGACGACTATTAACAAACCATAAAACAAAAAAAGCACGCCTTTGTTGGTCTATCTTGCAAGAAGATGACCAAACAATTTTCCCTATTTATCTTCTAAGACAAAACCCCTTTCGTTTTCTGCGGTGGATAAAAAGCAAGTTAGTAGTTGCTACTGCTGCAACTGCAACTACGCCCCCACACCGGTTGCAGCACACAAAGAAACAACAATAAAACAGCTAACGCGCAACATACTTCCCCATCCTCATCCCATCCCACCCAACATAGCTCAACATAACGGATGGGACAAAAAAACCTCTTAACCCATCCCAACGCTAACACAAAAACAGCCCAAACCAAAAAACCAACCACCCCCACAACCCACACATGGGATGGGAAAACTCCAGCACAAACCGTCCTCACAAAGAAAAAAAAGTACTTGGTATGGCAAGTGCGGCTCTAACAACAAGTTACAGCCTAATGGGCTTGGCTGACCGTGGAGTATACTTTTGCTTCTGCGTTTATGCGGGGTTACAGGTTGGTTGTAGCGTAACTTTTAATCTACTGATGATAGGGGCGGGAGTAGGACCTGCAATGCAACAAACGCCTGCAAACCCAACCAGATTAGTTTCTTTTGAATACCCGCCTAACATCCTCAATTCTGGAGCCCAAAACTTCGATATCATCAATATTACCCAAACCTTTCTGGTGAGCGGTTCTTATGTGGCTGATTTCATGCGGGTCAATACCCATGACCCTTGCGCAGGTTGAATCAGTTGCCACCGCATCTTTGCCGGCAACTATCAAGTTCATGTTGACGGGTGAACCGTCGGTGGGTCCTTTGCCCTCCATCGCCACAAAACCGTCTATTACGGTCAATTGGGGTTTTAGCACGGTGTTTATGTCAACTATGACTTTGCTTATGCCCTTGGCGTGGAATTTGAATTTCATCTTGTCAGGCAGCAATCCGAACATGTTTTTCATGCCCAGTGTGACTTTGGTTGCCATGTGGGTTTTCATTTTGGCGGCGCTTATGATTGCGGATTCCGCTACGAGGCGGGGTACGGTTATGTCTTTTAGGGCGTCGCCGTTTGGGATTGTGATTTTGATTTTGTCTTCGACGTGGCGTAGGTTGAGGTATTTTATGCCGTTGCGGTTGCACATTTCCGCCATGCCTGTGGCGTCGAAGGCTTTGGTGGCGTTTGTCATGCTTGCATCCGACTCAACAACGATGACTTCAAGTGGCAAATCTTTTAGGCGATGTATGATGGCTTCGACTACGATGGGGTCGGTTGTGGCACCAGTATCCCATGTCATAGTGGTGATAAAATTGACTTTTATGAGAGCCCTACTGTAGCCAGCTAATGCTGATTTGTAATCGATTAAATCCAGCGCCCTATACACGGGTTCATAGCCGCGTTCGCCCTTGACAATAGCCACTTGGGATGTGCCCATTAAAATCACAGGTTCTAGTGAAACCTAACTGTGCTTTTAACGTTTCCTTCACGTAGAAAGCAGGGATTGCACTTAGAATATCCCCGGAATAGGCAAACCCAACGCTATGGCAGTTAAGAAACCGGCCGCTAATCCCAGTACGATTGGGAACGGTAAACCGGGGAAGATGCCTCTTTTTTCAAGCATAAAGAACGTCACAATCGAACCAGCTGTAATGCCAATGATTGATGCTACGACTGGGATAAGTGAAGATGGGAAACCGAAAATCATCGCGCCCGTCAACATAGAGTAAAATACCAAATCGCCCAAGCCCATCTGAATATCTTTAAAGCCAAAGCTTAACCCCTGCAGTTGATCAAGGCCTGACTCAGCAATCTTTCCCACCGGACCCTTATACACCGCAAACACGTCATAAACAGCCAAGAAAAGCAAAATCAACACTGCACTCCAAAGCGAAAGGCTAGCAATGTTATAGCCAAAGTACATTCCTAAAGCGCCGCCCATCAAAATGACCGCAACGTTACGGGCGATACTTCCAAAACGGAATATGGCTAAATCGAAGAGCACCGTAAACGCAAGTGACAGAGGAATAATAATCAACCAATCAGCAATTATCGGCAAATAATCAGCTAATGCAATCAAATAAACCAGCGACAGCAGCAGGGCGGCGGTGGTTAATGCGAGTATGACTAAGCCTTTGATTATCCGCTTACTTTTGCGTTTAAGCAGGAAATAGAAAACAGTCGCACTAATCGCTATGAGCACTACGAAGTAGATTGCATTGCCCCAGTCGGCGCCGGGTGTACCAGGCGTGATGGGTGTGACTTGTGTGGGCGGTACAGCTTGTGGAAACAACACGACTGAGCAGGCTAATCCGAAGAGCATGCTTGCGAGTATGGGTAAGAGGTAGATGAGTTCAAACTTGAACTTATCCTCCGGTGTCGGCGCAGGTTTTTTCGGTTGCTCTCGGGGATTCTGTTGCTCGGTCATGGTTGTTGCCCTAATTTAGTTATGGCTATTGAGGCATTTAGATAGCATTGGTCACAGAATAAGCTTTGTTTTTTATCTACCTCAAAGATGGAATTGGAAAAATGCATGACACAGTAACTTTTTGGGCAATGCGCCAACCCCAAAGTGTGGCCTAGTTCATGAACGGCTTCTTTTAGCACTCGCAGTTCAAGCGCTCCCCCATCGGCTGCTTCACCGTAAAATTCCGGTTTTAGGCGCCAGAGCGAAATCAACCCTGCTTTTCCGGGCACGTATGCTTCGCCAAAGACATAGTTCAGCCCAGAAGCGAAAATATCAACATCCAACATACCTAAAATGCGATCGTACTCTAATCTGTGGACAGCAAAAGACCGCACATCATTTAGTATCATGGTTGAATTATATTGACCCCGCTTTTTATCGAAAGCAGGCGCTGGCAGAGCTAAAACATCGCCGATTACTTCGCAGGTAGTGTCGGGAAAAATCTCTGTTAAGCTATGTGCCGTTTGAGCTAAAATTTCGGGCTCCACTTTTCCAACGCCTAAAACACCGATTCTCATAGCAACGCCTAAACCTGGTAAGTTTCGCCTGTTCGAGGAGCAATCGCATCTAAGCCCAATTCTTTTTGTGCCCAGTCAGCGAATAATTCGCAGTTGCCTTCGGCGCCGTGGACCATGAAGACTTTGGGTTTCCCGCCGAGTTTTGTTAAGGCAGCCTTTAGTTGGGAGGCTCCGCAATGGCTTGAGAAGTCGAAGTGTCGGTATGCTGCTTTGATTTTTTGGACTTTGCCATCTATGGTGCAGACGCCTTTTTCCATGAGTTCTCTGCCGGGGGTGCCTGGGATTTGGTAGCTTACTAAAAAGACGGCGTTTATGGCTTTTTTGCCCAGTTTGGAGAGGTAGAATGCTGCTGGGCCGCCTTTGAGCATGCCTGCGGTTGATATGATTGCGCATGGGTTTTTGAGTGCTCTTCTTCTGTCCCGCCAGCCTTCGACCCAATCGCAGTTGTGCATGGCGTTCATGAATAGTTTGGGGTCTTTGAGGAATTCTTTTTGGTTCATGATGACTCGGCTGGCTTCTCTTGCCATGCCGTCGAGGACTATGGGGTGTTCGAAGTGGTTGGCGGCTAGGATGCAGGCCATTTCTTGTGCTCGGCCTACTCCGAATGAGGGGATGAGTACGGTTCCGCCGACTTCGACGACGGCGTTGCAGGCTTCTACGAATTGGCGTTCGAGTTCGACTCGTTCGGTGTGGTCAGAATCGGCGTATGTGGATTCGATGACTACTGCGTCGAGGTCGCCGTAATCCATCGATGCACCGGCTAAAAGTTTGGATTCTTCTGTGTTGAAGTCGCCTGTGTAGAGGAAGCGTTTGCCGTCTGCTTCGAGGAGTACTGAGGCGCTTCCGGGTGTGTGGCCGGCGTTGACGAGTGTGAGTTTCATGTCGCCGATGGTGGTTGTTTCTCCGAATTCGAGGTGGTGGTTGCTTTTCATCATGGTTTTAAGTTCGAGGTACTCGAAGGGTATGTAGTAGCCAGAGAGGTGGATGAAGTCTTGGATGAGTAGTTGGGATAATTCAAGGTTGAGTTTGTTTGTGTAGAGGGGAATGTTGTCGTTGATGTAAAAGATCGGCAATGCACCTGAATGGTCAAGGTGGCTGTGTGTGAGGATGAGGCCATCGACTTCTTTTGGCGGAACATGCATCGGGAAACCAGGCTCATTATCCAACATCACACCATAATCGATGATGACTTGGCTTTTAGCTGACTTAACGCTGATGCCCAATCTGCCTACTTCTCTTGCTCCGCCCAAAAATCCAATCTGCAAACAAACCAGTCCTTGCGTGTTATAGTTCGATTAAAAAGGAGCTTGCAGTGTTTTAAAAATGTATTGAATTTCGGTTGTTTGCTTGACTTGCATACGCTATATGGCTTGGCTTTTGAGGTTGTAGTTGGTCAAAGTAATTGTGGAGCACAAAAAAGCTACTCGAAGAAAATCAAGCGTCACCTTAGTTGCTCTGCACAGGTACCCCCTCCCTTATTTATAGGCCGGACGTTTGCAGCTTTAGCATTGTCTCTTGTATGCATGTGTTGCGTTGGTGCTGGTGTTGACTGGCTGCGTGTTAGGTGTAACATGAATTGCGTATGCGTTTGCAGTGATCAAGTTTGCAATAGTTGGCAAGGAAAAGGTGTTTGCTGCTCTCAGTGATCTCCCTCTCCTATGAGGGCTAATTGCTAAAATCGCGTCTATACGTTCATGCATCCGCTTGCATCTCCAACAGCCCCAAACCTTCAGTCAAAGCAACAACAGATATAGTAGATACACACGCTTGCTGATCTGCCCGATCGTCATCGATAGCCCTAAACTCACAGAGAAAAAACAAAGTATTTGGTTCGAATGACGGTGTCCGATACCAAGCAAACGATGATGTACAACACCAGAGGCTTCTTACTACAGCTGTTTTCTCTTTCTTCTGTGAAGAATCAAAGCTGCCGATCCCACAGCGAGTGCTATTCCAATTATAATTATACTAAAAATAACTGGGAGATAGAAGGAAAAAGGGATAACGGGTATAAAATAGCTCGGCAAAACTATTGCGTCGATTTCAACTTGTTGTGTGGCATTTACTATTTTTATTTGATAGTCGTCAATGATGAACCATCCATCCCCATTCTGTTTTTGAATACCATCAATGGTTATAGTCCAGTTAAATTTGGCAAGTTTGAATGGAAAAGTGAATATCTGGTTACCAATCCCTTGAACAGTGTAGTTTATGCCTGGTTCATGGGAGTGCCAAGTCCGAGGAGTAACGCCGGTGATTGTGAGATTGCATTCTTGAGCGGATACTCCGAGGTCTGCTGGATAACCAGCTTGAAGGATGTATGGTAGTACGTTTCGTCCGGTTACATTTGGTACGAAGTTCCCAGCGTTTATTGCATAGGTGCTTAGAGTTAGGTTGGTGAATTCCCATGAATCGTTGTTTAGATCCGCTTGATCATATGAACCATCGACTGCGAAGTTGATTGTTGCATCACTCGCAGGTATCAAGAAATAGTCTTTGCTAGTAAAGTTTACGTTTGCTGGTACAGGAGATGGTAGAGGGGCTGTGTCAGAGCTTTCCGCTGTATGTTGAACGTTTATCTGCACGTTTGAGGATGCCTTCTCTGTGTGGATTACCAATTGCTTATTATCGGTGTAATTCCACGATTCACCCATTTGCGAATCATTGCCGTTTATAATTACAGTCCATTGAGTCCATCTATCAGAGTTGGGGAAAAGGTCGTTTGCATCCAACGTTTGAGTTCCAGCACCTACAACGCTATACTTTATCCACTGTAACCCCACAGAACCTATCTCAGGTTGTGACCATGACTGAAGATAATTAATAGATACATTGCAGTTCTGAGCGGAGATATGCAAGTGCCCATTTATCGGGTATCCCCCTTTTCCGTCTGCATGTAACCCCGTGAAGTACCAGGTGCTTCCTTTAAGGTCTGCTGAGGTATAGTTAACTTCGGTTGCAAACTTGATTTGGCTATTGAGGGCAGGTATCGCAAAGGTATCTGTAGTTGATATTGATTCTGCCTGTACGATGGCTGAAATGAGCGAAGCCGAGGTCAACAGCAAGAGAATACAGGCAACGGATAGTTTATTCATACAACTCACTCATTTAATCTCGTAAGTTAGTTCTTTTAGCTTTTGGCGTTGATAAAAGGCTATTCGTTAAACTTTCTTTACTAAGTTTGAGCTAAAAGTAGAACATATCGTCAGCTTTCTTGACCAAAGATAAAGGGTGGGTATACACCTCATCGCTGGAAAAGGTCATTGCTTTAAGTTACCAGTTTTTCGATGCCTTCTGAAAAGCACTGCTGAAGTGATTACAATTTCTTAATCCAGGCGTTTTTTTAAAAGGTGAATAATTCAAGTATAAACCCATTCATTGGTGGAGTTTTTTACGTCCTTGCTTTTGTCCCAAGACCACGTTTTATTAAGAACTTCCAAGTTTGGATTTAACCCCGTTTGAGGGTAATTCCAGCGTACTCACCATTTTTTCATATTTTACCAATCAGGCCATTGCCTTTTCTGAGACCTTAAGATCGTTTTGTTTGTGTTTTTTGAAGCAGAAAAGCAAAGCAGCACCCGCGGCAAGAACGCCTCCAGCACAAGCAGTGGCAAGAGGCACAATCGGTATGTTGGGGAAAGGCGCCTCAACATCGAAGTTGATTGTTTGGGATGTGCCTTTGTTTCCGAAAGTGTCGGTAGTATATATTATGATGTTGTGGGCACCGTTTGACAAGCTAAGAGTTATGTTGCCTGTGAATGTTATTGGTTCTTGACCGTCTAGACTGTAGGTTGTCGTGCTAACCGGTTTTTCCACTGCGAAGACCAAAGAGACTACGGATGTATTGTATGTTTGAGTTGTTGGCGATTGAACAGTTATTCTCGGCGGGGTCGTCTTATAGAGGTACTCGTTAAGGTTGAAGGGTTGACTGGTTGGTTCGCGATAGAGTTGTATCTGGATGTTGTTGAACAAGGGCGTTGTTTGTGGTGATTGGTTTATGTCGCTGTCTTTGTAGAGTATTTTATCGCTGATCTGGCTATTTCCAAAGCCGTTGTCTCTGAAATAGTTGCGGTAAACTTTGTCGGTGTAGGTGTTGTTTTCATTAGGCCAAAGAGCTGCGACAATTATCCCGCCCACACCGTTGCTGATGAAGTTGTTTTCGGAAAAAGTGTTGTCATGACCTTCCCAAGCGTAGAGACCAGAAAGGTAGATGCCATACCAAGTGTACTCTACGTTATTTCTGGTAACGTTTGAGTAAGCTAACTCACCGCTGAAGGTACATGCGAAAGTGCCTTTTGATATGTTGTTGTAGGCAACGTTTAGGTATTTGACGCTACCATATCCCTGAATTGCCGTATGTACGTTGTTAAAAATGTTCCCTATAATGTTGCAATAAGGGGATTCAGAATCAACCCAGACGCCTGTAGACCCTGCTTCAAAGTTGTTTCCCAAGATTGTGACTCTCGATGACGCGTCTATGTCAATCGCTAAACCACAGTTTTTGAATTGGATATTTTGCACGATTACATTGTGACATTGTTGAACTATGATCCGCGCATTAGCAGAGTTGCCATAATCCCAAATGCCTTGGGAAAGCGCCAAAGTGAATTCGTTACCATCAAAGATGGCGTCGTTTTTCATGATTGTTAGTGACGTGTTGGTGAGGTCTGCTTTGAGTGTATAGAGGTTTCCTTGGCGCTCAATAGGTAGGGTTGATGGTTCTATTGTGCCGTCGGCTTTGATGTAGCCATATTCTAGGGGCACTTTTTCAATGTAAACTGGGTTCCCACCCAAAGCGGGCGCTGCCGTGGTTATGGTGAGCAGTGCCATCAAAGTGAGAAGGAAAATCTGGGCTCTGAGAGTATTGCCCTCCCAGTTTTTGGTTTTGAAAGATTGAAGGTGTGGCAAGCTCTTATTCTTCCATCGAGTCATGCTTCATTTTTAGCGTTAAAAGGGTTTTCGTCAAACTTCCTTGACTAAGCTCAATTATAAAAACCCAAAAAACCCATCCGCCCATATAACCAATCTTGCGGCAGAAAAACTAACTCAAACCATACAATACCTCAGTTAAGCGGTTCTGTGTTTCCTAAATCGATACACCACAAGAACAACTAGGCAAACCGCAATAACGCAAACCAGCACAATTACGGCAAGTTCAGCCCAGCCCAAACCCAACCAGGCATTATTCACCGAAACCCACTGGATGGGCGTTGAAGAAGCCATGCTCTGCTGGACTAAAATATAAGATTCGGCAACACCGAAAGAGGGTATGGTTTGTAAAATAATCAAACTTGACAGTGCAAATACCACGACAAACAATAACACTTGGAGCTTACTCACGGTGGACACCTACAACAAAACGGTTGCATTGTTGGCGATTAAAGCGTTCTTGTCAACGTTTCTTGACTAAACTTAGTCCGGGTTTCTTGACTAAGTCTCAAACTGATAGGTTAGCGTTGAGTACCCATCCTTGAGTAAAGGATCAAGAGTCTACTTGGCAGGATCTACCTACCTCAGAGGGACCTCCCCTCCCCCTATAAAAAGTAACAAACGCAAATTAAATTAGCTAAAAATCACTAATAGAAACGATGATTTTTGCTCTTAGGGACGGTTAAAGTCACAGTAAGGAAACATCTTAAAATCGGCCTTAGAAATGAATTGATTGTTTTGGTAACTGTGCTGACACCACGCCTTTCTTTATCGCCGCCAAAACCGAATCTACATTCATCGAAGCCTCAACCTGCGTGCAAACACTAAACAACTCGGAGACTTGGTGTGCATCGCTGCCTGCGGTTCCGGGTAAACCGAGTTCTTTGGCGAATTCTTTGGCTTTTGCGTTGCCATCTTTACTGGTACCCCCGTTTAAGACCTCTATGGCGTCAACTTTTAGGCTTCGAGCCCGTTCGCCCATGCCATAGGTGCGGAATGGGTGGGCAACGATGGCTACGCCGCCGATTGAGTGGGCAAAATCTGCTACTGCTTCAGGTGTCCAAGGTTTGGGCGGTAACTCAAAAGTTCCCAAAACCAGCATGTCCCCGGTTGGCGTGCCGTCTTCTATGGTACTGATTTCGCAGCCCGGAATAATTAGGATATCTGGATAGGCTTTTGCTAATCCGATTGTGGGTTTGTTGGCTCTTACGCTGTCATGGTCCGTGACTGCTGCGACTTTTATGTAGAGGTGTGCGTTTAGCATGTCAACGAGTGTTTTAGGTTGGACTAGGGAGTCTGCTGAGTAGACGGTATGTAGGTGGAGGTCTGCGTATAGGGTGCCTGGTTTTGGCGGGGTCATAATTGGGCTTATAGGTGATTGGGGGTAAAAAAGATATTTGAAGCAGTCAGAGAACTGCCCGATTTTTTGCTTATTTTTCCAATGCT
>CAWALK010000010.1:0-13491 GCA_963782915.1 uncultured archaeon
CCAAGCAGTCGCTGAAGGCGGAGATGTCGACAGCGCAATCGCCCTACTCAACGGCTTAGATGCCTCCAACGCGCCAGGTGCAACAATGCCCATAATATTCTACCCGATCGTCGGAGTTACAGCTGCAATAGCCGTACTATTTGTGGTTCTCTTCATGAGAAGCCGCAGCAAAGTCAGCTACTTCACCTAGTCGTGAAGACCAAATCAAAGATTTAGAAGGATTAACAATGAGAGCAGCTAAAATCGACCGTGCAATGTCAGCAAACTTGGATTCAGTAAAAGACCGCCTAAAACATTAGTTGGGATGTGATAACCTACGAGAATATACCAAAACAGCGTACAACTGATTGGGCTAGGTTCAGCGGGTACAAACATCGTTGAATCCTTCCTCGTCAACAAAAAAACAAGGGAACTCATCGAAAACGACTTAACCCGTCTTTCCCTTTTAGCCATAGACATAGCTGACCCCGAAATCCGCAGCCTACAAGAAACCCATGATCAAATCTCCAAAGCCCTCATTAAAGCTGGGATTCCGCGGGAAAGATGGCGATTAATCGCTGAATCCGTAAAATTCCCAACAGCCGAAGCCATGTTCGATTTCATCAACCAAAAATACGGTGAATACGTAATCGGCGAAGGCTCAAAACTTGAAAATTATACTCCATGGCTCCAGTCCACTATGGCTGTTCCTCCGATGGCCGGCGGCGCAGGACGCAGACGAGCTCTCGCAAAAGCAATCTACGCCCTGAACTATTACCAACTCGGCATCATCAGAAACTGCATTAACTCCTTCAAAGAACAGGCCCTATCCTCTATCGTTACCCCAACAGTCGTGTTGGTCTATGGTATGGGTGGTGGCACTGGAAGCGGCATATTCTTTGATTTCGCCCGTCACATGCGAAAGGTGCTGGGTTCAGGAGTACCTATGATCGCGTTCGTTATTACGCCATGTGGTGGAGATGACCCTCCAGCGAAAGGCTGCTCAGCATTCACAGCCATGAACGAACTCTCACTGCTGCTTAACAAGGATTACAATGAGCACGTCACCAAAGTGTACGGCGAAATCTACCGCAACCCACTCAACGCACTCGTCTATTTACCATTGCTTCCAGCGTTCTCCAAAGTAGGCAACATCGTGTCTGCCAGAAAAGAAATGGATGACATGGTCGTTGACCTGCTTTATGTTTTGATGGATTTTGACTTAGCAGACCTCTTAGGCGGCATCGGCACAGAAGTCGGCTTAACCAACAATTCAGCGCACACATTGGGCATGATTAAAGTCATGTACCCAGTCGATGATTACCTAGCAGCATACAAGCTAAGCTTCGAGGGCATGCAGCTACTCCAGGAATCACGCAAAGAAAAACTCAATATACTCGATGAAATCAAAAATATCATCAAAGTAGACAGCGACGTCACACGCGAATTATTCAAGAATTACCTAATCAAAACAGGAACATACAACGAAGACCAATTCGACGAAAAACTAAAAACCATCGTCAACAGCAACCCACGCCTCGAAGACGACGTCGAATTACATGTCAAAGGCGTCGAAATCCAAGTGAAAAATTGGCTAGA
Organism: uncultured archaeon; assembly: GCA_963782915.1. Taxonomy (GTDB): domain Archaea; phylum Thermoproteota; class Bathyarchaeia; order Bathyarchaeales; family Bathycorpusculaceae; genus Bathycorpusculum. The sequence goes on from CAWALK010000010.1 coordinate 1,579, forward strand.
CGACATAATGAAGTTCCTGCAAACCATAAAATTAATGGGCAAAATCGGTCCAATCGAAGAAGCCATCATCAACTTAACACTTAAAAAAGATGACTCACGAAAACTAGACAACCTCGAAACCCTACTAACCACCCTCACCAAAACACACCTCGAATTCTACGAGAGCAAAGCAGTCATCCTCGAACGACTAAACCAATTAATCCCAAGCTCACAAATCTTCACATTACGCCAAAAGAAAATCCTCCAAGACATGGTAAACATCTCCGAACTCGCCGAACAAACCCTCAAACTACTCAAATTCTACGATGAAACACGATACATAACAGACGCCCTATACGCTACTACGAAGTTCTCCCCGAATGCCAAGCTGAACTCCAAGAATTACATGACATCCAAGACGAACTCGGCACCGTTTACCTCTTAATCCAGTTAATGCTCCGAACACCACCAGACGAAGCAAAAATGATCGATGAACACTTAACATACATCAGCGAAATCCTCGCTAAGCGTATGCAGAAACGCGGCAGCTTCGACAACGAAGTCATGCGTGTCATGGAAGTCAAGAAACGCAAAGAATTCGACAAAACCAAGATGGAGCGTCAAGTACGCAAATTCTTAAGCTCCAAACGCTATGCACGCGAACAACTCCTCGGACTCGACCGCGACTTGCGAAGAATCGCTGAGGAAGAAGCCATCGCAATGGAAAACCTCGACAAAGTCGATGCAACAATCAAACTCTACGAGAAACTTGCTAAACGATTCGAATTAACATCTGACTACCGCAAACGCCTCAACAAAATCGTCGATGCCCACCACGAATACACCGCCAAAATCGCAGAGATAGTTGCGCCTAAACGTTACTTCGAGAGAAACGCAGACTTAACCGAGAAGGAACAATTAAAAATCGTCTTCAAAATCTTAACCGAACAAGAAGACACCCTAACACGCGAGGTTATCTTCAAAGATGTCTTCGACATGGACCACTTCAAAGACTACATAAAAAGCGTTGTCCGCAGCTTCAAAACCCCAAGCGTCATGGGTTACAAGCCAACGTATAAAACCGATTACATCTGGGTAACCGTCACAACACCTCCAAAAATGTGGACTGAGGACATGTCTCAGGAAGTCTACACTGCCCTCGCAGGTTACGTTACCAGCGAAGTCTCAAGAACCATCACAGTGCGTGTTGTCGAATCAAGAGATGCATGGACAACCCGAGTGCTCGTAGTCGGTGGACGCGGCAGACCCGAAGACATGGAAGCCTTCGACGAAATGCAGAACCTCTACAGCAAATCCAACGACTTCGAACGCTACCTCTCACGATCATTCCTACTCGAACACGGCGTACACGCAACAAACATCATCAAACAAGTCAACCAAGAAAACGGCTACGCACCAACAGCCACCAACGGCAACGGCAACAACAAGAAACAAGCATAGTTAGCAGAAGCTTTCTTTTTCTTCTGCCCCAAAATTTTTGTTTTATTCAACCTTTTGAGTTTTAGTTTTGCGCGTTCGCTTTGGCTTCTCGGTTTGGGCTGCTTGGGTTTCTTCTGGTTTAGGTTTTGCTTTTTTGGTTCTTGGAGTTCTTTTTGGTTTTGTAGGTTTCGGTGATTCGACTATTTCTGGAGCTTCGATGGCTGCAGGTTGCGCTTGGATGTTTGTTGTTTCGATTGGGCTTTCTGTACTTACTGTTATTGCCGATTCAATAACTGGTGTTGGTTCTGGTACTGGGATAGGTGCTACCTCGACTGGCTGCGGCATCTCCATTGTTACCATTTGCGGAGGTTCTATCGGGGTGGGCTGAGCTGGTTCTGGTGTCTGTGGCTGCTGTGGAATAGGCAGTTCTTCGGGTTTTGCCTGCTCTGGAATAAGTAGCTCCTCTGGTTTTGTCGGCTCTGGGGTTGCTGGTGCCTCAATAACGTCTGGTTCCTCCTCAACTTTAAAGGGCAATTGCCAATCCTCAGTCATAAAACCCCTCTCAACCGCTGCACTTTTAAGCGTCGCAACTTTCGTCTCCAACTCCTCAAACATTTTGGAGATATCAAATCCGCCGATAAATAGCACTGCGTCGATGCGGTCACTCATGTCTTCTGTGTAGATAGGTTCGGATATGTGGATGGATTGGGGGCTGGTTTTTTCTTTGAACCAATCTGTTATTGCTAACTCAATTTTTGCCCTGGGAATCTTATCTTTCAAGTTGGCGGGCATGCGCAGGAGTACGTAGAGTAGTTTTGAGCTGGATAAGTCAAAGGTTGAAAGTGGTTTTAGCAGGGCAGTGTCGAGCATATTCTCAATGGAGCCATATACACGATAACTGGCTGCCGTAAATGCTACGGCGCTGAAGAGTTTAACGTTAAAGGTGCGGGATAACTCGCTGATTTCCTGCACAAGCGACTCCTTAGCTAAGAACATGCTGAGCATGTAATTGACTATGCTGTTGCCCTTGATTTGAACGCCACTCTTGTCTACGCCTTCAAAAGTTTCAAGTTGGTCTCTGCCTAAAAGCACAACTGTGGAGCCTTCAGTTGCCAAGCATAATTGCAGTGTGGCGTAGGCGTTGAAGTGGGCGTCTGCTGGTTGAATTTGTGATGGCAAAACAGCTATGGAGAGTGAATCGATGCTTTGCCTGTTAAATTTGCTTATTAGGCTTGGTAGGGCGGCGCTGCCAACTCCATCCCAGGCGGAAGCGAAAACTATGGCTCCCCTTAGCCTCTCTGCTGAGCGCTTCTTTAAACTATCAATAACCGACTTGTCCCGAATGATTGTTGGCAATACATTGTACCAAAAGTGAGTGTCAATGTCTGCATCTTCAAAACCCAACACCAAATGCGGCTCATAACCTTTCGGTATCCATTTGTAGATGTCATCGCTTGATTTTTCAATAAAAATCGGCAACGTACCATCTCTACTAACGGTTGGCTCTCTTAGCAGCGCCTTTATTGGGTATTCACCAATACAGACGATAGCTTGTTTAGGAACCAGAGGTTTTAGCCCTTCGATGTGTTTTTCGATGCTAACTAGGATGTTAAAAGCGTTTTTGCTATCCTTCATCCGAGGTACCTACATAAGCTTTAAGAGGCGTTCACATGAAATAAGGTTTTAGGTTGATTGCTTGAAGAAGCCCTCCTTGAAACTTTCTGGATTAAGCAGTTGGAATAAAGACCGAAAACAGAAAAGTAAAGAGAAGGAAGAACGGGAACGCCAAACCGAAACACAGACACTTAGAATGTTCACTTTCGTTGTTACACTTATCGCTATGGCGTTAGGTATGTCTTATCTGCCGCTTTTCCCGCAACCACTGCCTATACTACTGGCTGTTTTGGTTGCTTTTGCCACATATCAGAAGCCACGATTTGGCATGCCTGTGGGTGGAGCAATCCTTGGTTTAGGTTTAATGTTCCATTTGGCTCAGTTATACTTCATCTCGTTCCTCGGCGACACACCCGTGCGTGTGGTATTCATCGTTGTTTGGATGACGCTGTTTGTAGTTATGCCCTTAATGTTTAACCGCTACAAAAGCGCACTCGCGGTTGATTTTGGTATTTTGGCTTTTGTGATACTTTTCTTTGCCCCAGCCTATTTTATGGCTATTCCGCTGATTTTGGCTTCAGCGGTTTTCTTCAAAAAATACGTCGGCTTAACCGTCGTTTACTATGTGCTGCTTTCAGTGCCGCTTCAGCTTATGCAGTATTACCAATACACGGTTATGGCGATTGAACGTTCCGATTGGTGGGTTGAAGTCGGTTCTGCTCCGCCAGTGTTTGTATCGCTCAGTAACATTGCTGGCGACTTAACATCCTCAATGAACCAGTTCCGACTCTATGACACTTCCAAAGTAATCTATGACATTGCTGGTCAAACCACTTGGACTCCAGATTGGGCTGGACGCACAATCAAAGATGCCCTAACCCAATACGTTGACTCGATTCCAGGTATCCTCATGTTCGTAGTAATTGTTGCTGGGCTTGCATTGGCACTTATCTTCTTTGGAAGAATGCTAATCAAAGAAGGTTTGATTGGTAACGGCGACAGATTATTCCCATGCTTCACAGCAACCATTGCCGCAGCATTATTCTTCATACTGCTGGATGCATTGCAGACCCCATTGGCGTTCACTGCGGAAGTGGGACCAGTAGCGATGGTGCTGGGCATATTAGGAACAGCGCTTTTGACACTGCCCGTATTGTTCATGGATTACACTCCCAAGAATCGTGCGACAAACCAGCAAATCACCGAAAAAGCACAAACACTCCTAAACAAAGTATTGGGCTTTGAAGACCAACTGGAAAATGTGAAAGCGAACATACCAGTGATCGTAAGCTCGCCTGAAGGCAAAACGCTTGTCCTAAAAGACTCCATCCAAGACATCCTCAAAAGAGCATCACTCAAAGAGTTCCAACAGCAAGAATTAGACGACAAATACAACGAACTCGACAAACTCGGCAAAGACAATGAAGCCCTAGAAGCCGAACTTAACACAATTCTTGGGGAATACCAGATTTTCTCAAGCTGCGAATTCGCTAATTGGATTGGAAAACTCAAAGCAGCAGGCTTAGACGTCAAAACAACCGTGAAAGTTGAGTACCAAAAAGAGATGCCGCTTGAACAACGCATCGAAGCCATCAAACAAGTCATCGTTGCAGGACGTGAACTCGTCAAAGAAGTCTCATCAATTGCTGAACCCATCTATGGCATCATTCGACCACTGTATGATCCAGCACTGCCAGCAAAGAGTTACGCCGTCGAGTTTGCGGCAGATAAGATCGCTAAGAAGGAAGCGCCATGGATCGCCGTTGAAGCACTCTTCAATGCCCTAAACAACTGGAAACGCCAATACGGCTTAGACATACAAGCAACCATGAAATACCTGCAGAATTCGCTAAAACCCATTGCACGCTTAAGTAATCAAAGCGAGGTTTTGCCATCCGTTTTCGGCGATAACACCTCTAAAGTGCTTGGTTACGCGAAGAATGCTGAAGGCATGCGCCTAATCGCTGAGAAAAGAGCAGAAAAAGACGAAGACAAAATTGACCTCCAAGACGTCGTCGCATTGAAAGAAGACGTTGAAGGCTTCATAGCAATGTCAAACGATATCCTATCAATGCTCTACACGGGCATGGTCAGCGACGAAGAAACCATCGACCGATTACTACCCACAAAAGATTACCTCTGGGAAAAGAACGGTTCACTACGCGAACGCCTCGAGCAAGCAACAGGGATGCTCTCAAACCCATCGCAGTACAAAATCAACGAAATCATGGCGAATCTGCCCAAATACCTCGGTTACATCGACGAATCAGTGCAGACATTGGCGCTTTATGCAGAACGCAAAGAATTCCTACTCAATTACCCATTAGCGGAAGCAGCCATCAACGAGCAACTTAAAGTCAAGGAGAAGTTGTTGCCTTCTGATTTGCCATTCCAGCCACGATTCGCAGCTGAATACCTAAGGCTATACTATGCCACACGCTATGGCGAATACATGTATGACAAGGAAACCTTAGTGCTGACAAAAAGACCATAGTTGGGGCTCATTTGTGATTTTTTCTCTATCCCCCTTATTTATAGGCTCAATGAGTGTGGTGCTTTTTGTTTAGTTTGTCTACGTTTGTTGACGCTGTTTTGTAATATTGGGTGGTTTGCATGGGGGTTGTTCTTTTTTCTGTGCAGTTGCCGCCGTTTAACTCAGGGCATTCAAGCCACTGCTTTTTGTGATTCTACCCCAACCAGAACAGGGAATAAGTCTCTATCCAAAACTACGATTTGGCGAGCATCCACGAAAAAGGCAGCTAACGGCGCATACGTTTCAGAGTACATCAATCTCATCTCTACAACGTAGCAATCCGTGAAGTTGAAGTCATACTCCCATTCTGTCATTTGGTAGCCTGATTGGTTTTTGTAATAGAATTGCATATTGCCGCTACTTAGAAGAACCGAGCCATTGGGGGTTGATTTGACGATTGTGGTATTATGCCAAGTCACGCCTTGGGGTGCGGGACTATTGTAAATTCGAAACTGTGGGTACTCTGTTACGTTTGCTTCATAGGTTAGCTCTATCTGTTTAGGGTCTCCCTTTCCCTGAAGATTGTTATACCTTGTTTCGTAGTAGCCCAAAACTTCTGAGTCGATAAAGTTCGCGTAAGTATATACTAAGTATGTACCTGGATGAAGGTAAGCTTCGGGGTCACTTGAACCATCAAACCGCTCTAATGTAGAAATAGCGGTATAGTTGATAGATTCGGCTGCTGTAAGTGCGCTTTCTTCTTTCGGGTTGATGAAATTTCGGTTAATGTTTTTCTCATATTTTTCGGACGCTTGAGGCTGTTTCAAATTCAACATAGCTATCGATGTGACGACTAAAACTAAAACTATTATGCCTACCGCAAGCATCAGGATTAATTTTTTACGCAACTCGCCTGACCCTCAGTTACAGGTTATTAGCATTTGAATTTAAAGCTACACTTTAGAACGGACCGAGCTGTTATGTTTTTCTTGCTTTTCTAAAACTTTAGACTGGTTCGTTTCTTTATTTCCTCATGTTGTTCAATTAGGTAACATACTTCCTCGCACCGTGGACTGAAGCGTATTTTCTTTGAAGCTTAATACTTCCAGTACTCTTTTGTTTATTTACTGGTTTTAGACAGAATGACAGAATCCCAAGATGTAACTAGGAATGATTTCTCTTTTCTTATTCGGCGAAAACTTCAAGGTAAGGTATCGAGGTTATCGTCAAAATTTGGTTGGCGAAAGTTTGACCCAAAAGACTTCAAAACTGAACACCAGGCAATTGTTGTTCCTTCCTTAGCCCCTGATTTTCACGACTACAAAATCGTACATATCAGCGATATCCATTATGGACAATGGATTTCTGTTGATCGGCTCAGAGGGGTTGTTGATCTCATCAACCAAATTGACCCTGACATTGTTGCAGTAACCGGCGATTTTGTTTCATATTTGCTGAATGATAAAATGGAGGACGAAATAGTAGAGCAGCTTAGTAAATTAAAGCCAAAAGACACTGCCGTTGCAGTTTTAGGCAACCATGATCATTGGGCAGGTGCTGAAAGGGTTCGCGATATTTTGAGAAAGAGCAATATCTTGGACATTAGCAATAGTGTATTTGAGGCATCGAAGTCAAACTCCAAATTAATTATTGCTGGAGTTGACAGCGTAATGCTCAAGAAAGATCGGTTGGATCTTGTTTTAAAAAAAATGCCTGCCGATACTCCCGCAATTCTGCTGGTTCATGAGCCAGATTTTGCCACTAAGAGTGCAGCCACCAAACGGTTCAGTCTGCAACTGTCAGGGCATTCGCACGGAGGCCAATTTGTCATACCAAAATTAGGAACACCCATCAGAGGAAACCAATTCATGAAATACCCACTAGGTATGTACAAGGTTGAAGGAATGACACTCTATACTAACCGCGGTTTAGGAACAAACAGCTATTGGCTGCGCATAAATTGTCCCCCCGAAATAACGGTGATCACTTTATTGTGAGGTATATTCTTGGTTAAACATGTAAAGCGAACAATCGCACAATTTCTTCTCTTTGCATTAGCAATTTATTTGATATCGTTTGTTACACCAGGCCTCTATATTAGCAACTTTTTCTCAGGATTGCTTTTCACCATGTTGTCTGCGTTCTTGATTTTTCTTCTTTGGCCTCTACTTTTGAGGTATCTGGAGCGATTTCTGGTTTTAACTTTTGGATTGGGCTCTTTTGTTTTAAGTACACTTATTTTGTGGTTGGGCAGTCTTTTGATTCCGGGTGTAACGATTAGTGGTTGGGGCTGGATATTTGCCCCTATAACCGTCGCCGTTGCTAGTGCGATTGTTACTGTGGTTCTAAATATTGACGACGATGACGTTTACGCTCGTTCAGTCTACTCCCATCTTAAACGTCGAACAGACAAGGGTAAACTCGAAAATAAAAATGGGAAGCCAGGGTTCGTTTTCTTGGAAATTGACGGTTTATCCGAAGCAGTTCTTAGGCTGGCAATAGATAAAGGCAAAATGCCCTTCCTCGCCGATTTAGTCAACAAAGGTAGTCATACGATTAGAGGGTGGGAAACCGATCTTTCCTCTCAAACAGGTGCAAGCCAAGCAGGCATACTTCACGGTTGTAACAAGGATATTCCTGCTTTTCGCTGGGTAGATAAATCCACTAACAAAATAGTTTCATCAAACGGTATTGGCGATGCACCCATAATTCAAGCCCGAATTTCTAACGGTAACGGGTTGCTCTCAGCTAATGGCGGAGCAGTTACAAATCTCTTCACAGGCGACTCCAAAGACAATATTTTTGTGTACAGCGTTGTAAAAGATATCAAGCAATTATACAGTGAATCATGGACAGCATTCTATACTAGACCCTACAATTTTGCAAGGGTTTTCTTGCTTTCATTATTAGACATGATTCTTGAAGTCAGGTCTCGTTATAGACAGTGGCGGCGGGATATTCAACCCAGACTTCACCGCCGTGGACTAAAATACTTCATTGGGCGAGCAGGAGCAAACGTCATTCTAAGAGAAATAAGCACCTACATCTTAGTGGGCGACATAATCGCAGGCGACAAAGACGTAGTTTACTCTACATATTTCGGTTATGACGAAATCGCCCATCACTGCGGAATAACTGACGCAGAAAGTTTCTACGCTTTGCAAAAGCTTGACCACAGAATAAGCAGAATCTTTGCCGCACAAAAATATAGCAAAAGACCCTATAACATCTGCATTCTTTCCGATCATGGGCAAACAAATGGCGCCACATTCAAGCAACGTTTCGGTTTAAGCTTAGATGAACTCGTCAAAAAACTCTTGCCTGAGAAAGAAACAATCTACCACGAACTAGATTCAAATCAAGATCATTTCTCCCAAATGATAACCGCTCCCAGCGATACAGTTAACCGCAAACTAAAACCGCACTCTAAAGAGAAAAAACAAAAAAACGCACAAGCCATCGTTTTAGCATCAGGCAATCTTGGCTTGATTTACTTCACCCGATGGCCCCAGCGAATGACCTTAGAGGAAATAAATGCAGTTTACCCCGAAATGGTTGAAGGCCTAAAAAATCATGAAGGGGTAGGGTTCATTATGTTAAGATCAAAAGCAGATGGCCCAATAGTACTGGGGAGAAAAGGCACGTATTACTTGAATAGTAATAAAATTGAGGGTGAAAACCCATTGGAGAAATTCGGAGAACACGCTGCCGCGCATCTTTTGAGAACTGATAGTTTCCAGTTTTTGCCTGATATTTTAGTCATGAGTTTATATGACTCTGAAAAAGATGAGGTTGCTGCTTTTGAGGAACTCATAGGTAGCCATGGTGGGTTGGGAGGCGGTCAGTCTAAACCATTCATTATGTATCCATCTGAGTGGCGTTTGGCTGAGGATGAAATTGTTGGGGCTGAGAGTGTCTATAAAGTATTCAAGCAATGCATGGAGAAATCGACAGGGTAAGCGTTTTTTTTCAAAGAAACCTCGCCATTACAACATGGCACTTTTTGGGTTAAACCTTGTTTACATCCTATTCGATAATTCGTTTCCTAATCTCTTCCTGCTGCTCTGGCGAAAACACTTCTTCTTCGCATCTTGGGCACCGAAGCGCTTTAACATCATGCAGCACAACGCCGTCGAATTCACAGTCAAAAGTCACTTCTAAATATTCGACGCAGCAGGTTGGACACAGCAACGCGCCCGCTTTAGTGCCCTCCGACTTACTGGTTGAATTTTTTGTCAAACTCATCCGTCCAAGCTTTCGCTTTAGCTATGTCCATCTTGCCAAAAACTGGGAAGCCGATAATTTTAAGGTATCCTCGATTAACCTCGGACCAAAGAAACCAATATCCCCCAATGCACAGGTGGCCATCGGTTGCAGCAGCGAAAGTCCGCTATTGAACCGTGATTACATACAATAATTTTTACCCTCGATTACCCTTAGCGGGGTTAATGAACCCAACCACACGTAACCAGCATATTCCCCAGATATCTGTCGTTATGGCAGTTTACAATAAAGCGCCTTATTTACGTGAAAGCGTAGAGTCCGTTCTAAATCAGGACTTTGGGGAGTTTGAATTGATCTGTGTAGATGTCGCTTCAACCGATAACAGTTTAGAAATACTCGAAGAATACGCAGCCCTAGACCCTCGAATAACTATTATCCGTACTTCTTACTCTAAAATTCCGGCGGTAACCAAAAACATCGGCATAGACGCAACAAAAGGAGAATACGTATTCAACCTCGACGCAGACGACTACCTGCGAGCTGACACATTAAAAGAGATGTATGCAAAAGCTAAAGAGACAAATGCCGATGCAGTTATTCCCGATTTGCAAACGGTCTCCCTGAATGGAAGGTATATTCAGCCGTTTATCTCTGGCGTCAAAGGCAACAGACGCGTTTTGTTGACTAATAGGCAGGCTGTTACGGAAAGCCTTGATTGGACCATTCACGGGTTTGCTTTGTGGAAGGGAGATTTGATCCGCAGAATAAGGCTTGAAGAATTCGGAGCCTACAGTGACGAGTACTCTGCAAGGGTGTTATTTTTTAACTGTAAAATGATCGCTTTTTGTGGTGGCCTGTATTTTCACAGAATTAACGATCAATCTTTAACTGGAAAAATAAGTTTACCAATGTATGACCGCCCAGACGCAATTTACAGGGTTGCTTCATTCATTGAAAAGCAACTCTTTAATGAGAAAAACGTTAACAGCCTACATTATTCTGTTTTCAAAGATTGCTGTTTTTTGCTCTGTAACACAAAATATTTAGCTGCGTCTGAGATGGCGGAAGCTCAAAGAAGAATTAAAGCAGTTTATGACCAAATTGATATGGGGCGGGTTAGGAAAAGCGTTTTTACGTTGACGCCTGGCAGAGCTGCAATATGGCGTCCTAACGGCAGGGTTGGGAAATATATTTTTGCGTTTCTGACATTTTTTGGTTGGGGTTTGTTAAATAAGCTACCCTTAAAGCTGCTCTTCAAGGGCTAAGCTTAACTGTAATCGGAAAAAGGAACTTTAGGCACTGAACTTTTTGCCCAGTTCATCCGCCCAAGCTTCAACCTTATTCAAATCAAGGTTATCGATTACTTTTTTTCCCAGAATCTTCATGCGTCCGCCAAAAGCTTCAGTTGACACAGCATTAACATTGGGGTACTTCGCTAGTGTGTTTTCGACGAATTTTGCTTTAGCGTCAGCATAACTTTTCGGGTCTCCGCCTTGTCCTGAAGAAACAAAAAACGCCACTTTTTTACCCTCAAAATTGTTTTCAAGGCATTTTAGGGCTTTGCCATAGATTCTACCTGCCCTCACGCCGCCGCCGATAACAACGTTGCTGTATTGGGTGCAGTCAGAAATGTTCTGAACTCCCAAATCAACCAAGTCTACTTCTAATTGGTATTTAGAACGCAAAACATCCGCTATTTTCCGAGCGGACTCTTCGGTTGCGCCGCTTTTGCTTTCGTAGGCGACAAGTGTTTTGTTTTGGCTCATCTATGCGCTCCCAGACGTGGTTTCTGGTGTTAGGCGTTTGCCGCAGTTGTGGCAGAAGATTGCGCCTTCAACGTTTTTGGCTCCGCAGTTAGGGCAAACAACGGTTCCGTTTTGGGTTGCTTGGCCAGGTTGTGTTGATGTTTTTTGTTGCATGTTATCGCTGACTTTCTTAAATGCGGCTTGGGTTTCTTTGGCGGCCATGTTGAATGCTTTTTCAAGTTCCATTCCAACCATGTAGAAGGCGTCTCTGAGTTCATCGGAGGGATAGGAGACTTTCGCTGTTTTTCCTTGAGGGGTTTTGGTGCCGCATTTTGGGCAGAAGTTTGCGTCATCGGCGATTTGTGCGCCGCAGTTAGAGCAATAAACCATAATTTATAACACCACTCTAGATGCATGTGTTATCAGAATTTAAGCTTT
>CAWALK010000011.1:0-171928 GCA_963782915.1 uncultured archaeon
TAGCTGATAGTCATTATTGAGGCTTTTATTTGTCTGACAGGTTTGTTGGCTTTCAATCCATCAATTAATCCCTTTAATCGGTATGAAGGGCCCTTGATTACCATAACTTCAAGGCAGTAAGTTTCCGTTAGATGAGAATGAAGGTAGGCGGTTATCATGTCGCTAAATTCGTGTTGAAGTTTAAACAGTTCCTCATTTTTTTCTTCCTTGTCATAGAGGACTGAAATGGTAGCGATTACTTCCCCTTGTAGCTCGTCGAGTTTTTTGTATTCGATTAAGTAGCTTCGGAGAGCTTGTCTGAGTACTTCTGATCGGCTTGCTGATTTTTGTTCTCCCAGTACTGCGTCTAATTCTTCTAGCAGTTCTGTAGGCAATGAGAGACTAATGATACTCATTTGATTCACCTTTATGCTTCGTTTGTTGTTGTTTCTATTTGGGTTGATTGACTTAAGGTTTGCTAGTTTTTTACTGGGAATCTTTGAGGAACTCCGTTTAGGGTATTCAACCGACTGTTTATTAAAAAAGCAAGGTTTTTTAGTTAACAAATAAATAATAAAATTTAATAACTCGTGTGAGAAGTTTAAAGTTAGGGAATTCAATGAAAAAAACAATCTACATCGTGGTAGGAGTTTTAATTGCAGTAATTATTGTCGCAGCAGTAGCAAGTTTATACCTCACCAACAACCTAGGGAATAACCCAAGTTCAAAGATAACAGTACTTGCAACCTTCTACCCGTTGTATGATTTTGCCCAAAACGTAGGTGGAGATAAAATAAGCGTGTCAGTACTCGTACCAGAAACAGTTGACGTCCACGATTTTCAACCAACACCATCTGATATAGCTCAAGTCTCAAGTGCCAACGTGTTAATCTATAATGGCGCTGGACTTGAACCGTGGATTCAAGACGTTATTAACTCTGCAGGAAACCCCAACTTAATCACCGTTGACACAAGCAAAAACATAACAATACTCCCAGTATCCCCACAATTCCAGCAAGGAAACAGAACAGTAGACCCACATATCTGGCTAAACCCAGAAGACGCCAAACAACAAGTCAACAACATTCTTCAAGGGCTAATCCAAGCTGACCCAGCAGACACCCAATACTTCACTTCGAACGCAAACACCTATCTTGCAAAGCTCGATGAACTAAATACTGAAGCAATCAATGCAACAACAAACACAGCCACTAACGTCTTTGTAACGTTCCATGAAGCGTTCTCATACTTTGCCAAGCAATACAACGTAACCCAAATTTCGATTTTAGGTCCCTTCCAAGAGGAACCCACACCAACTGACATCCAAAACGTAATTAACGCCATCCACCAGAACCACCTCAAATACGTCGGCTACGAATCACTAGAGAACCCAGCAGTATCTCAATCAATCAGCACCCAAACCAATGCTACCCTGATAAACATGAATCCCATAGAAGGATTGACCGCTGAGCAAAAAGCCGCAGGCGACAACTACATTAGCTTAATGAAACAGGACATAGCAAACATTCACACGGCGCTGAATACCATTGGCAGTTAGACCCGTAGTTGAAATCCGAAATCTTAGCCTCAAATACCCAAACGGCGTCACGGCTCTTCAAGATATAAACTTAGACGTAAACCCCAAAGATTTCATCGCTCTCATTGGCCCCAACGGCGCGGGTAAATCAACGCTTCTTAAAATCATCTTAGGATTGATAAAACCGACAAGCGGCACTATCAAACTCTTTTTAACTGAAGAGCATACACAGCAAACGCTTTCAAAACAGCGCCGAAATTCCCTAACCAGCAAAACCCTTGGTTCCTCAGGGCTCAACGGAAACCTCAAGTACGTCGGCTATGTTCCGCAAAGTGCACAAGCGAGGGACCCAAATTTACCTTTTAGCGTTTTTGAAACTGTCATGCTTGGAAGAACACCGATTAGGGGACTTTTCCATAGAATGGGCCAAAAGGATAGGCAGAAAGTCGAGGAAACACTCAAGCTGTTTGGCATCTACGAACTCAAAGATAGAAAGATAGGGCAACTCTCAGGCGGACAGTCGCAACGGGTCTTTTTAGCTAAAGCCATGGTTGCCGAGCCCAAACTGCTCTTACTGGATGAGCCAACAAGCGGGGTAGACGCCTCATCAAAAAAAGAGTTCTATAGTATTCTTGAACGTCTAAACAAAGAAACAGGCCTTACGGTTATTCTATCTTCACATGATATAGGCGTCATAACCAAGATTGCAAACCGCGTTCTATGCATTAACCGGTCGCAGTTCTTCTGCGGCGAAAACGAAGATTTCTCAGCCGAAGCCGAAATCCCAAAAATGTATGAACATCCAGTAGACATTGTGGAGCATCACCATGATAACCATTCTTGATGTCCTCTCGTTACTTCAAGCGCCTTTCATACAACGCGCCTTTATCATAGCAGTAATTATTGCTTTACTAAGTTCCATCTTGAGCATTTTTATTGTCTTAAAGAAAATCTCTCTCATAGGCGATGGACTGTCTCACACAGCTTTTGGAGGCTTAGCCCTTGGATACACAGTAACTACCGTTTTGTTTGGAACTATAGCTTCATACGCCTACTTTGTCGGTTTTATACCACAATCGGTAGCTGCAGTTACGGTAATCTTGGGATCTATAGGAATCAACAAGGCTTTGCGATCCACAAAGATTTCAGGTGACGCCGCAGTAGCGGTATTCCTACAACTTGGGCTCGCCGGCGGCATTGTTCTTTTGAGCGTTTTCCATGGGTTTGGAGTAAACCTTGAGAGCTTGCTTTTCGGCAGCATCTTGATTGTAAATAGTGATCAAATAATAACTGCTGCAATTGTGGCAGCGATTGGATTAGCAATTATCTTTCTGGTTTTCAAAGAGCTTACTTACACCACTTTTGACGAAACACAAGCTCGTGCGTCTGGAATCAGAACTTGGGTGTATGACTATCTTCTAAGCGGTTTGGCAGGCGTTGCCGTGGTTATTGCTATACCCATAGTCGGAGTGCTTTTAATGTCCGCACTCTTGGTTTTGCCGGCGTTAATTAGCACACAGGTGACAAAATCTTTTAGGCAAACAGTCATACTCTCGCCAATCGTAGGCTTAATAATGGTAACTTTTGGCATTCTGTTCGCAGTCATAATTGATGCTGCTCCAGGCGGAACCATTGTTCTCACAGGCTTAGCAATCCTTGCAATAGTCTTCATCGGCAAAAGGGTGCAAAAAAGTCTAACAAATCAAAAGTAACAGAGCTGAAACAAACTCTCACCCATAACAAAGAGATAAAGATTATACGATTGCTTCTGGGCCTAATTCTTTAAACTCTTAATTATTGAGTAAATTATTATCAGAGCCATATTAGCCACTATTATCCCTAATCAGGCAAACACAGGTACAAAAAAATAAACGACCCTACAAGGTTTGTTCACAAACTCGCTCGCTATGGGTATAAAGAACACCCCGTCCAATTCACCTATAAAACAAGTTATGAAAAAGAATCACTTTGACGGTTTCTATTTATTTAACCAGCTTTCCCAAGAGGAAGGTTAGGTTCTCTTTTACTTTTCTCCAAAATAAGGGAAACTATGAAAATTTTCCTCCATTCAGGTAGCTAACCAATCTTAACCATGGGTTTATCACAACACATGAGTGGAGAACAATCACTACAAGTGTCACCGGAACATGCTTTTTGAATAGTAACTTCCATGTTGCAAGAGGGGTCAGCACACTTGTAAACTTCACCTTTTTTGGGTTCAGACATAAATTAGTTCACCTCCATGCACCAAGAATGATAGAAAGCAAATTTGCATTAACATTTAAGAACCGATTAAATTAGAATATATTGATTTGTGATTGTCGGGTATCACCCACACTGCTTTGGACTGGGCGCTATCATTGCTTCCTCGCAAGAAAATTCTTAAGGCATTGAATGTCTTATTGATTGGATAAGTGTTGGATAAGTGTTTTGATTGGTGCCTAATAGCGAGACTAATCCTTTGCCAAGTGATAGGCAGCATGTTTTGGTAATAGACGACGATAAATCAGTTCTACTTTCAACGGCAAAGGTTTTCGAAAAAAACGGGTTTGTTGTTGACACGGCTGAAACTGGCGGGGAAGCTATCGAAAAATCCAGGGCACGCCATTATGATGTGGCATTGATCGACCTAAAGCTTCCAGATATGGAGGGAGTCGAGGTTTTATCTAAAGCTAATTTTAAAAATACGGTCAAGATAATGGTTACTGGATACCATTCGTTAGTTTCGGGGATACAAGCTATGGACCAAGACGTTGATGTCTATTTGCGTAAGCCAGTGCGACCGGAAGAACTACTTATGCTAGTTAAATCAAAACTTGCCAAACGAAAGTAAAGCACTTTGCATGAGCTTATAATACTGTCAAATCCTAAACAGTCTATGAAGCAATTGATTTCAGAAAGGCTAAGCAATCAGTTTGGTTTGCAACGACCAATTAAAGCATCAATTCCAATACCTACGACTAACATTATTGCTCCAAAAATCGCCATTGGCGAATTAACGCCTGTTCCTTTCATTAGTGGAATTAACAAAAACGAGACAAGGAAAAGACCTCCCAAAAGTCCAACCGCCAATGGTATTAATTTTAATTCAATAAGCGGGTCCAAAAGATGCCTCCAAAATTTTCCCAGCCCCCTTTTCAATACAAACAAACAGTGTTCTGTCCGTCTATACTCAACCGAACCTAACGCTTTTTTATAATATTTCACTACTGGAAAAAGCTATAGTCACTAGTTAAGCCAGAGCTTATATTTAAGGTAATTTCGAAAAGTTTAAGCCTCTTTTTGTACCATTCAAGTTCGGTTAAAATTTCCAAGTTCTTGCGGGTTTATCGCTTTTAAACCATATTTACTATCGTCAACCTTCTACTTTCGCTTTAGAAAAGCCAAAACAACTGTGACAAGAATAAGCACTAAAAATACTCCGCCTAAGACAGCTCAATGCCAACCTAACTGCGGGGACAGAATGAAAAACCGTCGTTTGAGGAAGAACAAATAAACCGCCCAAATAAGCCGCCAAGTAAACTCCGACGAACACTATGCCAACGGCTTCTACTGCGAACAGAAACTTGGTTATTCTCTTATCGGGCATCTGCATACAAATCCTCTATACTAGTTCAGTGTATAAAGTATTTAACACTAACCATTATGCAACTAAACGTTTCAAGCAATTGACCGCAAGTATAATATACAATGTGTAACGAAACTATGCAGTGAAGACTCGGTGGTTTTGTTGGAGCAGCAAAAATTCGTTACCCCACTAAAAGTAGGCTTACTAGTCGTAGCCATATCCTATTTTCTGTTCACCCTTCATGCAACCTTTACACTTGAATGGGTCGGGGAATGGGACCGCATTGCAGGCGGAGCTTTCAGAACTGCAATTCTTGTCGAGGACGTAATGGCATATGCCTGTCTGTTTTTCAGGCTTGCAGCCAGCATCATAGCCCTAGCAGCAGTCGTGTATTACTTTGCCAAGAAGAGCATTTCTAAGCCAGCGACCTACAAAATTTTAAGGGTAATTCTAATCTTCGAAGCAATTTATTGGCTTGGTCTAGCTGCAACCACATTCTTCACAGTTGAGGGCTTTGCAAGAGCTTTACCTATTCTACCGATAGCTTCCGTCTTAGACTCACTGGCGCTGGGTGTAATCCCAAGCGTTGTGGAAGCAATAATTCTACCCATTGCACTATTCATTTTAGCTTTCAAATTAAGCCCCAACAAACCATTAAAGGGCGCAATAAAGTGGTCATTAATCACTGGAGCACTCTACATGCTCTCGTTCTGGTTAGTCTACACAAGCATCTGGGTAGGAGTTATACGTGCTAAGGGCATGGAATACTTTACCGCTCGTCCTGAAAACATAATTAGTTTTGCCTTAACTAGTGTCGGCTTGGTTGCCTTAGCCATCTACACAGCATACTCAACCAAAAAATTAAGCAGAGCAGAAACACTTCAAGAACTAAAATTGGGAACCGTGGGCGTCATTGTTTTAGCTCTGGGTACGTATTTTCTATGGAACTACATTAGTTGGGTTATTCTTGCGGGAGATCAATGGAATGATTGGTATGCGATGTTCCTTGGACACAACTTGGACCTTTGGATGCTTTCATTACCACTAGTAGCATTGCCACTATTATTTTACCACAGAGAAAACCGACAGAGTACCAGACTCAAAAACAGCAACTCAGTGAAAACCCTAGAAGCAATCAATCTTTTTCTTCTTCTATTTCATTCGTGTTAGCGGCAGCATCAGACATCTTAGAGCCTTTCTTAAATTCGCCCTTAACTCGCCCAAAAGCTCTTGCCAGTTGCGGTATCTTGGCGGGTCCCCAAAGAATAATCACGATAGCAACTACGCCTATGATTACCCATTCCCAACCTTGAAACATAAAATTGCCCTCTACCCAATTGGAACTGCTTAAAGGTTAAATCGATATGCTGGTACCACATAACAGTCACATAAAAACGCTAACAACACAAAAGTTCACCTGTTTACTCTAAGGCTAATATTGTTACTAATAGCACGCTATCACATACGCTTAAAAGATTTCTTGAGTGTTAACCTCTTAGAAGGTACCCTTTTTTGGTTAATCGACGAGAATTTATCAAAATCGGTGTTGCTGGCGCAGTCGGTTTTGGCGTTGCAAGCGCGATTGAGATTCCGCTTTTAGAAAGCAATTACAACCCAAGGATTGCTGAGTTAGAGCAGCAGAGTGCAAATGCTCAAGCCCAAATCAATGAAACCCAAGGCTACTTAACCTTGAATTCGAACGAAAAACCAGAGGTTGAAGCATTAGCCGAAGCAATCATACCAAGCGACAGCAGCGGCCCAGGCGCCAAAGAAGCAGGCGTCATCTACTTCATAGATAACATGTTAGCGGGAAATTATGGTAAAGGCGGAAACTATTTTCTTCAAGGCCCATTCGTCACCCCACAAACGGGTTCAGTTACAGTAATGGGTGCAGTTTACCCAAGCACAACAAAAACCGCCATAACCTACTCAGGAGGCACCATCAAACCCAGATTGCAAGCGGGTACAGCCTATCAATACGCTTTTAACCCACGAGAGTTTTGGCGTCGCGGATTGGTGTTTCTGCAGCAGTACTGCACCGCGGCTAAGGGAGGCAAAAAATTTCAAGAACTCAGCTCAGCTGACCAAATTACGGTACTGCAGGAAATGTTTGATAATAGCCCAGACAACACTGCCCTGCAATCCGCTTTTCAAGGCCCAACTGCCGCAGAATTCTACAACGAAATCTTTGACATGGTAGTTGCAGGCTACTGGGCAGACCCACTCTACGGCGGAAACGTAGGCAAAGTCGGCTGGTCACTTTTAGCATCTAACGGCGTTAATTCAGGTAGCGGACAAGGATACACACCAATACAGTTGGCACTAAGCACAACGCCCACTAAGCTTCCACCGCTTAGTCTAGGCGATTTACAACGGGGGGCAACGATGTAGATGTCAGCTCCAATAACTCATCCACAAACAGACGTTGTCGTTTTAGGTTTAGGCCACACAGGCGGACCTATCGCAGCAGAAATTACTGAGGCAGGCTACAATGTGGTTGGAATCGAGAAGGGACCCTTCTGGGATTATAATGTTGATTGGATTCCAACCAACATCCATGACGAATGGGCAATTACTGTAGAACGCAAATTTGATCATCCGCTCTACATTTCAACATTTACTATACGAAATGATAGCACCCAGTTTGCGTTGCCCGTGCGAAGGTACACAAAAAACATCCAGTACCACGCATTAGGCCACGGCGTAGGCGGAGTAGGTACCCATTACGGCGGCGGATTAGGACGCTTTTCACCTTGGTCCTATCAACCCGTATCTTTTACGATTGCCAAATATGGTCAAGAAGGATACAACGCCATCCTCGCCAACGTGAAAGGCGGCACACCTGACCTTGAAGATTGGCCAGTAACCTACGATGAAATGGTACCCTACTATAATCAGTGGGAACAAGCCCTCGGAGTCTCAGGTGACACACAAGACCCCTTCATACCAAACGCCAAATTCCCAACCCCGCCACATCCAGCAACACCATACGCCAACATCTACAAAGACGCCGTAACAAGTTTAGGTTATCACCCTTTTCCATCAGTAAGCGGTTTAGTCAATGGCGCATACACTAACCAGTATGGCATAAACAGAAACGGCTGCATCTACTGCGGATGGTGCGCTGGCTTATGCAACTACGTCTGCGAAGTCGGCGCTAAAAGCAGTTCTCATGTCACAACCGTTCCCGCGGCATTAGCGAACGGTGATAAATTTGATATGCGTCTTGATTCCTACGCATTTCGCATTGATACTGATAGTTCGGGTAAAGCTACGGGTGTACGCTACTATGATGCAACGGGCAAAGTGCATGTTCAACCAGCAAAAGTAGTATTCAACGGATTATGGGGCTTTAATCTCATACGAATGATGCTTCTCTCGGGCATGGGTGTCCCCTACAACGTAACCAACCACACGGGTTCACTGGGCCGAGGCTTAACCAACGGATATTACCCAACCACCTCAAGCGCAAGCGTACAACTCTCGCTGGGCGCAAACACTTACTCATGCGGCAACGGTTCAGGCGGCGGATACAACATAATGGACCTAAACGAAGTCAACCCAGATTACAAGCATCCAACAACATTCCTTGGAGGCGTAAGCTTATCATACGGCGGCTATTTAGGCGGAGGACCAGGCACATTCTCCAGTCAATTACCCAGCAGAACCAACCTCGGCGGCACATGGAAAGCAAGTCTAGTAAACCAGAAAATCCCCTCCAAACTCACCGCAACCCTCTCAGGCACAGGACCAAACCTGCCCCTTGTTGGAGCATTACTGTGATTTAGACCCACATTACACCGACATATATGGAGATCCAGGCGCAAGAATCACACTAGACTGGGACGCAAACACCTACCGCGTATCAAACTACCTAATAAACGACTCAACCCTGATAACAGACATTTTAGGAAAAATGGGCGATGCTTCAACCATAAAGAAAACCACAATCCCCGAGTTAGCTCAACATGTAGATTGGTGGGGACACCACATGAGAGGCGGCGCACGCACAGGCGCAAACCAAGCCACATCCGTCTTTAACAAGTGGATGCAATGCTGGACCAGCGAGAACCTGTTTGCAGCAAGTGAAATCTGCGACACATTCGGCGACAACATCACGGCTGGAACACACGTTGCGGGCCCAATGGCGTATCTTGCAGCAGACGGCATCAAAAAATATCTTGCAAGCCCCGGTCCACTCGTTACAGGCTAAACTCTGGTGCTATATTTGAGCGCTGAGGAACTTCTAAAACAGCTAACAGGCGTAATTTCTATTATTCCGCATGAATACGTCGATGCCCTACTAATTTTGCATGATAAATGGGATAGCACTGGTGCAAATTGGATTGTGAATGGCGATTTGGCTATGTCACTAAGAACGGTGAATATTGAGCCGGATTGCATAGAAATCCTATGCACAAAACAGGAGGCACAGCAGCTTTTTGAAGCCTCCAAAGATTTTACGCCCCATCCAATTAGTTTTCAAACTAAAAAATTAGCCCAAGATGCAGTGTATGAGGGCAACAAATACCCCGTTTACTCTAGAAGCCACTATTTCGAATTTGCCATAAAGGGCATTCCCGTGAAGGTTCAAGGCGACTTACAGTTCAAGGTGAACGATTGGGAATGGGGTGATACCTTAGAGTTCCAACCGGAATACGTCAGTGTAGTTGGCAAAAAAACTGCCGTGACTCCATTGGCGATTCTGCATCAACTCTACAGCAGCTTAGGCTGGACAGAGAAAGCCCAGAGCATAGAGCAAGTGCTCCAGAAACGTTTGGTTAGACACCACTAAGTTATAGGAACACTATTTTGTCTATTACCAACGCTATCATGAGGCACATGAGATAGGGCATTGAAGCAAGGAACGCTTTGAACCCATCAGCTTCAGTGCTTGAAATAAGCAACCCACGATTTTGAAACATAAATCCTGCGCCGGCCAACAAAGCAACAGACAAATAGATTGGACCAGCCAAAAACGCCAGCGGAAACACCGAGAAAACCACTGTTAATGCATTTAGGGAAAACACGATCCGTGAAGCCTTTTGTATTCCGGCAGTTACAGGCAACATCGGAACGCCAACATGTGAGTATTCTTTGACTTTTTTGATTGCTAATCCCCAAAGGTGACCAGGTGTCCAAAGAAAATCCAGCATCGCAACAAGAAACGGTAGTGCACTCAGAGTGTTTGCGGCGGCTGTCCAACCTGAGAGAGCAGCGAAACATCCCGCGAAGCCACCGATTACCACGTTCCAGGGGCTGCTGCGTTTGAGCCAAAGAGTGTATATTAACAGATAGAAAACGGCTCCTAGACCAACCATTGCTGCGGTTAATGGGTTAAAGATGAAGTAGGAAAGTGCAAGGCTCAAAGCGATCAGGGTTGAACCAAAAACTGCAGCATTAATTGAGGTAATATATCCGGCGGGGATAACTCTCTTTGAGGTTCGCTCCATTTTTCTATCGATGTCTTGGTCATATACGCTGTTTAGGACGCCGCAGCCGCCTGCAGCCAAATAGCCGACAACCGCAAACAGGGCAAACTTGAAGAAATCAACAACTGGAAAAGCTGCAAGGACAAAACAGGTTAAACCCACAAGCAAATTCAGCAGTGTCACTTTGGGTTTTGTTAACTCGAAGTATCTACCCGCTTGCAATCGGATGTTTGTCATTTTATCACTGTTATTTTATCCTGTGACGATTACGCTGCCCCACATGCCTGCTTCAGCATGGCCTGGAATGGGGCAAATGTAGTAGAAGGTTGAGCCGGCATAGTTTGGGGAAAAGATTACGGAGGCTTGCTGGCCTGGCGAGAGCGGGTTAGTTGAGGAAGCAACTTCAGCGTTGAAGAGTACAGCGGCGCCTGTCTGCGGCATTTCGGTTATTGCAAAAGCATGAGGCATTTTTCCTGCATTGATAACTGTTAGGTTGACTACATCGGAGAGATGGAAATTGAGCGTTGGCCCCGGCGAAGTCAATTGATTGGCGGAGTATCCAAACCCCATTTTACCATTCGCTAATTCGCCCGCATAGAGTACGATGTTTACGGTAGGAGTGCCGGTGTTTTGGTTTGTTGTTAGTGGTGGCTGGAGATGAAATACAAGCATTGAGATAGCGCCGACAGAGAAAGCCACGTATAGAACCACAATTAGAATTATGGAAAGGTAGGGTTTGTAGGATTTAGCCATTGCCTACCACATCCCTGTTGCCAGCGAATAAGCCATAGCGATCCCAAGCATACCTATGCCCACCACTGCAGCTAATGGCAACATAGCAAGTCTCCAAGATTCATAGCGCAGATGCTGATAGTACATGGCTATAGTCACAGCTTTACCTGCAGCAATTAAAAGCAAAACCAAAACAATGCCAACAGCTACTGCACCCGCAAGAGTCCGTAGCAGAACCTCCACTACTGTTGCTGCCACAAGTCCAGCCCAAATTGCTATGTAGAGTTTTATTCCAGCCAAATTTTCACCTACAACAAATAGAATAACGTGAAAAGAAACATCCAAACGATATCCACAAAATGCCAATACAAACCCACATGCTCCACTCCGGCATGCTTCTCTTTAGTGAATTGTCCTTTGAACGCTCGAAACATCAAGTAACCAATCGCAACTAAACCTACTGCAACGTGCATCGCATGCACGCCTGTAAGTGTGTAATATGTGGAGCCGGGTAAGCCGCTGCTTATAGTGAAGCCGCTGGCAATTTCTGAGGGCCACTCGAAGCCAAGCTTAATGACCAGAAAAGTTAAGCCTAAAGCAAACGTAGTGACCAACGCAGCTTTGGCAGCCCCAGAATTGCCGGCTCTTATGAAGAAAAGAGCCAAAATCATCGCTAAACTACTTGTCAAAAGAATAATCGTGTTACCCAATCCCAAACCCAAACTGTGAACTTGCAGAGCATCAGGCCAAAAAGCACTACTAGCACGCACATACCCATAAGAAATCAACAACCCGCCGAAAAGCAGTATCTCTGAGGAGAGAAAAACCCATACGCCGATCTTCTCTTTACTGAGACCCTCAAGCGGCCACTTCTCAGTTAACCGCTCTGTTAAGTCGGAAAACTTTTCTTTAGAATTATCAGAGAATGCCTTGAAGAGCCCAACTACTAGAATTACTAAACCCGCTATGGCAATGGGAATAAAAATGGAAATACCCAGCATGAGCAGGGAAACGCCAAGAGCGATGACTATGGGCACAAACGTTGATTTGCCCTCTTTAGATCCCGCCACATCGTCCTGGGTCATTTTTGTTCCTCCGCTATTGATTCTTGTGGTCCATGTTGTTCTTGCTTCTCAGCGGCTGCAACCGTTTCCGGTATGTGAGCGGGGTTTCCACTGTAGTTACCTGTCCATTCTAGTTCCTTAGAGCCCCATGGATTTGGTGTTGAAGGCTCATTTTTTATGTAAGAATAAACCAAGTTTAGAACAGCAAGTGCGGCTGCTGCTCCGAAAAGATAAGCCCCGATTGTCGCAGTAAAGTTGATCCCTGCTAAACCGCTGGTTATGGAGTACGTTGAGATTCTTCGAGGCATATCAATTAGGAAGAAGTATGGGAAAAAGAGCCAATTGAAGCCAATTACCGATGCGATAAAGCTGATGATGCCGATTTTTTCGTTGTATTTTCGGCCGGTGATTTTTGGCCACCAATAGTATAATCCTGCTAGTAGACCAAACAGGGTTGTTCCAGCCATCACATAGTGAAAGTGACCCACAATCCAGTAAGTTCCCCTAAAAGTGTAATCCAAAACAGGAAAAGCTTGCAAGACACCTGTGACGCCGCCTAAGGTTACAGTGAAGATTGCAAGCAAACAGAACAGGTAGGGAGTCAGGATTGTTATGCTGCTCTTGCGAAGTGAAATAACCAGTTGGATAACTAGACCTTCGAAAGGAATGGATATCGCCAGCGTGGTAATCGAAAACGTTTGAAGCAAATCGTAGTTTACGCCAGTTGTGAACATATGGTGTACCCAAACTCCGACGCTCAGCAAGGTTACCAACGCCATTTCGATGAGGAAAATTGTTCGGGCAAATAAGGGTCGCTTTGTAAAAGTCATGAAAACTTCAGCGATAATACCAAGCACTGGAAGCACCAAGATGTAAACCTCGGGATGCCCAAAGAACCAGAACAGTTGATCCCACAATATACTTCCCCCCTGAGTTGAACTAAAGAAAACCGTTCCGAGCAACCTATCGGATGCCAACAAGAACATGCCAGCAGCGAGGGGTGGAAACGCAAAGAGCATTAAAAAATTGGTCATAAGCATGGACCACGAAAAAATAGGCAACCTCCGCCATGTGACACCTTGAGTGCGAGTGCGAATTATAGTTGTGATAAAGTTAACTGAAGACATTGTTACAGAGATAGCAAGCATTGCAATTGCGAATACGGCAAGAGTAGCGCCTAGTTGAGGTGTAAATTGGATAGTGTTAAGGGGGGCATAGAATGTCCAGCCTGTGTTGGGGCCGCCGCCGGGAAGAAAAACTGAACTCAGTAAAAGAATTCCACTGAAGGCAAAAATGAAAAAGCTCAGAGCATTTAGCCGTGGAAACGCCATGTCTTTTGCGCCGATTTGTAGAGGAACCATATAGTTTGCTACGCCCACAGCGAGAGGAGACAAAACCCAAAGAATCATTAAAAGACCATGCAGCGTGACGGTTTGTTCATAAGCAAAGGGGTTAAGCAATGTATTACCTGGCATTGCTAACTGTGTTCTCATCAAGAGACCGAATGAGCCGGCTGTAGCCAAAAAAGCGATGGCGGTTACGATGTAGAGTATGCCTATGCGTTTGTGGTTGGTTGTTGAGAGCCAGTCTTTGAGGGAATATTTGTCTATCTACTTAGCCTCCTGAAGTCGCTGTTTGGTTTGATAGGAATTGGTTGTAGGCGGTTTGGTTCATTACATTCATTGTTGCGATCATGTAGGTGTGGCCGACGCCGCAGAGTTCTTTGCAGAGTATCCTGTATGATACCTGTGAGTTGCCGTCTAGCTGAGGCGTTGATATCCAGATGGCGTTGTTTCGTCCGGGTATGGCGTCGATGCTTACGCGGAAGTCTGGGAGGTAAAAGTTATGCATGACATCGGTGCTTGTCACGTTGAAGAGGATTGTTGTGTTTTCGGGGAGGTTGAGGATGCCTGTTGAGTTTCTTCCGTTTGGATAAACGAAAGTGAAGCCCCATTGGTAAGCTATGACTTGGATTTCTGTACTGGGTGTTGTGGGTAAGAAACGGGCGTTTGGGGTAAGTGTGAATGATAGTACACTCATGGTAAAGAGAATCGCGATAGAGATTGAAGCAAAAATTACTGCATCTCTTGCACGACTTACATGCAGACCCCTTTCAGGGATAAATCTTGTTTTGCCCTTCCGTTCCCGATAAACTATAGTAAAAATAATCATAGCACCCACAGTGATAGCAACCGCTATTACCGCTGTGTAACCGGCAACATTGAAGAAACGCGTCCAGTCGATAGCTGTAGGAGGAATTGGTGGAGCCATTCTACCATCAACAAAAAATTTTAAGTAATTGGGGGTAAAATTACTGTCGAACCTACTTGCAATTACTAACAGAGAATACTAATTAGCGGCGGTTTAAACAATTGTGGCTAGGCTGTAGCAATCACAAATAACGTATGACTACCTAACCAACCACTTTGCTCAATACTAAAAAATAAAAAGCCTAAAAAAGAAAAAATTAATTGACGGTTACTGTTCCCCACATTCCTAAACTAACGTGGCCGTCAACTTGGCAGATGTAGTAGTAGCTTCCTGCGTTGCCTACCGTGAAAGTTACTGATTGAGTGCTCCCCGCTGCGACTGGGCTGCTTGCTGAACCTATTTGGGCTCCGCTGAACCCTAGGTTTGTGCTGCCATCGACTTTGTCGGTTGTGATTGCCCAGTTATGCGACATCGTACCTACGTTGTGGAGGGTTACTGTGACTGTTTGGCCGTGTGTTAGAACCATTTGGGGTCCAGGCGATCCGATGTTGCTGCTGCTTGATCCGAAGCCGTATTCACCCGCGTAGATGTCGATGTTTGTTCCAGTGAGCGTGCCTCCTCCTCCACCTCCGCCGCCTGGATTCATAAATACAAAGACTAGAACGCCTGCTACTATTATGGCGATAACTACTACCGCTATTATGACATAGATTGACCTGTTAGCCATATTTTTATCTCCAAAAAACGTTAACTATCAATTAGGCGGCTTTTTGTTTAAAGTTGTGTTGGTTATGCTTGCACAGTCACAACTTCAACGTTTAGGTAAGGAGTGCTGAACTGGCACCACATGCAAGCATCTATAGAATAGACAGAATCAAAATGATATGTACAAAGGAAATAGAAGCAGAAAATTTGAAAAACACAGTAAAAAGCGGACTAAAAGAGCGCATGGTTATGTCGAGCGGCTAGACTACCAAACCAGGGATATTTAGCTGGGCATTGTATAATAAACGACTGCACCTATAATTATGCTTATTAACCAAAGCACAACTGTGGCTCGCATATATTTCCTGGTAGACTTCGGTAAGTCATTAAAAAGGTACATTACAGTTAAAATCGCAGCCGGAGCACCAACAATAGCGTGAATAATCTGCAGGATTGAAAATCCGGACAAGAAATCAACGCCGTCCGTGGTATAATAAATGTACATAGATGGAAACATTACTAAAAAAATAGATGCTAAACTAAGAATTATAGCGCCGCTCATAGTCCACCGGTGAAGATGAAAAAACTCTCTCGTTTTCATTCTACCATAAATTATTCCCAAGATGCCTAAACCAAGAGCAACGAACATTATTGCGATAGATTCTTGCACAAGAAACGAGTTCATATAGTTAGAAATACCCATATTCATGCTCATAAAAAAGCCCAAATAACTAGTTGGATTCTTAATATTTGGTTGTTTGTTATTGTACAGGGGTTGTTACAAAAAGCATTTAGCGGCTCTCTCCTCTATTTAGCGCGAATATAGGTGATGTTATTTTTTATGGAACTTGGGAATATCCTTAGACAGTAACAACTCATCAATCCTAAGCATCAACGACGACACCTCAGAAGCCCGTCTAAGCACAGAACGTTTAACTATAAGCGGTTCCAAACAAACCGAGTCGGCGCAGCTATCTTCGCAGACACCAACGCCTAAGTCACCCTCGGCATGTCGCCTTCTCAATTCAATAAGTGTGTCAGTTGCGTTTAAGCCATAATTCTCCGCCAGACACCGTGGAATATCCATCAATGCCCTCGCATACGCATCAATAACTACTTGCTCGCGGTTGTCAAAGGATTTAGCATAACCATGCAGTTCTTGTGCGAGCTGCGCTTCGGCTGCTCCACCGCCCTCAAGAACCATGTTTTCTTCAGCGAGGTTTTTAAGGGTTATAAAGCTGTTTTTAATGGCAACCTCCAGTTCGTCAATGGCTTGGGGGATGTTGCCTCTTAGCAGAAAAGTTGCGCCTCTACAACCACTCAGGGTTATGGTGTTTTCAAGTTCTATTTTGTCCGTAGAGAGTTCCTCTGCGGCACCGATATCTTCGCCTGTGAGTTCCTTCAAGTTTCCTACTATTTTAGCACCTGTGGCTTGTGCGACGGCTTGAAGATCCGCTTGGTCTACGCGTTCAAGCGCAAAAACTCCGTTTGTAATAAGCAGGGTTTTCTGGTATTCTTCGATGGGTTGCTGGCAAAGCACTACGTTAACTCCTAAAGCCGTCAGTTTATGTATGAAATCGGTTTTGAGTTTGACTTCAACGTCTCTATACTGCTGAATTTGGTCAGCACTGTTAATGTTTAATCTTATTGGCGTTGGCCCTTCACCCCTCATTTTAAGCTCTAAGCGGTCAAGCCCCAGTCGCTCGCCTGTGAGAACTATCCGCAGATTCTTCAGGGTATCAGGCATATTGGAATGTGCTTTGAACTTCTTGAGGACAATACCATGAATTAAGATTGACTCGTCTATGATGCCGCCGTTTCTGCGCAGGAAACGGATGTTTTCAATATTAAATCTGCCATCGGAGAACGCCAGAGGGTATGAATCTTGGATCATGGAGCGGATTTTTGGGGTTAAGAGGTTCCTTTTGCAGTCAACCGTATCCAAAATATCGACGTTGGGGGGTATGGGAGTTGCTTGTTTTTCGAGGATTTCCAGTGCCTTCTCCGTTGCTAGATGGTAGCCATGGATTATGGTGTTGGCATGGATTTTCATGTCCATGAGGGCGTCGGCTTGCTTTAGCAGTGCCGAGATGAAAACAGCGAATGTTGCTGTGCCGTCGCCTGCTTCTTGGCGCTGCATCTTCGCTGATTCCGCGATAATAACTGCTGGTGGATACTGAATTGCTAATTCATCCAGGACTGCTACGGCGTCTTTGGTGACTTTTATGACTTTTTCAGGTCCCTTATTGTATGTTACGAGTTTGTAGGCGCCTTTTGGTCCAAGGGTGCTTCGGATTTTGTCTGCTGCATAGACGGCTGAGTGGAGGTTTTGCCGCCAAGCGTCTTTTCCGTTTAGGCGTTGATAATGGGGTGAAATGATTTGTTCCATGAAGATCCTTCAAAAGGGGAAGCTTATCTGTGCATACTTGCTTGGGGTTTTGGGGTTCATAAAAGTAAGTGGTTGCACTATGCCACCCACAGACAACCCGTCTAGCAGAAGTGTAAAGTCGCTTGGTTATATGCCCTCGGTTTCTATCCAACTCAAACTCTTAAGATCCACAACCCGCTTATCAATCAACTTAGAGAGCTCTTCACGAAGTTGTTCCCCAGAAATATTGGTTGCTATAAAACATAACTTGTTAGCGAAATCTCTATCACCCAAAACACCCTCTATCCAGCGCTGGAAATCGCCCCGGTAATAATGATAGACAACCGATTCGACATCAACAATTTTTAGTTTAGCCGCAAAATCTTCCAGACTGGTCGCTGTTAAACCAATGTAGATGCCGTGTTCAGTCATAAAATGGAAACCCTGCTCCGCAGGTACAACACGCAGAATAGTTGAAGGGTCTTTTTCCTGTTCGTTCGAGTTTTCTGGTTGTTGATTCAACAAAATAAGCCGCTCCATCAATACTGAATTCGCCGTTGGATATAGCCGCTTGTGGTAGTTATGAAATAACAAAAAGTCGTTACAGCATATTTATTGGCGCTGTTTTAGTTGGGCAGCTATTGTTTTTCCGAATTCAATTGCCTTTGATAGTTCGCCGTCTACTAAGGGGCCATTCACGCCTTTCACCCTAATTGAAAGACCGGGCGCTATCTGGGTTAGATTGGGCAGCTGTTCTTTTATGTGCTTCTCAAGTTTCTTCATTGCTTTCTGATAATATCTTTGTCTTTGAAAATAAGTATCAAATGCGGCAAACCATTTTGCACTAAGAGAAGCATCTGTGAGTGAATTAACAAATCGAGTTATGGTTCTCGAGGGTTTGCCCATATGGTTCGGCGCACCTATAATCAAA
The DNA here is from genome assembly GCA_963782915.1 of uncultured archaeon. GTDB lineage: Archaea > Thermoproteota > Bathyarchaeia > Bathyarchaeales > Bathycorpusculaceae > Bathycorpusculum. The sequence goes on from CAWALK010000011.1 coordinate 18,528, forward strand.
ACATCATAACTGGCTAAGTCTTGGGGGGAAACCTCTTTAGCGTATCCGATTGCTACTTCGATGTCATCGGTTTGCTTTAGGCCGTCTAAGATGTTTTCTGCGACCTGTTTGGTGTTGCCGTATTTTGAGTCATAGACTACAAAGGCTTTCATTGAGGGCACCGGTTTGGTTATGCTTGTTTGTCGAGTGTTGGGGGTTTTCGTCGTGCATCCCAAGCATGATGCAACGCCAAGTCAGGATGGTAAATCAGAAGTCGCGGACCGGAATAACGCATGACCTTTCTGACCTGCAATTTCATGTCTGGTTTATAGCAGTGGATTGTGCATTTGCCGCAGGTTGTTTTTTTGTCTTGGAAGGGACATTTGGCTAGGCGCATTAGGGCGTATTCTTGGAATTGTTGGCATTCGGGGCATAATTCGCCGTGTGTGTCGTGGTGGCCTTTGCAGTAGACGTGAGTCATGATTTCGATGGTTTGTCTTTCGCGTTTCATTCTTTTGTGTTCGGGGTTTGGCGGTTGTGGTTTCATGTTAATCGGCTTGCATAAGAGGGTGCGCTATTCACATAAGGGTTTACCCTTAGCTTTACGGGTTTTCAAACAGAAGAGTCTAACTAACCGTTTACTTTATCGACACAAAACTGTTTCCTCTAATGTAGAACCGCCAGGGCTTATCCTTCCAGTCACCCGCATAATCAACACCTATACGGGTCGCCTCAACAATAGCCTCTCTGGAAATGGGTTCTGCGTCTTTGATGTAGAAGGGTGGAGCAGTCAAGTCCTGCTTATGCTGGGCTTTTGTTATACCCATAGCCATGCACAGTCTGCCAGGACCATTCGTCAAGTTAGAAACCTTTCCAGTAACAACACCTCGGCGTTTTTCCATAATCTCTCGCCCTTCAACTGGTTCCAGAGCACGAATGAGCACTGCCTCAGGTTTTCCCGGCGTTTCCCCCGAGGTAACGTTAACACAGTTGTACAAGCCATAGATGAGATAGACATAGGCGTGCCCTTTTTCCCCGTACATCACGTCGTTTCTTGGGGTTCGGCGTCCACCAAAACTGTGCGCTGCACGATCCTCTGGTCCACTATAGGCTTCCACTTCAACTATTCTGCCCGCCGTCGTGCCCTCTGGTGATTCATGTACCAAAATTTTCCCAAGAAGCGCTCTGGAGACCTCTAAAATGTTTTGTTGGTAGAAGGGCCGTTGCAGAATCATGGTTTTTGATAAGCTTTATCGGACAAATAAGCTTACCCACCCAAAACAAGCCTTGCAGATCCGAATCAAACAGTAAGCGCTAAAGAGTACCAAGACGTAACTCTGCCGATATTCTAAAGAAGAAGACCGCAAATAATATTCTTGAGGACTTTTCAACGGATTCAATGGCAGACAGATTAGAAAGCATGCCGTTTGAAAGCTTAGAAAGCATACTAGACAGTATACCCTCAGCAATCGTAATCGCCGATGCCAACGGCAAATTCTTATTCGTTAACCGACGAGGCATGGAACTTTATGGATTCAACTATTCAGGCTTTGATTTAGACGAGCATTTGGGCAAAGTAAAAGCGCTAAAACCCGATGGCACACCCTATCCGCCCGAAGAAATGCCCATTTACAATTCAGTAAAACACGGAAGCGCGGTCCGAAATGTTGAAATGTCAATCGAGCGGGTCAATGGTCAACGTTTGCCAGTTATGGTGAGTTCTGCACCCCTCTTTGATGCAAAGAAAAGGGTGATTGCCGCCATCGTTATTTTCGAAGACATAACTGAACGCAAACAAGCCGAACAGGCACTAAAAGAAAGCGAAGAACGCTACCGAGCACTCATCGACACTACCACTGATGCCATAATTGTTCATAGCATTGGGCAGATATTGTTTGCTAATCCTGCGGCACTAAACTTGTTGGGTGTGGCAACTTTCGATGAGCTTATGTGCAGGAATATTTTTGATTTTATGGTAAAAACCGAAAGAGAAGGTATTCGGGAAAGGATAACCAAAGTCACAGAAGGGCAAAAGGTGCATCCTCAAGAAGAGGAGGTTATCCGATTAGATGGAAAACGAGTCCCTGTTGAAGCTATCGGGGCACCCATCCATTTCGTTGGGCAAGAAGCAATTTTAGTGATTTTTAGGGATATATCGCTACGTAAGGAAATGAGCAAAAAACTTGCTGAATATGCCGAGGGATTAGAAAAAGAGGTTGAAGTTCGAACCAAGGAAATAGTTGATAACCAACAGAACTTCCGCAACCTCTACGAAAGCTTCGGTGAAGCCTTCATCGGCGTCGACTGGGAACTAAACGTTATCTACTGGAACAAGACGGCAGAGAGAGTTACAACGGTAAAAGAGAAGGATGCGTTAGGAAAAAAAGTGTATGATGTCCTGCCTGAAATGGTGTCGATTGATTTTACTCCTTTTCTTGAGACTCTGCGGCAACAGAAACCAGCTAGGTTTATGATGAATACTGTAAGCAGAGAAACAAAGAAGCCAGCAATTTTTGAAATTTCAACTTACCCCTCAAAACAGGGCATAATCATAATCGTTGAAGATAAAACAGAAGAGGAACAAACAAAAAGATTATCGGCTATTGGCGCAACCGCAGGCATGGTTGGGCACGACATCCGCAATCCCCTCCAAGCCATGGTCAGCGATGTCTATTTGCTTAAGGATTATTTACTTAAAATGCCTGAGTCACAAACAAAAACCGACGTGGTAGAGAGTTTAGATGGGATCGAGAAAAACATTGGCTACATCAACAAAATAGTCGCTGACCTCCAAGACTACGCTAGACCCTTAACGCCTGAATGCACCAACGTTAACCTCTACGAGTTAGTTACAAACGTTTTTGAACCAATAGGTATCCCAGAAAACATTGCACCCTCAATTGACATTGACACATCGTTTATACTTAAAACGGACCCAACGCTTCTGAGACGCATATTCTCCAATCTGTTTATCAACGCAATACAAGCTATGCCCAACGGCGGGAAACTTGTGGTTAGCGCCACTCAAACCAATGGTAAAGCTACCATTTGCGTCGAAGATACTGGCGTTGGGATTCCACAGGAAGTCAGGTCTAAGCTTTTTACGCCGATGATAACGACAAAGGCAAAGGGGCAAGGTTTGGGGTTAGCGGTTGTGAAGCGACTGGTGGAAGCTCTTGATGGAAGTATTAGTTTTGAAAGCGAAGTTGGCAAGGGTACTAGATTCATTATTGTTATACCCCTGAATAATCGGCAGTGCAAGTGATTAACAACTCAGCTTTTATACAGAACAAACCGTCATATTATACACGTGAAAATGTGTGGATAGGGCATTTAGAAAAACTGCCGTAGCAGCAATTGCATCAGTGTTTATTCTATTTCTAATGTTATCGACAGTTCAAGCCCAACCAACGCAAACAGTAACCACATTTACTCCATCAGACAAATTCAGTATTCCAGGCCAAAACGCCAACATTAACTTCGCATTCAACGGCTCCTACACCAAAGCAACACTCGAAAACGGCACATGGACCTTCAAAGGGTTAGTGCTCAACAACACCCAAGCCCTGCAAGCCTATGGATTTAGCGATATTCAAGGTCTGGGAAACCTTAAAATCTCCGCAGAAAACTCAAACGTCACAGTTCTAGCGCTTGTGAGTTTAAACTTTACTTTCCCAGTAGACTTGCTAACTTTTACCGTTGAGGGCTGGGGCACACAAACAGTTAACTTAGGCTTGAATTCGTCCTTGCCCACAAATGTGGCTGAATGGAGTGTGCTCACTGATGAGGGAGCTACTTTTTTGGCTGAGGGGTCGGGCTGGAATCTGCTGCCGGATAATTCGGTGCGGATTAATGGGGGTATGGGTAATGTGACGGTGATGCATTATTCTATTACTGACCCTGCGATGGCGAATTTGTCGTTTTTTATGCAGCACTACGTGGTTATTTTTATGGGTGTGGGGTTGGCGGTTACGGTTGCTGTGGCAGCGCTGATAAGCTGTTAGACGTGAAGAGGAAAAACCAAGAAAGCGCTGGATTAAATTAGGCTCCTCTTTGGTTTTACAGAAAATGGGTGAAGAAATTTTACGTCACCGGTTTTTTCTTTTTCTAATCAGCAGATAAAGCAAAACCGGTCCACCCAAAAACGCAGTTATAGCACCCACAGGCAGCACAATCGGCGCAATCAATCGCCTAGCCACAATATCTGCAACCAACAGAAGAATTGCCCCAAAAACTGCCGAAGAAACAAGCAAGAACTCGCTCGTCTCCGCCCACAACGGTTCGGCAAATATGCGGAGCAACAAGGCAAATAAATCCGATGGCACCCGTGAAACTGACCACGGTTGCGGTGGATACACAGGCTGTAATTAGGACGATTTTTCTGGTGCGGTCCACTTCTACGCCTAAGCTTTTTGCTGTGTCATCACCCATCTTCATCAAGTTGAGGTCCCAAGCCAATTTAACATTCACAATCATGCATACGATTAAGACGACTAAGATGTAGGGAAGCTGCCACCAGGCGGCTCTTGACAAATCACCCACCAACCAAAACACCGTAGCGCTAACTGCGTTGGGTTCAGCAAAATACTGCAGTATTGTGGTGCAAGCGGAGAAAATATACACCATTGCCACTCCCGCTAATATCATGGTTTCAGGTGATGCACCCTTGCGTTTCACTAACATCAAGATTACCACGACGGGGATGAGGGAGAAAAGAAAGGCGTTGCCTATGATTAAGAATTCGCCCTCGAGTAATCCGGCGCCTAAAATGATGCCGATAGCAGCTCCCAACCCCGCTCCTGCCGAAACACCCAAAGTGAAGGGGGTTGCGATGGAATTTCTCAAGGTTGCCTGTGTTGTGCAACCGCCCATAGCTAATGCGGCTCCGGCAAAAATTGCTAAAAGAATACGGGGTAACCTCAAGTTCCAGACTACTGTATCTGCAAGTGAACTGGCGTGGAACCAATCTGGAAAAGCCTTGGCGAATACTGCCGCATAAGCGTCTAGAAAAGACATGTTTGCTGAGCCTAAAGATAATGCTAGGCCGGCTATAACGAGAAGTAGAACAACACAGAAACCTATGAACAGCCCCCTTTTAGCGGTTAGTTTTCGATACTTTTTCTTTTCGTCTTCAACAGTGCTTTTTTCTGGTTTGGGTTGAGGGTTTATTTGTTTGTTGTCCACCATATCGTTGCTGCCTTCCTTTTACGGTTGTACCACAATTTTCCTTTCTCTACTACCAAGTTTTCATGGAGGTATTCTCTGAGTTTATCGTTCTTTTCCGCTGGGATATGATGCATGTTAGAGCATTTTGAAACGGCATCCTCCAAATCCGCATAACGTTGCTTAAGCTCAAATTCTTCAATCTCTACGTTGGCAAGTATTCCAGCGTCATGTAGAATATTGTAAATGAAAATGAAATCTGACCATGGACTTGAACTGCCATGGACTGCTTTTTGTAAGCCTTCATCTATCCACGGCGACGCTGACAAGAAAAGGTAAACCCTCTTGGAGGCTAACGCATTCATCTTCATCAGTGCGCTCTTGATGTCAAACATGAAAAGTGAGAATGAAGCAACTACCAAATCATATGAGGTGTTTGCGTCTAAGTCTTCTAGAGATTTGTTAATGTAATGTATGTTGAAGATTTGCTGCTTTGTCGCATTATCCTTGAGGATTGCGAGCATTTTTTCTGCGGGTTCTAAAGCGGTGACATGCTTGGCACGTTTAGCTATGGGTAATGTCATGCGTCCTGTGCCAGCGCCCACGTCAAGAACCGTAAATTCACTGGAAGGAGGCAGCTTCTTTAGCTGTTTTTTTGTTAGTTCAGCCCATTGTGCCATGTTTTCATTGACTGCGATAGCTTCTTTGTCCCAATAACTTGGGTTATAAAGCTCAATTCTTTGTGTAGCTAGCAGTACATTTTGCCTGAGCTGAGACCAATCGATAACACTTGCCATCTTAGAACCAACTTTTCGAGTTACTGTTTAGTGCAAATTAAAAAAAATAAAGGGGAAAAAAGATGCGTTCATGTGGCATTTCTTAGCTTCCTCCGTTGGGTATGCCTACAGTGTCGCCGTTAACGGTTATTGCTGGGTATAGGAAGACGCCGTTTGTATCCATGTTGTAGTTTAGCCGCAGGAATCTTGTCATGTATTCTTGGTGGATTGCTTGGGGATTTAGTTCTGTGAAGACATCAGGGTAGAGTACCTTTGCCATATAGACTGCACCTAAAGTGCCGCCCATTGCGTTGTTTCTGAAGTCGCCCGCGATTAAGTAGACATGATTGTTTTTGATTGCTTTAAGGTTAGCAAATGCTGGTTGGGACACGTATTGCTGCAAAACGTTCTTCATTCCAGTTGGGTCAGTGGCGTCTATGCCTTGCGCTGGCTCATTTGAACCTCCACCATAGGTGTATCTTACTGTATGTAGGAAAATGTAGTCTGGGTCTTGTGAAACAATCGATTCAGTGTCAGGTGTTATTGAGAAAGCAGTGGAACCAGCGGGCGCTTGGAAAATGTTTACACCGCCAGCTAAGATACACGCTTGCCCTAAAGTATCAAGTGCTATGTATGCTCTTGTGCTGCCAAGGGTCGGGCTGTTGGTGAGTAATACTGTTTGTCGCTGGTTTTCTGGGATTGTGTTCACTTTGGCGTTGATGGTCGAGGTTAAGTTGAGTATCCAGTTTGCGTATTCTGTTGCTCTTGGAACTTTGTCAAAGATGTAGCCTGCTTTCAGTATGCCTTGGATGAATCTGGAGTCTTCAGGTTTGGTAACGTTTGGGTTGTATAATCCTAAGAATACCACATCGACGCCGGGTAACTTGGAGGCTTTTTCAGCTATGGCGCCTGTGAAAGTCAGTAGTATTGTTGGGTGAAGGTTAAGGACTGCTTCGTAGTCTGGGCTGCTCATTCCGCCGACAGAGGTTATGCTAGCAGCATTCTCTGGGAAGAATAGCGATTTTACTGGGTCAACGCCGGAATCGACGCCGACAACGAGGTTTTCTATTCCAAGTATCCGTACAAGCTCGGTGTTTTGGTTGTATTCTACCACTATTCTATTTGACGGTAGAGAGACCGAAATGTTCTGTTTGTTACCATCCAGCAAGTAGATTTTTGAGGCTTGACCAGTTAGGAGTGCATGGATTTGGTTCGCATCTTCTATATCTATTACACCATCGTGGTTTGCATCTGAGAACTGGGTACTATTTTCGGTTCCAGCAATTATCTTGTTAACGTAATCTACATCGCTTGCATCGACTTTATCATCCAAGTTAGCATTGCCATAAATTTCTAGGACTATATTCATCGCAGCTACGGTTGTTGGTTGAGTAGTTGGCGCTGGAGTTGGTGCCGGCGTTGCGGTTGGGTGAACTGTGGCTGTTGGGTGGGTTGTTGTGGTAGGTTGCACTGTTGGGGTTATGGTTGGTTGAGGGGTTGTTGTTGGTTGTGGTGTTGGTGTTGCTTGGGGGGTTGTTGGTTGGAACCAATTTTGGCTGTATCCTATTACGGCTGAGGAGAGAACAACTATTGTTACCAAAAATATTGCTGCTATTGTTAGTGTTTTCATATTCAGGTCACAGTATTACGTTTTTGTAAAAACGTAATACTTATAGATTGTGCTACGTTTTTTAAAAAAAGTAACACTCAAATACGTCAAAAACGACTACCTCCTAATCGAGGCACCAGTATGAACATAACCGTACAAGACGTAACTTTCTGCTACCGTAGCACTCCAACATTACTCGGAGCAACCTTAGAGCTTAAAGACTCAGAAGTCCTCGGGCTAATAGGCCCTAACGGTTCAGGAAAAACCACCCTGCTCAAGTGCCTAAACAAAATACTCGAGCCAAAACAAGGTGAAATAATGCTCGACGGTCAGGCCATAAAGAATATGAGTCGTCTCGAAGTCGCTAAACAAATAGGATACGTGCCACAAAGCTCCCTAAATGACCCCGAAGGGCTCACAGTTTTCGAAATCGTTTTAATGGGCAGGAGACCGCACATAAGCTGGCAGAGCAGTGAAAAAGACAGTGAGAAAGTATGGGCTGCTTTGAAAGCCTTAAACATAGAATGCATCGCGTTGCGTAATTTTTTTGAACTCAGCGGTGGTGAACAACAAAGAGTTCTTATTGCAAGGTCTTTAGCGCAAGAAGCCACAGTTCTCTTGCTAGATGAACCGACGAGCAATCTGGACATTAGGCACCAATTAGAGGTTATGGATTTAACCAGAAAGTTAGTTTCAAGTCAAAAGCTTTCTGCAGCAATCGCAATTCATGATTTAAACCTTGCAGCTCGGTTTTGTGATAGAATTGTGATGATGCGAGGCGGCAAAATATTCGCTACAGGCAATGCTTCTTCGGTATTAACTACCGAAAATATAAGAGTGGTTTATGGGGTTGAAGTTGAGATAAATTATAGCAAAAACAACCCATACATAATACCATTAACACCCGTTAACTGATTTTGTTATACTGTTGCTATTATTGTTTTTACCAGTTTTACGCCCCGTCTTGTTGCCAATTCATCGCTCAGGGTTTTAATCTCTGACACCTTGCCTTTTATTGCGATGATTTCTAGGCAGTCGTTTGGGTTGATGTGGATGTGCATTGAGGATGTTATTAGTGATTTGTGGTGGTGTTGGGATTGGGTTAATTCGGTGTCTAAATCTCGGGTTGTATGGTTATAGGTCATTAGTATGATGCCAGTGTGTTGGGTGCTGTCGTCTTGTTGTATCCATTTTCTTTCTGTGACGAAGAGTATTACTGCGTCTTGAATGGCTTTGCTTCGGCTTTCGTAGCCCATTTTTGTTGTTATTTCGTCGAAGTCTTTGAGTAGTTGGGGTGGGAAGGTTACGCCGAAGCGGGTTATTTTGGCCATGTTATTGGTGCCTCGTGGGTGGTTGTTTTTGTGTTGGGTGGGGGGTTTGTTTTTTGTTTTGGGTTTGTTTGGTTGTTTTTCATGTTTCCGCTCCACACCCAGTGTTACTTTTATGTAGAAAAGTAATACTTATATTTAAGTAACACCTTTTAAGATAAACGTGCTACCATAAGCACAGTGCAGAAACCCATTGACACGCCCCGAGCGTGAGAGCCAAGAAACCTTTTGGCCGGCTGTAAACGACCAAAACCCCCAAGGCGATTAGGGAAACCCACTACTTTTAAAATCCCTAATCGGGCCATCTTGGCCACAATTTCTTAAAAACACCGCCTGATCCCAAAAGTGACTTCGCCAAGTTGCAGACTGAACCCCTGCAAACGCACGGTATTGGCAAGCCAACCTCAACAAACGTTGCTTTTGCATAGTGCATACTCAATGAATGAACGTTCCCCCAATTAGTTGGGTTGCGTTTGTTATTCTATATAGGGGAGGGGGGCCTTGGCAAAGCAACAGAGCCCCGAACACCCTAAACCGGCTGAGCCCAAAAAACAGCCGCCTAGTAACACAACAGTTCCCCTAGCAAACGCTGCTTACCCTAACCATTAAACCAATGAACGCCCACACCAAAAACACAAAATCCGACAAGTGTTTAGCCTGTAAATAGAGGGGGGTAGGTAAAGAATCGCACAAGACCAGCGTGACTTCAAACATAGCGAGTTAAGGGCACAGTTTTTCTTAAACAATCCAACCGCTCCTGCTTCTGTTGCTAAAATGCTCACCCAGAAGCCTACAACATACACCGATAATCAGTTCCTGAATCTTGAAACTCTTATATACACCAGTTGATAATTTCTCTTTTGAGATTCATGGCTGAAGTTTGTTCAACATGCGGATTACCAAAGGACCTATGCGTTTGTGGAGAAATAGAGAAAGAACAACAACGTATTCGCATACGCCTTGAAACCAGAAAATTCGGTAAAGCAACCACCATTATTGACGGCATGGACGATAAAAACTCGAACATGCAAGCTATCGCACAAAAACTGAAAACCTACTGCGCATGTGGCGGAACCCACAAAAACGGGCAAATCATGCTCCAAGGCGACCACCGCGACCGCGTGAAAGAATTCTTGATTAAAGCAGGCTATCCACAAGAAAACATCGAGCTCCAATAAGCAACCGCAAAGCTAACAGTAAGACAGGTGTAGTCTTCGCCGATGAAAAAACTAGATGGCTTCCGCGATATTTTCAAGAATACAAAACACAGGAAACCGACCCAAATTTTTTGTCCCCGATGCTGCAGCCCAAAAATCCAGCTGAACAGTAGTTTGGATGTTTGGTTGACGCCTAAATCGTATTATTGCCCCGAATGTGGCTACCATGGCATACTTGTTATGGAATTGGAACCTGAAAAAGAAGGGGACACATCAAAAGAAGCCCCAACTGAAGAATCCAGCCAAAATGAGAACGTAACAAAAGAAAAAGAAGAAACAAGCCCCAAAGCTTGATACAATTAAATTAAAGAAAAGAATAGGATGCCCTAATCGGGCAACTCAAGATTCAGTTGTTTCTTGAGGGTTTTGTAGCGGTTTCTTACTGTAACTTCAGTTACACCTGCGGCTTCAGCGATGTCTTTCTGAGTCTTTTTCTCATTATTCTGCAAGCATGCGATGTAGAGGGCGGCAGCAGCTAAACCCATCGGGTCTTTTCCTGCAGCAGCACGTTTACGCCTTGCTTCACGCAGAATCGCGATTGCGGCACCCTGAGTTTTTCCTGAGATACCTGTTTTCTCTGCAATCTTTGACACATAGGTCAATGGGTCAGCAATCGGCATGTGGACTTCGAGTTCTCGGAGCAGTAGCCTGTAGCATCTTGCAACGTCTTTTTTGTCAACTAAGCTGGCTTCAGCGATTTCACGCAGTGTTCTTGGGGTTCCGCTTCCACGGCAAGCAGCATACAACGCGGCAGCAGCGATGGCAGCGATTGAGCGTCCACGGACTAAGCCTTTGTCGAGGGCTTTTCTGTAGACGACGGCTGCTTTTTCTTTGATTGGCGGTGGAATGTAGACTTTATCAGATAAGCGGTCGAGTTCAGCCATGGCTTGAGCTAAGTTGCGGTCGACGGATGAGTGGACACGGCTTCTGATTTGCCATTTGCGAAGGCGCCACATTTGCAACCTTGTGGATAGAGGAAGTTTTCTGCCAAACGCGTCGCGGTCAACTTGGCTGATAGCGGTGGATAAGCCTTTGTCGTGAACGGAGTAGGATGTTGGGACACCAACACGGCTTCTGGAGGCTTTTTCTTCTTGAGTGAACGCACGCCATTCAGGGCCTTTATCCATCATCTGTTCATAGCAGACTAAACCGCAGTCGCCGCAAACAGTTTCGCCAGTATCGTAATCGTGAATAAGGTTTACGCCGCCGCATTCTGGGCACTTGTCAGACTGACGTTGGGTTGTTTTCGGTGCTTCCTTTTTTATGCTCAATTCTTATACCTCTGTTGATATGCGTAGAACCGTCACCATAGGCCAATCTGGCTAGAAATAGTACATTCGGCCCGCGCAGACTCATTTGATGAACGGATTTAATATTTAAGCGTTGTGGTTTAATAAACTTATTGCACACGAGGCTTTAGAATTCCCCATACATCCAATTTTAAGGTTACGGTAAATAACATAGAAATGTGTAAAACCGCCATGGGAAGCATGGAGTTTTATCGAAAGATAACACAATAAGGAGGCAAACCATCAATACCCCAAACTGCAACAAAAAGCAAACTCTTCCGATAGCCAAGTTTTCCGCAAGAGTTAATTTCATAAAACACCAATATGACGCAGTTGGGACCCAATGCAGAGCCAAAAGCAAGACAGCCAATCCGCCATTTCAGTAGATTTAATCCGAGTGGCAGCGGTACTAGGCGTGCTCTTGCTTCATTCAGCCAACGATTTAACCCTCCAAACCATGAGTGACCTTGAGATTTGGCGTTGGTGCGTCGTCGACATCTACCAAAGCATCGGGCGCATGGGTGTACCATTGTTTGTCATGTTAACCGGGGCTTTGCTTCTTGCGCCCTCTAAGAAAGATGAGGAGTTAGGGTTCTTTTTCAAGAAACGTTTCAGCCGCATCGGTTTGCCCTTTCTGTTTTGGGGAGTCACCTATTTCCTCTGGGACATCTACGTTGAAAACCAGCCGTTTACACAGAGCTTCATAGTCAACGGAATCTTAACCGGACCATACTTCACTTTCTGGTACCTCTACATGCTTGTGGGCTTGTATTTGGTTACGCCGATGCTCCGCGTCATGGTCGCTCATTTCAGCGAGAAACTCTACAAGTACTTCATGGTTGTCTGGATCGCCGGCACAGCGCTGATACCGCTCATCGGCTTAGTGAGCGCGTACAGTTATCATTTGGATGCTAACGTGTTTGTTATTCCCCAGTATGTAGGCTACTTCGTCATAGGCGCATACCTTGTTAATGTGCATGTTCGCCGCCGAATTCTCGTAGCACTGACAGCTTTGGGCATTGCGTTGACTGCGATTGGCACATACTATATGGCCATGATTGTAGGCGGCGGAACCACCTATTTCTTCCAGGAATATGTTAGCCCAACGATGATTTTGGCTGCCGTGCCCTTTTTCCTGTTACTCAACAGCTACGCTAAACCGTGTACAGCGCAGGAGCAGTCGGTGAAGCCCTCGTGGAAACAGCGCATCATGCATGTTATAAGCGAGAATACGTTGCCGATTTTCCTGTTCCATATGATCGTGATTTATACGCTCCAAAATGGTTTGCTGGGCGTTACGTTGAACGGCAACAGCGTGAACTCTATCGTCGGAGTTCCGTTGATGGCGGCGATAACTTTGGTGCTGTGCCTAGCGGTGATTGTGCCACTCAAAAAACTACCCGTAGTGAAGAAACTCATCGGTTAAGCCCCAAGATTGGAAACTTTGGCCGTATCTGTGGAAGAACGCTTATTAGGTAAAAAGCTGAACCTCTAACAATAAATAAAGCCGCACTTAATTGAATCGGTGCAGCCCGGTGGTGTAGTGGTCAAGCATAGAGGGCTTTGGACCCCCTGACGAGAGTTCGAATCTCTCCCGGGCTACTTTTAATATTTCATTTGGTTGTTGCTTTTTGATCCCTTTATTTGTGTGGCAACTAACAACTTTCCAACACGTGCTTGACTGAAAGCTGTGTTTTGGTGTACCACGGGTTTTAGCTGTTGGAGACTGGTTGCGGATGACTTTTGCAAGCAGCACTGGTTCGGCTATATCGTATGCGATTATGGGACCTACCTACCTCGGAGCACCTACCCCTTTTCCTCCACAAGAACAGCAAATAACGGCTATTTTTTTGCGGTTATTTCGGGGTTTGGTTGCAGGTTAGTTGAGGAGCAACTTCAAGCAGACCAGCTAAAATCTTTTGCTCTGAGGGCCCTATCCCCCTTATTTATAGGCTAAACAACTGCTAGCTAAATCTTGGCGCATCCATGCGTTCATTGGGCAGCAGTAATCCAGCGGCTACATTATATAGGGGCAATGCTTCTTTTCTATGCAGTTATTTTGAGACGTATCTTTAATTTCGGCGTGTGTGCGTCTGTTGCTCTGCCAAGGACCCCCCTCCCCTATATATAGATCGGCAAATGCAGGCTTGCCGATGGTTGTCTCTTTAGGAATGTGCAGAATTCAAGAGGAGTTATGTGCATACGTATTATAGAGCAATTGTTTCTTGAGCGTTTGCGGCAATCATAATCGAGTTTATGGCGGAGTCTTTGGTAGTGAATATTGAAAACAGAGCTGCCGGGATTGCGTCAACTTGCTGTCTTCTCAAAGAGTTGAGGCTAACCTACTTAAGCCATTAATCCGTATGTTTATGCAATTAGTGGTAATAACCTATTCATAACATTGTGGCAATAAACTATGAGCAGTGAAGAGCAAAAAAGCCACAACCAGACCCAAAGAAGCCAGCCAAGTAAAGCGGTAAAGGTGCAATAAAAATTTGATCCGTAATAAACAACTTCGAAAGGAGAATTAGCCATGTCCATTTTCGCGTTCGATAACGAAACGTTAGATATGATTCGTTATATCTTGGCAATGCAACGCTTCAAAGAGTACTCGATTGGGCCGCAACGGCTAAACGCATACCTCTGCGCATTATCCTTCGAAAGAGTCCTAATCCGCACAGCCCAAAAATTACCGAAATTCCAAAAAGAAAACCCCCAAGACCTGCGAATGTATGACATCATCCGGTTCTTAGCACAAAAAAACCTGGTTAGCCCCAAATTAGCCAATGAACTAAGCGAATACACCGCTTTCCATGACTCATTAATGTATACATCTCAAATGACCCCAGAGAAGACGAATTCTAAAGCCCAAGAAATCCTGCAGTTCCTCTGCACAGAAGCAGGCATAAATCGAGATGAAGAACTTAAAAAAAGAATATTCGAGGAAATCGCAACCCTCAAAACAGAACAATCCGAAAATGCAAAATATGAAATTGATGAATCGGATTTTGACAACCTCGACCAACTCTACGAGAAAACCTCCTTTATTCAGCGGGAAATAGAAAAAAAGTTGACGGTGCCATTGAAGAGGGCGCAAATATCGGGTTTCGCTCCTAACACCGGCGGAATATGGCTTCCTTATGTAACACATGAAACACCCGATAAAAGAGGACACATCGATAGAGCAAGTATCGGAGTATCCTTTACCCCCACCGAGGTTAGAATAGGCTTGAATTTCGGCAGCCAAGCACACAAATACAGAATAAAATATTACGAATTGCTTTTGAACGGAGAATTAACGAATGAACTGGAATCTCTCAATCGCAAAGCCACAGGATACTGCCTCTGTGACACCTTTTGGCATTACCACATAAGAAATACACAATCTCTTCAATGGCTCCTAACACTTTATGGCACAACTAAGCTTGCTATCGAAAACGTTATTGAAGAAACCAAGCAACTTGAAGCAACGCCTCTAACGGCACATAGATACTTAGTCAGTAAGGTAATTAACGAAGACCCGAAGATTTTACCTATGTTGTTAAGGGGCTTGTTGATGAGATAGCGAAGGATTTGAATGAGCTTTACCCGGTAATAGCATTGATTGACAAAACGTAACCGTATTTTGAATAGAAGTAAAACATCCAAAACAAGTCTACCCTCTCTATTGGGAAAACCATACCTAAAACTTTTTGAAGGGTCAAGTTGTTCATTTATAAAGGATCAATCTTGATGGATAAAGATAAAATTAAAGATGAACTTTGCACGTGTGGCCATTTGAAAAGTGAGCATTCGTATTTTTTAGATAGAGTATGTAATAAACCTAAATGTGAATGTTACAAGTTTGTTTTGAAAAAGGAAGAACAAAAACCTGATTTTTCAAAACTCGTGTCCAAAAACTAAAAAAATCTAAATGATGATGCTAAGAGGTTCAATAAATGGTAAAAATCAATCTGTTGACCTATTTGACATTCAATTTGAACATGCTTGTTGACAAAGGAAAAAGTATGACGTTAACAGAGACCAGACAATTGTGTCAAGAAAAAACAATCCTTCATGAGTTGCAAGAGCGATTTCCTTTTGGGGAAACACGACTTGACTTATCTTTATTGAAACTGCAGCCTGATGACGAAGCAGAAATTGAAAACGTTTTATATAATATGGCTACGTCATTAAAAGACAGCGAAATGCTTGTGGGAAACAACGGTTTATGTCTGTTAATTGCATACGCTCAGGAGCAGATTCAAAGAGAAGCAAGGAAATTCGAAGAGAAAAGCAGCGAAAAAACCATTACTTGACGCAATGACCTTTTCCCACGGCTAGGTGTACCCCACCCTTTATTTGTTTGGTCAAGAAACGTTGACCACAGTTAGTCAAATATCTTTTACTGGAAGCTTTTTATCGCAAAGATTTCCTTTGTTTAAGTATGAAACTTCTAAGCAATGATTGCTTTACATTATTTCTAATTTTTACAATCGTAAGTATTTCAGTAGTTGCTTTTATCCCTCTTGGGTTAGCTCAAAATGGCTCAAGCGTAGGTGGCATCATCAGTTCTGATTCCACTTGGACAAAAAGCGGCAGCCCTTACAGTTTTACGGCAAATGTTCTAGTGGAAAATGGAGTTACGTTAACCATAGATGCTGGTGTGGTTGTCAACCTCAATAGCTACTATATTTTGGTTAATGGCACATTGAGGGCAAGGGGCAGTCAAAATAATCCTATATACTTCAACAACGGAATTAATAACTACCCAAATGCCGCTATCACGTTTGGGCAGGGAAGCGTAAACTGGAATCAACAGACAGGAATGGGCTCAATAATTGAAAATGCTGTTCTTAACTCAAGTAGCATTCAATGCCAACAAGGAGCATCGCCAAAAATAAACAATGACACGATATATGGTGAAATCGGATATCTTAACGGCTCCCCCATAATATCTAACAGCACTATTTTTGGTTTGATAAGCGATATTTCGGTTCAGGCATCACCTATAATTGAAAACAACGTAATCAATGGTTACATAAATGATGCAGGGGGAGGGTCATCCACAATTTCGGGCAACACCATTTTTGGCGGCATTGGCTCTGACCAATATAATCGTCCTCTTTACCAAAATTGGGCAATAGTGACAGGTGGTGGTATAGGTAATTCTAATGTAAATAACGCCTACATTGCTAACAATACAATATACGGCTTCTTTACTGATGCAGCTATTTCTGTAGAGGCGGGTACTCCTAACATTATCGATAACTCAATTAGCAATACATTGGGTGGTGGAGCGTATAATTACGGTATTAATGTTGGCATTAAAGTTGGGAATGCAAATCCGATGATTAAAAACAACACGATAACTCAATGCGCTTATGGAATTACTACTTCTTCTACCCTCACGATCAGCTACAACAATATTTTCAATAATTCACTAAACATTAAACTAATGGCTGGTGGAAGTGGCAACGTTACGGCTGCATACAATTGGTGGGGAACAACTGATATACAAGCCATTAGCAAGTCAATTTATGATTTTAAGAACGACTTCAACTTGGGCAACGTTAACTTTCTTCCAATTCTAACTTCGCCTAACCTTGAAGCCCATTATTTTAGCCCTTCAACCTCAAATCCTGCAAATCAACCTTCTTCAACGCCATCCACTATGCCAACTCAAACGCCTTCCATCACCACAACCCCAACCGTTCCAGAGTTATCTTGGTTAGTAATCATGCCTTTGTTAATTACCGTACTCTGTATTGCCCTGATATTTAGGCATCGAAAAACCAGTAACTTGAAGCAATGATCTTTTTCCATGACTATGTTACCCCTTGATTTTCTGCCCTGCTAAACAGCCCGCTAAAAAACAAGCCATGATAGTAAACTATTATTGAAAGTTTCGACCTTTGCTAATTATGAGACTTTTAAGCAAAACATTCTGCCTTCTCTTCCTAGTTTTGTTAGCTGCCTCAAGCCTAACTATGATTAAACCAACTATTGCTCAGTCAACATCTAAGCCTTCTGTACCAGAATTCACCGTCAAATACGTTGACTATTCATACGATGTTCCAGCTACTTACGGAATAGACCAATACACAGGAAAAAATGTCACAAAAAGCGAGGGTTACCACGTAGACAATAGGTCTATTGAATTTACAATTAAGAACCAACAATTTACTCCGTATACTGATTCAAACGGTAACAACATCAAGCAGTATTATAATTTCAGGTTTAAGGGGAATTACGGGGATGTTTGGACTTATTACCCTCTGGACTCTAACGGGCGGTCTGTCTTTCACTACGGGGGAATATTCGTTGAAGTGACCCCAGTAGCATATGCCGCTTCGAACTCTACTTACACGGTATTATTACTTAGTTCAAGCCTTCTCGGACCAGGTTATGGTCAAAAGCTTCCCGACGGTGTTCAAGTTAATTTTCAAGTACAAGCATTAGTAGGGTATTTTGTAGTAAACGAATATGGCTATTTCATTCTAACGGGGGAATCAAGCGATTGGAGTAGTACACAAATAGTTACCATAGGTGAAACGTCCACTTCCACGAATCCAACACAATCTCCAACTAATACTATATCACCAACCCCAACTCCCACCGTTCCAGAGTTATCTTGGGTGGTAATCATACCATTGATGGTTTCTGTACTGTTTATTGCCATTACAGTTAGGCTTCGAAAAACAAGTCAAGTCAGCGTTTCTTGAGCAAAAACAGACCTACAACGCAGACAGCCACTGCTATCGCTATCGGCAGAAGAATCCATGTGGGTAAACCGTCTTGTTCGGTGGCTTGTATGGTTGTTGGGGGCGTGGTGGATGATGGCGGCGGGGTTGTTATGGCAGAGGGAGTTGCCGTTGCCGTAGTGAGTAGGGGGAATTGTTGATGTTTTCTGGGTCGGTGCGGGAGTTAAATCGTTACCGGATGAAGTTTGCGGTGGAGATGTTGGGTTGGGGGTAAACCATGAATCGGCATCCGAAATATCCAATCGGACGTTATCAACGGCTATTTCCTGCTGGCCAACGCAGTTGCTCCACCAATCTTCCCCGAGCCCCGACATTAGACTAATCGGGTGATTCCTATCGGTAAACTGCTGCTGAGTCGCGCTGATCACAACTTTATCATTAACAGCCAATGTTACTAGCCCAGCTGAATTATCAACGGTCAAAACAATATGGTACCAAGTATTGCTGGTTGCGGTGTTGAACCAGAGGTTTGGAAGACGTAGGTGTAAGTTAGGTTTCCGCCTATCCAAAGCGACCAAACACTTGAGCCATCGATTCCCACGCCGACATTACCATAGTTTCCCGCTAAGTCGGTTGAGTCGCAGATATAGAGGAAAAATATTGCGCCGTTTCCCTCTATGCAACCACTGGGAATTTTGGTGACGAGGATGTCTTGTGTTGCGATTATTGTGCTGTTGGGTGTGGAGGTGAAGCCTTCTTTTATGATGGCGGAGTAAGTGACGGTTCCTCCGGCTGGTGTTGGAACAACAAAATGGGCGGCCCCGTTGGTTACGGTTTGGCTGGAACCGGGGCTGAGGCTTGTTTTCCAGTTAGCAAAGTTGCCGCTTGAGAAATCATCCGAAAACACGGTTGGCGCACTCACTACACTTGCAACCACAAATATTGAGACGGAGATTAAGGCCACTGCAAGGAGCGCTAACAATTTCTTATTCATACCTACACCCATAAAAAACAAGCGTTTCTGAACATCAGAAGTAGAACTGTTAATACAATTACAGTTGCTTCAATAATTTAAACTGACTGCCAAGCAATCTGAAGAAAAAGGTTACTGTTTTTTAGCGAATTTTCTATCAACTGAGACCAGAAGTATAATTACCCACATTATGCCTAAGCCGATCACTACCAGTTTGGCCAGGTTCATGATGTCGAATTGAGCGAAGGTTTCTTCCCATGTGGAGCTGCCTATCGATAGGGGAGAGCCGGGGATAACTTTCGGCGTGGGAACCGGTGTTGGCGCTTCGGTTGGTGGTGGTGTTGGGTCAGGGGTTGGTTGTGTTGGCGTGTTTGTGGGGGTAATGGTTGGAGTTAGTGTTGGTGTCGGATAAGGCGTGTAAGTTGGATAAGGAGTCGTTGATGGTGACGGAACGGGACTTGGTGTTACAAAAGGCGTTGGGGTTGGGGCAGGGTCAACTGTTATGCTGTTAATGTCTGGTGCAAAGGGGTTTGGGTCTGAAAGATAGGGTATGAAGGTTACGTTGCCGCCTGATTGGGCTATTGTGATTGTTAAGTTGATTGATGATGGCGTCTGTGCTTCCCCACCAATTATTTGAGGCGGTAAAGTTTGTGCTTGGCAAAAGTCGAAAGTTCGCTGGGTTGCTAAAAAAGTTGTTATAAGTAATGTTTGCGGTGTAGTTGTGGTTATAACTGAAATTCCCACTACCGTGTTGCCGCCGATAGTGTTGTTTAGTTATTGTTCCGCCTCCTCTGATGCCATAGTATTTTTTGCGATTGTGTTATTTTGAATAATGGGGTTGGTTTGCGGCGGTTGTCATGATTCCATATGTGTTTAGGGTGATTAGGTTACCCGTGATGTCTGCGTTACTTGTACATAGATGCCTGTGCTGCAACCGGTGATGTTGTTGTTTATGATTATGGCTGGGCTTGCAGCGTAGATGCCATAGTTACCGGAGGATTTGATGTAATTCTCGGAGATGGTTGGCGAGGTGAGCCAGCGCTTATGTAGATAGCGGTGTTCGAACAATCGAAAATGTTTCTGTAAACTGTCGATGAGCTATTACTAGAGATGAAGCGCCGTATAAGTTGCTGGCGGTGAATAAGCTGTTACTGATTTTTGGGGAACAATTAGTTACAGATACACGGGTGGAGCTTAACACAGCATTATCAATGATGCATCCGCTGTTGGTGGTTTCGTTCCAATTTGGGCTCGATTGGAAATAGACACTACTCGAAGTGTAAGAGGCTGAGGAGTAAAGAACAATTTTGTTATCGCTTGTGCCTTGGCAGTTAAGTGTGCCATACACATAAATGCTATAGGTGTATAGGTCGACGACTGTTCCGGGCTCAATCGTTAAGGTTATACCGGGGTTAATGCTTAGGTAACCGGTAAGTCTGTACGGACCCTCGTCTTTTGTCCAAGTGGTATTTTGGTTGATTAACCCAACATAGGTATATGCATCTACGTTGGAGACGCTCCAAAACATGGCACCCACTAATAGAATTAGAGCTAACAGTGTCCATGCGATGCCGTCTCATGTTTCCACTAAGCTAGGAGTGGATAGATGCAGATTTAAAACTATCCAGAAATCCCCCTCCTGACAAGAAAGGATTTTATTTAAAATTCTGTGTTTTAGCTGTTCCAGATTAGGAACAAGTCTTGTCAAGAAAACTGAACAAAAACAGTTTTAACCACAAAAAAGCCAAGTGCTAATAGAGGAAAACCAGTTGCCCAAAACAACACCTATTCTTGCCCTACTGTGCTTTCTACTGATAGTAACAATAACTTACCCAGTCATGCAGACACCAACAACTGCCCAAGTAGCCACTGAAGAAACCGCCCAACATTTTTTCAAAGACAACTTCGACGACAACACATTCGACTCAACCCTCTGGGAGAAAGTACAGGTAAACGGTGGAGAAGTTAATGAAAAGAATGGACAACTGCAGGTTACAGGACCTGATAGCGATAAAACATGGGATGACTGGTATTGGAGTCAAGCGGGGTATGTTACAGAATACAATTATAATGTAAACTCGTTGGGTTTTGAGGCTTCAGTTAACGTTGTTGAGTTAGATGAGGTTTCAGAACTGGAACTTCTGATAAGTGACCAAAAAATAACTGACCGAGACCCTGTTAACGCCTCAAACTGGTATTTGATAAACAAAATATTAGACACCAAGTACCCACACGAGAACTTAACGCGAGTTGTAAGCCGAATAGAAGGCAACGTTTCATGGAAAGTTGAGGAGCCATGGATATCACCAACAGGTGAACTGAAAATTAAGGTGTCAACTGGCGCTATATCATTCTATGAAAATGGTGTACTGCGGTATTCTGAACCATATGCCCTTCCATCAAAGGAATGCTATATCTACATCTATACTAGCAAATGGGGACACTACGCAGGCACCGATTGCTTTGACAATTTTGCGGTGTCACCTGCCAAAGGTTTTAGAGATGACTTCTGCGATGGAAACACAAACGGATGGATTATCGACAACGGCACATGGATACCAGGCAACTATCAACTATGCGCCCTAAACGAGACCTCTCACATCCATATCAATACCCCATTCTCAGTCAACAAACACGTAAGAACTGACATTCAAACGCTGGAAAGCTATGGTTCCACCACCTCTGTTGCAAGATTAATGGTTAAGGAGCAAGACGGAGATAACTTGATGTATGCCTTGATTGCCACCGATGGCACAGTGCAATTAGGCGTCGTGTATTGTGGAGTTGAAACAGTTTATCAGGCGCCATCTAATTTGAGCGCTTTTGAGAAGCATTCGTTGGCAGTGAGCAGTGTCGGCGATAACGTGAAAGTTTGGGTGGATGGGCAACAGTACATTGACCAAACAAACCCATATGTGGCATATCTTGCGGGTTACACTGGCTTGTACTGTGTAGATTCAAGGGCATCGTTTGGATATGTTGCAGTTCTTAGTTAGAATTGCCTGATTTTTCGGTCAAGAAGATGCCCGTCTGCATCGATTAGCTGTATTTCCAGAGGCATCTGTCCCACCGCATGGGTTGCACAGCTCAGGCAAGGATCAAACGCTCGGATAACCGCTTCAACCCGATTAAGCATACCCTCCTGTAGCTGCTTAGCTTTAACATATTTCTTGGCTACCTGCGTCACCGCCAAGTTATAGGCTATGTTGCTGTGCTCCGTTGCGATTATCATATTATTCCAGGTTATCATGCCTTGCTCATCGACCTTGTAGTGATGGATAAGGGTGCCTCTGGGTGCTTCTGCGACGCCGACGCCTTCAAAGTTGTTAAGCAGAACTTTGGAGGTGACATGTTCAGACTGGATGTCTGGGTCGTCGAGGAGTTTTTTAGCGGTTTCTATGCAGTAGAGTACCTCGATTAGGCGTGCGGTGTGATAATGGAAGGTGCTCTCAACGACGCCGTTTTTGCCCAGTTTCTTAAACCACGCTAACTCTTCATCCGCCAATGGGGTGCCGCAGTGGTTTGCAACATTTAACCTCGGAAGCGGACCCACTCGGTAAGCGCCGTTTGGGTAGCCGACTGTTTTGAAGTAGGGAAACTTCATGTAAGACCATGGCTCGACGGCTTCACCGATGAAATCACCGTATTTGGTTGGGTCGACGCATTCGGCGGCGACTTTGCCCGTTGGATCCATGATGCGGATTGTCCCGTCATAGTGGTCTAAGTCGCCGTTTGGGGTTACGAGGCCCATGTAGTAAGTGGGGAAGTTACCGAAGTGTTCCACCTCTTCCTGTAAACCGTCGAGCATTTGCTTCCACATATCCAGCGTCTTCTGAGTAGAATCCAATGCTTCCGGCAGGAAACCGCGGAGGTAGTCGGCTCTTTCCTGTGTCAGGGGCCACTTGGCTCCGCCGGGCTGTACCCATTCACTGGAGTGGATTTTTTTGCCGGCGACTTTTTCGATGATTTCTTGACCAAACTTGCGCAGCCTGATACCTCGCATGGCAAGTTCAGGTTCTTTTTCGATTAAGCCGAAGATGTTACGATTTGCAGGGTCAGAATCAAAGCCCAACAGTAAGTCTGGTGAGGATAAATGGAAAAAGTTCAGTGCATGCGATTGAATGATTTGCCCCATATGCATGAGGCGGCGTAGCATAACTGCGGTTTTGGGTGGGTTGACTCCGACGATTTGGTCGCAAGCTTTAGCGCTGGCAAGTAAGTGGCTCACGGGGCAGATGCCGCATGCTCGGCTGGTAATCGAGGGCATCTCATAGAATGGTCTGCCTTCGGTAAACTTTTCGAAGCCTCGGAAATCGGTGACTTTGAAGAGTGCCTGCTTCACGGAGTCATCGTCGTTGAGTAGGATGGTTACTTGGGCGTGTCCTTCGATGCGTGTAATAGGGTTAATTGATATTTTTTTCTCAGCCATACTTTGATCTTCCCTCCATAACTGGATTTTTGCCTGCTAAAAGCTCGGTTAATACGTAGTTGATTAGGTCGGCGTTTGGTGGACAACCTGGGATATAATGGTCGACTTTAACGACTTCGTGGAGTGGCCTCGCGTGGATGAGTAATTTGGGCACCTGATTGGGGATTTGGGCGTTCAAGTTTGATGGGTCAGCGTATGCCCGCCCAAGGACTGCTTGGTCGCTGTGTTCCCAGCCATTGCGGAGTGCGGTAACGTTGCCTGTGACTGCGCAGTCTCCCAATGAAACCAAAATTTTGGTTCTGCCGCGGACTTTTTTGAGCATGGCTTTTTGGTCCTCATTCGCCACTGCGCCCTCGATTAAGGTTACATCGACGTTTTCGGGGAACTCTTTGATGTCAGCAATAGGGCTATGGACCAGCGTAATCTTTTTGGCAAGCTCAATTAAGCGTTCGTCTTGGTCGAGAAAGGACATGTGGCAGCCGCTGCAGCCGCTAAGCCAAACCGTAGCAACCCGCACTTTAGCGTCTACGCTCATCTTTGGCGGTTCCTCCGTTGCATTATGAATGCGGCGACGTCGCGGTCTTTGGTGTGCTCGATCATTTCGCCCTCGATGTAGATGGCTCCGACTGGGCATACTTTGGCGCATTTCCTGCATGAAGTGCAACTGCAGGCTTTTGCCCATTTCTCGTCTTCGTCTAGGATGACTTGGGTGTATTTGCCTCGGAGTTTAAGGTCTAATGTGTGTACTCCTTCGATTTCGTCGCAGACCCGAATACAGCGGGTGCATAGGATGCATCTGTTGCGGTCAATTACCAAGAAATCATGCGTTGAGTCGATTTCGTCGCAGCTCCAGTTCCGTTCATACATAACGTGGTCTACGCCGTGTTTGTTTGCCATCGCCTGCAATTCACAGTGGTCGTTGGCTACGCAGACAGAGCAGATATGTGTGCGTTCAGCAAGGAGCGTCTGCAAAACCATTTTGCGGTATTCAAAGAGCTTAGGCGATTGGGTGGTGATTTCCATGCCTGAAGCAGCGGGGGTGATGCATGCGGGAAACAGTTTGGTTGAACCACTGACTTCAACGAGGCACAGTCGGCAACCTCCATAGGGAGTTAAACCCTCCAAGTCGCAGAGCGTCGGAATTATGACACCGCTTGCCTCAGCCGCCTTAAGGATCGATGTGCCTTCCGCAACCTCAACGGCTACGCCATCGATTTTTAATGCGATTTTATGTTGGCTTATTTGATTTCCTCCTCGTCGCGGGTTTTGAAGCATTTGCCGGATTCACATTTCTTTTCCATAATGTGGCTGACGTACTCGTTTTTGAAGTAACGAAGAGTAGTAATGACTGGGTTTGGTGCAGTTTGTCCTAAACCGCAGAGGCTGGCATCCCGAATGAAGACGCTGGCTTTCTCCAAAGTGCCGATGTCGCTCATTTCGCCCTGCCCATGCGTAATCCTGTTAAAAACCTCAAGCATCCTTGGCAACCCCGCTCTGCAAGGTGTACATCTGCCACAGGATTCATCAACACAAAACTCCGTGAAGTACCGAGCCGTATCCACCATGCAATCATCCTCATCCAAGACAACTATACCGCCAGAACCCATGATTGCTCCAACCTTAACCAGCGAGTCATAGTCTATGACGACATCAAGCAATTCCTCGGGTAAGCAGCCGCCTGAAGGGCCTCCGATTAGGACAGCTTTAAATTTTTTATCATCCGCCACTCCGCCGCCAATGTCAAAAACAACTTCCCGCAACGTCATACCCATCGGGACTTCGATTACACCAGGGTTTTTTATTTTTCCCGTTAATGAGAAGCATTTGGTGCCTGTGCATTTGGGGGTGCCTGTTTTGGCGAACCATGCCGCGCTGTTCTGGATGATGAGTGGGATGTTGGCGAGGGTTTCCACGTTTTGGATAAGTGTGGGCTTCTGCCATAAGCCGGAGTTAGCGGGGTAGGGTGGTCTTGGCCGGGGCATGGCTCTGCATCCTTCCACTGACGCCAAAATTGCGGTTTCCTCTCCTGCCACGAATGCGCCTGCGCCGAAACGTAATTCAACGTCAAATTTGAAGGGTGTTTCGAAAATGTTGTTTCCGAGTATAGTCATGGTTTTGGCTTGGGCGATGGCTTTCTGGAGGGTTTGGATTGCGAGGGGGTATTCGCTTCGGATGTAGATGTAGCCTTTTTCTGCGCCGATTGCGTAGGCGGCGATGAGCATGCCTTCGAGGATGGCGTGTGGGTCGGCTTCGGCTAGTGAGCGGTTGGCGTATACTCCGGGGTCGCCTTCGTCGAGGTTGGCGACGATGTATTTGGGGGTGTTGTTGGCTCTGGCTACTAGGCGCCATTTTTGTCCTGTTGAAAAACCTGCGCCGCCTCTGCCGCGCAATCCACTGGCGATGACTTCGTTTATGACTCCCTGCGGCGCCATATTGGTTAAGCATTTGACGAGTGCACCATAGCCGCCTTGGGCGATGTAGTCTTGGATGCGGCTGGGATCGATTTTTCCTGCATTTCGCAGAACAAGTCGGTGTTGTTTTTTGAAGAAGGCACCGCTTTCATAGAGCATGCCTTCAACAGGTAAATCAAGTGTGATATGGTCGCGTACGATTTCGCGGACTTTTTCTGGGGTAACGTTTTGGTAGACGTAGTCGCCCGGTTCAATGAGGACTGAGGGACCCACGGAGCATGAACCCATGCAGCCTGTGCGCGCGACTTTGCATTCTTTTTCGACCCCGAATTCCTTAACGGCATCCTCAAACGCTTTTAAAACTTTAAAGGCGCCCATTGAGGCGCAGCTGGTTGAGCAGCAAACGTTGATGCGGTACTTGTAAGCTTGCTCGAATTCGAGTTCGTGCTCAACGATTTTGTGCAACTCAGTGAGTTTCAGCCGGTGAGCCTCCGAGTTTTTGTTTGATTTTTTGGATTACAGCTTCTTTTGTGGCTTTTCCGATTACTTCGTCGTCGACGACTATGTTGGGGGCCATTGCGCAGGCGCCGATACATCTTGTTAGGAGCAATGAGAGTTTGCCGTCGGCGGTTGAGCCTCCGCGTTTAAGTTGGAACTCCTGCTCGATGGCTTCCATGATTGGTTCGACGCCTTTGACATAGCAGGCGGTGCCTAAGCAGCCTGTGACTACGTGTTCGCCTGGTTTGCGGAGTTTAAAGTAACTGTAAAAAGTGACGACGCCATAAACGTGGCTTGGCGGAAGATTCAATGACTCTGAGAGGTCCAACAGTAAATCCTTGTCGAGGTACCCATAGATTTCTTGTGCCCGATGCAAAATCTCCAGCAAAGCACTACCCTGATAGTTATGCTCTTTTAGCACCTTCTCAAGCGTTAAGCGTCGTTTGTCGTCTGTCATCAAAAATGGTTTTCCTCCGTCAGGTTTGGCTGACTCAGGATAGGTTTACAGAAGTTCGGTGTATAAAAGTGTAGAGGGAACCGCAAAAGTGGCTGTTTTGGCTGGCAACAGGTGGCGTTTGTGGGGGCATGTTTTTGGTGTTGGTTTGTGTGTTGGGTTGCCTGCGGGTTGATGGTTGTTTAGCGAGCAGGTCAAGAGAAAGCGGAGGTCTTTTGCTTTGCCGACCCTACCCCCCTCTATTTATAGGCTCAATAAATGCAGGCAAAATGGGGCGGTTATGGGCGTTTGTTGGTTTTTGGTGTTGGGTTTATGCGTTTGCAGGCTTGGTTGCTATAATTGATAGGCATTTGTGCCAGAGAGCAAACGTTCAGAGGTTAAAGCGGGGCTTTGTTGCTCTGCCAGCTACCCCCCTCCCCTTATATATAGACTGAATTAGTGAATAACTTTGCAATCAGTGACAGCAGTGAACAGCACAATACAATCGGGCACTAGCATAGCCCATTCAGGTGATAACCGCCCGCAAACCCATCAGCCAACCGCACCTATAAGCAATTTTACGGTTAAAAAAGCAGGATAAAATAGTGCTTACTAAAACAGCCGATTACGGTTCAGGGGCATCTGGGTTTTTGGCCTGCAGAATCGGCTCGAAAGCAACCGTGCCTAAACCGGAGTCAATATGTGAATCAACAATAGACCCTCTGATAGCATCAGATGTCGGTTGTTCCCCACCAGTTATTGGGCACAGTCATGTTTGTGGACCAGTGACTTCTATACACAGCTAAGGACTGGTTAGTATTGCCGTAAATATTGTTGTTTGAGAACACAGACTGATCTGAGTATCCCGACACCGAAATACCGATCCAATTCTGAGTTACCGTATTATCCTTAAAGACCACTTTTAGGGGTGCACCCAAAGCAACACCCTCATAATTACCTGAAATCAGGTTATGTTGAATTGTAGCAGTACCTGTAAAATTATCCATCACAAAACTGAGTGCAATTCCAAACATGCCCTTCTGGATGACGTTACCGGTAATGACTGCATTGCTGCTACTCCAGAAAAGAATGTCACTGTCGCCTGCAAGACCATTACGATAAGAACGCAGGCTCCCAGTAATCAAGTTATCAGTGACTATGGGAGCGCCGCCATCAATCACTAGCACCCGGTTGTAAGAATTAGAAGCATTTAGCAAACTGTTTGTAAACTTGGGCGACGACCCATTGCATACGATGTAGCAGTTAGAGTTGCAGTTGTCCATGATGCAACCAGAGTTTGCCCACTCAGTCCACGGCGCACTAGAAGAAGTGAAAACTATTTTCCCACCCAAGCTTCCATTAAACAGGATTTTCTGGTCTGCGCTCCCTCGGGCAACTAAAACGCCGTCAATTTGTAAAACGGAATTGTTAAAGTTAACAACTGTTCCTGGCTCAATAGTAAGCCGAACGCCGCTGCCCACAGTAAAGTTACCCGGGTTGACTGTGCCGCTCCAAGTGACATCAGAATAACTCCTAAACGGACTAGCGGGATAAAGAGCAAAGAAGCCTACAAGAACAACAGCGGCAACTAAAACACCGATAAGAGAGAATAGGAGCATACGTTTCATAGCATAATCAACAAAGCGCAAGTAAACTTATCTTTTATTATGGTTTACGCTTTTTCTGCAAACGTTAAATTCTGATTGACCTTAATTCTTTGAAGGAGGCCACTGGGATTTGCTT
Source organism: uncultured archaeon (assembly GCA_963782915.1). Taxonomy (GTDB): domain Archaea; phylum Thermoproteota; class Bathyarchaeia; order Bathyarchaeales; family Bathycorpusculaceae; genus Bathycorpusculum. Next base: position 47,059 of record CAWALK010000011.1, read on the forward strand.
CAGCAGCCTAGACACCGAAATAACTGAGGTCTCTTAGTGTGCCGCTATCGATTGTTGTGTGGTGGTCCCAGGAAGGGAAACTCCTGCAGCAGGTCAGTGTGGGGTCCACATTTGTCCCAGGTAAGTCTGCCGTTGAATACGGTCAGGAATACGTCTTTTGAGTCATCCGTGGGTGTACGCCCGTTCCCGGGATATGCAGCGAGCTGCTTGGGGTCATAGGGCAATACATCTGGCAACAAGCTCCTAGCCGCCGCCTCCGCCCCAGCCGAGGTGTAACCGCCGGACTGCTCGAGGGCATGTGCGAACATAGCTACGAACCGCTCGTCCTGCGCCGGTTCACCGTCAAGGTAGGCTTCTCTTTGGTCACTCGCCAGAAATGGGGTTTGGGTAGGTCTTGCTCCGCGGTCGGCTTGCACCCAGCCGCCGTCAACCAGCACGAGAGATCGATGCCACAGGTTCAGGCGCACTCCGCCGCCAATATCGCTAACAGGCAACTCCAAGGCTACACTACAAACATCCTTGTCAGCGAAAAAGTCGGTTCCCGTGAACTGCATTTTGTTCTGAAGGCCAGTCAAATCGAAGAAGAACGGGTCGCTACGCCAGCCACTAAACAAGCGATAGGCACCGGACTCTGCCACTTTTGCCTCGCGGCCCATCGAGACGGGCGCTCCTTGGAAGATGACTTTTCCTTCCTCGCCCCTGCCGGCGGCTTCCGATCCTTCTGCCCGACGTATAGTCGCCGACATTGCGGCGCCGTTGTCGTTCTTTGTGAAGCGTACCCGATAAGCGATGTCCGCAACCATGTCCCCGTTCGTATCTATCCTTAACTCATAGAGGGCTTCCGGTGCGAAGGGTTCATTGGTTGTCGGTCCCGGGGGATTTATTCCAACTGAAGGATGCATGTTCATAATTACGATTGATTTGCTGGGGTCGCCGGGTTTGGGGAACGCGAAGAGGTCCGTGATGTCCAATCGGGGGTCTCCGCGTGGAAAACCGAAGTTTGGGCCTGAATAATGGTGTGTCATGGGAAACAACCTCCTTCTGCGTTCAACATGACTTTTGCGAATATTTTCGTGGAAAAATAAATGGAAAACTGCTTTCCATAACCATACAAAAAAATCACCATTAAAGATGATTTCTTAGCGGCATAAATGGTTTATCACAGATTACCGCTGGAAGAAGTCAAGAGCAAAGAAAGAAAATTTTATGCAGAGGATGACTCGCGGGTTTTGCTGACGAGCGTTGTGTTTTTTAATTGTATATTCAAAAAGTTAATAACAAAAAAAGAAAAAGATTGGTTGGTTTTTATTTGTTGTCTATTTTTTTCTTATGACTAATAGACCGACGAGTGCGATTGCAATGATTATTGCGATGCCCATGCCTACGATGGTGTATGTGTTGTCGACTGGTGCTGCGGTTGTTGGAGGTGTTGTTGTTGCTTGTGCTGCTTGAATGCCGAATGCTGTTTCTGCTGCTGATGGACCGTATGATTGTGTTCCTGCGAAGGTTGCCTTGATTGTGTATTCGCCTGCGATTTCTGGTGTCCAGAGTTTTTTGAATACGCCGCTTTGGTCGCTTGTGACTGTTCCAATGTTGATTACGTTTCCGTTGGGGTCGACTGCTTGTAATGTGACTGGGACGCCTGTTGCGTTTGTGGGTTCAGTTATGGTTTTTGTAACCATGAAGTCCATCCATCGTCCTTGGTCTGCGTCTGAAATCGCTGGTGTGCCTTTTAGGTCTTTGTTTGGTGACTGGTCTGTGACTGTACCGGTGATCATTACGCTGGTGCCTTGTGTAGTTACTGAGGATGAGGTTGTTACTGTTGTTTCGCTTGGTCCGGGGCCGTTGATGTAGACTCTTTGGTCGTTCATGTTGAACCATGTGTAGTAGCCGTCTGCTACTGCCTGTTCTTGCCATGAGCTTAAGCCATACATTTCCCAGAGTAGTTCGCCAGTGGTTGCGTTAACGCATCGTGTCTTTGCACCGTGGTATGCTGGGGCGTTGAGTGAGTGTTCTTCTTCTACTAGGTAGACTTTTCCGTCGGCGATTGCAGCTACTTGAGTTGGGTATGTTCCATACGCTGTTTCTGTGGTTGCGGTACTGTTTCGGGGGTTGCTTGGGTCGTTGCCGTAAGTGAAGTCAATGTTTCCTGTCTTCATGTTGTAAGCTCTAAGCACTCCTCCGTAGCCTGCTACGTAGAGGTGGCCATAGCCTACTCCGACTGGATTAGTTAGACCTGTGGTGCCTGTGTAGTAGTTCCATGCGGGTGTTTCCATCGCGGATGGACCCCATACTACGTTTCCTGTGAGCATGTCGATGCCTGTCCATTGCATAGTTTCTCGGTAGTAGATTGTTGCTGTGTTAGTTTCTCCGTCAGCTGGGCCGACACATGCGGTGATGTTGCCTTGTGGTGCTGGATAGCTCTTTTGCCACATTACTTGGCCGATTGTTCCGCGTGTTGAATTGATGTTGATTGCCCAAAGAGTGTATGGATCGGGTGTTCCCCATGTGCCTGAACTTGTTCCTGGTGTCTGTTGAAGTCCTGAGCTTTGGCCGAAGATTAAGTCGCCTGGGAAGACTCTGAGAATCGTTGGGTTGTTGGTGAAAAGACCTGTTGTTGCGTTATAGGATGCAGATCCACCGAAGCCTCCTGCAGCTCCGATTGTTGAGAGTGTTGGACTTAGGGATTGTGACAGTGTTACGTTCCAGTCGTATGCTGAGCTCATGTTGTAGTTAGTGATGCCGGGTATCCATTGAGAGATTCCTCCAGCCGCGTCGTTTCCTGGTAGTTTAGTGTTGTTCCATTGCCATAAGTATGTGAACGGTGATGTGGGGGTTGGTCTGCCGATGCCGTATATGAGCCATTCTCCTTGTGGTCCGTAGGCGCGTGTTCCTGTTGGAACGTTTGTTTCGTTGAATAGCAATTTACCGGTTTGTGGGTCAACTGCAATCAAACTGCCTGGGGCGTTTACTGCTTGAGTGCGGGCGCTGATAGCGGAGATTGAACCAAGGTTATATTCCGGTCCATAGCTGGCATTTAAGAAGGCTCCCGTGGCACCTATGTATTTGTTTATTGCAGCCTGGTCAGGGTTAGTGATTCCTGTTCCGATGGCTGTTCCACTGTACCATAAGTAGCTGCCTGTGGTTCCGTGTTGGTTAGGTGATTCATAGTCGTATAGTTGACCGAAAGATACTGAGTTGATATCTGTGTTAGTCCATAGTGTTTCGCCGGTTCGTAAGTCTACGGCGGTGACTCCGTTGCCTTGAATTGCGTTGTTTTGTGGGATGCTGTAGTATAGGATTCCGTACATTATGATTGGGTTGGTGAATTTGAGTTGGTATTGACTGCCAGAGTAGAAACTCATTGACTCGCTGATAGCGTGGTCTCCACCGACTATTCCTCCCCAAGTGAGTGGAATCGTGTTGATGACGTGAGCAGTGTTAGGGGCTCGACCGTATGGGTTGTACTTCATGTAGGTTGCGCCGTATTCATTTTGGCCTAGCCAGTGTCCACCGATGACTGACCAGAATTGGTTGTTTTCGTTAATGGGGCGTTCCCAGTAGCTGGTTGGTAATGGTGCTTCTTGGAAGTAGGATGTTGGGGTATCGTTGACGGTGAATGATATGGTTGTATTGCTTGGTAGGAAGTAGTCGCCTACGTAGACGTTGTCTGGGCCAACCAAACCTGTAGGGCCGGTTCTGCTCAGATTTTGTCCTGGGAAATTAAAGAATGCGCTGTAGTTTCCTAATTCGGTTGGGGTGTATTGCAGATAACTTGAGCCAGTTGCGTCGGAATTGATTGGGCCGAAGTGGTCAACTTTTCCGGATGGCGTAGTGACATCAACTGTCATGCCTCTCCATCTGTCGCCAGTCGTGCCGGCGGCTGTTGGTGGCGGAACGTTAAGCCAGAAGACAATGAGCAATGGTTGCGCTGAGCCAAGTCCATAAGGATTAGGCGAGACGGCAAGGTAAGCAAAAGTTGGGACATTCCATCCCGGTGTATGAGCCGAAGTATTCGGTGAAAGTATTAGCGGTGTAGTGATGGTCAATAGGGCAAATAAAACAAATATGCCCATTACTGTTTTTTTTCTAGATATTTGCATTTTCTTTTCTCCTAAGTTATGCCCATCCCGTATGAGAGGTTCCTTTTTTAAACCCTTGTCACAACACCGTGTTATGACATTGGTGTAACCTACCGTGGAACTGTGCGATAAACAGACAAGTAAGTCATTAAAAGAAAGCCAGTCGCGAAGGAGAGTTTGCCTCGTTCCGCCTAGGGATTAACAATGCAAAAAATATCAGGTTATCAATAAAGAGAAAAGAAGGTTAGGTGGAGGTTGACTCGCGGGTTTCCCGGACGAGTGGTTTTGCCTCCACGATTGGGAGGTCCTCTACTGGCGCTTTTGCTGTTTGCTTTGCTTCAACTGGTGGTGTTGGTAGGCTTTTTTGTACGCATCGGAAGTCAACGTCTTCGCCTTGCAGGTCAAGTTGTCCTTTGACTGTGCCGTCGCTTAGGTATTCGATGCCAAAGCCCATTTTCTTGGTTAGGCTGATGGCGCGGTAGTTGTCTTGGAGCATGATTGCGTAGACGCTTTCGACGCCTTTTTCTTTGGCGATGTCAAGTGAGTAGTCGACGAGTTTTGTGCCCAGTCCTAAGCCTTGCCAATAGTCGGATACGATAAACGCCATTTCGCCGTGTTTGCCGTCCGGTTCAATGCTGAGGCGGCTTACTCCGAGGATTTTGCGTTTGCCGTTCTCAACCATCTCTGCCACTAAGGCGACTTCGCGGTCATAGTCAACGTTGCAGTATCGAACGCGGACTTCATGCGGGGTGTCTTTTAGCATCTGGAAGAATCGGTATCTGATGGATTCTTCGCTGAGGCTTTGGAACCATTCTATCCACATGGGTTCGTCCTCCGGTTTAATGGGACGCAACAGGACTTCTTGGCCGTTTTTGAGTAGCCATAGGATTTCGTACTTCTTGGGGTAGGGGCTGATGACCATGTGTTCGTGTGGCTCGAATTTCTTGCAAACCTTATCTTTGTCAACGACGATTCTGGCGTCGAGGACGCAGGCGTCTTTTTCGCTGATTAGCAAGGGGTTGATGTCGATTTCTTTGATTTGCGGGAAGTCTACGAGTAGTTGGCTGAATTGCAGGATGGTTTCGTCGAGGCGTTTTAGGTCCACCGGTGCTGAGCCGCGGAAGCCTTTGAGCAAACGGTAAACTTTGGTTTCCTCCATCATACGCCTGATCAAAGTGGTGTTTAATGGTGGAAGCCCGATTGATACGTCTTTGAATAATTCTACGCCGACGCCTCCCATGCCAAAGAGGATGACTGGGCCAAATACCGGATCGGTTTTTCCGCCGATGATGACTTCGTGGCCTTTCTTTTCAACCATAGGCTGCACAGTGACACCGATAATCTGCGCGTTGGGGTTGTATGCGGTTGCGCGTTGGATGAGCAATTCGAATGCGTCGCGGACTTCTCTTGGGCGAGTTGACGTTTAGGATGACTCCGCCTGCATCGGATTTGTGGATGATTTGGGGCGAGAGAATCTTTAGGACAACTGGGAAGCCCATTTCGGTTGCAAGGGCGACTGCTTCGTCAACGTTGTTGGCGACTGCGGTGCGTACGATTGGGAAATTGTAGTATTTGAGTATTTTTTTAGCTTCATCTTCCGTTAGGACTTCTCTGTCTTCGAATGCAGCGTTTTTGAGGATGGCAAGTATTGGGCGTTTTGGCGGTGAAGCATCTACCGGTAGTTCCTCGGGGGTTTCGTAGAGGTCTTCGATGTTGCGTTGGTAATTGTACATGTACATGTAGGTTTTGAGTGCTTGCTCAGGTGTGCTGTAGGTTGGGATGTTGTTGGCGTTTAGGATGTTGTTTGCTTCTTGTACTGCTCCGAAACCCATGAAGGATGTTACGATGGTTTTGTTCTGGTAGGGTTTGTTGCGGACTAATTCAACGATGTCTTTGGCGATTTCTACGGATTCGGAGACTGCCTGCTGAGTAAAAATAACTAGTATGCCGTCGACGTTTTCGTCGTTTAGGGCACAGTCCATAGCTGCTTTATAGCGGTCTGCTTTGGCGTCGCCTAAAACGTCGATTGGGTTACCGTGGCTCCAAAACGGAGGCAAAACAGCGTTGAGTGAATCGATGGTTTTTTGGCTGATTTTAGCTAATTGACCGCCGAAGCCGATCAGCGCATCAGTTGCCATGACTCCCGGGCCGCCTGCGTTGGTGATGATAGCAACATTATTGCCTTTAGGCAGAGGCTGCGTTCCTAAAACTTCAGCTGCATTGAATAAATCCGCGATTTCATTAACGCGAACTACGCCTGCCCGTTTAAAGGCAGCATCGTAAACCTCGTCTGAACCTGAGAGTGAACCTGTATGTGAAGCTGCTGCTTTGGCGCTCTCTGTGAATTTGCCGGATTTTACGACGATGATTGGTTTAGTTCTTGCGAAGTGGCGGGCGGCACTCATGAATTTGCGGGCTTCAGTTATGCCCTCAACATACATGAGTATGCTTTTGGTTTTGGGGTCAGAACCAAAATAATCGATTAAGTCGCCGAAGTCAACATCAATCATGGAGCCAACGGAGACGAAGTTGCTAAAACCAATGTTTTCATGAATTGCCCAATCCAAAATTGCTGAGCCCAATGCGCCGCTTTGTGAGAGGAATGCGACGTTGCCGGGTTTTGGCATTTTGTCAAGGAATGTAGCGTTGAGGTTGATTCTTGGGCGAAGGATACCGATGCAGTTGGGTCCGATAACGCGTATGCCATGTTTCTTGGCGATGCATCCAACTTGGTCTTCAAGAGCCTTGCCGATGGGGCCAGTTTCTTTGAAGCCTGCGGAAACAATGATGACGCCTTTTACTTTGGCTTTTCCGCATTCTTCCATAACTCCTGGAACCGTTTTTGCGGGCGTAGCAATCATCGCTAAGTCCACGGGCTCCGGAATTTGATCCACTGTTTGGTAAGTTTTAACACCTAAAATTTCTGGTTTTTTAATGTTGACAAAGTAAACTTTGCCAGCGAAACCCGACTGGGTAAAGTTCTTCACAATCGCGTAACCGACTGAACCTTCCACGTCACTGGCTCCGATGATAGCTACATTTTGAGGATTGAAAACCTTGTCAAGGTTTGTTGTTACCATTCTATAACCTTCTGACTTAGGTCGGTGTTATGCTATAAATTAAAGCTTATTGTTCTGGAATCAGTATTTTTCAAAGGCAAACGTGATTCTATGACACAAAACGTCCATTCATACTTTGCATTGATGAGAATGGGCTGATACAGAAACAGGGGGTTACTTGAAGTATTTTTTAATATCGACAAGCGACAGTACTGCAACTCCATTAGCTGTCAGCAGCTGCTCGGCTTTTTCAAGCTCGCTTGGCCGGATTATCAGTGCAACTTTACCGCCCACATGCACAGCGGAGGAATAAGCGTACTCGATGTTTATGCCGCTGTCACCCAAAATCTTTGTAACTTTAGATAAGCGGTCTACCTCGGAGCTGAAAAACGCTGTTACCTCAGTGTTCTTCTTAGATTTAGCCAGACTAAACCCGCATCCTGTAGCAACGCAATGGCTTTCTGCGGTTCCTCAGTAATCAAGCGGACAACGCCGAATTCGCCGGCTTCAGCAATCGAAATCGCAAAAACCCGGAGCTGATTGTTATCTAACTGGGACATGGCTTCGAAAAGTGATCCTGGTCGATTATCAAGAAACACGGCTACTTGCATTATAGGCAAACAGGCACCCTCACAGGTCTTATTTGTGTGGTGGGTATTTAACTTTTAAGCAACCCAAGCTCTAAGTTTAAAATTGGCAGTTGAGAATCTGTTTTTTACCAACCTTTATATTATAACTTGAATAATCCTTGCATGCTGGAGATTGCAAGTTTGCTCAAATGCATAGGAGTCTCCAAACGCTTTGGAGGACTTCAAGCCCTAAAAAACGTAGATTTTACCATTAACAGCGGCGAAATCGCTGGACTTGTAGGCCCCAACGGCTCTGGAAAATCCACTTTACTCAACTTAATCAGCGGCGTCTACAAACCCGACTCAGGCCAAATCACTGCTCTTAGGCGAAGACATCGCAAAGCTTCCCCCATTTGTTGTATGCGCTAAAGGCGTTACCAAAACAGCGCAGACCGTGCAGTCTTTCCCTGAAATGACCGCAACCGAAAACGTGCTAACAAGCGTTCTTTTTAACCAAAAGAAATCTGCCGCCAAAACCGACGGCGTGGCACGGGCGCAGGAACTGTTGGCGTTTGTGGGTTTGAGTAAAGACAAATTTGACCTTAAAGCAAAAAACCTAAACGTTGTGGAGCTGCGTCGGATTCAGCTTGCTAAAGCATTGGCAACCGACCCCAAACTGCTCCTTCTTGACGAATTACTCACTGGTTTAACTCCTAAAGAAACCGATGAAGCCATCGCACTCATCAAACTCATCAACAAACAAGGCGTAACCGTCCTAATCGTAGAGCATGTCATGCGTGTCATAATGGGACTCTGCGACCGCGTCATTGTGCTACAGCATGGAGAAAAAATCTGCGAAGGCACCCCCAAACAGGTCTGCACCGACCAAAACGTCATCAACGTCTATCTTGGTAAACGCTTCACATTCGGCGAGGAAGAACAATAATGCTTGAAATCGAAAACGTCTGCGCATCCTATGGCATGGTAAAGATTCTACATAACGTAAACTTTAGGGTAGAAGAAAAAGAAATCATCAGCATCATCGGTCCCAACGGCGCAGGAAAAACCACACTTGTCAAAACCATCATGGGTTTCCTCAAACCGCAGACGGGCACAATCAAGTTCAAGGGCGAAAACATCGAAAAACTCTCCACCTGTGAAATTGTCAAAAAGGGCTTAACTATGATTCCTGAGGGCAGAGAAATCTTTCCCCGCATGACCGTTAACGAAAATTTGATGTTAGGCGCTTACACCATCAAGGACAGAGCGAAAGTTAAGGAAACCAAAGAGAAAGTTACCGCAATCTTTCCGGTGCTAAAGAAGAAAGAGAAGGCGCTGGCTCAAACGTTGAGCGGTGGCGAGCAGCAGATGCTTGTTATCTGCCGAAGCCTAATGTCCAATCCGCAACTGCTGATTTTGGATGAGCCATCATTGGGTTTAGCACCCATCATAGTAGAGAAAGTTCTCGACACAGTACGCACCATAAACGACGAAGGCGTAACCGTGCTGCTGGTAGAACAGAACATCCATGACAGCTTAAACATTGCCAGCCGAGGCTACGTTCTTGAAGAAGGCAAGATAGTATTAGAAGGAAAAAGTAGAGAACTTTTATCTAATACGCACATAAAAGAAGTGTATCTAGGCGTATAGTCCAAAGAGGATTAAGCATATGGTCGACGGTAAATACTGGAACCAAAAAATCGAAACTATGCCCAGAGCGGACATACAAAAACACCAGCTACAAAAACTCAAAGAACTAGTCAAATACTGCTATGAAAACAGCAGCTTTTACCGCAAAAAATTTGACTCCGTCGGCTTCAAACCAACCGATATCCAGACCCTCGATGACCTAAAAAAAATCCCTTTTACAATAAAAACTGACCTAAAAGACAACTATCCATACGGTATGGTTACCACTAAACCGGAAGAAATCGTCGAAATCCATGCATCCAGCGGAACAACAGGCAACCCAATAGTTGGCGCCTACACAAAAAACGACATGGATGTCTGGTCCGAATTAATGGCTCGATGCCTCTACACCGCCGGCAGCCGAAAAGAAGACATCATCCATGTATCCTATGGTTATGGCTTATTCACTGGCGGCTTAGGCATGCATTATGGCATACAGAAGCTCGGAGCAAGAGTCGTGCCTGCAAGCGGCGGCATGACACAACGGCAGATTAAACTCATGAAAGATTTAGGCACCACAATACTCGCATGCACCCCAAGCTTCGCAGTTTATCTCTCAGAAACCATGACCCAAGAAGGCGTTAACCCAAGAAAAGACCTCAAACTCAAAAGAGGCATATTCGGCGCTGAACCTTGGTCAGATAAAATCCGCGAACGAATCGAGCAGGAAATGGGCATTGAAGCCTTCGACATTTACGGCTTAACTGAACTCTGCGGTCCAGGCGTCTCCGTCGAATGTGAGAAGCATGCGGGCTTGCATATTTGGGAAGACCACTTCATCGTAGAAACCATCAACCCAGACACAGGCGAAGTTTTGGCACCCGGTGAAGAAGGCGAATTAGTCTTCACAACCTTAACCAAAATGGGCATGCCCATGCTACGTTACAGAACAAGAGACATCTCCAAATTAACCACAGAAACATGCAAATGCGGACGCACCCACACAAGAATGCAACGTGTATCCGGAAGATCCGACGACATGCTCATTATCCGAGGCGTAAACGTTTTCCCCTCACAAATCGAGTATGCCGTCATGTGCTTTAGCGAGTTAGCCACACAATACCTGATTGTGGTTGACAGGCCAGGTGCCCTAGATACCTTCGTTGTTAAAGTTGAATTATCCGATAAAGCCTCAAAAGATCCAAGCCTTAGACAAGAATGCACTCAAAAACGAAATCCAAAAACGCATCCACATAGTAACAGGCATATCCGCAGACGTCGAAATCGTTAAGCCAGGCGAGCTTCCAAGAACCGAAGGCAAAGCAAAACGAGTGCTGGACCTACGCAAAGGCAAAATGTAAAAGGATTTTGTTTACGTGACTTCCAAGATTGCAGTAGATAAGCCGGGCAGTTTTGCCTTGCTTAACGGGGACGAGGCAGTTGCACGCGGGGCAGTTGAAGCCACCGTTAAGGTTGCCGCCGCCTACCCAGGAACCCCTTCTACTGAAATTTTGGAGGCGCTGGCTGAAGTTTCTAAGGAATTAGGTCTCTATGCAGAATGGAGCATAAACGAAATTGTTGCCGCCGAAGTAGCCGCGGGCGCGTCTATGACGGGTGTGCGTTCGATGACCTCCATGAAGCATGTGGGCTTAAACGTCGCCGCCGACGCTGTCATGACGCTGGCTTATACGGGTGTTGAAGGCGGCATGATAATCGTCGTCTGTGACGACCCAGCCTTGCATAGCAGCCAAAACGAGCAGGACACCCGATACTTTGCGGTTCACGCTAAACTGCCATTGCTTGACGCCGGCAACCCCCAGGAGGCGCATGACATGGCAAAGGAAGCCTTTGAAATCAGCGAGAAACTGCATTTGCCAGTGATTCTGCGGTTAACCACACGGGTTGCGCATGGAAAAGCAAGGGTTAAGCTGGGTGAATTCCAAAAAATCAGCCGCTCAGCCGAGTTTGACAAGAACGGCTCCAAATGGGTTATGGTGCCCTCCAACGCTATCCGCCAGCACAGGGTCTTAGAGGTACGGTTAGCGCAGGCGAAGACGCTTGTGAATCATTCAAAGTATAATGCGATTGAAGATAACGGCGCCGAAATCGGTATCATAGGAAGCGGAGTTGGTTACTATTATGCTCGTTCAGTGCTGGATACAAAAAAGTTCAGTTGGTTAAAGCTGGGTTTTGTTCATCCGTTTCCCCAAGAGATTGTACGAAGATTTGCGCTTAAGGTAAAGAAAATCATAGTAATCGAGGAGTTGCGGCCTTACATTGAAGAGAATCTTCAGCGGCTGGGTCTAGTAGCCTATGGAAAAAACCAGTTGGGCTTAGAAGAAATCGGTGAGTTAACGCCTGATAATGTACGCGAAGCCTTAGCAAATTTTGGCTTAACCGACCGCGCTGAGGCACCTCAGACGGATGGATTTGCCGCCACGTCCACCAGCACTCTGCCCCGGCTGTCCCCACAGAGCATTCTTCTTCGCTTTGAATTCTTTCAATCAGCATATTGAATGCAGCAGCGAAAAATGCGTCGGCTGCGACATATGCGAATACGCTTGTTCCTTTGAAAAAGAAGGCGTCTTTAACCCGCTGAAATCGCGGATTCGCTCGGTAAGGGTTAATGTGACTTTTAATTCGGCTGTAACCTGCAAAGCCTGCATCAACGCACCCTGTGTTGCAGCATGCCCCGAAGAAGCCCTAACGTCAGTCCACTCAAACAGGCACAATTAGCGTTGACGAATCAAAGTGCAAGGGCTGCGACTGGTGCATAGAAGCCTGCCAATACGGCGCATTAACCCTGCATCCTACTTCACGTAAACCCCAAATCTGCGACACCTGCCAAGGCGACCCCAAATGCGTCACTGCCTGCCCAGAAAATGCACTAAGCCTTGTTGGGAGGTCAAACGATAAAATCGTCACAGGCGACATCGGATGCTACACACTCGGCGTTTTGCCCCCTGTGAGCGCAGTCCAAACCTGCCTCTGTATGGGCGCAGGCATCGGTCAGGGCGCAGGCATGTTCCATGCAGGCGTAAAAGACAAAGTCTTCTCAGTTTTAGGTGACTCAACATTTTTCCACGCGGGCATGCCCAATCTGCTAAACATCGTTTACAACAAAGCAAACGTTTGCGTCGTCATCATGGATAACAGCGTCATTGCCATGACAGGGCATCAGCCTACGCCGGGTTCAGGAAAAACCGCTATGGGCACAGAAGCCAAAGTAGTCAAAATAGTCGACATCGTCAAAGCAGTGGGCATCGAGAAGGTCATAACAGTTGACCCTTATGACATTAAAGCGGCAACTGCAGCCGTTAAGGAAATGGTAGAGTACAAGGGGCCCTCAGTGATTATTTCCCAGCGTGCCTGTCCATTGTTGGTGGAGAGGCAAAAGCCCTTCGAAGTACAGGATCAATGCAACGCTTGCGGAGTCTGCGTGAAAGCATTCGGATGCCCAGCCATCACATTGGGCGACGAACACGCCAAAATCGACACAACCCTCTGTATGGGTTGCGGTGTCTGCTCAACAGTGTGCCCCTTCGACGCAATAAGGAGAAAAGAATAATGAAGCTTGACATAGTTTTCAGCGGCGTCGGAGGCCAAGGGGTTGTCGTTTTGAGCGACATTTACTGTGAAGCAGCCATGCTCGACGGCTATGACGTAGCCAAAGCCGAAATCCATGGCATGGCACAGCGCGGCGGCTCCATAGTCGCTTATACCCGAATCGGCGACAAAGTAGAATGCCCACTGATTGAAACAGGCAAAGCAGACGCAATAATCGGCTTCGAAATCTTGGAAACCGCAAGAGTACTGCCCATGATGAAGCCCAACGGGTCAGTAGTTGTAAACACAAAGTACATTCAACCCAACTGCACCGCCGTCGGCGCTAAACTGAAGACTACTAAAGAATTAATCGAGTTAATTCAAGCAAAAACCCTCAATTCACACCAAGTTGACGGGACGGGTATAGCGCAGAAAGTAGGCAACCCCTTGGTGGTAAACACTGTTCTTCTGGGTGCACTTTCAGCATTGCCAGAGATACCTGTTAAGCGGGAATCGTTTGAGAAGGCAATGGCGACCAGACTCAAAGAGAAATATCTCACTGTTAACTTGAAAGCATTCCAGCTTGGCAGAGATAACATTTTGCGTTAATCTTATTAGCGTACGCTTCTAGAATATGCATTAACAAGAGGAGAAATTATGCAAAAGAAACTAGTCGCGATTCTCGGAGTAGCCGTTATAGCTATAATTGTAGTCGCCGCTTTCGTGGCATCAGGACAATTCGCTACCGTACCATCCACAGATGCAAGGTCTATCAAAATCGGTTTAGTCGCCTGTTCAGAACGTGCTGAAGGAGACGACATGAACCGCGCCGCGCAATTAGCAGTTAAAGAAATCAACGATGCAGGAGGAGTCTTCGTTTCCGCATGGAACACAAAGGTTCCAATCGAAATAGTACACGTTGACACCAAAGACGATTCAGCAGCCAACGCTGTAGAACCAGTAAGACGCGCAATACTTAAACGACAACGTTGATATGCTCATCGGCGGATACGCCAGCGCAGGCACCTTAGCCAACGAAGCCGTAGCAATGGAAAACCGTGTCCCATACATCATCACAGGCGCCTCATCCACACTAATCACCCGAAGAGGCCCACAGGGAAACTATGCAGGCTTACCAGCAGACGACCCGAAACGAACAGAGGACTCTGTAGGCATGAGTTACATGTTCCATTACTGCGTAACCACCTACGAATACAGCAAAACCGTGCTAAACTTCCTAAACAGCACCATGAAACCCACATTGGACAGCACCTATGGATTTGACGCTTCCAGACCACTCAGATTAGCAGTTATCTACAGAAACGATCCCTTTGGACAAGGAGTTTTAGCTGACAGCAAAGCCATCATACAAAGCAGCAACCTGCCCATCGAAATCGTCGCGGAACGAGCCTACACTGCCACAGCAACCTCATTCCAAACAGACTTAGGAGTAGTCAAAGACGCTAAACCAGACGCAGTCTATGTGGTTGACTTCATAAAGAACACCGCTGAAATCTTCAAAGAAGCCCAACAAGACGTCGGCCTAAACACTGCTTTGATAGCTGTTGAATGTTGTGATGACCCCGCATTCTATAAACTCATAGGCAACTATGGAGATGGAATGCTGATTGAATCACAATTCGGAGCCTACACAGACCCAATCTACATGCCAAGCATCCAGAAGTACTATGATGACTTCAAAGCAATGCATGGTCAAGCGCCAGGATTCATGGGCGCAAGCACCTACGACGCCTTCTACATAGCAAAAGACGCGATTGAACGGGCAGGCACAGTGGATAAAGCATCTGTTAGAACTGCAATAGAAACCACCAGCCTCAACCAACTCTTGATGATGACTCAAACAGGCAAAATCGAGTTCTCTACAGGCACCAACTATCATGAAGTCCAAATCAGCACTTTCATGGAGCAAATGAATTACAAAGCAGACCTTAGCGAATGCAGAACCAAAATAGTCTATCCAGACTCCGCAGCGGTTATTGGAACCTTAAAGCAAGCAACCTTTGTTTTGCCACCAGGTTACGTACCAGGCAGTTAAATCCATTATCAAATACCTTCCTTTCTTTTCTTATTTTTTCCAGTAATAAATTGAGCCATAATTCTCGTATGTTTTAAATACCATAATTGAGAAAATATGTAAAGCTGATCGCATGTTTGATCTCTCAGGGTTAGCTAATGCGTTGCTGTGGGGAGTAGCCACAGGCTGCATCTATATCCTCTTAGCCACTGGATTGAACATTATTTTTGGCGTTATGAAACTCGTCAACTTCGCGCATGGCCAACTGCTCATGTTGGGCGCATACTTCGCGTTTGCCGTCTCCAGCGCCTTTAGCATAAACTCGTATCTCACCACTATTGGCTTAAACTTTTACTTATCCATCGTAGTCGCCATAGTCGCAGTTGCCTTAGTCGGGGTTGCTCTTGAGCGATTAACGTTTAACCGTGTACGCGGAAAAGACAAACTAACAGAAATCTTCCTCAGCTTAGCGTTAATCTCGATTTTCGAGAACGCAGTGATTCTTTGGCAAGGCTTCGATTTACATCAAATCACAAGCCCCTTCGCAGGACTCAGCGTCCCAGTGGGTTCAGTATCAATCAGTTATGATTGGTTATTCGCCGTCGGCTTCGTCATAGTTACTCTTGTTGTCTTGTTTGTTTTGCTCAAAAAAACCAAGATTGGCTTAGCAATAAGGGCGACAAGCCAAAAAGGCGAAGCAGCCACCCTTATGGGCATCAACATCAAACACGTCTACATCTTCACTTTCGCTTTGGGCGCAGCCTTGGCAGGTGCAGCGGGCGCACTCTACGGAATGGTATTCGCGTTTGACCCCTATGTCGGCGCTTTCCCAACAATCAAAGCGTTTGCCATCATTATCCTCGGCGGCTTTGGCAGCATACCTGGCGCAATAATAGGCGGTTTACTCTACGGAATCGCAGAGAACACAGCTGTGTTCTTTTTAGGCGGCATTTGGCAGGATGCAATCGCTTTTGCCATGCTTATCGCTGTGCTGATTATTAGGCCGAATGGGATTTTCGGCGAAAAGGAGGACCAATAATGAAGCTACCAATAACGCTGTCAACCAGAACCCTCAAAGAGGACCTTCGGCACTCCAGAAAACTGCAAATCGCCATAATCACCCTCGTAGCCGCATGCCTACTGCCATTGCTGGATAGAACGGGCTTTGTCACCAGCGAAGTCTTAACGCCCATAGTGATTTTTGCGATTTATGCGTCGGCTTGGAATTTGCTTGCGTATTCGGGGCAGGCGTCTTTGGGGCATGCCGCGTTTTTGGGTATCGGGGGATTTGTTTCAGCGCTTATCGGCGTAAAGTTAGGGTTGCCGCCGCTAATGGGGTTGTTTGTTGGAGCCGCTTTCTCAGCATTGATCGGGCTACTGATTGGGCTTGCCTGTGTTAGGCTTAAAACCTGGTTTTTAGCAATCGTTACCTTTGGTTTCTCAGTTATCGCAGCGACGTTGTTTACACAGTTTGACTCTGTCGTGGGCGGCGTCTTGGGATTTGCGCCAAAAACTATTGCGCCACAAGGGCTTCCACTGTACTATGTGGCGTTTGCTTTTGCAGCAGTGTCAATCTTTGCGATTTATCTGGTGATAAAATCGAAGTGGGGCTTAGCTTTCCGAGCAATCCACCAAAACGAGCAAGAAGCCAAAATGATAGGCATCAACGTCGCCAAATACCGCTTACTCGCATTTGTCATAAGCACATTCTTCGCGGGTTTAGCAGGAGGATTATACGTAATGTCCACTTCCTACGTGGATGTCTCAATATTTAGTTTAGAACACTCCTTAGAACCGTTGATGATGGCGGTTGTCGGCGGGTTAATGACGGTTGAGGGACCAATTATTGGCGCAGTCATAGTTGTCTCGTTAGAATCGTATCTGCCAACCCTGGAGCCTCTTTTGCGGTCTAATCTGGGTTTCATGTTTCCCGAAGTAAGCAACGTCGGACCATACTTGACTGCGTTGGGTTTGGGATTGTTCTTTGTTGTTATGATTATTTTTGCTCCTGGAGGCGTAACTTCGCTTGTTCCCAAAGTTTACTAATCGCTTAAAAGGCGACAAAAAAGCCAAAAGTGAAAGCAAATGAAAGGCACCGATCACTACGCAGAATTCTTAGGCATCAAAGTCTTCGAAGCTAAAGATGGCTACTGCAAAGTAACCATGAAAGTGGAGAAGAACCATACGAACGCTTACGGTTTTACGCATGGCGGCGTCGTGTTCTCTGTTGCGGATTACGCGTTTGCGCAGGCATGTAATTTCGGCGATAATGTGGCGGTTGCGTTGCAGGTCAGTATAAACTTTTTCAAGCCGACTGTGGAAGGCGATGTTTTGACGGCTGAAGCGGTTCGGATGTCTGATGGCAAAACCACTGGGCTATACCAAGTTACGGTGCGCAAAGAGGAGAAGACGGTGGCGTTTTTCTCTGGTGTGGCTTACAAAAAATAATAATTCGGCACCAAGCGGAAGACTACGGATTTATTCATATTCTCATTTAGCTGGTAGTTCAACAGTGAATTTTGTTCCTTTACCCACTTTGCTTTCAAAAGAGATTGTTCCACCTTGAGCTTCTATGACTCTTTTGCAGACAGCTAAACCAAAACCTTGACCTTTAGATTTAGTGGTGAATAGAGGCGTAAAGATTTTATCCTTAATCTCCTCAGGTATGCCTGTGCCGGTGTCTTCTACGATAATTTGGACCTTACCTTGATTGCTACTCTGGCTTTTACTGTTAGTTCTCCGCCATCGGGCATGGCTTGCACTGCATTGGTTACTAAGTTGATTAGAACTCTTTTCAGCAGTTGTGGGTCGGCTTTTGCTAACAATTTTTCTTCAACTTTGACATGTTGACTTGGATATTATTTGGGATATCCGTCTGTGCAAAGAGCGCAGTAATTAGCGGTTTTAGGCTAAAAATCTGCATTTGGGCTTCAACTGGCTTTACAAAAGTCTGTAAATCAGAAACAATTTTGTCCATATAGCCAACTTGCTCTTCTATGACTTGAATGCTTTCTTGCAGACAACTCTTATTTTCACCATCTGGTAATAAACTCCAATTCGTTTTTCGCCAAATACACTTCGCCAGTGATTGATTGCAAGGGGTTACGCAAATCATGCCCAACCATCCCCGCGGTCTGACCAATAGTAGCCATACGCTCTTTATCTTGAAGCTGTTCTTCCAACGTCTTTTTCTCAGTAATGTCCTCATGCATCATAACTATGTGGTTGACTTCACCGCGCCCATTTTTAATAGGATAAATAACACTACTTAGCCACCTTTTTCTACCCTTACCAAAAGCATCAGGTTCCAAAGAAGCATCAAACTCTTTTTCTCCAACAAGAACTGTTTCTCCAGCATAGGCTCGTTTAATCAACTCAGCCCACCCAGTTTCAATAATTTGTTTACTCTGCAAGATATTATATTTTCCAACAACATACTCCCGTGGAATTTGCCATAATTTATCCCAAGCAGGACTAACTTGAACCATCAAACCATTTTTGTCATAGAGCTCAAAAACAACTGGCGACTGCTCAATCATATTTTGGAATTTCTCTTCGCTTTCCCTCAATGCCTCTTCAGCTTTTTTGCGCTCAGTAATATCTCTAAAAAGAATCCAACTTGACCTTTAGCGTATGAAAAGAAGTAAGAGTCATACCATTTATCGGAATATTTGTTGTAAGCTTCACGATGGGTTGATTTTCCGGTTTTAATCACCTTGCCGCTTAAAAGAGCAATTTCTGGTTCAAGTTCAGGCGCAACTTCGCTTGCTATTTTACCCAAAACATCCTTTGCTTTAGCACCCGTTTGACGCTCATAAGCAGAGTTTAGTTTCAGAAAAACGAAAATCACACGCTTTACCTTTTACGTCTAATATTGGCTCAAGAAGCATGAAACCATCTTCACTATTATCAAACAATATACGATACAATTGCTCGCTTTCCCTAAGAGCTTGCTCTACTTTTTTGCGTTCAGTTATGTCACGGTCAATACCTCTATAACCGATCAAGTTGCCTTTTTCGTCTTCAATTGGGACTCCGCTTGTTTCAAGCACGACCTTATTTCCCATTTTTATGAACAGCCAAATTCTCTAGATTATGAAGGGGCGTTTTGTTTTTTGCAGTTTCAACAAAAACACGTGTCATTTTGGCTATTTCATCTTTGGGCATTAAGTCAAAGGGTGTTTTGCCAAGCACTTCTTCAGGTTCATACCCCAGAATCTCTTTCACTTTTGGGCTAACATAAGTGTATACTGCATTTTCGTTTATTTGCCAAATCCAATCGCTTGTGCTTTCAACTAATCCTCTGAATCTTTCTTCGGAGTCTTTGCAATCTAATTCTATTTTTTTCCGTTCGGTTATATCGATAAATGAGGCTATCCAATATTTTTCATTCGTTGATGGAAACAATTGTAGCTGACATATTAGCATAAAATTTGGTTCCGTCTTTTTTGAGTAAAATAACTTCTTGGTCATGAAATGAGCCTTTTGAGGAGAGTTCGCATTCGATCATTGGTATTTGCCCATATTCTCAATCCTATCGTTGTTTTGTTAAGAACCTCATTTCTGGAGTACCCAAATAATTTTAGAGCGGCATTATTAACGTCAACAATAGCGCCATCCTTTAGGCGTGTTAATGTTACTGCAAAGGGACTTCCTTCAAAAACCTTTGAAAACTTGTCTTCCGATAAACGTAAAGCTTCTTCGGCTTGCTTACGGTCGGTTATATCTTCGAAAATGGCAACTGCCGCCGTAACTTCCCCTTTTCCATTTCTAATAGGCTTGGCAGAGCCAGCTGTAATTACTAGTGAACCATCCTGACGCTCTATTATTATTTCAGCTTGAGCCTCTTTTCCAGTTAGCAAAGCTATGCTTGCTGGAAGCTGCTGGGGCGGATAAACGTCGCCGTTTAGGGTTAGAAGCTTCATTAGTTTAGTTGAGTGGTCGGGCATTTCGAGTCCGCATGGATCGGCTCCGAAAAGTTGTATAGCGTGGTCATTAGCGTAGATTGTTCTGCCATTCTCTTTTTCGATTACAATGACGCCTGCGGGGATTGATCCCACTATGGCTTCTAAGGCTTCTCTACTTAATTCATCCATAAGCTTTCGCTTGCCCGTTGGAGCAACTTTTTAGCCCAAAATTCAATATTGCGTAGCACTTTTGTGCTTGATTACTGGATATATGTTTGGAGTTGTTTTAGATTTATATTTAATTGCTTTTATACTTTTCAATGCAGTGGATAACATGCTCGGTTAAGTTTGTGATGGGCAGAACAAAGTTAGGTAGGTGTATGAGGGCATCTTTGTGTTTACCGTAGATTAGGATTTGGGGCGGTTTGTTTTTTTAGTAGTCGATAATGGCAGGATCCCTTTACTCATCAGCTACGTGTGGGCTTGGTATGACAGTTTAGGGAGGGTTAGCTGCGATTTTTTACTATAGGCCCTTATTTAAAGCAGTATATGGAAAAGTATGCGCACACTGCCCGGGGGTTTGTTGCTTTGCCAGCTACCCCCCTCCCCCTATAAATAGGAAAAACCGACCGAATAGCCCCCATACAAGGCAACGCTAACAAACCAGAACAAAAAAAGCAAAGATAGAACCAACAAGATTTTTATTCAAGACTCCACCTAGAAGTCACGATGCTGGGGTGGCCGAATCGCTGAGGCGGTAGCCTGCAGAGCTGCTCTATATGGGTTCAATTCCCATCCCCAGCTCCAACGTACACATTGAGTTTCTCAAGAACTTCTGGCGAGTATTCTTTAGGTTGAGTCTGTATCTGCTCCTGTTTCTGGCGCATTTTCTCTTTGAAGTCCTCAAACATTGCTTATTTCCCGTCTGCATACTTTCGACACCCAGAAGAAAAGACAACTAAGCGAGTTAACTCTCAAGACAACACAAAACAAGACAACAAGTAACTTGCATTACCGGCAAGCAGACAAAAAATTAATGGAAGATTAAGTTAAAAAAGTAAAAAGGGTAATGAGTTATGCTCTTTTCTTGCGCGGTATAGCATCAGCATTTTGTGTGCTTAGCACAGAATCCACTATAAATGACAGATTCACCTATAACAATCGGTTTTCCGCACTTACCACAAAAAATCACACCGTCTCTATGCAAACAGATGAGATCATGCTTTTGAACCAAAAAAGAGGTAGCCATCAGAGTCCTCCAAAAAAAAGAAAAGGGGTAGTTTTATGGTCGTTTTCTCTGCATGAGTATAATCAGTGCGCCTACGAGGAGGATAACAACAATGATGGCTATGACTGCTGGTAAGAAGTATTGATCCGCAATGCTGACTGGCTGGCTTGCCTGAGTTGGAGCTACGGTTGCTGCTGGTTCATCAACTGCGAAGGTTGTAGTTGCCTGTGATGGGTAATATGATTCACTGCCGTCGAAGGTTACGTAGACTGTGTATTTGCCTGCGATGTCTGGTGTCCACTGAAGGCTGTAGGAGCCTGTGGCGTCTGAAGTTGTGGTTCCGATTGTGCGGTAGTTACCGTTAGCGTCCAGGACGTTTATGGTCACTGAGACACCTGTTGCGTTTGTTGGCTTAACCTGCTGCATGTATGCGTATTCCATCCACGCTTCCATGCTATCCTCAGATACAGCTGGAAGTCCGTCTGAAAAGCGTGTTGTGATTATGTCCTGTGTTGTGCCGCCAGATTTGTCCATTACTGTACCCTCTAGTAGTACGCTGCTGCCCTGTACCGAAACCTTCGGAGATGCTGAAACTGTGGTGACAGTTGGTCCCTTGCCGAAGCTGTATATCTGGTTGTCAAAACTGTTCCATGAAATCAAGTAGCCGTCGCCTATAGGACCACCAGCTGTAGAGCTGTACTGTAATACTTTCCATACTAGAGTTCCGTCAGTGGTGTTTATGGCAATTCGGTAGGCTGGATGTAATGGCACGGTGTACATAACTCCTTGTGAGAGGAATAGTTTTCCATCTGATATACTATGTCGATTGTAGCCGAAAATTGGATAGCTTTCGAAGGGAGTGTCGTAGCCAGCGTTTCCAGCAAAGAATGTCCACGCGATATTTCCTGTTTTAAGGTCGATGGCAGTTACGTAGCCGCCGAGGTCAAAGATGTAGACTTTGCCGTAAGCAATTTCACCATCACGCCAAACGGCACTGTCGCCGCCTCCTTTCAGTTGAGTTGGACCCCATACCATTTGACCGGTTGTTAGACTGTAGCCCCACGCTTTATTCTCATCCTTGTTATGCATTACGTAGTAGCCTTCGCGCGCGCATAATACACTTGTGTCTTCATATGCGGGTAGTGTTTGGTTTATTGGTCCCCACAGTTTAGCGCCTGTCTTTGCATCGTAGCCTGCGACGTATTGATAGCCCAAAGTGACTCCTTGATACATAACCGATCCGGGCACTTGACGCATAAGTATTACTTCAGGGGTTACTGCAGATATGCTGAGAGTGATGTTGTCACCGTTGAATGTAGTTGGAAGCCGCGTGCTCCACTCAGTCATGCGGGGATCAGAGCCGTTAACGGTACCGGTTGCGCGAATGAATGCGCTGCCTGAGGTATTTATCAATTTGGTGTAGTTGTACATGCTTAGATTGCCACCTGAAACGTAGTAGCCGACTATTCCTCCTTCAGTGTCTGTCGATGATTCAGCGCTCTGAATTAGCTTGCTTGTACT
The DNA here is from genome assembly GCA_963782915.1 of uncultured archaeon. Lineage (GTDB taxonomy): Archaea > Thermoproteota > Bathyarchaeia > Bathyarchaeales > Bathycorpusculaceae > Bathycorpusculum. The sequence goes on from CAWALK010000011.1 coordinate 69,635, forward strand.
GATAGCATTAGTAACGTTTTCCAAAAAGTTTCCAGTATATGCATCGTATATTCCGAACCAGTTCGCTCCAGTGGAGAAGGCCCCGCCGGCTGACGGCGAACTATATAGGAATGCATTTGATCCGTACTCCTGATAGTTATCGTAGTTGATTATTTGACCCCATGCAATTGTCTCGGCGCCTGATTTACCCGCAGGTTTGTCCCACAGTACGTTCTCCTGTGCGAACGTCTACAGCTCTCCAGCCTAACAAGTTTGAATTTGGACTACCGTCATATACATTGTAATAGAGTATTCCGTTGAGGATACATATTGGGTGAAAGTACGTTTGAATCAGTGAGATCGAACTGTAAGTGGCGGATGTATCGCTGGTGATTGGGAATCCTGGTTGGCCTCCGAATTGGGTTGCTTTCGTCCACATGATATGTGCAGAGTTTGGTGCTGTACCATTCGCCTGGACACTTCCGCTAGCATCGTATCCGCCAGAACCACCTAATCCAAACCAGTTAGCCCCTACTGTTCCCCAATTCCAGTTAGTCCCATATATTGGGCGCATCCAGTATTCAGTTGGAAGAGCAGGAGTCACATATTTTGGTGTTACTGGGTCTTGCTGTACTGTCAAAGTCTTTATATTGCTTTCAGATGGCAACATTTTGCTTCCAAGCAGATTTCGATTACTGGTGCTGATGGTAGGATTACCTGGATTGTAGCCTTTTAATACTTGTCCAGGATAAAAGGCTTGCAAAGTGTAATTGCCAAGTTTATCGGGTGTAAAGCTATAAACTACGCCTGCGACTGGGCTTGCCACGTATGGTCCAGAAGTGGTTGTAACTCCGGTAGGGTCTGTAATTTCGAGGGTTATGCCTTCATAGAGATCGCCTGTGTAACCCGCACCTGTGGGTGTAGGTCTGCTGAAAGTGATGCCGACATAAACGATTTGGCCAACGCCAACAGGGTCAGGTGAAGCGGTTACAAATAAGAAGGTTGGAGTGTCGTATGCTTGTGAAGGGGCAAGAGTAATCATAGCAGATAATGTCAATAGCAGAATTAAAGCAATAGTAAAAAATTTCGTTTTTTCATGCAAAATTTTCATTTCTCCATAATTTTATTTTAGTCTATAATAATACAGACATCTTTTGTATCCAATTTAGCGCTAATATAATTTTGTCTTAATACTGTAATAATACAGAAAACCGTAAACTTGAAAGTCTTACCGAATGGTGACATTCTTGCTTAAAGATACGGATGTTAAGTTTCTAGATAAGATTGGACCAATAGATATCATAGCAAGCTATCGTTAGTTAATTTAATATACCAAATCTAACGATAAGAGAATAGGAGATTTTTTTGCAAAATTTTGAAAATGTGATGGATGCAAAAAAACTGCGCTCTACAAAGAACGAAGGTTTACAATATTTAATGCAGCTTGGCCTAACACGGATGCAGGCCAACATATACCTTAATCTTTTGCTTTATGGCAAAGCTGAAGCTCGCATTATCGCACACTGGACAGGCTCCCCAAGAACAGAAGTCTACAGAGCATTAAATGAACTTCAGGAAAACGGTTTAGTTGATAGAGAATTAGGTTGCCCGTTAAAATTCACGGCGGTGCCGCCCACCCTGGGGTTACAAGCCTTTATCGACACCAAAATCCATGATATCGACCAAATGCAAACAATTTTGAAAAAATTTTCACTCGAGTTCGAAAGCAACCAAGAGCTGAACTCAGAAAGAGAATATAAGATAATTTCAATCGAAGGGAGGAGAAGAATTATAGCGAAAATCAAGCAGCAGCATGACGCTGCTAAATTATCCGTAGATGTTATATCATTTTTACCAAGATTTCTCTACATTGCTAATCAATGCATGGAAAATTATAGCAACGCCGTAGAAAGAGGTGTAAAATACAGAATAATCCTCGGAGTGCCTAACGACTCGCAAGACCTGCCCCTTGAAATAAAAGAAGCGCATAACAACGAAAACACTAAAGTAAAAAAAGTTGTTGGATGTCCCCGACTGAACTCAGTGATTTTTGACCAAGAACAAATGAACTTCAGCTACTACCCCGATAGAGGTATTGCAGAATCACCATTAATACTAACAAATCATCCATGTCTGGTTGGTTTTGCAGTAAACTCATTTCAAAGAACTTGGGATTCACTTTAAGCGCATTAATGTAGCGCACACTTGTTTATTGCGCACGGCCTAAACTCGTATGTTCTTCAAAGCAGCACTTAGCAGAAATTTACTGCGCTATGCTACAAATTGACCTTCATTCACTTTCACCAAACCCTCTACTTCCATAGAATGTCGGTTCTGCATTTGTTTTAAATGCAAATTAGCCGATGCTTGTGCCTGACGGATGTTCAATGAGAAAGCTCAGACTGTTTGGAGGCTTAGGATGCATGGGCAAGACTGTTGCTTCTTACCGTATAGCAATAGAATGGGAAATTGCCCATTGGAAACGATTCAGAAATACACTGCCAAGCGAGGAGCAGAAGCAGGCTTTTGATGGAGTCGGAAAAACAGATAGCCGCTCTATTCGATGCGGGAATAGTCAGGTTATAACTTGGAGACAAATTAAATGAGTGAGAATTATAGTCGAGCAGACCGCCTTTTCATTTTGGCGAATGTCTGCAAACAAAACAACATTAACCCAGATAGCCCAACGTACATGGGGCTTATTATTCGAGTGGCTACAAGTAAACTGAAAATCTCAATCGATACGGCAAAAGAGTACGCTGAAGCCCTGAGCTCTGCCTATAGAGCCGACAAATGGGAAACTATTGCTCGAAAGCAGGAAACTGCACCCGAAACAGAGGAAGACACTGAACCCGAAGAAGAGGTTAAAGCCGCTACATTAAACGCTCTCAAAAACCTCTCCAGTCAACCATCCGAACCAGTAAAACGGATAGGACCAAAACCGACTATTGATGCAGAGTACACACCTAAAACCCTTACACAGCGTCTTATTGACTTAGCCAAAGCCAATGACTTCAATGGAGTGGGCAAATTAACTTTGGCTCAAGCAAGGCATGAACTGAGCGATAACAGTTTGCAACTTAACGACTTAATCGACCTGTTGGAGCAGTATGCCCCCGCTGTCATTGTGGAGTCTAGACCAGGCAATCTGCTACTATTGCACTTCCCAAAGAAGAAGATTAAAGTGGTTCCAGCGACTCCACGTATGGAATAACGCTTGCGCCCATCCCCAGCTCCATCTTTAAATTATGCGCTTTTTGCCGATGATTCGGATTAACGACTTTTCAATCGATGAGTTTTAGTTAAGAACCTGTTTATCTCATAACGCTTAATTCGCAGAAACCGCCTTATAATATCCCGTTCAAGATTTGAATAAGATTTTTGAGGAGCAACAATTGGCTCTAAAACAATTAATCATAACATCAATTGTAATAGTCGTCATAATCACGATAGTAACTGCCTTGATAATCTATATCAATCCTCAAACTCCAGCCCACCAAGAACAACCTGAATCGGTAACAGTTGGGGCAGAACCAAGTCAAGTAAACACGTTGCTCTTCATTGCTCAAAGCATAAACTTTTTCCCTGAAAGCGGCCTCAACGTAACCGTAAAACAGTATGATTCAGGCTCATCAGCCCTCAACGGCATGGTAAACGGCGAAGTAAACATAGCCATGTCAAGCGAATTTGCGGTTGTAAGCAAAACATTAGCTGGCTCAAACATAAGCATCTTTGGCACCGTTGACAGGTTCCAGCAAATCTACGTAGTCGCCCGCAGAGATAGGGGTATCCAAAATATAACGGATTTAGCCAACAAAACTGTGGGGTTAACGATTGGTACTTCAGCGGAGTTCTTTTTGGGCAGGTTCTTGGAACTAAACAACATGAACCTATCACACGTAAAAAGAGTCAATACGCAACCCAGCAGCATCGTTGATGCCTTAACAAACGGAACGGTGGATGCAGTCGTTACGTGGCAACCATACATTAGCCAAATAGAAAACCGTATGGGCGATGAAATTGTGAAATGGCAAGCGCAAGGCGGGCAGCAAATATACAGTGCTGCAACCGCTACAACCAATTGGATAAATAGCCATAACGGTACAGTTGTCAAATTCTTAGATGCTATAGCGCAAGCTGAAGATTACTTATACAGCAACCTCATAAGTGCAAAACAAATAATAGAAAACAGATTCAACTATTCATCAGGATACATTGATTCTACGTGGTCAGATCATCAATTTACACTTTCACTTGACCAGTCACTTATTCTTATAATGGAAGACGAAGCAAGATGGCTAATAGCCAACAACTTGACAAATGCCACCATTATTCCTAGCTTTCAAAATTACATCTATGTTGGAGGCTTAACGCAAGTTAAACCCAACTCAGTAACCATCGTGGGGTGAGCTAAAAATGAAGCTGAGAAAGAGCAAGAGAATCTTGACAACGAGTTTAGTAGCAGTGATCATTGTAGTTTTAATTGTTGCAGGAACCCTCATTTACCTAAACATCAATAATCCAGCCACTTCAAACCTTGAACAGGTATCTGTAACCGATGTCCAAGTTGTATTTTCTTCAATACTCTACGTCGCTGAAGAACAAGGATACTTCACTCAAAATGGTCTTAACGTGACTTTCCCCAAGTACCCCACTTCAGAGGCTGGATTTATTGACCTATCCAACGGCAAAGTTGATTTTGTCCAATCCTCGGAGTACCCAATCGTTAGAGCAGTATTTGACAACAGAGATATAGCGGTAGTCGCAACCATCGATAAAGCTGATTTAGTAAACCTCATCGGCCGCAAGGACCACGGTATAGAGGACATTTCGGATATTGTAGGAAAAAGAATAGGTGTCGGAAAAGGAACAATCAGAGAATTCTACCTTGGCAGGTATCTTGACCTAAATGGGATGAGCATCCAGGATGTAACTATAGTTAATCTTTCACTGCAAGAATCCGTAAATGCAGTAGCAAACGGCACCATTGATGCAGTAGTAACACCTGACACCGTATGGTATAACCGAGTTATGGCAGAGTTGGGCAGCAACGGCGTGGCCTTTCCGATTCAGGCTGGGCAACCTGTCTTTACTGAGCTTGTATGCAGAAGCGATTATATAGCAAACCATTCAGAAACGATAACTAAACTTTTAAGAGCACTTAACATGGCTGAAGAGTTTATTATTAATCACCCTGCAGAGTCGCAGGTTATAGTGGAAAAACGATTAAATTTTACAAACGCTGATTTAGGTTGGGAGCATTACCGCTTTTCGCTTTCGCTTGACCTGCCTCTTCTTACGGCTATGCGTGATGAAGCTCAATGGATGGTTAACAACAAACTGACCAACCAAACGCAGATCCCTGACTTTACTAATTACATATACACAGATGCTCTCAAGTTAGTAAAGCCCGATTCAGTAACTATTAATGGGTAGGAAGTTAATATGCGGCTTAGCACCCAGTTTAGAATCACTCTTGTTCTCTTCACTGCTGTGTTAATCGTTATCTCAGTACCTGCTTTAGTTACCTCTAATCAGATAACTAAAACACGCGAACAAGAAAGTCTCGCAAATAATATAGTTCAAGGTGCCAGCGAACTGGGCTATTATGCAGGAGATTACGTGATTTATCAACAAGACACCCAGCTTAATCGTTGGCAAACCCGATATGAATCATTTTCTCAAGATGTCGCTAACCTAAACGTGGATACCCCAGAGGAGCAATCACTTGTTCTATCCATAAATCAAAGCAAACAGAACATGAAAGAAGTATTTGACAGTATAATTTCATCAAACCAAAACTCATCGGAGACATTATCAACTTTTCAGGTCTCATGGAGCCGTATTAATATTCAAACGCAAACCCTGATCTCTGATGCTACACAGTTAGCCCAGTTACTGCGTAGCCAAGTAGATCAACTTAATTGGATAAATATTGAATTAATAGTAGGAACCATAGTGGCTTTTTCTGTTTTTATCGTAGCGATCTATTTTCAGACCTTCCGACACACGCTAAAATCAATATATAACCTGCGCGAGGGCACCACAATTATCGGATCAGGAAACTTAGATTTCAGATTAACAGAAAATAAAAAAGACGAAATTGGAGAGCTATCGCGTTCCTTCAACCAGATGGCAACTAATCTAAAAACGGTAACTGCCTCAAAAGCGGAGTTAGAAAGAGCACAAGAAGCCCTAAAAGAAAGCGAGCAACGTTGGTCTACCACCCTTGCAAGTATTGGAGATGCAGTTATTGCCACCGATACCAAAGGCAAAGTTTTATTCATGAATGCTATCGCTGAAGAAAAAACAGGTTCAGCTTTAGCAGATGCATTTGGAAAACCCATAACTGAAGTGTTCAACATAATTAACGAGCAAACCCGCCAAACCATTGAAAATCCCGTTGCTAAGGTGCTAAAGACTGGCTTAATCGAAGGCTTAACCAACCATACAATTCTAGTGCGCAAAAACGGGGATGAAATCCCCATTGATGACAGCGGAGCGCCCATAAAAACTGCTGAAGGCAAAACTATGGGAGTAGTACTAGTTTTCCGCGATGTAACTGAACGCCGAAGGCTCCATCAACAGCTTGAATTGTACACTAAAGATTTAGAGACGCTTGTTGAGAAAAGAACTAAGCAACTAAAACAAGCAGAACGCATGGCTGCAATTGGCGAAACAGCAGGCATGGTAGGTCACGACATACGAAACCCCTTGCATGCGATGTCGGGAGATGTATATTTAACAAAGCTAGACGTCGATGTACTCCCCGATAATGAAACTAAGAAGGATATACTAGACAACCTCAAAGCGATTGAAGACAACATTTTCTACATAAACAAGATTGTTGCGGATTTACAAGACTACTCAAAGCTTCAAACCCCAGCATTGGAAGAGGTTAACCTGAAAGGCACAATCAACAGAATGCTCTCAACAATTAATGTTCCCCCATCTATCAGCATAAATATTTCTGTAGCTGAGGGCTTTCCTATCCTAAAAACTAACGATGACGCATTAATGCGGATAATGAGCAATTTGGTCTTGAATGCCATTCAAGCAATGCCTGAAGGTGGAGAACTGAATATAACAGCTATCCTTGAAGGCAACCGACCAGTAGTATCTATTTCGGATACAGGTCAAGGCATTCCCGAAGATATAAGGCCACATTTGTTTAAGCCATTATTTACCACCAAACCGAAGGGTCAGGGTTTTGGTTTAGCAGTGGTGAAGAAGCTAACTGAAGACTTGAGGATAGAAATAAGCTATGTAAGTACAGTGCGTAAAGGTACAACGTTTTTCTTAAAATTCCCTCAAACTATCGAATAACCGATGCGGAGGTTGTTTGCGCTTCCGTCTTTGAATAGCCGTTGACCGTCACATTTCTTGTGGGCACTTTGCGTGTAGTACGTTTCTTGTTGGCGCTTACGGTTAACCTTACGCCTAAAATGTAAAGAAAAATGGTTTTGCGATTAAATTCACGAGTCCTGAAAAGGTTCAATTCTCAGCCGCAGCTCCAATGCTTCAACTTAATAACAAGCCGCTATCCATAACCAAACGGTTCAACAACGGCTGTCAATAGCTGCCCTTAACTGGGTTATTATACAATCAAACGTGCTCTAAAAGCTAATTAGCATCAAACTGTAACTACGTATTCCCGCAGAGTGCATAGCATGAACGCTGATGGCCAGAATTTCCGCGATTCAATAATCGAATTTTTACCCGACGCCACGTTTGTCATAGACTTAAACGGCAAAATCATAATGTGGAATAGCGCAATGGAAATGTTAACCAGCATTCCCCGAGACGCCATGCTCGGCAAAGGAGATTACGAATACGCCCTCCCATTCTACAAACAACGCAAACCAATGCTGGCTAACCTAATTTTCATGCCTGAAGCGGACATAGAAAAGAAGTATGACACAGTTGAGCGAATTGGCGACACTCTTGTTGTCGAAATTTTTATCCCAGACTTTCGGCAGGGCGGTGCGTATCTCTGGGCTAAAGCAAGCCCCCTATACAATTCAGAAGGGGAAATCGTCGGCGCCATCGAAACAATCCGAGACATCACCGACCGAAAACGGGCAGAACAAGAGATTATCCAGTCACGCCGCAGCCTCGCAGACATCCTTAGTTTCCTTCCCGACGCTACGTTTGTCATCGATTTAGAAGGCAAAATCATAGCGTGGAACAGCGCAATGGAGATGTTAACCAGTGTTCCAGCAGACTCCATGGTCGGTAAAGGTAACTACGAGTACGCGCTTCCATTCTACAAACAGCGTCGTCCAATGTTGGCAGACTTAATTTTCATGCCTGAAAACGAGTTAGAAAACAAATATAACACCGTTGAACGCGTCGGGGACACTCTTGTTGTCGATGTCTTTATTCCCGACTTTAAAGCAAGCGGCGCATACTTCTGGGCTAAAGCAAGCCCCCTGTACAATTCACAAGGTGAAATCGTCGGCGCCATCGAAACAATCCGAGACATCACCGAACGCCGCGAAATGGAAGGCCGACTTGCCAAATCAAATGCCGAGCTCCAGATTGCTGCAGAAATACAGAAAAGCTTCCTACCTGAAACGATCCCTCAAATCCCCGGACTTGAGGTTGCCGCTCGGAACGTCATGGCAAAAGAGGTCGGAGGAGACTTCTTCGACGTAATCCCGTATGAGATTATGTCCCTTGAAAAGGGCACACATGGATTACTCGTTGCAGATGTCTCCGGAAAAGGCGTGCCTGCAGCCCTCTTTATGGCTTTATCAAGGATTGTGGTTCGAGTGAACGCACTTTGGCATCACGACCCGGCGAAAGTAATCTACCACTCAAACAACACTATTACGCAGGATTCAAAGTCCGGCATGTTTGTAACCCTGTTTTTCGGCATGTTAAATGAGAAAGACCGAACCTTTACCTACGTAAACGCCGGTCACAACCCTCCACTGATATTCCGAAGCCATGATGGAACAGTTGAGAAGCTCCTCCCTACTGGAATATGCCTGGGCGTGATTGAGAACGAGGAATATGAATCCCGAACAGTGACGATACAAAAAGGCGATGTACTCATTATGTATACTGATGGAGTTACAGAGTCAATAAATACCAAAGAAGAGTTGTTCGGGGAAAATCGACTCATCGATATCGGACGGAGCAATGCTCATCTTTCTGCACAGGGGATCCTCGAGCAGATTTTATCCAGCGTAAAGGAGTTCTCTAAGGATATGCCCCAGTTTGATGACATCACTCTATTGGTCGTTAAGGGAACGTAACATTGGTTTATTCCCAGCATCTGTGCAATCAACATCATGAGCTTTTTCGAAAGGTTCAAATCGATTAGCTTTGATTCGGAAGCCCTGTTTGCGCTTGGTTATAAATACAAGAATAACTATAGAAAAGCTAAATTCACGTTAATGGAGAGTTACCATGTCAACGATAAAATCCGAAGCCCAAAGATGCCTGAAATGCAAAGTGCCCGGATGCGCCAAGGGATGCCCCGTCTCAACACCTGTCCCACAGGTCTTCAACTTTGTTTTTAGACGGCAAACTCAGAGAAGCCGGAGAATTACTCTTCAACAACAATCCCCTATCCGCCGTAACCTCCATCATCTGCCCCCACGACAGAAACTGCAAAGGCCACTGCATACTGAATAAAAAGGGCCAACCTATCGAATTCTATAAAGTAGAGCAATATATTTCCGGTTTTTACCTTGAAACTTTCCAACCGCCACAGATCCAAAAAAACGGCAAAAAAGTCGCTGTTGTAGGTGCAGGCCCTGCCGGAATAACCATGAGCATCACTCTAGCCTTGAAGGGTTACTCGATTACCTTGTTCGATGCAATGGATAGCATCGGCGGCACTCTACGTTATGGCATTCCAGAGTTTAGACTCCCTAAAAGCATCCTTGATTCATACAAGAAAATTCTCGATTCTTTAGGCGTTAAATTCCGCCCCAACACTCGAATAGGCACTAACATCTCCACCGAAGACATGTTCCTAGACGGCTATGACTCTATTTTTATTTGCACAGGCACCACTCGACCTAATCGTTATGGTCTTTTAGGTGAAACCCTGGGACATGTACATTATGCCATCGACTATTTGAAATCGCCTAATGCCTACAAACTAGGCAAGAAAGTCGCAATCATCGGTGCAGGAAACGTCGCCATCGATGCAGCAAGAACCGCCATAAGGAAAGAACACTCTGAGGTCACTATCCTAAACTGTAAGGGAGCGGAAGATATGAGTGCAGACAAAGCCGAAGTTGAAATGGCAATAATCGATGGGGTAAAAATGCTCCATAACTGCCAAACCGTCCGAATAGGCGACGACTTTGTCAAATGCGTAAAATCCGAAAAGAATGTGGCTGAAGATGGCTCAGTAAGTTTTAACGAGGATTTCCAATCGTCATTTGAGGTTCCTGCTGATTCGGTTATCATTGCGATCGGTCAAGGTCCAGGCGCAGATGTCGTTAGCGTCGGCAGCGCAAAAGTTACCAAAAGAGGACTACTAGAGGTTGACGAGTTCGGCCAAACAACGCAGAAAGGAGTATTCGCTGCAGGAGATATAGTCACTGGCCCCAAAACAGTCATTGAAGCGGTGGCTTTCGCCAAGAAGGCTGCTGTGAAGATCGAGGAATACTGCCAAAACGCGGCTTCTACATAGGTTTACATAGACGCCTTGACTTGCAGGGAATACAATTCCAATCCTTTAATCTAACTAACATTTTTATCTTAATGATTCCTCTAGCTTAAGTTAGGTGTCTTATTTTGCAAAGTGATTTTGACCTAGACGAGTACAACATGATTGATATGAATGCAAAAAAAGTTTTAGAAGCACTCTCCGAACTCAATAAAGGCGGGTTTGCCAAAGGCGAGGAGTTGCATAAAAAAACAGGGTTCACTCCGGAAACCATTAATGGAGCAGTTAAGGTTTTGGAGAAATCGTTGCTTGTCGATAACCCAACCATTTCAGAAAGTCTGCCGCCTTACGATTTTGTTGCAGTAGAGATCACTGATTTTGGCAGGCAAGTTCTCGAAAAATATGGGTAGCAATATTAGCTAATTTAGTTTAGCAATTGCTGAATAATTCAGAGGGGGCTTTTTTCTGCTAAAAAGGCAGTGGGTTGAATCTCCCTTTAAAGGGTTCAATCCGTAGCTCAGCGTACTGTGAGGGGGTTTTATGCTTTGGGGTTGAGTGGCTTTTTTGGTTTTTTCTGTGTTTTTAGGGTTTGTGTTTTGTAGACTGGTTCACTTGAGATTGATATTTCTTTTTTTGGCAAGCGCTTTTCCTTCGTGAGTTTTACTCTGGGTTTGTGGATTTAAGCTTTGGTGTAAGCATGCAAGGGCTTTATGTGGGTTCGATTGTTTGCCCGATTTTTTTTAGATGCGTTTTGTATTGGCTGTTTTTGCGTATTTAGGAAGCATATTTTGTATCTATATGGTTGATGCTCACCCCTTATATCACATCGTAATATACAATATACGTAATTAAATTACAAGCTGATGACAGCAATGAAAGATCCCCAAAAAAATAGAACCCCCATCAACACGCGGCTAAAAAGAATCCTCAAAAGCCGCCTAGCCCTAAGCACAGTCGTAACCACCCTCATCATACTGGTAATCTCCGTGCTACTGGCAAGCGTAGTAACCTACTTCGCCATAAACGTCGTAAGCACCCGTGTCCAAGAAGAAAGCTTGCACCTAACAAAACAGCACCTCTGGCACAACGCAGCCGCAACAGCCGGAGCCGCAAACTACTCCATCGCATCACTCATGGTCATCAACACAGGCGGTCGAGACATAGTCATCGACAAACTAGCCGTCCGAGGACAAGAAAGCCCCTGGAACGACCAAGTAAACAACAAATTCGTCCTCTACGCAATAACAACCGACCCAATAGCAAGCGACATGCCCTTCGTAGGCAACCTGTCAGCTACAGGCACCAACACCTTAGAGTTGGGCGGCAAAGACTACACCTTCCATTTAGCCGTAAACGACTTAGTCTTGCCATCAGGAAACACAATGGTCCTCTACATCGTTAATCCGGACTCAATCACCATCAACGACATTGGCTTAACCGTATCCATCACCTTGTACACGGCGCAAGCAATGTACTATCGTGAAGCAAACGTGCAAGCATACTACCACACAAACAACGTACAAACAGTCGCCCAAGAGGAAGAACCAGAAGCCACGCCTTCACCTACACCCGAACCACAAGCACCTGACGTTACCGTAACCAAACTCGTCGCCTATTATGACGACTCCGGTTCACAGGCAGGTTTCGTTATAACAAATAATGAAGACAGTGCCATTACTATCGCAGGCTTAAAACTTAACAACGTAGCTGAAGAAAACATGTATGCTGCTGTAGGATCGTTCACAGTAGAAAATGCCCTTGCATACATTGCTAATGGATGGCTTGACGTTAACGTTCAGGGACATGACCTTGCAGGTGCGGCATCATGCACTATCCCAGCGGGGCAAACAGCAATCATATACATATCCGGCGCAGGCTTAGAAGAAGCCGACGTGGGCCAGTCCGTCAACCTTGCAATAATGTTCGAAGATGAGACGCTTATCCTTGAGCCAGTAACTGTTCAGGCTGAACCCTTATAGGAGAAGCCAAGTAAGTACCAAAAATAGGCGGCAACCAGTAGCCCCTCCATGTTTAGGCGGTCTGGCTGCCGAAACCTAAAATTTTTATTTTTTTGCTTTGATTATGTTTTTTTGAAGTATTCTTTTAGTGGATCCCAATAAAACTCTATCCAGCCCTGCTCAACCTCACTCGCCTGCACTTTAGGAACATTCGAATGCACCATACAAATCTCTGTGCCCCCTGGAACCGCATTAAAAGTCAACTCCAACTTCGAAGCCGGATAACCTTCCTCCCAATCCGTGGTAGTCCACTCCTGCACAACACGTTTGCCATCGTCTAAAACAAGGTATTTGCCAAAGATGTATCCATCCCAACTTGAGTATTTGCCGCCAACCGAGGGTTTGCCGGTAGCTTTGCTGTCGGTAAATTCACTTTGTTTTTTAGGGTCGACATATGCATCGTAGACTTGTTTGGGGGATGCATTGGGGATGATTACGGTTTGTTTTATGGTTGTTACTTCTTGCTTCAAAGACCTCACGCCTAAATAGTGCACTATGCGAGGGAGCATTTAACTTTTGGCTGTCGCTGGCTTGTTAGCTATGAAATTGGTTTAGATGAATAGTACAAGTACCACTACTTCGGCCAGAACGGCTACGGTTAGAATCCTGTTTAGTCGCTCCACACGTTTAATCATCCGTTCAAGTTCATTATTATCCATCTCTTCACCACCCAGCCATTTTCGGTTTTTTGTTATCCTACAGGAAAGAGATCAAGATTATTACAGCAAGTGTAGCTACGCCCAACCCCGCCGCAGCATAGCTTAAGAGTTCCGTTCGCCTCATCGCCTTTTCTAAGCGTGCATTCAACTCTGCATTACGAGATGCATCCATCGCTGATGATTGAGCACTCGAATTCGGGGCTATTACAGCGTTGCAGCTGCCACAGACAACCGCATCCGCCAAGACCGCGGCACCGCATTGTGGACAGATAGGCATACTTGTTTCCTCTAAGTAGGCAATGGCAAAATAGGAATTATAGCTTTTGCCCAATTCTACAACTCAAAGCTAAGCGTTGGTTTACCGCAAGAAATAAATCGCTACCAAAACAACTTCTTCACCGTTACCGTCTCCTCCAACATGGAGAAAACCATGAATCTGCCGTTAAATAAGAAAACCGCCATAATCACAGTCATCGCTATAGCGGTTATCCTGAACTTCAGCATCTTTATCCAAGCTTATCCGCTAACTTTTACGCCGCAAACGCCTACGTTAGAGAGGGACTTTTCGGCTTATTACACGGGGGCATGGCGATTATTCAACAACCCAACCCAAGTCTATTATGACGGCAGCTTACCCGGCGACTACGCGCTCGTGGGGCAACCGCAGCCATTCAAGTATATCCCCAACTTTTTGATTCTTTTTGCGCCCTTTACAGCGCTAAACTATCAGAATGCACTAAACGCCTTTGACATCATCCAGTTCCTCTCCATGATAGCGCTGGCTTTCTTTTCCTATAAACTGGTTAAAGACAGGAACTTATTTCTTGCCGCGGCAGTCGTGCTCATTGTATTGGTGCAACCCATCCTTATCTCGCCGTCTATACAATATGACGACGCAAACTTTCTGCATTACCGCATGCTAAGCTTAAGCGTTCAAACCTTCTCGCCAAGCTACCTCTGTGGCTATACCTTAGCCAATGCACATATACTCCAAAACACCCTGCTGGTAGGCGCTCTATACTTCGCGTTTTCTAAGAAGCCTTGGTTGTCAGCGTTAATGTTTACGTTTGGGGCATTCGACCCGCGGGTTGCACTTGTTGCAGCTCCGCTTCTGTTGTGGTATAACAGAAAATCATTACTGAAATTCTTGGGTGCCACAGCTGCTTTACTCGCAATTACAAACCTGCCCTTCTTCCTCTATAGCGGCATCGGCGAATCATTCCTGAATACTGTTGTGACTGGCAACGTGGTTTCCCAGATGTACCTCTACGAGTATATTCCGCTCTACTCAATTGCCGCCTTGACAGCACTTGAATTGATAACGGTTCTCTATAACCGAAAAAACAGTTTATCTCTTAAAATAAAAAAGAATTAGTTGAAGCAGTAAAGCCTCAGTTGAAGTTTACTCCTCTGCTTTGGCGCTTCGGGGCTTTATCAAATTGTAGATCATGCGCAGGGGCATAGGAGCAATGGAAATCTTGCCTTCCTTAGCGTCCTTTATCATAGCAGGTATGTCGCAATCATAGTCTTGCTGGCAAGTCTTGATTAACTTTTTACCCTGCCCAATAGCATAGTTAAAGACCAAACGTACACCATAGCCCTTGGTTCTGCTCATTGTTGACATGTACTCTTTTAGTAGCACATCACTCCAATCGAGGTTCTGTTCCCAGCATTTCAAGAATAGCTCGCTTTGTTTGCGTGTTATGTTTTGAATTTGGAAAGATTTTGCTTTATCCTTGAGGCCGCCTTCGCTAACCATGAATAGGGGCACGATTATGCTTCTGCAGGGTTTGAGTCGGCTGATCAAGTCGATTGTTAGTTGTGTGTCTTCTTCTGTTTCGCCTGGAAGCCCAATGATGAGCGTAGAGAGGGGAACCCAGTTGCTTTGGTTTAGGATGTGGAATGCATCCTCTACGACGCGTGGCCACTCTTCGGGGGTAAAGGGTTTGGCTTTGCCTGCCATTAGGTTGCCGATTATTTTTGGGCTGCCTGTTTCGATGCCGCATTGCCCACTCATCCAGCGGGGTCCATCTTTGGGTACTTCTAAAATCGCGGATAAGTCCTTGATTAACTCGGGGGCGCTGGCAACTGAGGATAATGCGAAGTGGCTTATGCCGAGTCCTTTGACGCCTGGGTGATGGTAAACTGTGCTGAATAACTCTTTAACGGCTTCCTGATTGACTTCTAAACCATTTGCCTTGTACCGCAGCACGTCTTCGGCGTGGAGTAATGGTTGACGGCCTAACTTTAGGTTTACATCTACCTCTTTTAGGATGCTTTCAATCGATGCACATCTGAAACGTTGAAGCGTGGGGACACAAAACGCGCATCCTCTACCGCAGCCACGGGCAATCTCAACTATGCCATCAACTGTTCCATCGCGAATGCTGGAAATGTCAGTTAATTCCGCAACGGGACCATTAACAACACCTGGCAAGGGGTTACCTTGGGCTGCGTCGTTGCAGAGTTGATAGATGACTTTTTCGCCTTCCCCTATAACGGCACAGTCGATACCCAACTCTTTTCGCCTCTCCTCAGGCTCCAGTTGCCAAGCGCCTGCGCCGCCAACGATAATTTTTGGCTTATACTGCTGCACGGCTGGGTGGTTGAGTATTTCTTTGAATTTGACTGTCATGTAAGCGTCTGGTTTGCCGAATAACTGGGTGAATGTGGATGTTGCTGGACCTAAGCCTAAGGGGTCGTTTTCGGTTATGCATAGTACTTTTGTGTTTGGGCCTACTACTTTGTCTAGGTGGTCGGGGTGGGCGACGATTATGTCTTGTTTGTTGATGCCGCTGTCGAGTAGTTTGGCTTCCATTTTTCTGGTTCCGCAGGGCGCAAATTTGGCTGATCCGTCCTTGTTTACCTTAACGGATGGGCAAAACGCTGCGAAGTATAGGCTGTCTGGGATGATTCCCTGTGGTACGCATGCGCTAAAGCCTAGGAATATGCCTCCGTTGTATTCACTCATAAGTGTGCGGTCGGCGGTTAGTACGATTTTGTAGCCTTGTTTTGTTTTTTGCATTGTTTACCCCTCTTGGGTTTGCTTGTTTGCTTTCACTATGCTATTTGTCAAATCATTTAAATTCCGATATATATCTATCGTTTTAACCTCCAGCAATCGTTGATGCCCAAAAGAGCCAATCAACCGAACAGTACAAAAAGGCGCTGACTAAATCAGATGATTAGTTTACTCTTGTTCACTTAACAAATCAGCGATAATCCGCCGCACAGGCAACTTAAACATCCCAGAAATGCTCGAAAGAAAAGTCTTGCCTTTCTCAGTCAACTCGTAACATCTCAACTGCCGTTTACCCTTCGCGATTAATTCGCTTACTAAGAAACCGTCGATTTCCAGCCGATTCAGAAGCGGATAGAGGGTGGCAGGTTTTAATCCGTGGCCAGTTAACCGTTTTACTTCTTTGGTGATTTCATATCCATGCATTGGACCTTTAGATATGAGCCAAAGAATGAGTGGTCTATCAAGTCCTCGCTGAAAGGCTTGGATGGCATCAACCATTGAGTCAACCATCTATATAGTTTATTTTTCGATATATCAACCTTTGCACATTCATAAAAGACATTATTAGCAACTAGGCACAATCTCCAATTGAGGTAGGGAGGATGGCTGAAGCAGAACGGGAACTAATGCGGTCAACCGTGGCAGGTTTTAGCAGAGCCATCATTCTGTGGCTTCTCCAAGAAAAACCCATGTCAGGCTACTCACTTGTTAAAGAGCTTGAGCTTTTGATGGGGCAGCATCTCAGTTCGGGAATTGTGTATCCGCTGCTCTACGAATTGGAGAAGGAGGGCTATATATCGGGTGTTTGGTCACAGCGGGGCAAACGGCGAATAAAACATTATTCTCTCACGCTAAAAGGCGAAGAGTTGCTCAGTCGGCTGCGTAAACTATTCGAGATGCCCGTTAGAGAAGCGCTAAAAGAATTCATCGCAGAAAAACCCAGCAAACAGTAGCTCTACTGTGTGAATATGCTTTTCTTTAATGCTAAAGCAACTTCATCCGTAGGCTTGTTTGAGTCAATAACAACCCATTTATTGAATCTTGTAAGTGAGAGGGCTTTTGAACGGACTTTTTTTAGGGCTGCATAGCTCTCGAACATTTCGATTTCACTACGGTTCTCGCGTATTCGGGCAGCGGCATTTTCGGCTTTGACATCTAAGAAGAACATGTACCGCGATTTGGGCACTACAAGCGCAAAGAAATTGTAGCCAACAACATGCAAAGGCGCAGGCAAATAAGCGGTACCCATCAAGTACCGAACAAAAACGACATAATCAACTCGTCGCCAAGAGTACAGAAGGATCGAGCGGATAACGTCTATCATGTAACATAGTGCCGAGGCGAAATGGGCGTTTTTACCCTTAGATAACAGGAAGGCGCGGGCTTTTCTGCCAAACCAGTTATCACTCTCAGGGTGAACTCGAATACACGAAGTTTTTTTCATTCCCTGTAATGTTTTTAGCAATAGTTGGGCTTGTGTGCTTTTCCCTGAACCGTCTAAACCGTCAATGATTATGAGCGTAACCTAGATGCCTCCCATCAAAACTAGAAATACCAATGCACTCAACAAAGGAACAGCCAAATTATCAAGTCCTTTGGGAGTGAAAGCTTCACAAAGCGTTGCCACTACCGCAGCACCCAAAGAAGCAATGATGAAACCTGAAGTGGAGAGTGGATAGAGATAGGCAAAGAAAGGTAGACTTGCTAGGAGCCCCAAAAGGCAGACGACAAACATACCAATCGACCCCTCAAGACTCTTCTTAGCACACACATCGAATTGATGTCGGCCCCATTTTGACCCAATCAATGAAGCAGCTGCGTCTCCGTAAGCCAAAGGGATGATTCCAGCCGCGATGATCCAGGGTTGATTAGAGAAAAAAGCAGCTAAAATTGTGTATGAAATCGCATAAAAAACCAACCCATACGTATGTCCACCGAAAGTAACATCGCCTAAGCCTGAGAACCGCTGAGTTAAGCCTTTAAATGGAGAACCTGGCGAAACCAGAAAAGTCAACACTATAAAAGGCGACGCAACGAAGAGGGGAAAATTTAGTGGCATAGTATTGAATGAGAAGAAAGGGATAACAAAGATGAAGTTGCCGATCATAATATGTAAGAACTTTCTGGACAAATTCTTCGGTAGACGATCTTTAATTTTTCCGGTAACCAAAATTACTGCTATAATATAGAGATAACTTGAGCCCAGTAATGTCAAATTAGTTAACATTTCAGGGCTCATATGCTCACCCAAACATTCCCGCGATAAACGAGAGCAAACCGAAAATGAATAGATAAAGCACTATGCGTTTTATTTTGCGGGCATTCTCCCGAGCAGGGTTCCTAATGAGCGATACTGAGCACCAAACTAAGCCAATGTCGGTTACTAATACGAAGGGTACAAACCAGATGGATACTATGCCCAGAATCAGAGGAATAGCTGTCAGGCAAACTGCGAATATAAAGAAGAATGCTGCACCAAGAGCGGCTTTTACTTCGCCAAACCGGACTGCCATGGTTTTGATGTGATATGAGCGGTCGCCTTGCACGTCTACGATGCCTTTTGCGATTTCGCGGCCTGTGTTAGAGAGGAACGCCATAGATGCAAAGAGTATAACGTTTAAGCCAATCTCGTTGGTTGCTACTAAACTACCATAAAGGAAAGGCGCTGCAACACAAGCGCTGACCAAAAAGTTGCCTGCTAATCCGCTGCGTTTCCCAACCGTGGAGTAAGTAACCATTATTACCCAAGCAACAAAGGCAAAGATGAAGCAGTTGAGGCTAACGGCGTATGCAGCGACTAATCCTATGACTGTTAAAGCGCCGGTTTCGATTAGGGCTCCTTTTTTGGTTACTGCACCGCTTGGAATTGGACGCTGAGGCTCATTGATTTTGTCAATGTCATAATCGTAGTAGTCGTTAACAGCCATTGCTGCCGCTGTTAAAGTAAATGCTGTTATGCCGCCGAAGAGCAAGTTTAGCCATTGAATGTTTCCGTTGCCTGCCAACAGTACGCCGACGAGGATTGCGAAACTCATAACTAAGCAATTAATTGGTCTGATGAGTTTGAGGTAACCGCTAAGTTTTGCCATAGGAACAGCCTGTATTGGTACATAATGTAGCGGGTCAACAATTAAAAACTAACCGCCAAATAGCCCAAAAATTAGGGGTGAATGTGGTTTGCTGGGGCTTGAAGGAAGGGATAAGGGAGAAATGAAACGGGAATAGCCTCAACTTACAACAGGTACCTTCAGGCCCTCTCAGCCAAATTCAGGATTCCTATAAAGAGGGGAAATTGGTGTTTGTTTTCTGCATTCAGCGGTTGACTGCATACGGGCACTTTTAGCTGCTGCTTTTGTCGATAACGGTTCTTGTAACGACGGTTATCTGCGTAACTTTAGCGTTTGTGACGTCAACGTTGACGGTTGCGTATCCTGAGGTTCCATTCTGCATTGTAACTATGGCTGTGGTTGCTTTGGTTGCGATTGTTCCGTCGCCTTCGATTATGTTCTTTACTATGGGGTTGATTGATGTTACGTTGTATCCTTGAGAGATTAGGCCTGCTATGTCTGTGTCGTTTCCGAGTATGGCGTTCACGTTTGCGGTGTATTCTGAACTGACTTCTATGCCGTACATGCCGTTGCCCATTGATTCCATTCTTGCGCCGTGTCCTCTGCCGCCGAATCCTTGCTCCGTCATCTGCATGTTAGCTGCGTATTGCGCGTTGGTTGTATCTTGAGTCACCGAATTAGTTGCTTCAGTTGTGTTTGCTGAGTTCGTATCTGCTAACGCTGTCATTGTTAATCCGCCGATTACTGCTGAAAGTGTCGCCAGCACTGCGAGGCTTATTGCGATGGTTTTTCGGTCTATCTTTCCACCTCCTTAACAAATGCAAGTTCGTCAAACGCTTATTAAACAATTTTTCAAAATTAGCCCCATAAATGCACAGATTTACACCCAAATTAGGCCATAATTAGGCATTCGTCGAAAAAAACAACCGATTGCTGCAGTATTGAAAAATAAAAAAAGATGGAGGAAATGATTAGTTTTATGGTCGTTTTCTTATCATCATCGCTAGTACAGCGCCGACTATTGCAATTGCAACAATTATCGCTATGACGCCTGCGGTGATGTAGAGTTCAGTGGGTGGCAGAATGGTCTGTGGGATTGGTGATGGTGTTGGTGCTCCTGGGTTGACTGCGAAGAATGTTTCAGTGGATGATGGCCAGTATGATTCGCTGCCGCCGAATGTGGCGATTACTGTGTAGGTGCCTGTGATGTCTGGTGTCCATGCAAAACTGTAATGTCCAGTCATGTCGGTTGTTGTGGTTCCGATTTGTCGGAAGTTACCGTTGGCGTCAATAACGCTTAGGATAACTGGAACACCTGTTGTGTTTGTAGGCTTTGGCTGTTGCATATACACGTATTCCATAAACGGAGTCATACTTTCATCAGATACAGCTGGGACTCCATCGGGGAAGCGTGCAACTCTATCAGCGTTTTGGGTTCCCGGAGATTGGTCGGTGACCATGCCTTTTATGAGTACATTGTTACCGTCTGTGACGACATCGTTTGTTATTGATGCGGTGATGGCTGTTTGTCCTTTACCGAAGGTGTATATCTGGTTGTCATAGCTGTTCCATTCGACTAGGAATCCGTCTGCGATTGCAGCTGGGCTTCTACCGCTGAAGCTGGATATGCTCCAGACCAGTGAACCGTCAGTGCAGTTTATTGCTAAGCGTTGTGCATTGGGGAATAGGGGTGGGTTGTACATGTGTGATTCTGAGAGGAATATTTTGCCGTCAGCGATGCTCTGTGTTCCGAAGACCCAAAGTGGATAGACACCGTATGGTGTGTTGTATCCAGAACTTCTTGGTGTGTATGTCCAGTTGATTGCGCCTGTTTTTAGGTTAACTGCGTTGACATAGCCACCGAAGTCCCAAACGTAGACGTTGCCGTATGCAATGTCACCTGCGACTGTTAGACCACTTAGGGCGTTTCCTGGAAGCGCAGTTGGTCCCCATAGTTTGTTTCCGTTGCTAAGAGAGTAGCCGTAAACTTCGTGGGTATCTTTGTTGAGTAAAACATAGACACCTTCATTGGCTGAAAGTAGACTCATATCGCCATATAGTGGTAGCGATTGGTTGATTGGCCCCCAAAGCTTTTCTCCTGTATGTGCGTTATATGCGCATTCAATAGCATATCCTGCAGAAGTCTGTGTAACAAGGTTTGGTGCTTGGCGTAGGAGTATTATGTCTTCGGTTCTTGCAGCGACACTCAAAGAGATTGGGTTACCCGAGATGTTGGTTGGAACTGTTACTGACCATTGGATACCGGTTGGGAAGTTCATCGTTGTTGGTGGGCGGAGAATTTCTGAGGCTAATACGCCGTTGCCCATGCATAGCGTCGAGTTCCACATGTTAAGCTTACCTCCACTTATGTAGTAGCCAAGTAGGGTTCCTACGTTTTCATGTGTTGGGTCAATGTCCATTATGTAAGCCATGTCGGTTGAAACGTTGGCGATTATACCCATGTATGCGCCAGTTGATGGTTCATATAGTCGGTATGTTGCTGCACCGCCGAACATTCCACCGCCAACTATGCTGTAGAGGAATGAGGTTGTTCCGTATTCTTGCATTGAGTGGAACTTTAGGTTCTGCCCCATTCTTAGTTTCTCGAATGAAACTGCGCTTGCATTTGCGGTTATGCCGGGTTGAGATGTCCACAATGTTTGTCCTGTACGTAAGTCAACTGCGTTCCAGCTTGTCACTTGAGAGTTGATGCCTGCCATGTCACCGTAATAGAGTACGCCGTCGAGGATTATTGGCTCAAAGTAGTTAATGAGTATGGATGAAGATGTGAATTGGCTCTCTTGGTCAGCTGGGATTGGTCCGCCAACTTGGCCTCCGAAGGCCGTTGGCTTTGACCACATAATGTGTGCAGTGTTTGGTGCGGGGCTGTATGGGTTGAAGTTTCCTGTTGCATCGTACATGCCAGTGGTTGCAAATGATGGAATGGCAAGTCCGAACCAACTTCCAGCAAGCTCAGCCCATGCATAGTTCTGTGCATTAATTGGACGAGACCAATATTCAGTTGGAAGAGCTGGACTGGAGTATAACGGTATTTTTTCGTCTTGTACTAGTAGTGTTTCAGGGTCGCTTTCTGAGGGTAATTCGCGAACATTCGAGTAGTCTACGCCGGGTCCAAACATGCTAGCGGCACTTTTGGTTAAGTTTTGTCCTGGATAATATGCTTTGATTGTGTAGTTGCCGGTTTTTTCAGGTGTGAATAAAACTGCGGCTATGCCGCCTGTAGTATCAGCGGTATATGGTCCCAAAGTGGTTATTTGTCCGTCTGGGTCAGTGATTTTTATGGTGATGCCTTTGTATAGGTCACCTGTGCCACCCATGCCTGCTGTGGCTGTTGGTTTTGTCATGAAAGCGCTAATGTATACGTCTTGACCGACGCCTACTGGGTCGGGTTCAGTATGTGTTTTCAGATAAGTGGGTATGTCTAGTGCTTGAGCGTTCATTGTAGTTGCTAGACTTATCACAGATACTGTTAAAAGCAGTATGAAAGCGATTGATGCTATCTTTTTTGTTTTTATCATTTTTCTTTTCCTCTTGTTTAGTTGGGCAAAAGCAGAGCTAACGCTAACCGATCATATGCTAAATAGCAAATAGCGCTAACTAGCAAGTTATAGGCTAATCAGCCAAGCCCCTGCCCAATAATTTGTTGTATTCAACCGTTTAGTTTATAAGTTTTATTCAAAAAAATCGAGATGAAAAGAATGTAAAATATTCATTTACAAAGCCTTACCTTTTTTTCAAAGACTCTTAATATTCGCTAAAATAGCCAGCACAATGCTAAGATAAAAGACAGACAGAGGAACAAAACAGCGGTAGTAAGGAAACAAAAGAAGGTACGTTTATTTTTTCTAAATTATCAAATCCATCAATTATTTGCCTTATCGTTAACCAAGTATCCCTAACCATCGTCGATTATCAAGGATTGTGCTTAATGATTACATCCGATAGAGAAACTTAAAAAGCAAGTATTTTTAAAACAGTACAGTTACTTAAAAGGAGAACGGAGGTCATAGCGATAAATATAGACGAGACCGATGCAAAAATCATAACAAGCCTCCTTGCCAGCGCCAGAAAAAGCTTTGTTGAAATAGCTGCTGAAACCAATTTATCCACCGTATCCATAGGCGACCGTTTCTCTGAATTAGAGAAGAACGGAATAATTACGGGCTCCACAATTCAAATAAATCAACGGTCTTTAGGACGTAACACAATCTGCAGCATACAAATCACTGTTGACAAAAAAGGGATCGACCAAGTCATTAATTATATCCGAACATTATCGCAAGAAGTTCCGTTTATTTTCGCAGATCCAAAGAATAACATCAATTTAATTGTGGGCTGCGGAGATATCGACGAAGTATC
Organism: uncultured archaeon; assembly: GCA_963782915.1. GTDB lineage: Archaea > Thermoproteota > Bathyarchaeia > Bathyarchaeales > Bathycorpusculaceae > Bathycorpusculum. The sequence continues at coordinate 93,394 of CAWALK010000011.1, forward strand.
AAATCTAAAGGATGCTATCAGAAAAAACAAGTTTGTGCTCGATTTAAAAGTTGAAACTTGGATAGGCGTAAAAAATATGCCGGAGAACCTGGAACTATCCAAAGCAAACACATCAGAAAATGCCATTTAAGTCAATCTGTGGAAAATCAAAAACCTGATTTAGAGTTGGACAGCATCGATTTACAAATAATCGATAAATTGACAAAAAGCAGTATGCAACCATTCAGCAACATAGCCAAAGAAATCGGCACCTCAATTAACACTGTATCAAGAAAATATAGAAATCTCGTTAACAACCGAATAATAAGACCAGTACTCCAGATAAACCCAAAAAAACTCGGCTATAATGCAATGCTAACTTTCGCTTTGTCACTTGCTTCCCAAAGTGATATGGCTTCAATCATCGATGCCGTGATGGGTATAAAGGATACTTTTCTTATCACCAAAACAAACGGTAATTTTGATCTGCTCCTCCAAGTTTTTGTCAGGGACATCGATCAGTTACTATTAACTCAATATCAAGTTGCAAACATCCCCGGGATATCTACCATCGAAATTTTGGTTCACCCCATTCCCCCGCAATGGCCGCTACCGGGAGAATACATATCCACCTTTTAGTATTGGCCACATTTCTGTGCTGTGCTAGAAAGAGATTTAACTTTTCATGAATTATTATCAGGTTATGGGAAAATGCACTAGAACCGTTGGCGAACGCCGCCTCGGCAGAACCATCTACAAACTGGGCAACAGTGTGGAGCTTAGCAGCAAAGAAGGCAAAGCCAAAGTAGCCGAGCAAACATACAAAAAAGAAACTAAGACTGCGAACGGCTCAGTTGAAGATTCACCAGTCCAGAACCTACGTGACCAATCGAAGTGGAAAAAACCCCAAGCTAAAGAATAATTCGCGGTAACTATTTCTTATCATGCTTGCATCGGAGCCGCCGAAGTAAATAGTTCAGCTCTCGGGGGCAAATCGCGGCTATATATAATGGGAGAGGGGTCTTGGCAGAGCAACAGAAGTCTACCTATTTATTCTTTAAATAAGGGAGGGGTAGGTGCCTCTGAGGCAGGTAGGTCCCATAAACCCAAAAGGTGTAGCCGAACCGATCTGTTTGCGGAAACCTCCACAACCGGCCTTCAACCGCTAAAACCCGCCGACGCCAAAACACAGCCGCCACTCAAGCCCGTTGGTAGTTGTTGTATATAGGGGCTTTTTGGCAATAACACACTAAAAAAACCGGAAAACCGCCAATTAATCCAGGAATATAAACGATCAGATTTGGGCAAAGCAACAGATTCCTGTGACTGTTTATGTGCAATCACAGAGGCTTATTACCGCTGCAACGTTGAACCTGCTAGGAATTTTTATGATGAACGAAAACCTTCCTGACCCATTAAAGGCAGCAGGCAACGCCTACAAATTCGTTTCAGAAAACAATAGCGTACGATTGCTTAAGGTAACGCTTAAACCGGGCGAAAAAGCGGCAATGCACCATCACCCCGACCACGTCATCTACGTTCTTAGCGGCGGCAAAGCCAAGTTAACGGATTTTCAGGGAAAAATCGACGTTTTAGAGCTTAAAACCGGCGACTCAATGTCTCTACCAGCCCAGTCTCATCAAACCGAAAACGTTGGAGATACGTTGCTGGATATTTTGGTGATTGAACAAAAGAAGTAGCCTAAAAAGGCACGTTAGCTTTCTATTTTGTGGAGTGTTTGTTTTTGTCAGCGGCTTTAGACCAGGAAACTGAGTGGAACTTTCGAGTTTTAGATAAACGCTTAGTTACCGTTAAAACTAAGAGTGAGGGCATACGGAAAATCGCTGTTTTAGACGTCTTAACCAACCTCATGTTCACGGTTCACGCGTCTGAAGCAGTGGATATGGCGCAGCTTGCACCGAACAGCGAGTACCTCTTTTCGCCTAAACGTCTACACATCAAAAAACATGAGTGACGTAAAAGAAGATTTTATCAGTTTCTTTGAAGCAGTGGACATAGATCAGGAGACAGAGGATTTCATCAAAGCCTACTGGGTTTACCCTACCAAAATCCGTTTTGAACTCATCGAAGTAGAAGAAGCCTAAACTTATCTTAGGACCATTTGAACGAATTTTTCCGGATTAAACAGTTCCAAATCCTTGTAAGTCTGCCCAACACCGATGAATAAGATCGGTTTCTGAGTCACATAGGTAACGCTCAATGCTGAGCCGCCTTTTACGTCTGCATCTACTTTGGTGAGGATGGTTGCGTCTATGCCTACTGCTTTGTTGAATTCTTCGGCTTGCATTACTGCGTCGTTGCCGATGAGTGAATCCACAGTGAACACCGTCAAATCAGGTTTCACGACACGTTTGACTTTGATGAGTTCATTCATCAAGTTCTGGTTAGTTTGCATGCGTCCGGCGGTGTCGATTAAAACTATGTTGATGCCGTGTGCTTTAGCATGGTTAACTGCGTCGTACGCGACTGCTGCCGGGTCGCCGCCATAAGTGCTTTTGATGACTCGAATACCCAAACGTTTGCCATGCTCTTCAAGCTGCTCGATTGAGCCTGCGCGGTAAGTGTCTGCGCCTGCCAAAATGACTGAGTAGCCTTTGTCCTGGAAGAATCGGGCAACTTTGGCGATGGTGGTGGTTTTTCCTGTACCGTTGATACCCAACAAACATCAGTGAGAAGGGTTCTTTTTTCTTGCGTTTCTCATCTGCCTTCGCCAGCAGATCCACGCGTTCTTTAGTTAACATAACATCCAAGAGGACTTGGCGGAGGTTTTCGTCTACAATTTTTTTGCGGTCGTCCAAGCGTTTAACTTGGATGCGGTCTAAGCGTTTTGTGAGGTCGTCGCAGATTTTGTCCGCAACGGGATAAGCCACATCGTTTTCTGCTAGACTCATTTTGAATTCGGATAAAATCGGAGTTAAATTTTCAGCTTTAAGTTCGGTTGTTGTAACTTTACTAACTAAACCTTTGAAACCGGACTTTAGCTTCTCAAACATCGCACTACTCTACTGTTTTCCTTGTCTTTCAGCCAGCATGGATTCTAGTCTGCCGCGGCCGCTGTTTATGCGTTCGGCGATTTGGTTGAATTGCTGCTGAGCGGAGTTCATGGTTTTTTCCAGTTCGTCGAGGCGTTCTTTGAGGGTTGCTTTGGCGTCCGGTAACGCTTTTTCGATGGAGACTCCTGAGCCCATGCCAACGATGATTTTGGTGGCGTCTGCGAGTTTTACTTTGACGTATGAGCTTCCGCCGATTGGAACTAGCATCTCTGTGTTTTCTTTTTCTTTCTCTATGCCGTCTAAGGTTGCGTTGGCGTATGTGATGTCTGTTATGGCTGCGTTGACCATTTGGATGCGTTGCTGTAGGGCTTCTGCGGTTTGTTCGAGGTAGCGCATTTCCATGCTGAGACGTCGAAGTTCTTCTTCAGCTTGGGCTCTTTGAGTCAAATTACTATTCTCCGGTGAGTATTTTTTTAACGATTGGGTTTTCAACTTCGTCGACTGTTAACTCTTTTGTGCTGATGATTTTTATGTGGAAACGTTTCACGCGGTGTCTGCTGCCTATGTCGGCATAGATTCTTTCGATAGCGTGTTCTTTTTTGTCTGCTAGGACTTCTCGACTGAATGGAGTTGACAGTTCTGGCTTGTTGATTTGACCGGTTACTTTGAAAGCTTTCATGGTATCTTTTCTTCCTGCACAACATCCAGTGCATTCCCAATTATAAACATCTCGGGTCCAGTTGTCATAGAACCAGCTACAGCCGAGTGACTATTAGCGATTAAGCCTGTGCCGACATAGGGTAAACCGCAGTTCACAGTGCCCAGTTCAACGGGAACTTTGAAGACGCTTTCGAGGATTTTGCGTTCTTCGTCTTTTAGCATTGGATGCGCTAAGACGCCTTTGTTGGTTGCGCTGGCTAATGAACCGACATAGGGTAAGCCTGCGATTTCTGTTGGCACTACTTCTACGCCTAGGGTGTCTGAGATGAGTTTGATGTCTTCCGGTTTGAATCGTGGGTCAACTACGGCGCCTTTGTCGTTGGCTAAGACGAGGTTGCCGAAAGCGGTTTTTTTGGTTTCCATGATGGTGATGTTGCCTTTGAAAACGGCTTTGATGTGTTCAATCTCTTCCATTCGGACTGCCTGTGAAACAACTAGTCCGTTAGAGTTTGCACAAACCAATGAACCAATCAGCACTGAACCGCTGATGGATGTGTGAATAAGTGGGACCTGAAGCCAATCAGCGTATTCTTTGGCTTTGTCATCTGGAACCATCTGTGGAATCATTACCATATGTTCAGTTGCCAATGAGTATACGCCGATGCTTGGGCTTCCAACTATGCTGGATAAGTAAACTGTCAAGAATTATCGTCTCCTGATGCGATTAGCGAAGAGTGTCATGCATTCTGCCTATTTTAGATTGTGGTTTGTTTAAGTTAAAAAAATTGCTTAGAAACCACTTTCTTTGGGCCCAACCGGTAAGGTAACGATGAATGCCGTGCCTTGCCCCACTTGGCTTTCAAAATGAACTGAGCCGTTTAGTGCTTCAGTGAGCCGTTTAACAACAGCTAAGCCCAATCCTTGCCCTTTTGCTTTGGTGGTGAATAAGGGTTGGAAGATTTGCGACTTCACATGCTCGGGTATACCTAAACCTGTGTCTTTAATGGAAATCGCTACTTTATTCTTGGCGGGGGCATTTGCAGTTATCGTTAGTTTGCCGCCTTGGGGCATTGCTTGCTGCGCATTAGATATGAGGTTAACTAGAACCCGTTTTAGGTATAGGGGATCAGCGTTGATTTTTGGCAGGTTATCGGCTACTTGTATGCTAACTGCAACGTTTTCTGGGATAACGGAGCTTGAGAGAGAATCATGAATGGAACCGGCTAGTTCTATAATCTGGGGTTTTGGCGTTAAGGGTTTTGTGTAATCCTGAAGGTCCGCTACTATTTTGTTGATGTAGAAAGTTTGCTCTTCTATAAGACCCAATGATTCCTTTACTTCGCCCTTGGCGGAAGAGTCTGGTAATGAATCAAGTTCTTGCTTGGCAAGATACAATTCGCTGACTATGGATTGGAGAGGGTTACGAATATCATGCCCAACCATGCTTGCCGTTTGACCAATAGCGGCTAAACGCTCTTTGTCTTGAAGCTGTTTGGTGCGTTCACGAATGGTTGATTCTAGGTTTTGAGTGTACTTTTTGAGGTCTTCTTCCATGTGCTTGGATAAATCGGTGGTAACTATGAAAGTGGTTGTTGTATCGTCTGCTTTTATGGAGTTTGCAGATACATAAGCAGGAACTACATCGTGTCCTTTACTTGGAATGCGATTTCTTTGGCGACTGCACCTTTCCCTGACCTGCATGCTGCCAAGAGTTTCCTAAAATCCTCCAAGTGTTCTTGGGCAACGACGGATTCGATATTGCTTCCAATCAGTTTATCGAGAGGAACCTGCACCATTTCAGCAAAGCCTCTGTTGCAGTACAGTATGCTGTTATCATCGCAAAGCATGACTGCGCCTTCACGCATTTCTTCGATAAGCAATCGGTAAGGGGTCTCGGCACCCGTTAAAGTATAGACTTTTGGGCCTTCAGGTGAAGAAACAACTAAGGCATCGACTTCGCCCTGATGAATAGCCCGCAATGTTTCGTTAGCTTCTGCTAGTTGTTCACGTAGCGCTTGGTTTTCGGCTTTCAGAGCTTGGTCTTTTGAGTTTTCAGCTGTCATAAGTCTACTTCTTTTTAGCTTCTTTAGGAATGATATCTAACCCTACTAGGATACGATCTTTATTTGACATGTCACCGATGAATTTCCGCAAAGGTAGGGGAAGTTTTTTGATAAGAGTAGGTGCGGCAATTATCTGTTCGGTTTTAGCGTAATCCGGTTGCTGATAGATATCGATAACTTCGAGTTCACAACGCCCCTTTAAGTTTTCTTCACATATTTTCCGTACGTTCTCTATAGCTTTAATTGATTTAGGGGTCATCCCGGTTACATACAAACGCAGAATATACTTTTCGTTACTCTCTTCTCGTAAGGCTTTCTCGAATTCCTCTGTTACATCAGCGATGTCTTTAGAGCTCAAAGGTAGTTACACTCCAGTAATTATTCGTCGTTAGTCTCCAATTTATGGGGAAGAATATCAAGCCCCACCAAAACCCGTTCAGTATTCGAAAGGTCCCCTATTATTTTTCTAATAGGCTCAGGCAGCTTACGCACGAGTGTTGGAATAGCTAAAATTTGGTCACCCTGTGCTAACTTAGGATTCTTAACCAAATCAATAACTTCTATGCGACATCTGCCGTTCAGGTGTTCTTCGCAGATTTTTTTGAGGTTTGCGAATGCTGCTTGGGATTTAGGGGTTTGACCTGCAACATAGAGGCGTAAATTCCAAAATTCTTCTTATCTTGCTCTTGACTTGGTCAGTCATGAAGATATCACCTTTACCTATGTTTTTTCTTCTCTTAAGCTTTTTTCATCCGCTTTTCGTGCCCGTGACATTTCTTGGCGATTTTCCGTTAGTGTCTTTTCTTTTTGTTTCTCTTGGAGGATTGCTTTCTTTATTTCGTCGGCTTTAGCTTCGAACTCTGCCTGTAGAGCGGCAATTTGGGATTCGGTTACTTTGCGTTTTCTCTCAAGTTCACGTTGAAGTCGTTCGGTTTCTTCTTTGCGGTTTTCTTCTTCGGCTTTCTCTTTTGATTCTTGGGCAAACCTTGCGGTACCAGTTAGCACTCCAGCGGGTCCAGTGTAAACGTTGACGATGTCTATGCCTTTACTGGTCAATAGGAACTCGCGGATTTGGTTCGAATGGGGCATACCTCTTGATTTGAGGACATAGATGCCTCGGTTGCGTTCCCCTTGAATTTCTATATCGCGTAATAGTATCCATGTGTCCATGATTGAGGATACTTCCGCTTCAGTGCTTTCCAAGCCATGCAACATGTGTTAAATTGGTAAATACTGCAGTGATTTGTTTGCTCTTCAAATGGTCAATTAATCTTGTCAGCATAGAGCGGACATCGTCTGGTTCACCGATGCTAATCAAATTGCTTATTGGGTCAACGATAACAACGCTTGGCTTAAAATCATCGATATCCCGTTGCATAGTTACCAAATGTGTTTCAAGACCGTAGAGGCTTGCTCGTGCGGCGCGAATTTTTAGAAGCCCCTTTTCCACCCATTGCTTTAGGTTAATGCCTATGGACTGCATGTTTCTCATGATTTGCTCGGGTGACTCTTCAAATGCGAAGATAAGGCAGCGTTCTCCGCGTTGGCATGTGGCGTTTGCAAAGGTAGCGGATATTGTACTCTTTCCTGTGCCGGCGGTTCCTGAAATCAGTATGCTGCTGCCACGGTAGAATCCTTTGCCGTCAAGCATTGCATCCAACCTTGGAATCCCTGTTGGAACCCTCTCGCTTGAAACTTGATAATCCAGATTCAGCGAGGTTATGGGCATTATGGAGATGCCTTTTTCGTCGATTATGAAGGGGTACTCATTTGTGCCATGCATTGAACCGCGGTATTTTACGACACGCAGGCGTCGTGTTGAGATTTGACCTGTTACTCTGTGGTCTAAGAGAATAACGCAGTCTGACACATATTCTTCTAAGCCGTAACGGGTTAATTCGTTGGTGCCCCGTTCAGCAGTTATTATTGCAGTTACACCTTTGTCTTTGAGCCATCGAAATAGCCTGCGTAACTCCGCACGCAGAATAGCTTGGTTACTTAATCCAGCGAAAAGTGATTCTATGGTATCCAAAACGACTCTTTTGGCGCCGATAGAATCAATCGCGTAGTTGAGGCGAATGAATAATCCTTCAAGGTCATATTCGCCTGTTTCCTCAATTTCATTGCGTTCAACACGGACAAAATCAATCAGTAGCTTCTTTTGTTCTATGAGTTGGTTAACATCAAAACCTAATGAGGCAACGTTTTTGGCTAATTCGTCAGGGGTTTCTTCAAAAGCCATGAAAACGCCTGGCTCGTTAAACATGGTTGCGCCACGTACAAGGAACTCCATGGACATCAAGGTTTTGCCGCTTCCAGCGCCACCGGCAATCAAGGTTGGGCGTCCTTTGGGTAATCCCCCGAATGTTATGTCGTCTAATCCGCGGATTCCAGTGGGGGCTTTCGCCAGTTCTTTTAGAGTATTTCCTTGGCTTTTTGGCAAGTTAACATTCAACTCCATCAAACGAGCAAGCTATTAAACTTAAGAAAGCATTCACTAAAAAAGTTTTGTACATTACATAAAAGGCGTCAAAGCTTCTCATGAACAATCACTTCAGACCAAGTTTCAATATAACATTTTGGGTGTTGGATAAATCACCTATCAAAACCTTTGCGGGCAACGGATTTCTTCTGATGACAGTGGGAATGGAAACGATTTGGTTTTCTACTGCCAATTTGGGGTTTTTAAGTAAATCAGTTACTTGTATGGACCATTTATTCCTCAAGTATTTTTCACAAAGAGCCCTCAAGTTTTGGTAGGCAAATTCTGTTTTGGGGGTTCGACCGGCAACGTATAGATCGAACTTCCAAACAACTGTTTGGTCTGCCAATCAAAGTCGCCGTTAGAATTATTCGATTGTTTAAGCAGATAAGACTTTGCATAAACCGCAGAAAGCAAGTGCTAATAGTAGAATAGAGAAATGGTTAACGGGATTTGTTATCGCGTTAAAAGTGGGTATAAACTTAAATTAGCCTCAAATTGAGCGGCGGTGAACTCTCTAAATTTTAAGCTTAAGCCTGTCAATGAGACGCTTTTCGCACCTTTATTAAACCCAGGAATCAGGGGAACGCTTGGAAAATCGAGTCTTGCAAGGACCACTTCAGTTTTTGAAAGGTCACCGATGACTACTCTTTTGGGAGAAGGCGACGTTTTTATCACCGTCGGGCAAGCAGTAATGTTATCGCTAAGGGCCAAACTAGGGTTTCTGCCTAAATCCATTACCTCAATACGGTATTGCCCACTTAAGCGTTCATCGCATACTTTCTTTAGATTTGAATAAGCTGTGAGAGCCCTTTGGCTTTCTCCGCAGACGTACAGCTTAAAAACCCATATACCGGTGATTAAACTGCCAGAAATTTCGGTGTTCTTAATCATTGTACGCCTTCTTTTCCTTACCGATAGGAGCTAGCGTCAGTATTTAGCTGATATCAGCATAGGGTATCTTTAGAATAATGCCTAATAAGAATTGTCTTTACAATGGCTAACTCGCCGCTGTGGGGCAATCGTACGGTTTCGGGCGGTTATTTTCGCGTAACCTAATGGAGGGAGATAGCAGCTGAAATGCCAGGTGGTTTATGGCTCTACTACAGCACATGAATTGCAGACAAAACTGCTACAAATGCATAGGCAAAACACAGCTACACCCAACAAACGCCCAACAAAAACAACCAACCCCCCACACATACAAACAAACCCAACCCAAAAACCCACAAATGCTTTTCTATACATAGAGGAAGAGGGGTCCCTGTGCAGAGCAACAAAATCGCTGCCAAGCCACTCTTTACCGTTTAAAGCAGGGTTGAGCCGCCAATGACCATATCTCTAGATTACCCATTAATGGATGCTTCTGGCAGGTGAATTCCATAGTAAGCAATCCAACATACACCTACAACTACAAACAACCAAACCAACATAGTTGTGGCAAAAAAACCTTGCCGCCCACAACCCAAATACGCAATAAAAAAGCCCCAAACCAAAAAAGCAACCCAAAACACAACCCAAACTTGTAGAAACCTACGCCACCCACAACCACACAAAGAGAAAAAGCATTTCGCCCTTAATAGAAAATCAAAAAATTAAACTGACCTGCTTGCGGCTTGCCCCACAACCAACAAGCAACCAAAACCAAACGCCAAACCCACAAACCATTGGTTATAGAAACGCAAAAGGGATTCAGGGCAACAACAACTATAGAAAAGCAAAACAGCTAAGAATAAAGAATCAAAAAATTAAACTTAAAAAATGAAAAGAAAAGAATCTTACTGATTCTCAGCCAGAAAAACGGTAACGTTACCGTCTTTATCCTTTGTCACACGCGTCTTAATCCGGCGTGGAGGCTTTTCGATACCGCGAGCCCAAACCTTCTCGTTAATCTCTTTGCTGATGACGAGTTGGGGTAGCTCTTCTTCTTCCTCTTCTTCAGTGACTTTTATCTGAAGTTTCATGTGTTTGGTAACGAAGATTTTGATTAGCTGTATAGCACGTGGGGCACGTTTTTTAGGTGGACGAACCAACGCTCGCGACAAGGGTATGGTGTAGAATCTTTCTTCGACGAATTCTTCTTCTTTCTTTTTGCGTTTAGGTTTTGCTTCTTCAACTTAGTGCTTCTGCTTCGACGGGGGTTTCTGCTGCGGCTGCTTCTGGTTGTTCAGCTATTTCTTGGGGTGCTTCTGCTAATTCTTCCACTTGTTCTTCTTGTTGTGGAGCTGTTTGTTGTTTAGTTGTTTCTTTGGGCATAGTTATTTTTCTCCTATGGCTTTATTTTACGTGTGCGCCAGTTGCGTCGCTGCTTAGGGTTAGCTCTAACTTTTCCGTCAGTTCGGGCAATTACCCAGGTGGGAACAGACTGTGATTCTCTGCCAGCTTTAGCTAACCGAAGCTTTTTCGCGGTTGGTTTTACTCTTGCCATGTTCTTATATCCTTCTTATAGTTGTCTCTTTCTTCCTTGATTGAAGCTGTATTAGGATCGATTTGAGCTGCGCATCTGAAAGCGGAATAGGCAACTTGCCTGCCTGCGCCATTTCAATGAGCTGCATCTCGATGTTCTCGGTAAAGTCCTTCTTAACCATTTTAAGGTTATTTAGCCTTTGCCGAGCCTCAGGCGACAATATTTTTGCTAACAGCGCCTGTTTCTGATTTTCATACTGCTGTTCTGCTTGAGCTTGTCTTTGCTCGTCGCTTACGCGACCCTGCATCGAACGAAGTTTGCGATTGCGAATTTGCTCAAGCTCGTCATCTGACATGGTTTCCTATTCGCCTTGATACTTCTTGAGCTCAGGGAGCGTCTTGTACATTTCTTTAGCTAAGTCTCCGGCGACTTCCTGCATTAGTTTGCGGCCTTTTGGAGACATGACTCTGCCTTGTGGGCGCATGGTTTGGATTAAACCGGCAGTTTCTAGTTGCTGTAGAACTTTGCGTATGCCGCTGCCGCCTGCTTTTGTGGCATGGTTCTTTTTGACGCCGTTGTTTTTGCGTCCGCCGTAGTCGCTGCGGAGGTTTTCTAGGCCGATTGGGCCGTGAATGTATACTTTGCGCATAATTGATGCGCTTCTTGTGTACCACCAGTTTGGATTCTGGGGTTGCTTCTCGACGTGAGTGCCTGTTTTAGCAAATGCGGCCCATGGAAGTGGTTGTACTTCGTCAACGTTTTCCCTAAGGTACTTTGCTAATCGGTCGATGAATTTTGAAGCTGGAACGTCATGAGGAGTCGTCAAAGATGCTCTATCCTATTAGTTTTTCCTTGCACTAAAACAATGAAGGGTAATATAAATATGTCTCTGAATGCAAAAGCAAACTTTAGTGCTCTCGGCGGTCATTAGCTCCCATATTTGCGGTGTCAACGGTTGTGCATTGAGCGGTTGCGGGTGGCTGCATCTGCATATTGAGGCACTTATTTTATTGTGAATAGTTGCGGAGGTATTAAATGGTTTTCGTGGCGAGGTGTGACTGTTTTTCTTTATTGGTTGGTGCTGTGGGTCCCTCTTATTTCAACAACAACCACGGACTTGTCGTTTTCTGTAATTCGAGTTGTTTGATAATAGTAGCAGCTACTTTGTGTTTACTGTTATTCCGTTTAGAAGTATTGGTAAATTTTTGGGTAAGCGCTCTCAAGTTATTTTTTTCTTTTACCCAGATCCTGAACATTTTTTCCTTACCCTGCTTATAGCAACTAAGGTCTGGTGCAGTTACTTCTTCAACGGCTACATTTATTTCTCCGTAAATTTCCTTATACTGCTCAACCAGTTAGCAAAATGTACGCCTCCACCCACGTATTTCTTAACCCACCGCTCTCCATTTTCATCTAACTTTTCAATAACCAATTCTTCTGTCGGATTTTCACATGGTTCTGACATAATCTCAAGCCTAAGGTGTCTTAGAATAAGAGATTTATCCTCGCGGGATTGTAGTAAGGAACAGTTCAGTACCCATATCAGCAGTCGCATAACAGTTATTTTTAAGAGACCAAAACTGCATAGGGGTGATGCAGGGTAAAGTTATGGTGTTTGAGGTGGCAGTATCGAAGAAGGGTCAAATAACTATTCCCGCAAGACTTCGCAAGAAATTCAAGATAGAAGAAGGAACACACTTAGAAGTCATTGAAACAGAGGAAGGAATTCTCTTTAAGCCCAAAAAATCCCTTTGGGACCTGATTGGGTCAGGGGCACCATACGCTACTGTCGAAGAGGTAAAGAAGGATTTAGATGAGATGCGGGCGGAAGATGTCTAAAAGAGTCTACGATAAACGCTTTCGTGCTGAGGCAACCAAGAGAGTGCTGGAAAAACTCGATAACCCGCCTGATATGGGAACGATCAGAGAAGGGTTCTCAATAGAAGACATTTATTGAGATTACCTGAGTAAGGCTTGATTTTGTCTGGCAGTAATTTGCTTTTTGGAAAAAATAAAAAATGTGAGGATTTCTGTAAAAGCTTAGACTGGCGGTGGTGGAGGCGGCGGAAGCACCATCTGATCAGCACCAACAACAGTATTTGGGGCTGCGGGAGCAGGCATCACTATTTTTCGGTGATAGAATCTTGCGGCAATGCATAGCGCGGCAACTGCAATTGCAAGGTAGAAAGGCCAGCCTAAATATGCAGAAACTGGAACGCTCACGTTTACGTTGACACCCATATTGGCCATCGCTTCGGGGAGTCCCATTGTGCCGGAACCGTTGAGTGGGAAATCCATGCCGGCTAAGTATCGAACGGAAAAGTACATGCCAAGCAACGCTATAACGAACATTATGACGGCGTAGAGGGGTTTTTTGTAGCCAAAACCGAGCAGTTGCTTCGAGTATGATTTTGTTGGATAGAGGGAGTAGGCGAGCATGATTATTCCGCCGGCAGCTAAAGTTAACAGCGAAGCGATGTTTAGGGCATAAATCAGGGGGATTGTGAGGATGTTGCCGAATAGGGCGAAGTTGAAGTTTACAGGTGAAACGTTAACGCTGGCCATTGCGGGTTCGCCGACACTGAGTTGCCACCAGGGAACAAAAACTGAAATCGCAATTAACACCAGAGTTAGGATGCCTGCTACTAAGGCTAAGTGGTTGATTTGGCGTTGCATGAACTATTGCTCCAAAGTGAGGGGGATGTCTCCGATGGTTATGGTGTCGGGGTAATCTACGGTTATGCCGTTTACGGCGATTGATGTGTTGATTAATTCGACGCTGATTGAGGTTGCGCCGGAGTAGTTTTGGATGAAGTAGTCTTCGGCGTTCTGTGTCCAGGAACCCACGATTGTGACTCTGGAGGTTTCGCCTGAAACCAGCGTGACGGGTTGGTTCAGGTTAACTGTTACTAGTTGGTAGTGGTCAGAGGTGGTTCTGACTTGGGTTGTTAGGGTGTTTAATGTAAAGTTGTACTTGACGTTGTTTGTTATGTCTGCAACTACGGTGAAGGTGTTGGCGTCGTTATCGATGGTGGCGCTTACAAAAGTTGGGACAATCAATTCATTAATGAAGGAGTCGTCGCCGCCATTTATGCTATAGTTTCCCTCGACACTGTAATCGCCGTTGACTTGGAAATTGCTGGTGTCACCGTTGATTATTTGGTTGATTTCTGGAGGTATGACGAGTTGTGTTAAGTCGTTTTGGTAGATTACAACTACTGCACCCACGGGTGCTGCAACTAATATGATGCTGAGTAATGTTAAGAGAACGCCAACTATTTGCATGTTAACCAATCCTGAATAGGTGTATGCGGGTAGTTTGGCTTAAGGTTTACTATTCATTTTCTGAGTGCCAAGTTTGCGCCGCCTTAAACCTAAAAGGGCAACCACTCAAAATACTATAAAACATTTTAAAATAAGGAAAAATGGCTATCTACAAAAACCCAAAAGGGAAAACGGTAGAAAAATTATGGCTGAGAAGGTTTTTGCTTCTCTTGCAACTGCTCAGGCAATGCTTCTGTCTTGCGTTTCCTAAACAGAATAAACACATGACCGCGAACCTCAACCAACGCTGACTCAGTTTCCTTTGCCGCTTTAGCCGCAATAGCTTCAGCTGTATTCAACTCCACCAGCGCAGCCGGCAATATCCTAACCTTTACCATCTTGTTTTTCTGAAGCTGCTTCTCAATCTCACCTAAAGATTGAGTTGTTAAGCCGTCTTTACCAACCCAAATTGTAGGGTTCTCATCTTTCATGACGTGCCTAACGTGGCGCTTCATTCGTGTAGTTATCTTGATACTCAATTGTATTTTGCACCTTTTTCTTTAACATATAACGGGTTTGTTTTCCGCAGTTTAAACATGTTACTGTGACGTGAGGCTCCCTTTTCTGTTTTACCCTAACACGGCAGTTAACTCCATGCACAAACAGCACATTGCAGTCCTTGCAGGTTTCGCGTCGAAACTCGATGGGCAAACGGATTTTAGCTGCCATAGCAATACGCCGTGCAGACCCAATATATTCCGCGGCCAACTTGGGATTAGCTTTAACCACCAATTTGGCTTGCTCAAAGAGTATCTCTATGCGTTGCTTAGCAATCTGCTTAATGCTGGTCTGTTTCATCATTGTTTAAACAATGCAAAAAGATGGGTTCGCTTACATAATACTTGCGCTCAACTACGCCTGTTTTTGCGACAACTCATCTTTTAACCGCAGAAGCGCCCTATCTAAGGTGAGCGGTTTGCAGTTTAGAGTTCGCTGAGCCAGTGAAGTATCAAGCGAGGAATCCATCGGGCGCTTAGCGGGCAAGGTGAACTGGGCAGATGTGACCTTATCAATCAAACTCTTATCTAAGTCAAATGCGTCAGCGATTTTGGTTGCAAACTCAAAACGGCTAACCCGAGTAGCACCACAAGTATGGTAAACACCAGTTCAAGCGGCGCTCAATAACTTCCAAGGTCATCTCAGCCAAATTAGTATTCAACGTAGGCGTATTCCATTGGTCCGTAATGATTTTAACGCGTTCGCCCTTGCGCAGGGTTTCGATTAGCCAGAGAGCAAAATTTACTTTCCCAGCCGCAGGAGTCGAACCATAAATCACGCTGGGCCGACCGATGAAAAAATCCGATTCAGCCATGTTCTGCATAACGACTGTTTCAGCTTCGAGCTTTGTGATTCCATAGTAGTTGATGGGTTCAGGCGAGTCTGATTCTACATAGCAGCCTTTTTCGCCGCTAAACACGTAATCGGTTGAAATGTAAACAAGAAATGACCCCGCATTTTTTGAGGCTTCAACGATGTTTTTTGTGCCCTCAACGTTAACTCTCCAAGCAAGCTCTTTGTTCATCTCACATTTATCCACATCTGTGAGAGTCGCCGCATGAACCACAACATCGGGTTTTATTGTGCGGAATGCTTCGTCAACCTGTGCTTTACCGGCAATATCCAATTTAACAAAGTTGCCATAAATCGATAAGCCTTGGATGTCGGAAGAGTAAACCTCGATGCCCCTATCTAACGCATATTTGGCAAGCTTTGACCCATAAAGGCCACTTGCACCCGTGATGAGAAGCTTCAATGAGTACCCAACTTCCAAGGTGTAGGATGCAAAATCACGTCAGTCGCAAAGGGCGTCCACCAATGCTCATTATTTAGATACCACTGCACCGTTGACTCCAATGCCTCTTCGAAGCTGGCTTTAGGAGCCCAACCCAACTCACTACGCAACTTAGTTGAATCTAAACTGTAGCGGGTATCATGCCCCGGCCTGTCCTCAACAAACGTAATCAAATCCTCAGGCTTCTTCAGTAATCCAATGATTTTTTTAACGATATCTATGTTAGTTTTTTCGTTGCCTGCTGAGACATTATAGATTTCGCCGGGTTTGCCCTTCTCAAGCACGGTATGTATTGCTTCACAGTGGTCGGCAACGTATATCCAGTCACGGATGTTTGTGCCTTTGCCATAGATGGGAATGGGCAAATCACGCAGGCCACGAATAACAGTTTTAGGAATTAGTTTTTCAGGAAGTTGATAGGGCCCAAAATTGTTAGTGCAGCGGGTAATGGAGACGTTTAATCCAAACGTTCTGTGGTAGGATAACACGAACATGTCGGCTGCTGCTTTAGATGCAGAGTAAGGATTAGATGGTCTAGGGGGGGTTTCTTCTGTAAAGGAGCCTTCTATTGCTTCGCCGTAGACTTCGTCGGTGGAAACCTGCAAGAGGCGGGCTTTGTGGTTGTGTCTGCGTATGGCTTCTAGAATTGTGAAGGTGCCCAAGGTGTTGTTCTGCAGAAACACGTTAGGGTCGGCGATGCTTCGATCCACATGTGTTTCTGCGGCTATGTTTACGACTGCATCCACTTGATGAATCAGCCTGTTCATCAGTTGGGGGTTGCAGATGTCGCCTTTGATGAAGGTATAGCGTTTATCATTCTCAATATCATGCAGATTAGCCGGGTTAGCACCAATGCCTACTTTGTCAACGTTAATCAATTCATAGTCAGGGTGCTTTGCAAGAATAAACCTGCAAAAGTTGCTTCCGATGAAACCTAAACCGCCAGTAACTAACACTTTCATACTTTATCACTCATTTATGGGGTGGATAATTCCAATCCCAAACTTGATTAATACGCCAATCATTTTTTCTGCCATTAATTATTCGTGGAATGAGTGTTGGATCATCCCATGCACGACGTTCCTCATCAGGGTCCTCTGGGTTATAGAGGTTTGTTGTGAAATATAAGCAGCATCGCAGGTTCGTTGCCTACTGCTTTGAATCCATGCCAGTAATGCCCAGGCATGCGTACGACCTGCAAATCTGAACCACTAGAAACCACTTCATTTAGTTCAGCGGTTCTATCGTCGAATGCACAGATTTTAATCGTGCCCTTAAGGGCTAAGAAATAATCCACTTGTCCCCGAAGGTGACGATGCCAAGCGCGGATAACATCAGGATAAGTAAACGAATGATTAGCCTGCGCAATCTTGTCTTCTCCAAAGAGGTCCATCCAGTCAGTACGCATGACTTCACAGAAGAAGCCTCTATCGTCGACAAAACGTTTTATCGGTTTAACTTTTATTCCATCCAACATCAAGTTATCCTGCCTGCTGTCAAATATTATTTAAAATATTTATAATATTCCCCAATTTAGCTCTTATACTTCAAGCTCCGAGTAATCGCCAACATGCAACTTTATAGTTCTGTTGCGTGGGTTACGGGATACCTTAGCGTTTTTGCCGATTAAACTATCCTCAAGCCGCTCAATATCCTTAATTGTAACGCAGTCTTGAACAACGCAGTATTCAATGTTGGAGTTGCAGACTTTGGAGCCATTTCCAATGCTTGTATAGGGTCCAACAAAGGAGTTCTCAATCAAGACATTCTTGCCAATCACACATGGACCTCTAATGGTGCTGTTTATGATTTGTGCTTCAGCCTCCACTTTAACTCGTCCATCCAATGTGCTGTTAGTAACCGTGCCTTTAACATCATATTGAATGTATTCGTCAAGGATTCTGGCGTTGGCAGATAGGATGTCGTCTTTTTTGCCTGTATCCAGCCACCAGGAGTTGAGGATTTCAGCTTTAACAGTGAAGCCCATGTTAATCATTTCTTGGATTGCATCGGTTATTTCAAGTTCTCCACGCCAGGAGGGCTTAATTCGCTCGATAGCCTCATGAACTTTGTTAGAGAACAAATATGTGCCGATTATAGCGAGGTTACCCATGGGTGTCTTTGGCTTCTCTACAAGCCGTATGATGTTGCCTTTTTCATCAAGCTGAGCAATACCAAAGGCGGATGGATTATCAACCTCTTTTAGGATAATAAGCGCATCAAGATGCTCATTTTCAAACTTCTTAACAAACGCGTCAAGTCCTTGGCCGACCACGTTGTCGCCTAAACACATAACAAAAGAATCTTGCCCCAAAAACTTTTTAGCAGTTTTAACTGCATGCGCCAAACCCAATGGTTCCTGGGGAATATAACAAACATTCATGTTCCAATTTGAACCGTCGCCGACATATTCTTCGACGAAGTGTCCTGTCTCATGAGCGGTTATGATACCTACATTTTTTATGGTTGTTGCTGCGACTTGGTCTAGAACGTATCCTAGGACGGGTTTGTTTGCTACTGGTATGAGTTGTTTTGCGCAGGTGAAAGTTAAGGGTCTTAGCCGTGTTCCTTTACCGCCGCTGAGTACAAGCGCTTTCATAGTTATCCCATACTTTAGTGGTAGTGACTTAGTATTATCGTTTATCCCACGCGTAGAATGTTAGTGAATAATTGTTGTAGCGTAACTACAGTCACATAATTGTATTAACTCTTCAAACAATAACTTTTGTCATGCGCTCCCCCGCCATTAAAGGTGAGATTATGAAAAAAACCTTTTTTATGCCTAGTTTAGCAAACAGAAAAGGGAAATGCAAATTCACCCGATCATGCGGTCTATACTCAAACGCAAGTTATACCTGCACGCATACGGGTGGAAGTTACTGCGGTAAATACAGAAAACTCAGTCGACAAATTGAGACCGAATGCGAAGTCAAACAAGACCTTTGATAGAAATTCCCATATAACTTATGTTTTAACTTTTTTTCGATTCATTTTGTTATTTAGATTTAGGCATTAATTTCTCAAGCAAGTTAAGAATAGCAGTTAAGGGTT
The DNA here is from genome assembly GCA_963782915.1 of uncultured archaeon. Lineage (GTDB taxonomy): Archaea > Thermoproteota > Bathyarchaeia > Bathyarchaeales > Bathycorpusculaceae > Bathycorpusculum. The sequence continues at coordinate 112,166 of CAWALK010000011.1, forward strand.
TACGTAATGGACCTAGGCCGCCTACAATCTCGCGTACATTGGCTAAGTCGTTTCTGTTTATGGTTCTTGTAACTATTATTGCAAGCAAGAATATGATTACAAATGCAACTACGCCGATGATTAAGCGTATTGGGCTGCTAAATGGCACCCAAGATACGACAAGATACGTTAAAACGCCGGCTATTGCTGAGGAGATTAAGATTTTTGCGGATGCAACCCAATCCAGTGATACGCCATAGCGTTTCTTTATGAAGGCTATGCTCCATAGTAAACTTGGGACGCCGACAATTATTGTTGTGACGATTAATCCTATGATGCCGAATTGTGAAGTTAGGATAAAGCTTAAGGGAAAGCCTATGGCGACAGGTTAGGATGGCGAGTTTTAGGTTGAATTTTGTGTCTCCTTGACTGTTGATTAGGTTGCCAGTGCTGAGGTTTCCGAGGGCTGAGAATAAGTAAGTAATCGATAGTAAGGCAAGGAATAGTGGTGCTTGGGTGTAATCGGTCTTTGAATATGGTGCTGATTGCTGGTTGAGCTAGCGCCATGATCATTACTGAGACGGGTACGACTAAGAGCGCTGCGTACTTGACTGAGTATTGGAAAACGCTTTTGAGGACTGGTTGCGTCTTTTCGGTAATCGAGTTTTGAGAAGGCTGGTAGCAGCATTGTTGTTACGGGTGTGGCGAAGAATGTTATGAGGACTACGAAGTTTGTGGCGACTGAGTAGTTGCCGATTATGCTGTTTTCGGTGATAAAGATTGCCATGATGTAGCCGTAGAATTGGGTTAGAAAGCCGGTTATGATGGCGCCGATGGATATGGGTAAGCCGTATTTTAGCATGGTTTTTATGGTTTTTATTATTGGGAGTTTGCCGTCTGTGGATTTTGGTAGGGATCGGTACATTGTGTATACGAGTAGGATGCCGGTTATGCCTGCTACTATGAGGGCGATGGAGAATCCGGTTACTGCGCCTAGGGTTCCTAAGCCTAGTAAGTACGAGGCCGATTATTAGGCCTGTTTTTACTATGGATTGGATTATGAGCATGATGCTGTTTAGGTGCATTCTTTCTAGGCCTGTGAAGGCGGCGGATGCAGTGTTGACGAGTGCGCCTGTTAGTATGAATAGGGATGTTATTTGGATGAGTTGGGCTATTTCTGGGCGTTGGAAGATGTCTGCTAGGAAGCCGGAGATGGCTATGGAGAAGAGGGTTAGGGCGAGTCCGAGGATTAGTTCGAAGGCTAAGCCGGAGACGAGTATGCTTCTGATTTTTTCTGTGTCGTTTTGGTGGTTGTATTGGGCGCTGTATTTGACCATGGCTGTGGTGATGCCCCAGTCTCTGAAGGTGGCGATGAGGTTGGGTGCGCCTATGGCGATTGTGTAGAGGCCCATGTTGTCTGCGCCTAGGAATATTGCGATGAGGATGGTGCCGATGGATGAGATGACTGTGGATAGGACGAGTCCCCAGAGTAGGTGGAAGCCGCCTTTTGCTGATACTTTGGCCATTTCGGATGCGTTTGCCATGGTCTTTCTTCTTTGTTGTTTTATTTGTTGGTGGTGTGGTGGTGTTTATCGGTTGTGGTTTGGGTGTGTTGTTTGGTGGGTGTGGGGGGTCGGTTAGGTTTTGGGGTGTGGTTTTTGTTTTGTGTGGTTGTGGGTGGCGTAGGTTTCTGCAGTTTGGGTTGTGTTTTGGGTTGCTTTTTTGGTTTGGGGCTTTTTTGTTTGGTTATTTGGTTGTGGGAGGCATTATTTTTTGCCACAAGTATGTTGGTTTGGTTGTGTGTGGTTGTGGGTGTATGTTGGGTTTGTTATTTTTGGGTGTAGAGTATTTGGCGGTTGGACTTGGTTTGCTCTAATTGTGGGCTAAATAGTAGTGGGGTAAATGGAAAGTAGGTGAGAATTTTTTTTTTTTTTTTTTTTTTTTTTTTTTTTTTTTTTTTTTTTTTTTTTTTTTTTTTTTTTTTTTTTTTTTTTTTTTTTTTTTTTTTTTTTTTTTTTTTTTTTTTTTTTTTTTTTTTTTTTTTTTTTTTTTTTTTTTTTTTTTTTTTTTTTTTTTTTTTTTTTTTTTTTTTTTTTTTTTTTTTTTTTTTTTTTTTTTTTTTTTTTTTTTTTTTTTAAAAAAAAAAAAAAAAAAATTAAACTTTTTTATCTTTACTTTCTGGGTTTATTTTTTAAATTTTTTTTTTTTTTTTTTTTTTTTTTTTTTTTTTTTTTTTTTTTTTTTTTTTTAAAATTTTAGTAAAATTAAACTTTTTATCTTACTTTCACGGGTTAAATTTTTTATTGTTAAAGATACGATTGAAATATATATATTAAAAAAAAAAAAAAAAAAAAAAAAAAAAAAAAAAAAAAAAAAAGTAGTGACGTAATGATCTGTTTCTACAAAATGACGAATATTGAAGTGCCTAAGTATCATATTAACAAAGTTCCTAGGAAACAGCTCAAAGAAAGAATGCTAGACGTTATTAAAGGAAAAAAAAGATTAAAAATATCACCGATAGACCGAAGAAAATATCAATGAAAAGAAAGCCAAGCTTCAAATGAAATGAAGTATATAAAAAAAGAAAAGAAACTCGAAAAAAAAAAAAAATAAATGAGCAAATAAAAGAAAGCTAAGAAATAAATCAACCTATTAACAACTTACCGAGGAAATATACAAATTCGAAACACTTCTCCAAAAAGAAAGCAAAGAATACATCATACTGATAAGCATACGAGAAGACCGGGATAGCAGATAAAAAAAGAAGTAATACCATATTCGAAATAAAATCCATCAAGCACATGAGGATTTAGGGCTAATAAAAAAATAGCGCCCGCCATCACCGCTTTAACTCTAAAAGGCGTTGAATAGTTTGCAAAGGTTTTCGCTTGTTCGATAGTTGCCGTTTGTGAGTGTTTGTCGGAAAAAAAAGCAGTATATTCTGTTTTTATTCCATGTTGATATTGCCGTTATCATCTATTCGGGCTACTTCCCAAGTGTATTTGTAAGTAGTCAACTGCTTTTTTGATTTGTTTTCTGATTGGAGAGAGCGTTGCGCATTGTTCTCTGGCTAAGAGAAGTATCTCGCTGATTTCCTCTTCGTTTGCCATACCGTTGAATGCGATGAAGTCAATTGGATTGAAAATAGGTTTGATGTCGAAGGGATTGATTTTTAGCTTCTTTAGCGAGGGGCATATTACTTTGTAGAATGCCCTTTCAGCTTCTTTACGGCCTTTTTCTACAGCTTCTTGCCTTAGTTTCTGTGCTTTTTCTTGAAACTCTTTTTCCTTGGCGGCTAGTTTTTTGTGATTCATTGTCGTATTCGTCGAGCCAAGTTTTTTCGGCTTTAGCTTTTGATTTTAAGCGTAAGTCTGAGACTCTTTTTATTTCGCCGCAACAGGGGCAAATTACGAGTACTTTTCTGAAGAGTTGGTATTCTTCAAAGGCGCTCATTTATTTGAACACTCCATACGATACTTTGTGGTCTTGGATTGCGTCTCGGATGGATTTCTGGTGACCGTTTAGTCGTGCTGCTCCGCTTTTGACTTCAACGAAGCTTAAGGAATCCACTTTTCCGTTTGATAAGCCGTTGAATATTAGCATGTCTATGGGGTCACCTAATACTTTGGTGTCCGGTACAATCCATTTGAAGTCTTTTGCTACTGGCAAGACTTTTTCTAAGTTTTTACCAATGTTTACGGCGGTAGCTGTTTTTTGGGCTTTTTCAGTTGCTAACTTAAAGTTTTTTTCTAATTCTTTAGCTCGGTCAGTAATTGATTGTTTAAGTTCTTCTTGTTTTTTCAAGGCTTCTTTTGGAAAGGGTTTAGTTCCGTCAAAAAGGATAGCGTCGGCTATTCTGAATTCTTCGCCACAAGGGCATTCAGCAAAAAGTTCAGAAGCTTTTAGATTTTTCATTAATTCACTAGTTTTCATTGCTTGCTTCCCTGATTGGAGCTATCTTGGTGGGTTTAGTTTTAAAATTATTGGTAATCCGCTTGTATGAACCAGATCGCTCAGAAATTAGATAGCCAACCCCGTAATTGCTTAAGTGTTAAATATAACTAGCCGTCGAAGGCGGTTGTTGGGTGAGAAGCGCCTGTGAGGTGCTAAATTCTGTTTTAGGTTGTAGGTAAATTTTAACACTATTCCAGTGTAGGATTTAGTGCTTTAGAATGAATAGACTCACCCGTAATCCGTTCAGAAATCAAATAGCCGACTCCGCAATCCCTGCTTTAGTGAGCATTGAGTACATTTTAGAACTATTTTTTTACTACAATTTGCGGATAACGACAAGCCTTCATAAGATATTCATCAATATACCTTGCGGCTTTTCTCCCTGAACCCATAGCGCTAATAACAGTAGCTTCACCGGTCGCAATATCGCCGCCTGCATATATCCCCGTGTGACTTGTTTGAGTTGTTTCATCTTCAGTTATTATGATTCCCCCATCTTTAACACCAATACCCTTTGTGAAGCCTTGAACTATAGAGTTAGGCTTTCTTCCGATAGCAACTGCTACAAAATCCACGTCAATAATTTTTTCAGAACTTTCAACTGGAATCGGTTTTCGCCGCCCAGAACTATCAGGTTCGCCAAGCGTCATTTGGACGTATTCCATATGTTTAACATGCCCCTCTTCATCAGCAATAAATCGTGTAGGTAGACTCAAAAATTTGAAGTCTATCCCCTCTTCTTCTGCATTTTCAATTTCTTCCTTTCTTGCAGGTAATTCATCACGAGAGCGACGATAAAAAATTGAAACTTTTTCAGTTCCTAATCTTAGAGCCATTCTAGCCGCATCAATAGCCACATTGCCTCCACCTATAACCACCGCCTTCTTTCCCACCGCGATTGTTTTAAATTCTTGACAGTTATAAAAAAGATCAAGATTCACATACATGAGAAAATCATTTGCGGGATAAATACCTCTAAGATTTTCTCCAGGTATTCCCAGAGTTTGCGGTATTCCTGCACCTGCTCCTATAAAAACTGCGTCAAATCCCTCTTTAATTAGCGTTTCCGCAGCTGAGATTTTTGCTATCTGTAGATTTGTGTAAATTTTAACGCCTAAATCTTGGATTCTCTTAACTTCTCTTTTTATGATATACTTAGGTAATCTAAATTCAGGTATTCCATAAGCAAGAACGCCACCAGCGACAGGTAGGGCTTCAAAAATGACTACTTCATGACCAAATTTTGCTAAATTTGCTGCAACTGTTAGTCCAGATGGTCCTGATCCAATTATGGCTACTTTTTTTCCTGTGGATAGTGCAGGTCTTATCGAATAATTATCTATCTGTTTATCAGCTTCTAAATCGGCTACAAATCTTTCGAGTCTGCCAATCTGAACTGCACAGCTTTTTTTTGCCATTAGACAAGACTTTTGTCATTGTTCTTCTTAAGGACAGATACGGCAACTAATAATCGGAAAACTGCTCTTTTCTTTAATTTTTTTTAGGGCTTGGTCATATTTTTTTTCTTTGACTAACCTGATAAATCCAGGAACGTTGATACCAACAGGGCAGCCTTTTGAACACTGAGGATTAGAACAAAGAAGACATCTTGAAGCTTCCTTTTGGGCTTGCTGTTCCGAGTAGCCCAAAGCAACTTCTTCAAAATTACAGATTCTTTTCTGAGCCTGCTGTTTTGGCATATCGATGCTATGCCAACGGTCTTGAGCTGCTTTATTCTCTATACTCATCCCTAATTTTTTACTCCCAGAGTTTTAGGGTATACTAGTGGTTAAGTTATCATTACAATAAAGATTTTTCTATTATTAACTTAATTAGCATGCCATTTTTAAATACGGAGTTTCTTAAAAACCTGAAAAGATGTTTTTTCCTAAGGCTGAGACGGCGACTTTATTTAAAATACTTTGCCAATTATAAAAAGTTGAATTACCGTTTTAAGGGTGTGATAACTGGTAAGGAAACGGTTTAGGTTCCATGTTAGCCGTCGCATACAGCAAGCGCAATACTCTAAGAACATCGTCAATTGCCTGGAAAAGGTAAACGGTTTACCGCTCTAAATGGCGCTAGTTATTCGGATAAGATAAGCGATTAATAAAAAAATTAAGGGAAGCCGCCAAAATGTGGCGCTTCTATTGGATTGGTTAATTTAGGAATCGATTAAGTGTGCTGTGCCGTCGGGGCAGAAGACTTTGTCGCCTAAATTTGCTTTGCCAAAACGTCGCTTGCATTCAGACATCATTTGAGAGCAGCCATCACAATCTCGTGATAACATTTTATTTCTAAACACCTCTCTATTTATTAAATCTTGCATATGTGAAGGCCAAAGAAATAAAGCTTCTGACTTTTTTCCAAAAAAGTACCCGATGCTTTAGCGTTCACCAGAATTATATATTACCTTTAACAATCATCACGGGGGAAAAATATGGGAAGATTGAGAGGCTTATCCATAAGAATAAATGGGTTTTTTTACAAATGCGAATACACAAAGAAATGTGATAAAACAACAATACAGTGCTCACATGGCGGCAATAGCTATTGTGGAGAATACCACAGAAAAGTAATAAGCAGTTAATGCTAACGAGATGGATGAAAAAACTTCAAACGCTACTATCATGCAATAGCAGCTTCTGTTATAGTGTTGATGAGGAATTACCCACAGCGTTCTAGGTACACATGAAGGCCGTTCAGATGCCAGGTCCTTCGAGCAAATCTTTGATTTGAGCGTAAACCTCAAGAAACTGGTATCCTTTTGTTGTTATTATATACTTACCGTTCTTTTTATCAAGTAAACCCTGTCTTGTTAGGGGCGTCATCATTTTTTTTAGTTGGGAATAATTGAGGTTAGCGTTATACATAATGCTGGTTTGGGTTTTTTGCTCCCTGCAGAAAAGCAAGATTTCACCCATAACGTCGAGTTGTCCCCTTCTTGCGCCTTTAGAGAAATTCCAGCCTATTTCATGTTTCAGAAGCATATGAGTGAGCGCGCCTGAATTAAACTCTGAATTTCTCTGTTGAATAATTGTCAAGTTACCCTTTCCTTAGTTTTAATCTCTAAGGGCGCTCTTATGATTCATAAACAAATGTGACTGTGCATGAACAATAACAGAGCACTCACTTGATCATATGTCACAACAGAACATAGACAGATTCTATCTTTGTGCGTTTTCGCTTTTGCGGTTGTCTGGCTACAGTCACATACGCTTAAGAACAGTCTACCGCTCTCTAACTATTCAGGTGAAAATAATGAGCAACAAAGAACCCCATAAACCTCACACATTAGGTGCACCGTCATCTCAAGAAGTTCCCATAGGTGGAGTTAAACCCAATCAAGTTCCTTGCCCAGACTGCGGCAAAACTTTCAAGACTAACTCGGAAATGGAGAGGCATCGAGAAACAACGCATCATGAATTAAAAGGTCACGAGTAAAAACCCTGTGCTGGTTGCTTCCAACATGGCCCTTAACGGATCCTAATTTTTTCGGACGTTTTTTGTGTTTTTTGCATTTTGGCTATTTGGTAAATTGTTTAATAGGTAAGTTGATTGTCTTCTTATGGGTAACAGTCTATGTCTAAAATAGTGATAACAAAGGGAACCCTACTTCTTGTGATATTGGTGTCAGCCTTAATTTCAGGAGTCACCGCTGCAAGTATTTCAACCCTAGTTAAAAATTCCCAAAGCTTGCAGTCGACAACCGGTGCAACAGGTGTCAATGGCACAACAGGTTTAACAGGATCAAGAGGAGAAATAGGCGCAACCGGCCCAACTGGACCTATTGGACCAACGGGAGCAACTGGTCCCACAGGCGTAAAAGGAGATACAGGCGCTACAGGAACTAACGGTGCAACTTGGCTCACTGGAACAGGCGCACCGCCACCAAGCTTAGGCACAAATAACGACTTTTATTTCGATACTGCAAGCAGTGATGTATACAACAAGGCTTCCGATGTCTGGGTAAAAGTGTCAAACTTGAGAGGTGCAACCGGTCTAACAGGAGTTAAAGGTGATACGGGACAGCAAGGTCGACCAGGAGCGACAGTGACTAATTACACAAACATAGGATATGTTGGTATGCTAAGTTATGCTGGCAGTAACATTGGTAATGTTGCTATAACGGCACCCGTAAACGGTAGCATTCACATAACGTTAACCGGCTATGTTCAGATGTTTAAGAATAATTCTTGCTTATTCGGTATTGGTTCAAACCTTGGGCTCACTGATTTAGATGTAACGTATGCTGGAATATCTACCGCAGGTTCAACATCTGAGCAGACGATGTATAGCCTCATGTCACAAGCTGTTGTTCCGGTTACAGAGGGTAATACGTATGTGTTTTATGCGTCTGGATATAAGTGGGATTTTGATGACAGTGCGGCCATGACTCTTAATAGCGTAAAATTAACAGCCGTGTTTTCAGAACGATAATTCAATTCCTATTGTCGAACCCCTTTTTGGGGGATAGTTGAAAATACTCAAAGTCTCCCTTTATTATTATGAAAGTTCGCAAAAGCTTTGCTATTAATCAGCAGACTCTTCAAGAGAGTTACTACTCAACTGCCTTCTCCTAATAACCGCCGCTATACCTAATGTGGTACTCATAATAACGGCTGCTACTATTCCTCCTAGTATACAAATCGTTTTGTGTAATTGTGTTAGTGAAAACTGTTGTTGCCTTAGGTTTTTCTGTAGAGTTAGGTGTTGATGAGGGCGTTGGTTTTGTTGTGGGATCGATTGTTGGCTGGTTGCTTGGTTTAGGTGTAGGGTTGGCTTGTTGTGGTGTCGAGGTTGGGTTGAGTGTTGATGGTTGGGTTGGTTGTGCAGTTGGCTGAGTTGGGTGTTGGGTCGGGGTTGGGGGATGGAGTAGTTGTGGGCGTCTAGAGTATCAGTGAGAGGATGGTTATAGGTGTCGGCGTTGGTGGTAATGCCACGGTATTAATCATAATACTGTGGTTGTCTGTAACATTTGTGAAAGTATAGTTATCCATAATTGACACGGGATATCCATCCACAGCAATTTGGCTTATCACATAGCCTGTATTGGCAGAAAAGTTGAAGGTTGTTGAGCTGCCGTAAGCAACCTGTAGGGCGCCTGATGGATTAATTGTCGAGTGACTATCACAAGAAGATGTGATTGTGTAATTGATGATGCTTGCTTTAACGTCGATAGTGTGATTTGATATGATGTTTGTGAAAATATAGTTTCCAGTTATTGCTACTGGTTTGCTGTCTACTGATACGCTCGTCATAACGTACCCTGTATTAGCGGAGTATCGGTAAGTTTGAGTGCTCCCATAATTAACGACGGCTAAACCTATGGGGTCTATTTTTGAGTGGGTATCAGCTGAAGCGGTGATCATGTAAGTATCCGCTGCTTGGACTGCTTGAGTTTGTGCGATTGATAGCGCGGTTATCGTTAAAAGTAGTATTAAAATAAAATCAATTTGGGAGCGTTTTTTTATTATCATCTTTTCCATCTTAAAGGCCAGTTGTTTTCCGAATTAGCGAAAATTTGGGTGTGCTTGCGTTATCTCGGTTTGGATCATATTAAAATGGTTGTGGATACAGGGGTGAGTCAACATACTTTTTAATAGTCACCGATTCAGGCTCCATATTAGCCGTCGGTTGTTAGTTTCGAGAGTTATTTTTGATTTTTGGTTTGTTTGTTGGGTGGGTTGTGTTGGTTGTTGTTTTTTGGTAAAGACATTTAAAAAGGTTAAGAAGCTATGAAAAAGAGTAGTGAAGGGCTGTTTTTATCCTAGGCCTATGGCGGCGAACCTCAATTTATCCGTGAAGTCTTTTGGGTTGTAGATTCTTCTGCCGTCTATGAGGATGGGTTGCTTCATGAGTGAGAGGAAATCTTGTGGTGTGAGGGTTTTGAATTCGGGCCACTCTGTTACGATTATGGCGCAGTCGGCGTCTTTGAGGCATTCCTTGGCTGAAGCAGCGTAGTGTATTGTGTCTTTGAAGATGCTTTTGCTGTGGCGGTGGCGACGGGGTCATATGCTGTTATGTTTGCGCCTTGCGCCTGCAGCGCCTTTACTATCGGGACCACTCGGGCTTCGCGCATATCATCAGTATCGGGCTTAAACGCTAAACCGAGAAGCGCTATTTTTTTATTTTTAAGCGACCCGAGCATCTGCACAGCAAAAGCCACGGCTTTGAGCGGTTGATTCCAGTTAACATGCTCCACCGAATCCAACAATTCAGGCACATAACCCGATGCCCTACTGCATGCGATGAGGGCTTTGACGTCTTTGGGGAAGCAGCTGCCGCCATAGCCAAGTCCGGCGTCGAGGAAGAGTGGTCCGATGCGTTTATCCAACCCCATGGCTAAGGCGACGTCTTTGACGTCGGCGCCGGGGATTTTTTCGCATATGTTTGCGATGGTGTTTATGAAGCTGATTTTGGTTGCGAGCATTGCGTTGCTTGCGTATTTGATGAGTTCCGCCGTGGAGAGGCCTGTGCGGATAATCGGGGGTATGTGGCCGCTGTAGAAGTCTCGGTAAAGCATTTCCAATTTGTCGCCTGCTTGTTGGTCGTAGGAGCCTATGACTACGCGGTCCGCGTTTAGGGTGTCTTGGAATGCGGAGCCTTGGCGGAGGAATTCGGGGTTCATGCACAACCCGAAAGTCTACTCCGCAGATTTTGCCGGATTCCCGCTCAAGCAGGGGCTTAACAACATCGAGAGTGGTTCCGGGCACAACAGTGCTCTTGATAATGGTGACGTGGTAGCTGTTTTTGTGTTTAAGCGCTCTTCCGATGTTAACGGCTGCGGATTGGATGTATTTGAGGTCGATGCTGCCGTCGTCTTTGCTGGGGGTTCCAACAGCCACATAAGTAAAATCGGATTCAGCAACCGCCCGGTCCGTATCGTTAACGTAACCCACAAGATTGCCCTTCTGGATGCTCTCGGTAAGTTTTTCTTGCAGCCCCGGCTCAAAAAACGGTGGAATGCCCTGGTTTATTTTTGAGATTTTTTCTGCATCAATATCGCAGGCGACTACGCTGTAGCCTTTGCTTGCTAAACCCACTGCGGTGCATAAACCGACGTATCCAACGCCGATGATCGAAATTTTTGGCTGTTCATTCAAATCGTAGACCCCAAGCTGACGTCTAATTCGAATTTAGTAATCATATTAAATATATATTGGTTAACATTAACGAAGAACAGATAAGAGGGCGCTTAATGGTTCGCAAGGTCATCATCCCAGCAGCAGGTTTAGGCACACGCCTATTCCCAGCAACAAAAGAACAACCAAAAGAGATGCTGCCAATCTTTTCCAAAACCATCCACGGCGACATGATGGTAAAGCCTGTGGTGCAGCTTGTTTTTGAGCAGTTACATGACGCGGGCTTGCGAGAGTTCTGCTACGTCGTAGGCAGAGGCAAACGTGGCATTGAAGACCATTTTACCCCTGACGCGGAATGCATACGAATGCTCGAAGCAATGGGCAAAAATGGTCAAGCGTCCGATTTAGAGAGTTTCTACAAGAAACTTGAAACTTCTACGATTATGTGGGTTAATCAGCCTGAACCAAAAGGCTTTGGCAATGCTGTATTGATGGCACAACCGTTTGTGCAAAACGAAAGCTGCTTAGTCCATGCAGGAGACAGCAGCATAATATCCAAAAACATGGACTACGCCAAGAGGCTGCTTGAGTGTTTTGAGAGGTTAAACGCGGATGCAGCGTTTCTCGCCTTAGAAATAGACAATCCCAAGCAATATGGCATTGTTGAAGGGGAAGAAGTTGAACCTGGAATAATCAGGGTACAAAAAGTCGTTGAAAAACCAGATCAACCAAAAACCCACATAGCAATAATGGCCATGTATGCGTTTCACCCGGTAATCTTCAAAGCCTTAGAGGCCACAAAACCCGGCAAAAACGGCGAAATCCAACTAACGGATGCCATTCAGAAGCTTGTCGATTGGGGATTGAAAGTTTATGCCATCAAACTTGATAAGAACTATGAACATTTAGATATTGGCAGTCCTGAAAGGTACTGGCAAGCCTTAGAACTGTCATATAAACAATTCTGCAAGAGCCCACAACAATGATAGATAATATAATCCGTGAAGACCTTGAAAAGATAAAGAGCGTTGTCCCGGCAGATTATTTATGCTGGAAAAAAAGCTTTAGTTACCGGGGGCGCCGGTTTTATTGGCAGTTGGCTTTGCGACGTACTAATTGGCTTTGGCGCAAACGTAACAGTCGTTGACAATTTCTCTACGGGTCGAATGAAGAACATAGAGCACCTTGTGGGCAACAAGCAATTCCAAATAGTCAACGCAGATGTGTGCGATTACAATAGCGACGCAAAATTTGACGTTATTTTTCATATGGCGGCACATGCTTCGCCTGACGAGTACATGGCCCATCCTATAGATACCTTAATGACTAGTGCATTGGGTACACAGAAACTTGCGGAGTTAGCTAGGAAAAACGATGCTACACTGTTGTTTGCGTCTACTTCTGAAACCTATGGTGACGCAGAGGTGATACCTACGCCTGAGAGTTACTGGGGAAAAGTCAACCCCATAGGCCCCGCTCATGCTATGACGAGGGTAAACGGTTTGCTGAAGCATTACTCATGGCATACAATAAGCAGTACGGATTAGATGTTAGGGTTCCGAGAATTTTCAATTCATACGGTCCACGATTAAGAGAAGACGGATTATACGGCAGGGCATTATCCCGCTTCGTTCTGCAGGCGTTGACTAATCAGCCTATAACCGTGTATGGGGATGGAAAACAAACCCGTTCATTCTGCTACATAACCGACACTGTAACGGGATTGATGCTTTTAGCGGCGAATGCTAAGGCGAACGGGGAAGTAGTAAACATTGGCAATACCCAAGAAACCACGATATTGGAATTGGCGCAGAAAATCAAGGAAACAACAAAGTGCCAATCGAACATAGAATTTTAGCCCGTTGCCTAAGGACGACCCAAAGAGGCGCCGCCCAGACACAACTAAGCTTGAAGGGATAGTTGGCTGGAAACCCAGCGTCAGTCTCGAGGAAGGGCTCAAGAGAACTATTGAGTGGTTCTCCAACAAAGCCCCTACTTGAATATAACTTTAAATCAAAATTAACCTTTACACCTAAAGGTGACGCTTAGCCCAAAAATAAGAAAAAATCAAAAAGAGGCTTCCAAACATGGAAGTGGCAAACATTTTAGCAAAAAAGGCAAAGCTCTAATTGGAATCACACTTATTGCGGTTGTTTTGGTTTCCTGTTTCGTATTCTATCTAACGGCGAATACAACTTTGCCGCCAACAAATAATGGTCCGACTGCTTCAGCAAGTTGCACTCCTGGAGCAACAACAAACAGTAGCCCTACTGCTACGCTAAACAATTCCACTCCCAGACCGTCTACACCTCCCCAACCCATTCCGACTCCAATCAATCCTCTTGATGAAAGTTACAAAGTCGTAAAAAATAACAACCTCACCAAAGAAACCTGGAAAAGAATAGGCGATTACGCTTGGGCCTATTTCCAACCTGGATCAGGAGTTGATCCAAATACAGGACTACCAGGATCAAGCCCAGGGTACCCCTACTTTACGGATTGGGACTTAGGAGTATATGTCCAAGCTGTCCTTGATGCACAGGCAATAGATTTGATTGGTACAGGTGGTACATGGGGAGCTAACGACCGCCTGGAAAAAGTAGTAACTTTCCTTGAGAACCGCGAACTCAATGCAACCACCCACTACCCATTCTGGTTCTATAGAGGTGACGGCACCAACTACAAAGATGAGTCCGACAAAGCCACAACCATAGTCAATACAGCTGATACTGGTCGATTATTGGTCGCACTTAACAATACCAGAACCTACGGAGCGAAAAATGACCCTACATTAGTAACCCGTATCAACACTGTAATTTACAATGTAAACGGTAACAGATCCGACTATGCGGCTTTAGTGCCGGGCATAAAAATGGAGAGCACCTACTCAACCAACATCTATACTTACTACTTAGCCGCCGGTTTTGCAGGTTTTTGGCCCAAAGAACTCGCCGATGCTCAAACTTCAATTTTAAATAACATTATGAACTCTGGCACTGTAACCACTCCGGAAAATGAAACCTTACCAAAGAGCAGACTTACGGGCGACCCATTATTCGGCGCCATATTTGACCTCAATAACAATCCACCACAATTAACAACAATAGCAAAACAAATGTATCTCGCCCATGAAGCCTATACCAAAAGTACAGGTGATGTATCGAGCGTTTAGTGAAGGACCAACCGGGTCAACCTATTGGGCTTATGAATGGGTAGTATACGATGACAAAACCTGGGTTGTGCGAACAGCATACGGAGACTACAATATAACGCCCATAATTTACACAAAGATAGCATTCAGTTTCTTGGCTGTTTATAATACAACCTATGCCAGAAACATGGTAATATTCCTTGAAGATAACCTCGAAAAACCGGACAGGGGATACTACAACGGCATCAACGAAGCCGGAACACCACTTGCAGATTCAGGCATACATACTGATGGCTTAATTTTAGGCGCCTGCAAATACGCTATTCAGCATTACCCCAACCCCTAATTTTTCGGAGCTCAAATATTTTGCTGGTACTAATCCAGACAAGATACTCGTTTCGGCAAAAGTTATGCTTGCCGAAGAAAAAATGGATAAACCCATTTGGCGACAGAACCAATGGATTAAAAATATTGAAAGCAGTAAGTATTTGCAATTGATGTTTACCCAAGCAATCAAGTGCATTTGTAATTACCTTCAAGTTGTTATGCCCTCTAAAGCGACTCCTTTTTCCTTCCCAATTTTGCAAGTTAGCTAAGAGTACATTAATGAATTGTAGCTAACATGTACCCACATAGTTTTTTATTATTAGTAAAGTCAACAGTGGGTAGAGCAGTAGCTGATTTGAACCCCTGCCCCTTGCAAGACGCCGATAGCGCCGCCGTATTTTTGGGTAAATCAAACCCTTGCGTGTTCAAGAATTAATTGCATAAACCTTGATTTGCGTTTTAACATTCAAGGTGACTTTTGTTAATGTAGACGGCGTCCTGTAAAATCGGTTTCTTGTGAGGCAAGCAGCTTCAATCGCTATTATTTTTTTAAGAGGTTGCTTGCGTGAAGAAAAAGGAATCTATTGAAAAAGCCATCGTCGTAGTGCTAATTGCTAGTTTGATTGCAGGCATAGGGTTCAATGTTCGAGTCGCCGTGGCAGATACGGGTAATTCATCGGATTTCTGGTTAAATCTCGGGAGGGATGCTTGGAATTATTTTCAGCCGGGAGTCGGTGTAGACGCGGTCACGGGTTTGGCAAAAAATAATGCAGGTTCCAATGAGTTTACTGATTGGGATTTGGCACTCTACATTCAAGCTATCCTTGATGCTGAAAAACTGGGCATTTTGGGCAATTCAGGCATTTGGGGCTCGAATGATAGGTTGGATAAGGTTTTGGCGTTTCTTGAGAATCGGCCGCTGATGTGGGATGGATTACCCTACCTGATGTACTATTCCACTACAGGCAAGAATTCCACTGATATTCAGCAGGTGGCAACGGATGCGGGGTGCTTGTTTGTTTCGCTTAAAAACGTTGAAGCTGCCAAGCCCGAGTTGAAGCAACGCATCGACAACATAGTGTATAACATAACGAATTATGAGCGGCGTAGGGTATCGGTCGATATTTTACTTGGGCAACTGGAGAAGGGGACACGTGAACCTAATGTTTACGATTACTATGTTACATGCGGCTTTGCTGGTTTTTGGCCAGAGCGATTCGCCAAGGAAGCGGACGCCATCTTGAACCTAACTGTTTCCGGGTCGAAGGTGAATTGTTATGGGGTTAATTTGCCGGCGGCTAAAATTACGTCTGAGCCATTACTTATGGGCATTTTTAATTTTGCCCAGCCCGATGTGCGACTAATTAGAGTTATCGAAGCAGGCGTATTTGGCGCAGGAAGCACGGTTTAACATGACTGGCAAGTATACCGCGTTTAGTGAAGGCGGCTACGGATAGCGGCGTTTTTGCTTATGAATGGATCGTCATCTAATGATGGGCGAATGTGGGTTGTGCAGACTGGAGACAGCAACGATGTGGACACAGATGTTTCGATAACGCCGATTGTTTACTTGAAGGCAGCTGCCGGTTTTTTGGCAGTTTATAACACGTCATACGCTCTGGATATGGTGGAGTTTTTGCTCAAACAAGTCCCCTGCTCGGGCGGGTTTGGTTTGGGCGTTGATGAGAACGGGCGAGTGATCCAAATGGCGGCGGATGTAAGCAACGGCTTAATCGTTTCTGCCGCTAGATATGCTGTTTCGAACAATGTAACCGTGCCCATAACTTATCCAGCGGCTAGCGTGTCCGTTCCAACCAACAATGAAAACGCTGCTGTTACGGTTAAGGGAGACCAACCATTGAAGAGTAACCCTTCTAGTACGCCAGCTCCGACTTCAACTGCTAATCCGTCGCCTACGCCGTCTCCGTCGGTTATGCCTGATAGTAGCCAAGGCACAGTCTCCAAAGTAGCAGTCGGTGAAAACGGGTTCTATATAGTTTCTGCCGTGGCGGTTGCTGGGTTGTTAGTTGTGTTGGGTTATAGGTTTGCTAAGAAGCCGTTGGTTGTTGGGGTATAGTCTTTGGTATTTGGGTTGTGGGTTGCCACAAGTATGTTGATTTGGTTGGTTGTAATTGTGGGGTAGGTTACCCTTTGGCAATTTAGCTGAATTTTAAATTTCAAGTGTTCTTGGGATTGGTGGCAAGGGAAAAATGTTTTACCACTCTGGAGTTAGAACCATCGAGTTTTCGTTTCTTTAATCTGTTTTATGTGGTTATCATCAGTCAAAACGCAATCTGAATTGGTTATTATCGCAGTTGCCGCAATAATAGCATCAGCTGTTGGAAGTTCGCCGTATTTACAACGTAACTTGGCAGCTTCAATAGCTATCGATGAATCAAGATTTATTACCTGTAAATTTGATTTTAGAACGGAGTTTACTCTGGTTTCAGCGACATCTTTACCGAGGTCTTCGAGTTGAATCTTGTATAGCTCGAGAATCACTATGGACGGAACCATCCCTAGATTCGCTTTTTGTTCCAGAGCATCCAAGGTTACCCTTGCCCATTTCTTGAACTGCACATCTTTACTAGATAAACTGGCAATAAAGAAACGAGTATCCAAAACAGCTTTCATTAGTATCTGTCTTCTGAGCGCATTCTATCCAATTTTTTAATGGTTTCTTGTAAGTTTATTTTTTCTGAATCAACACCAATCAAGTCTTGGAAACGAGGGGTGACTTTAAGGCAAATGCCTGCTGATGAGTCTTCAAAAACTATTTTCATGCCTTCACGTATTCCATATTTCCGTCGAAGTTCGATTGGGACAGTCACTTGTCCTTTGCGTGTTACAAGAACTTCCATGGTTCAACTTTCAACTCCAGTACAACATGATCTGTGTAGTACAACTTGCTTATAAATGATTTTTCACCGACATAGCAAGAAAAGCAAAATTTCGTACTTGCCACACGTAAGCGTGGTTGTTGGGGGCTGCGAGGAAGAGGTTTTTTAGATCCATTCGGCTTCGACTTCGCTGATCTGTTTGAAATGGGGATCATCTGTATGCAGACTGCACTTAGCGCCGATGAGGTAGCAGCGATCATGCTGTCACCCATCGATAGGTTATACTAAACGTTCATGCCTGAGATCATCAATTTCTTTTTTTACCTCTTCGACAGTACCAAACTGCGAGTAGGCGCCAATCATGTCCCATATTGACTTTTTAGGCTTCAACAACAAACCCTCCTCTGTTATCACTACCTCAAATCGTGTTCCTTCCTCTATCTTGAGCTTTTTGCGAATTCCTACAGGAATCGTAGTCTGACCTTTCTTTTTTATGACAATCTCAGTTTCCATATTAAAGCCCCTCAGATAGGGATACAACTCTGCTTTCTATCAGCTGACCGATGGTTTCCTGTCGCTTTAGGATATCCTCGTCTAATGTTACAAAGCGGTCTATTTTTTCTCCATAAATGCGGGCTGCAATTGCTGCGGACGCTAAATGAAGAGTGTCTAGCGTTTTAACTCCTGTCTTTGACCCTATTTCTAGAGCCAACGAAAAAAGTGCTGGAATCTCCACATGACTTGTGCCAGCGTCAACTGAGACTTCGCCACCTATTGGAATGAATCTTAACTTTTCAATCTTCAAGACTTTCTTAAGAAATGCTCCTGCAATGGCTTCTCGCCCCAAATTTTTTCCTTTGTGGCTGTACCTTTCATAAGCCCTGCTTGTGGTGCAAACAACCTCAACTAAAGTTAACACAGAAGTAACCCCTGATAATTGTCCGTTTTCTATTTCGTCCAGTAGCTTTTTTGCCTCTTCATGGTAAGGTTCATCGGGTGCATATCTGGCAAGGATAATGTTGGTATCTAAATAAACTAACATTACTCACGACCTTCAGCCACAAGTCTTGCTATACTTGCCCCTTTGAAGATCCTTGCGCCTATTTGCTCCAGCTCATCGTCAGTCAAATCGGGGGCGTTCCCAATCAAATCTTGAACTTTATCGCCTAAGAACAATTCAGGATGCTCTCTTAGGTAGGCTTCAGTAATTTTCCTTAGGGCTTCGCTTCTGCTCTTAAATAAACCCCTTGAGACTGCTTTGTCAACTTTCTTAACCACTATCTCGGGAAAACGAGACGTTATTATCTCTTCCATGCCTCTTAAACCTCAGTAGAAATGTATACATTTCAAATACATATAGATTATCAAAGAAAAGTAGGTGCATCGAGCAGAAATAAGTGATGTCTAACTCAGTACCGTTTGTATTTTTTCTGATTATTGGGCTGGCGATTTTTTTACGCTCTCGGGATTACTGCCAAGAATGGTTCTGGCTCCATGTTAGCGGTAGCATAAACCGCCAGTGCAATACTCCAAAATACGTCGTCGTGTGTACCTTGCGGATGATAGAAGCCAGTATTGCCGTCCCTGCGCAAATCAAATCGTTCCACGTTGAGTTCAGTGCAGATATTCGCCTCTGTAAGGTCGTTCCCAGTGGAGCAGGGGATAGAAGAATTGCTTGTTTAGCATACGTTGCTTAAGCAACCCAGCCATCTCACTTTTGCGGGGCACACTAAAATTTACACCTTCAGCATTATTGATGCCGGCGTTTTCCATGTCGGCGATGAAGCTGGGACCCTCCCGTGTAAAATCTACCCGTATTTTCTCAAAGTCGCCCCAGCGGTCCTGCAACGCTTTAAGTAGCCTAAAACAGATGCGTATACCGTGGGTTGCTGGAAAATTTTTAGATGCCGCAAGTAGAGACGGTATCGTTTTGTTTTTCAACGACTGAGAGGACGCAATAGTCTCTGGTTTGCGCCAAATCCAAGCCCCGCAAAGAATTCACCGCTATGATTCAACCTCGGAGTCGAATAATCGCAGTTCTTCGCCGCAGCTTGTCTGAGTGCCGATGCAGGAAGCAATAAGGCTCTGGTTTAGCCAGACATCGTCATCCTCAGCCCATTCGGCATCCATTTCACGGTGCCAACGTGATAGGTCATCGCCCATCTGAGTCTTAATCCGTTCGATAATGTTGGGTTTGAGTGGTCCGTTGGGGCTTAATGCTTTGGCGACTGGTACATGAGAGGTTTTGAAATCAGAGAAATCCTTATGGTTGAAAATTTTGAAGAACACGCTATCGGTGTGCCAGGGTGTGCTGCTGCAGACGAATTTGCCATCGGTTGTTCCCAGCGTGTAGAGGATGGCGTCGTAGAGTTCTTGGTCGTTTGCTACAAAGTTGAATTCGTCAGCATATACTACATGTAAGCGTGGGTCCTCGGATTGTTTCGGGGTTGTTTGGGAAAGCTTCAATGCTGCTTCCGTTAGCGAAGTAGATTTGGGTTCGTTGCGGCTTGAAAGCTAATCCCGGCGGGTAGATTATGGGTGAAGAATGCGATTATGCGATATGATTCGTTTGGTTTGCCGCCAAGAAGGCCCAACGATGCCGATTGCACTATTGGGGTGACTGACTGCGTACCAGAGCAGCAGGGCGCAGATTATGTAGGTTTTTCCGCTTTGCCGGCACCATCGGGCTGCGGTAAATTGGTTGTTTAGAAATAGTTGGGCGAAGTCTATTTGGTACTGGATATGGTTGAAAGCCTAAAATGCGCTCAAAAAAAGCGGAGGGGTCACTGCTGAATCCTAATGTCTCCTGCTGAGTGGCTTGTATTAAGTGATTGTTGCTTTGCTGGAGATTATGCCATCGGGGCAGGATTTGGTTGGGTCGTAATGCCCTGGGTTCTTTCTGCTTTTTCCTTGAGTAGCTTCGCATTTTGTTCCTCCATTTCTTTTAGTTTGGTTTCGATTTGTCTGTAGTTGATGTAGTCGGTGAGAAGTTCTTTGTAGGTTTTAGCGATGGTTGCTATGGCTTGTAATCGTTGGACTTCGATTTTGTTTAGTCCTGGTTTAGCAGCGGTTTTTAGGGCGCCTGCAAGCATTTTTAGGGTTTCCTCGACGCTTGGCAGTTGTTTTGGGAGTGGGATGGAGGAGTCTACGTAGCCTTTTGTTTGGGGTTTTATGTCGAGGCGTTGGCATTTTATGATTATGGCGGCGGGTGTTTTTTGGAGTTTGGCGGCTATTTCGTCTAGGCTTGTGTTTGCTTCTACGAGTTGTTTTAGTTCGGTTTCTTGTTGGGGGGTCCATTGTTTGCCTTTAGTCATGGGTTAATTGCCTGTAGCAACGCTTATATAACAATTATTGTTAAGTAATTGGCGTAATTAAACAGTGTTTGTTAATGGTGTAACTGTATGTTGGGCAATTCGATGAGAAAGTATGTTATGAGCGAAAATAAGAACGGTTACAGTAAAGCCGTGCAAGCCGTCTACAACACCCGAATCAAAAGCTATGCAAAACAAGCCATCCAAGATTTAGCGCTACTGGCGGAAAAATTACCTGAAGACCAACAAGCCGACATCTTCAACAGCGAAAACATGAAGCCATTATTCAAAGCCATCCTAAAACCGGCTCCGGAAGAAATTACCCAACTAACTCAAAACAAAGAACTGGCAAAGAAGAAAAGAAACCGTTTACGCCCACTCACCTATGAAATAATTACTTTACTAAATGACTCAAACTTGTCATGGTTAATTGCACCCATAGGAGCCAGATATATGACAAAAGAAGGCGGATATTTAGCTCATTTAAAAGCGATTTATTACCGCAGCCTAGACGGCGGAGACGATGAAGAATAGGCAGGATGGCATCGTTGCAAGTAAGTGGTGGAAGAGAATTGACAGTAGGTACGTACCTACGTCTGGGTGTAAAAAAAGTAAGCACTCCCTAGACGTTAGAGTGGAGGGTAACTAGGTCTGCGTTCGCAAGAACATCATTTGCCTCTTTTCTTGAATGCTAAAATGCGTTTAGCGCTCATTAAACTTCAAGCTGACAAAGAATTGGGACAATCATACGCTGGGCTCTATGCACTCAACGAAGGCTTACATGCCCTAAAGTACCTAAGTGATGAAGACTACCAAGCTTTCAAAAAACGTTACAGTGATAAACTGGTCAATGATCACCAAAATAATCGAAAATGCGAATTAGACCATCAAGCTCAGAAGGAAATCGAGAGTATGACCCGTTACTTTAGCATGGTTATCGACCAATGGCACCTGCATCCAAACAGTGAATGGCGGAGTAAACAACTAAAAAAAGCCAAGGAATACGCAAACCGCATACCGAATGCTAGGGAGGTTTTGGATTTAGAGGAAAATTCACCGGAGATTCCCCATAACTAAATATCGGCCTGTATAAGCTACTCGTCATTTGCCCCTTCGAATTCAGTGGGGTCTAAGCCTAAATTGGTTGCCCACTGTACATCTGCCAGGGCATCAACGAGTTTTCTTTGGGCATTCTTGTGCAGTCGGCTCACGGTTGGCGGATTAATGTTTAGTTTACGGGCTATTTTGTAATCGCTCAACCCTTGATTTGCCAACTCAAGAATCCGCCGTTCCCGATCAGTTAAAGCCATGGCACCGCTTCCTTTTGGATATAAAGGTTATTACTACTTTTGGGCTAATAACCTATTTCCGCTTTCCCAGACATACCCATTCCCGATTAACATGCCAGAGAAAGAAACCCAAAACCAAGCAAACCCATGCAGTCGAGGAGTAGAGCACCTCTTGACTGTTCTGCCCTTTAGTGTTCTGGAAAAAATGGCTGACAAACCTTTGAGGATTCGGGGCGTAGCCATGACGGCTGGTATGAGCCGCAATCTTAACATCTATACACCTGAAGAGCTGCAAGCTTTCACCGGCAAGCTGGTAAATGCGCCGGTCTATATTGAGCATGTTTCTGTACCAAACGCCATTGGGAAAGTTACCAAAACCGATTGGGACGGCCATAGTCTCTGGTATGAAGCGGAAATTTATGATGAGTCAATCGCTGAGAAGATACGTAAGGGTTTAGTCCAGCATGTGAGCGTGGGTGCAGATTATGAAGCCGTCGATTTAGTGGATGGCAAGGTTCCTCATGGACTTCATAACGCCGAGTTAAGTTTAGTGGCCGTTCCTGGAATTCCGGAAACTAACGTGCAGGTTTTAGAGAAACTCTCCCAAACAGAAGGCAGACTAACCGAGGCACAAAAGACCATTGAGGATTTACGCAAACAAGTCCCAGGAGGCGGTTTGCTAAAGAATCCACCAACGATGATAGCGGTTTCTGAAGCTATCAAGATGGTTGAGGCAGTTCTGCCTTCGCCTATGATTCAAAGAAGTTGGAGTCTTGGGCCTCAACGCATGTGCCAAGAACTCCGCAGAGTAGTCAAACAGCTAGAGCAGAAAGTAGGAGGCAGATAGCTGTGTTTTTGCTCACTTTTGTGGGGAAGAGTACCAAAGGACGAACTTTGGGAAATTCAAGAAAAGAAATCGAATTGATATTAAATGACTGATAAAACAGGCAAAACTTGGATGGCTGTAGGAGAAACCGACGATCCGCAAGCGCTCATAGAATCTTTTGAAGCTGAAGCAGCAATCACCAAAGGCTCACCCGTCTATCTAAGCTCAGATGACAAGGTATCGACTAGCCCAGGCGGAGACGACGCCATAGGCGTAGCCGCCAAAACCGTTGCCATAGGCGAAATGTGCCCAGTGCTAAAACGTGGAAGAGTCAAAGTCAAAGCAAACGGAGCCATAACACGGGGCAAAGCAGTCTGCAGTGCTGCAAACGGCAAAGTTGCCCCATTAGTGGACCAACCGGTAGATGAAGGCGGAGCAGCAACCTACACAGTATTTTACAATCGCAAACTTGGAACCGCACTTGAATCAGCAATCGCAGACGGCGACTTGATCTTCATAGGTGTGGAGAAGTGATTGCATTGAAGCCAAGACTTTTTGAAGCATTGATGGAAAGACCTAACGACCAACGTGAAGTTTACGAGAAGCTAAAGCAGAAAACTGAGCATCCCTTCATGAAGCGCTATGTCGCCATGGGCATAAAAGAAAACCTCTTTAGCGATATGACAGGTGCGCTTGGCAGGATGCATGATACGCTTGTGCAGGCTGCGTTTCCTGAGTTGATTGGCAGAAACATCATCACAGTCATGCAAACCTCTGAAGCTACGGAGCGATTCCCACTTGACACTGATACAATTGCTTACCGTTACTCTGAAGGCACTATAACGAGGCTTAGTGGCAAAAAGAACTCAATGGTAGATATCTACACAAACGTGCTTGCGGATTCATCTGAGGAGTGGACTAGAGAGTTTCTTGAGGATGCAACCTGGAACGTCATGGATAACATGATTCAGAAGACTGGCAGAGCTTTAGGCATAAAGGAAACCGAAGAGATCATCGCGCTCTATGGTGCAATCCAGGATGCAGATCTGGCTGGCGGTGCTCCTATCGCTGGAGGAAACGCTGTGCTTAGCTGGACAGGGTTGCTTAGACTGCATGATGCCGTTAGAAGCGAGAACTGGCATCCTACTGTACCTAGCAATCAATGAGACCCAACTCCATCAGTTGCTAAACGACGATAAGTTTGTTCACGCTCAGTATTTGCCGAGTAGTGAAACCGATATCCAGCAAGGCAGCATAGGCTCAGTGTTGGGTATGCAGGTACAAGCTAGCACTTTGATTCCCAACGGGACAGCGTATGCAATTGACACTCGAGTTGCTTCTGCAATGCTTCTACGTCGTGACATTACAGTTGAAGACTGGGAAGACATAAAGACCGGCAAATACGGCGTTCGAGCAACCACACGGTTTGGAGCGGGTATTCTACGCGCTACAGCTGTTGCCAAAATGACCAACATCAAGACTACCCTAAGCTAAAATGATCGTCAACGATCTAACCACTTTCCCTTTTTTTGGGTTAAAAATGTGAGGTTTATCCTGCTATGAGCAAATTCATCCGAAAAATCAGCGAAATCCTGTCCTTTACGCCTGCCTCCGGTGTGGCATCCCCTAAGCAGCGGGTGTTCTTTGACACTTCCTGCATACCCTTAGCAGACGTCTTGAAACTCTACTACCGTGATCCCACCTGCAAGAGTAGTGTAGACTTGCTGGCAGCTTCAACGGTTGGCATGGGCTTCTACACTACAGCGGATAAAAAATACGACAAGGCATCCCAAGCTAAAGAGGTTGTCGACCGGTTCTGTGAGGATGTCAATCTCGATAGCTTGCTAAATGACATGGCAAAGCCGCTGATTGGTTGCGGAAACGATTTCTGGCTAAAACTCAACCCCGACAAACTAACTGACACTCTGCGCATGCCAATTGACGCCGTCCAACGGATAGGGCTAAGCTCTGTTCCCGACTTAAAGATTCCATATAAAGTCACAGGTTACCAGCTTCTAAGCACATATGGCGGCGATACTAGAGCCGAGCTTAAGCCCGAAGCTGTAATTCATTGGCGTTTAAACGGCGATGTCCCCTCCGGGTTTGGCGTTGGATTGTTGCAGGTTCTCCTGCATTCGTTAACCATTGACACTGACAAGCGTCCCTCGTATGCTTGGATGAAGGCCAAGATAGAGAAGATTTTGCCAAACATCTTCACTAAATATGCTGGTCCCGATGTCGTTGTGCAGCTTGAAGGGCAAAAAGAAGATACCATCAAAAAATATGAAGCCGCGATTAAGAACCGACCGGAAGAGGGGCAGTGGCTTTTTAGCGGCGCCAAATCTGTCGGCGTCTACCCAGTAACCATTGACCCAAGGGCACGCTTCGAATATTATATCGACCACATGGTCAACCAATTTTACCTCGGATGCGAAACACCGCTTCCAAGGCTGTTTAGCACTCCAGGCTTCACTGAAGCATCGGCAAGGGCAGCGCTCGATTTACAGGACATGCTCATTAAACCAGTCCAGCGGTACATCAAGCGCCAAGTTGAAAAAGAAATCTTCGCTTTCATTGTAGCTCAAAATGGGCTCGATCCCACCAAAGCCAAAGTTAGGTTGAATTTTGGCAGTTCAGAAACACCCGAGTTAGTGGCCGCCGACATCATTAAAGCAGCTGAATTGGGGCTGATTCGTGCGGAGGAGTTCCGTAAGAACGCTGTCAAGTTCGGTTGGGAACTCTGGGATACCCAACCTGAAGCAGCAGTTCAAGGTAAGGAGGTAAAAAAGGAATGAAGGTATCAGCGGAAGACGTTAGAGACACCCTCAACCTAAAAGATTCGGATATTTCTGAGGTTAAAGTTCTGAAGATGATTAAGCGTGCCGAGGTCACTTTAGAGCTTGAACTCTCCGCTGATATTGACTACCAAAACTGCACCGATTCCCAAAAAGAAGCAATAACGCTCCTGGCTGCCATTTATGCAGTCTGCTACTTGGCTGGCGGTTCTGCTATCGGTTTGAACTTTAGCGTTGGTGACCTGACCAGTTCCAACTCAGCCTGGCCCAGCTTAACGGTGTTACAAAGCGAATTCGAGCGGGTCCTTGCCAGTCTCAAAGAAGTCTACGTGGGGAGCGTGTAGCCATGGGAACCGTTCCTGAAGCATATTTCCAATTCGTTATGGACTATGCGCCCTATGTCTATGTGATAGCGCCTAATACACCGGATCCAGCGTTTGGCAAAGGCGTCCTAGCAGCAAGCTTTGCCCTTGATTTTCTCTGTGAAGCGTATTCAGCCCCGCAGTTCAAAGATAGACAAGCAGACATCTATGAAAAAATCGAGAGCTTAGCCGATTGGGTACTAACCCAACAATGCACTGATCCTGCAAAGAAGGCTTATGGCGGGTTCAAAAGCGCCGAGACCAGCACTTACTATTACAGTGTAGATGCTTGCAGAGCCATCCCATCACTTCTAAAAGCCTACGAACTCACAAAAGACAGTGAATACTTGGAGGCTGCAAAGCTAGCTGGCGGAACTTTCCTCAAAACCATGCAAGATAAGCAAACATACGGCGGCTTCGCTAGAGCAGTCACAATCCAAGATGCTTGGCTTTTGCAGATGGATATAGAATGCCTCTATGGACTCATTGGCTTAAACAGGCTAGCCAAAGGTTATCATGAAGGTGATGAAGGTAAGGAATACGCATACGATCGTATGATGGATAGGGCAGCGTTTTTTCTTTGGCAAGGCTTTGAGAATCTTTGGCTAACTTTTGACCCTTCAGATGGCAATTGGCACAGAGTGGGCTTAACTGAAAATGAGGTTTACGATGACCCGTTCGCCTACGCCTTGCTGGGACTGTATGAGTTTGAAGGCTGGAGTGTCAGCTGCCAAAAAGTCTACAACGCCCTAAACAACATCAGAGCTAGCGGAAAGTATCCAGCTTATGACCCTGCAATTTGCTGGGCTGGTTACATAGATGTGCTTAATCGATTCTCAGCTTGCGACTACTACGACGCCGTCACAAGCGGGATCCTTTGGAAAATCCGCCAAAACCACGACAAGCCAAGCTTTAAACTCAGTGTAGAAGTCATCGGCAAACATGCAGCTGAATTCATGTATTGGGGCGCCAAACACACAGACTACAGCTATGTTGAAAATAAGCAGGCAATGGCGACCGTTTGCTGGTTAGCCGAGCTTTTCCTACATTACGAGGAGCCTGTAACTCAGTTTACAAAGATTCTGATGAGTAAAGGGGAAACGGTGACGCTCTATTCTGTTCGAGAAGCCGCTGCAACAGTCACTTATGGCGAACCGTTGGATTTGTTAGCCGTTGTTTCCTCACTCAAAGCTGAGCAAGTCATGTTAGAAGCTGGCTACTACCTGAACGACTACTTGGCGTTCTATACGTTTCTCCCAGTTAGGGTTCATGACAAACTTAGGCGTCAAGGCGAAGACTACGAAATCCAAACAGTAACGCCCTTCACGTTTGCGAATCAACGGTTCTACTTCAAAAGCATCGCAAGGAGGCTAATCGCAAGTTGAGCGAAGTAGAGAACCCAGTCATAACAATTCTGCGCCTAATCGAGTCACGGATAAGAGTCGTCAAAGATGACGGCGGCTTAGCCAGTGTCCTTTGTTCTCAAGCGAACTATGACCGGGAACTGCTCAAAGACTACGATGCCCAAATAACCGTGTCCAAGACCTCTGAGCCTTGCCAAGCGCAGAAACACACCTTAGACGGCAAACTAAGAAGACGCATCTACTCCCTTCGGGCAACCATAGTAACCATTGACAAGCCATTTGCAGGTGCAGACGTCGGCAGAGTCATGCGAGACAAAGTGCTTGAGCAGCTACTGTTGATTATTCCCGAAAACCGCAACCTACCCTACAGGACATTCTACAACTTTTACCCGATTGACTCAACGTCTGCAACTCACAAAGCCTATAGTGCAGTTGCCGCAACCGAGCCTGAGCCATCTAACTCAGCTTGGACAGAACTGTCAAATCCTGAGTATGCGAACCTTTGGGGAAGCGATGACCTTAGAACCTCTAAAAGCGCAACTGGCAATGGCGAGTTTGCGTTTATGCTATTCCGCTTCAAAATAGGCTCTAAAGCTGGAGAGAGCCGAAATGAACCCAGAAAACAGTGCTTAAAGCGCGTAATTTTGGCGTTTGAAGGTTTTGGGCTTGCACCACAGGGAAACGGCGTTACCCTAAAAGTATGGGATAACTTAGCCAGTGCTTGGAGCAATCCACAAACCGGCGTTTTGCGGAACAGACGAAACCCTCACTATCACTCTAACGTCAAACCTCACGAACTACGTCAACGATGACGGCTTCCTATACCTGATGGCACGAACAACCAACCCCTCAGATGGGGTTTCGTCTGCCGTTTTGTACTGCGATTTTGTCCAAGCAACCGTTGACGTATGGGGCATAACATTTTGCGACGTTCACAGTTTCCGAGACGTCGATGTAGTTGATGTTAAGCCGTTTCTCTACAAAGAAGAAATCGTCATTGCTGGCTTGGCTCTTCGAGTCAGTTGCCATTTCCTAGTCACAGGTGAAACAATATGGTGGACACCTATCACTCAGACCAAGAAAAATTCTACTACGTTACCGAAGGCTCTTTCGGCGTGGTTCCAGCTAGCCCGGCAATGCTTGGGCACTCCTGCAGCAATCTAGAACCTGACATAAACCCAAACAACATCCGAGTACCTGGCACAGGCTCAATTGATGTGGTCGCACTTAAGCGTGGATTAAGACAGCCACTTCTGAAAGTCAAGTACCCCATCCCATCGGATGCACCTATCAACTTTCTCCAGTACGTCAAACAAGAACTCAACGTCAGCCTTTCCCTGCAAGTGCTCTACTACAAAGACCAATTCGCCTTCGCCACCGACATCATAAGCCTACTCTACAAGGGCGCCCGATTCAACAAAGCAACCCTAACATGCGACATAGACGGCCTCTTGGAGTGCGAAGCCGAGTTTCCAGCCCAAGATATAGAAGTCTACAACAGCCAAAATTACAGGCGCTTCATACTCCGAATATGCCGGCGCTGTTTCAGGCAGTGAAAGCTATGTCAAAATCGGCGGCGTAACTTGCGAGCGTGTTACTTCTTGGAAGCTGCAGATTGACAACTCCTGCAAAGCTGTCCCGGTCATAAGGTCTGTTAATGGGCATTTGGCGAAGTATCTCACTTGGGGTAAGCGGCTACTGACTGGAGAACTCAACTTTGAGTTTGAGAGCAAACAAGAAGCCGACGACATCTTAGCCGACACCGAGCAATCCAGCTTAGAATTCGGGTTAGGCGGCGTCAACAAAGTTAGCGTTGAGCATACCAAATGGGATGACTTTTCATTAAGCGGCAAATCCGAGGACCTGATCTACGCAAAGGTTCCTTTCACAGCCAGAGGACCGCTCAGCATTTTATAGTTACGGAGAAATCAAGAGTTGAAAACAGAAAAAGTTGAGATTGATGGCAGATTCGGCGAAGAATACAGGGGCACCTATACCTTTGCTGAGATAACGTGGGCTAAACGAAACCGCATCATCCAAAAACACACCAAATACAACAAGCTATCCGGCGACGTTGAAAGCAGCGATTTCATAGCCATACAAGCGGAAACCATTATGGCTAGCATGCATGGCCAACCCCAAAGCCACCCCATAACGCTGGAAAAGCTGCTGGGCGAAGAAGACGGTATTCCGATTGAGCTTGGGGAACTTTTCTCTAAAGTAGTCAACAAGCTAAACGGCATGCCACGGGAGGATTTGCGTTTTTTACTAGAGCAGTTAGACGAGGAAAGCCGCACAGCGCTCTTGTCGAGTTTAGGCTATGTCAAACCTTCGGCTGGACCCCAACCCAACTTGCAAAGCAGCCAGCCCGAACAATCCAGGAGTTCTGCCACATCTTGAACGTGATGGACGAAATGGCTGAGGAAGAAAAGCGAAAAGCGGAGCGTGAAGCAAAACGGCAGTAGAAGTAACCTGCGACATCCAAGGCGTAGAAGAATTCAAAGCAGCTATGCAAAGGTTTGATTCAGGCATGCAGCGTGAGGTTCATAGCTTTTTGGCTAGCTGGGCTGCCGACGTCAAAGCTGAAGCCATGCGCCTTGTTCCAGTCCGCACAGGTTATCTTCGAAGCACAATCTATGCGAAGGTTCAGCAGTGGGTCGTAGAAGTTGGAGCAGATGCTGCTTATGCACTATTGGTTGAGTTGGGTACTAAATACATGCAGGCGCATCCTTACCTATATCCAGCAATCCAAGAATACCTGCCCCAACTGGAAACAGTAGTTATAGCAGCCATTGAGCAAGCCAAAGCGGAGGCTGGTCTATGAGTTTTCGAGAAATAGCTCTGACCATCCGTGCGGTTAACCGTGCAAGCACCGAATTTAACAGAATCCAAACCGACGCTGAAGCACTTGCAGCACGGGTCAAAAGTTTAGGCTCAACTCTAGCTGGCTTGGGCGCTACAGGTACCGCTATTGGTTATGTCGCCAACCAGTTTGGAATACTGAACGATGCCGAAATGAAGGTTTTCAACTCAACCATGATGGTTGTCTCAGTCATGGGTATGTTCCTGCGCACAAGCACAGGTTTAGCCGTGGCTCAAAAGGTTTATTCTGCAGCTTGTTGGGTAGCAACTGCAGCTCAAAATGCATTAAACATCAGCTACGGAACCTTCCTCGCACTAACAGGAGTCGGAATCGCCGTCATTGTCGCGGCTACCGCTGCCATGGTGTATTTTGCCAGCAGCATGAACAATGCTACGGCTAGCGTGCAGAACTTTAACTCGACAGCAGCTGAGACGCCTGCAC
This sequence comes from uncultured archaeon, assembly GCA_963782915.1. Lineage (GTDB taxonomy): Archaea > Thermoproteota > Bathyarchaeia > Bathyarchaeales > Bathycorpusculaceae > Bathycorpusculum. Next base: position 142,753 of record CAWALK010000011.1, read on the forward strand.
ATACGCGAGGTATTCAACGGGCGGGCGAATCAGCAGTGACTTCTGGTTCTCGTAGCGGTAGTTCATCAGATGCTTCTTTCTATCGCAGAGGAGTGGAATAGATGAGCGTTAATCCGCCGGCTATATCGATTGCTTTGGGTTCTGTTGCGGTTCCCCAATCTGACGTTATAGAAGCCACTGTGCATTTGGGTGCCACTAAAGAGGTTAGCAGCTGGGAGCTTCGACTTCAAAACTGGAATAGTAAATACAGCCCAAACGGCACCTATCCGCTCAATGTAGGCCAAGACGGCTACATCTGCATAGGCAGAGACACCAGCGTACCTCAACTCATCACTACAAGAACCGAGAGTATCAAGTTTCAATCAAGACCTGCAGAGCACTATGTTATTGTGGCTGGGCGATGTTGGGGCGAGAAGCTCTTTCGGCAAACAGTCACTAAAGACTATTCAGGTTCCAAAGGCGAAGACATAGTCAAGGATATCTTGGATTCTTTTTCAGGACTAAGCCATTTACGTGGCAGCACTGAACTGGTTGAGAACACAGATACAACTTTCACCGACTTCAAAGTGCAAGATACTCAAGTTTGGGATATATTGCAAAAAATCGCCCAAGAAAGCGACAAAAATGGCGCCATTGGCTATGACTTTCGTACAGCACCGGAGGGTAAATTCGAGTTTTTCCCAAGAGCAACCAAAACCAGCCCCGTTACCCTCACAGACAAGATAGAATCCTATGAGTACTGGAAAGAAATAATTGCCCTCAGAAACAAAGTCACAATCTTCGGAGCCCAAGACAAAAGCGCACCCTTAAACAAAGTTGACTGGACACAAAGCCTAACCCCAACCATATGTAGTTGGTCAGCAACCGCAGGCGAAATCAGCATTGAAAACTCAATGGGCAGCCCCAACAGCATAAAACTACACGTAGAAAACAACTACTTCGGCGGCGCCCTCTTCACTTTAAACCCAACCTATTGGGTTAACACCAACATGTTTCCTGAACTGCACTTTGCCATCCAAAAAGAAACCTACTTCGACGGCCACTCCATGGTCATCTTGTTCGATACCTCCAACCGCGCAGCTAGCCGCCTCTATAGTTTTCAATCGCCCGGTAACGGTGGTATAGCTAATCAGTGGACAAGTGAAACATTCAAAGTTGGCGCTCTGAATGCTTCAGATTGGTCGGTTGAAGCTGGTTTCGATTGGTCACAGGTAAATCGAGTTGGCTTTTACTGCTATCCAAGTCAGGTGACAGGTTCAGGTAGCTTTTGGATTGATAAATTCTACTTTGGCGGCTTACGCTACAGCAGTATCCAGCAAGATGCGGCTAGCCAGGCATCTTATGGGCTTAGGGAGTTTATGGATGTTGATGAAGAGCTTTGGAGTGACATCGAATGCTCACTTAGAGCACGAGCCATTCTAGCCAATATGAAGGATCCGTTTGAATACATCGCACTCAAGAGCACCGTTATCGATTACGGGGTTACACCATTTTTTGCAGCTGATATTGTAGCTATTGCTCTTCCAAATGAGAATGTAAGTGGAAATTTTCGTATTCTAAGCGCCGAATACCACGTCAAAGCCGAAAGTGGGGAACTAGAAGTTTCATTGGAACTTGGACGTGAGAAGTCGCTTTTGGCAGATTATGTGTACGCTTTGCGGTCCAAGGTGGATCGTGTTAACAGGTACAAGGTTGCGAGGTTATAGAACGATGAGTAAACAAATCCTAAAACTATTAGAAAACATAAAACCCGGCGATCTAATCGCCATCGACTGGTGCGACGCTTCAGTAGGCAAAAGCAGCGGCTCAGGCATGACCATAGATGTCCCAGTGAAAAGTTGGGGCATATTCGTCGGTTTAATCGGCGATAGGGTTAAGCATATTGTGATTGCTCAGAACAGTTTCCGCTATGCCGACGGCATGTTCGATTTAGACTACACCGCCATCCCTATCGGTTGGGCGTTGGGCGTTACAGTTTTAGTCAAAGAGCATATTCCCACCGAATCAGCTAGCAGACTTGTTAACAGTTTCATGATGGGCGGACATCGTTCAATGAATCGCTCCAGAACTTTTCGGAGAGCACTTGCACAGCGGAGGTTGAGCATAGATGGCAGACACTATTAAGCGCGCTTTGACTAGAAGGCGCTTTGAGAGGGGCCGTCTCATCGTTGAGGAACCCACTGCTAAGCTTGTGTTGGGTGTAAAATTTGCCATCGGCATGACTGCGTTCATGTCAGCCCTTGAGTTGGCGCACTTAATCATTTTACATTCGTGGAATGCTGAAATCTTCGCTTCTATCACCGGACTGAGCGGTACAGTCATTGGGTTGTTTGTGGGGCAAAAAACATGATGAAAAGTAATCCATGGCGGGTAGAGGATGAGAAGATGGAGCCTGAATTAGGTCTAAGAGTTATTCCAAGGTGACAAAAATGACCAGAAGACGAAATGAACCCTTCCGCATAACCCAGTTCCGAAGAATCTACAACAGAGAAGAAGGAAAATTTACCTTCAACATAAGCTATGAAACCCACACCAAAATAACGCCTAGGAGCCTTGTTGTGGCTGAAGCGTTTGGGTTAGGCATCGATGAAGCCCAGCGGTTCAAGGTTTTGGATGCTGAACTAAAGATTGGACCCAAAGACATAACGTATATCACAGGGGATTCGGGAAGCGGAAAATCCGTTTTGCTGCGGGCAATCAGGGCAGATTTAGGCGATGAAGCCATTGATTTGACAGAGGTTGCAGTGGACCCGGACAAGCCTTTAATTGAAACTGTCGGCGCCACCGTCGAGCAAGCCTTAGAACTCCTGAGTAAGGTAGGCTTAAACGATGCTTTCCTGTTTTTACGCTCTTACAGCCAACTCAGCGACGGACAAAAATACCGCTACAGAATCGCCAAAATGATTGAAAGTAAAGCCAAATTTTTTCTGTGCGATGAATTTTGTGCTTGCCTTGATCGAGACACTGCCAAAATAATCGCCTACAATCTGCAGAAAATCGCACGGCAGCAGGGCAAAGCAGTCATAGCTGCCACAACCCACAGCGACTTACAAGAAGACCTTAAACCCAGCGTACTTGTGCGTAAGCGGTTTGGCGAAGAAATCCACATCGACTACTACCCAAACACCCCAGCAGCCGAATGCAGCTTAACCAAAGAAATGAAAATAGAGCCGGGAACAAAGGAAGACTGGAAAAAACTAAGCCCTTTCCACTATAGAGGCCATGGCATTTCGGTCCCTCGAAAAATATTCAAAATGACAAGGGGTGATGAGCTCTGCGGCGTCATCGTCTATACTTACCCGCCTCCAGCATGCTACGGACGACGACTTGTGCTACCAAGAATGACAATGCAAGAAATCAACCAAAAACTAAGCACAATAAACCGCATAGTAATTCACCCCAAATACAGAACTATAGGTCTCGGAGAGAAAATAATCCGTGAAACGCTTCCGCAAGTCGGCACACCAAACGTTGAGTTGATGGCTGTAATGGCAAAATATTCACCTTTTGCCGAGAAAGCAGGGATGCAAAGAGTGGTTGAACAGCAGTCAGTTGAAAGTGTTAAAACTTTAACGCAGACACTTCTAGCGGCTGGGATTCAATTTGCAGCTTCTTGGCAGTCAGCACTATGTAGAATCAAAACTCCAAAACCTAACTGAGGAACAAATAATGGAACTCAAGACTGCCTTTATGGCAAACAAGCATCCACGATTCAAAAAAGAGGTAGCCAGCAGACCGACATAACCCATATGGAAAAACATCCGATTACCTGACATACGTGCAAAACGGCTGACAACTCGAGAATTGGCAGGTTGATTAAGATTCTTGCAATGCTATCCCAAACAAAAGTTTACCTGTTTTGGAAAAATGATAACGGATACGAACTGTCAAGAGACGTGAGTAAGGACTAAAAATTAATTGATCACTCTGAGGATTTAAGTAGCCATTTCCAGAGTGGAAGGAATACAACTGCTTTGTTATTTACTACTGTAGATGCTTCGTAATCCCACGTGATAACGAGCATATTATCACAATTCAATTCTATGGCAGCAACATTGAAGGATTCAAGCTCTCTTTGGTCTATTTCGTTTTTTGCTGAGGCGTAGGTTACTTGTATAAGCTGTTGGATTGACTCTGCAGTTTTAACGATAAAGTCGATTTCTTTTCCGGTGTGATCTTTCCAGTAATAGAGTTCGTATTCTGGATAGAAGTATAGTTTTCTTCTTAATAGCTCTATGAACACTATGTTTTCCATTAATCTGCCGGGGTCTTTGCTTAGTTTAAACGCTACATTGTTGGCTAAGCCGGTGTCGATGCAGTAAACCTTCTTTGGGGCTTTGAATTGCTCTTTGAGTTTATAGGAAAATCTTTCTAGCAGAAATATGAGGTAGGCGTCTGAGATGTATGCGGTGTATTTAGCTATTGTATGTGGATCTTTTATTTCTAGGGTTGTTTTTAGTTTGTTGAAGGTGATTTCTTTTGCGCTGTTTGAGATTAAGTATTTTGCGAGTTCTCTTAGGTTTTGGGTTTTTCTTATTTTGTGGTGCCCTATAATGTCGTTTTCTATTATGTCCCTATAAATCTCGTTTAGCATTATGCTGCCGAACTTGCCAACTTCTGGGAAGCCTCCTTTCTCAATGAACTCTAAAAGGGTTTTTTTTACCATGACAACGCTACTTGTGGAGTAAGCCCAGTTTTCGGTTAAGGTTATGTTTTTTGTTCGTAGATATTCTTTGAAGCTGAATGGTAGAAGCGTTACATCAATGTGTCTGCCTGTTAGGAAAGTAGCGAGGTTTCCCCTCAGGAGGTCTGAGTTACTGCCAGTTATTACTATTTTTTTTGTTGTTCTAAGTCTGCTAACGAATCTTTCCCAATCGGGGACTTTCTGTATCTCATCAAATACAAAGTATGTTACGTCGTTGCCGTACAATTCGTAAAATGCTTGTATAACTTGGTTTAATTCTTCGGCTTTTAAGTCAATTAGTCTTTCATCGAAGAAGTTTATGTAGCCGAATTTTTCTTTGCTGAGTAGTAGCCAGGAAAATATAGATTTGCCGCATCGTCTAATGCCCAAGATAGCTAACACGTTGGGTTTTGATAGATAATTTTTAACCTGTGTAGTATCTATGTCTCTGTTTATGATTGGTTCTCTTTCAAAAAGACCTTCTACGTCTTCTTTTTGGGATGTGATTATAGCTTTAAGCTCTTCAATATTCATGTACTCTAAACTAATCGCATAGTTTTATAAAAAGTGTGTTGTTAGAGTGATAGAAACTTTAAAGACTGATGTCCTTATCGATTCAGGGGCAACCACTACTTTCATTCCGTTTGATACTTAAATCACTTCCAAAACGTTTCTTGAGCACAGAGGTAGTAATTTGGAAAAAACAAAGAAGGAATTCACGGCCTACATGAGAGGGGATATTTTTTCAAGGACCAAAATTTGTAATCGAAAAAATGGCACCTTGTATAAAGAGCATGGATGAAATACTAAACAAACCTAAGTAGACTTCTTGCTATAGCCCGCTTCAAAAGGCGTGCTCTTTAATAATGAACGAGGGCTATTTTGTTGTTTTAGTTAAGCATTCTGCCCTTTGCAAGAATCGTTAGAGCATGAATTGAACCATATTCTAAACAATTACGATAGCACCTAGAAAACGCATTCTCTTTGGCAGGTTTCACTGTAATACCAGCAGATGTTAAATTGAAAGACGCTTATAAAAAACATAAAACTCCAGCGCGCGTTGAATTGATCGCTGTAATGGCAAAATATTCGCCCTTTGCCGAGAAAGCAGGTATGCAAAGAGTTGTTGAACAGCAGTCAGTTGAAAGCGTTAAAACTTTAACGCAGACACTCCAGCGGCTCGGATTCAATTTACAGCTTCTTGGCAGTCAGCGCTATGTAGAATCAAAACTCCAAAACCTGACTGAGGAACAAATAAAGGAACTCAAGACTGCCTTTATGGCAAACAAGCATCCGCGCTTCAAAAAAGAAGTAGCCAGCAACCGACATACCCCATATGGAAAAACATCCGATTACCTGACATATGTGCAAAACGCTGACATCTTGAGAATTGGCAGGTTGATTAAGATTCTTTCGATGTTGTCGCAAACAAAGGTTTACCTGTTTTGGCAGCAATAAACCGGTTCGATTAAACAATAAAGTAAGGATTTTCAAAAGATCGATTTTTTGATTTTCCTTACTTTCCCATATTGATCTGTAAGGATTTTCAAAACTTTTATATTTTGATATTCCTTACTTGAGAAGCATGGCGTGGAAAGAAAATATACTAAGTAGCATAAAAGAGGCGTTCCACGATAAAGTTTTCAGTACTAAAGATGTCTTGGCTTTATGTAATAATTACTCAAATGGATCTTTGTACCGGGTTTTGCATGATTTGGTAGAAAGTGAGAAGTTAGAGCGATTAGGTAGGGGTACATATAAAGTAAAGACCAATCGAATTGCAAGCAAAGAATTCGGAGATAGATTAACAATTTCTGACCACTTGACCGTTAAACTCATTCCAGGGTCACCAACAATAGCGAAAAAGATCCTAGAAGAAAAAGGAATTGAGTTTATGATAACTGGAATGCCCGTATTTTTTAGTCATATCCATTATTTACCAAGACGTTTGATCATTCTTATTTACGTCATAAAAGGATCTGGAGAAAATGCGGTTTTTGCGCTTCGAGAAGCAGGTTGGAAAGCACTATTAGACCCAACTTTTAGTGAGATTAATGTAATTTTAGAAACCACAACTGATAGGGATCTTTTCGTTATCCGGGAATTCTCTGAGTTAATCGGTAATTGTAACGGCTTTGCGAATGTTGAACGAGCTTTAGTTGATTTGTACTTTGAAACAACAAGAGGTAAAATCCCTTCCTCTAAAGAAGAACTTGCTAGAATTTTATTTGATGTTTTCAGAGATGAACCTATAAGTTATAGTAGGCTAAAGGAATTTGCTTACAGACGTGGAATCGGATCTGAAATCAAAGCGGTAATCAACTTTTTGGACCCTCATGTTGATGGCAGTCATGGACCCTTGCACGTACCAGAAAGCAGAGGCATAGAGTTTCTAAACCTTCTAAAAAAGCTAAGTTGGAGATAATATGATTCATAACAAAAAATTCTTTCAAAAAATAGAGATTCTTCGAAGAGCAGCAGAATATGAATTTCCAAATCCGATTGCGATTGAATACTTTGCGTGGGACTGCGAACTTACTGCAAGACTCCAAAGTATCTCAGATGATCTTATATTAAAAGGCGGAGCCGCGACTCAATTACACCTTCCTTTGCAGAAACAAAGAGGCAGCAAGGATGTGGATATATCAACTTCATTGGAACTATCAGACATACAAGCTATTTTAGACAAGTGTGAAGCGAAGTTTAATGATGGCGTTAAGTTTGTACTCTATACACCTAAGAATCCAACCCCCAATATGCCTCTAAAAACATATTTTGCTCATGTGCCTTCTGAAGTAGACACTAATAGAAATGAGCTTGAAGTGAAAATCGATTTTCTATGCAAATGCCCTGCGCTCAAAAGTGAAATATTGAACAAAATTCAAACTTATGCAATAGAGACTCAGGCAATAAAATGCTCTACAGCTGGAACCCTTACGGGCGACAAGCTACTTTCTCTAGCGAAGGGTAGTATTGGATTAGATATTGAGGAGAATTACCCAAAGCAAATCTATGATGTAGATGCTCTAATACACACATGTGAAGTTACAGAACATTTTATTGATGATTTTATAAAAGCGATAGCTTGCTTAGTTGATACGGAAGCTAACTACAGGCGAATTAAGGTAGAAACCCAAAACGTTCTAAAGGACATCGTAGCTGCGATGCAGAACTATTCGTTAGTCGATATGCCTAATGGAGACAAGGAATTGAAGAAGAATATCGATTCTTTCCAACAATTTTACGTTAATGCAAGTCAAAGAACGACTAGAGACGAATGGAGTACAAAAGCCCTTAGAATAAAGTTCCTCGCAGAACTTGCCTTCTCGTTGAGCGAAGAAAAGATTAACAAAAAAGATGCAGTTCAACTTATTGCTCATTGCAAGACAACTGAAGATGCTTTAAACGGAATTACAGGCGCTAGCGTCAAGGATACAAGAAGCAAGATGTTAGCTCTTCATAAGGAAAGATTAGAGAACTTTAAAGATTTACGAGGGAAGTCTTTACAACGGGTATTCTGGCAAATATTGACTATTGAAAGATTACGACAACTGGAATCTATCGTAAAATAGGAAAAAAATGAATGTGATATCTCCAATTGGTTTGACTTAAAATCCCAGTGGTCAACATATATCCGAAAAAGTACGGCTCCTTTTTTTATTCTTTTTCCACTCAACGGACCAAAAACTAAAATCAGGATTATACAATATGTTTTAGCGAGGGCTACTTGCCTTTAGGATTGATCGTATATGCAATGTGAAGATAAGCTGGGTGAGGCACGGTTCTTTCTTCGAAAACTTGAGTTCACACCACAAGACGCGGGGCACGATACAGAGTTCATGTACTTACTTAGTGCCTTTCTAAGTTCATGGCGAAGCGTCACTGACGTTATGCTTTATGACTTTGCTGATAAATTTCACCTCGGTTTTTCAAGAGATGAGCCAATTACAGACCATGATTTGGAAATTGCCGCCAGAGCGGCCAGCAATGCCCAAGCGTCTCAGTTCGTAGTTTGGTTTAAACAACAATTGGGCACCTTAGGCAATAACCCACTTTCTAGGAAAAGAAACATCATTGTACATAGGGGGTACCCTGAGATGATGCATGTGCATTCCGTTTATGTAGCTGATTCTATGGCTTTGTCGAGTTCTTTTTACTTGAGTAATCCCCAAATCAATGCGCCGGTAACAATGGCGCAAGGGGCTGAAGCAGGAACAGGTGGAGGAGCTATACCCACTGCCGCCGCAGTACCGGGAACTGGTGAGCCCTTAACTACACCGCAACCAACAACTGCTCAGACAACAACCGTCACCCGAACGGAGTTACGCTTCCAAGATCGCCAGGATATGAGCGCTGTAGCTTATTGCCAACAAGCATTCACACAAATGGAAACAGTTGTAAATTCAGCTTTGGCGCAGTTTGGCAGATAGAATATTAATTCTAAAAGGTTTAGAGCTTTTGATTTAGTCTTTCGTAGTCTTCTGGCTCTATTGCATGTTTCTTTCTTAGATAATTGAGGTATTGACTGAACTCATCATGCTTTGTGTAAATTACATAGTTATGTTCATCCACAAGTTTAGGTAATGTTTCGTAACCGCACGAGCCTCGAATAAATGCGCAAGCATTTTCAAAGTTCAATTTTCTGTCATCTATGCAAACAGCTAAAGCCTCTCGTAACTCTGTCTGCATCAATGGCAAAAACTCGGAAGCGTATATTACCCCAAACTTTTTTTGCTCATTTCCCAAGATTCCTGCCCTTATTCTCATATCCCACATCACTATTAAGTGAGGGAGAATCGTATGAAGGATTTTGGAGCAGTCAGTCGATTCGTAGGCTTCTTCTGAGCTGGGCGCAAGCTTATCGAAGATATTGCCGATGTCTTCTCTAAGAGCCGTATCAAGGTTTACACTTTCAAGTTTCAAACCTTTCACCTTGATTAAAACTGGGAGAATTTCTTGGTATACACTGAATACCTTCATCGAGTTCTTCATTCTAAAATGCATATCCCATTTTGGGATAAAGCGTAGTAGTTTCTCTATCTCGAAGAGGTCAACTGATTCGGGCCATTTGGTCCAATCCTTCACCTCCTTCATATAGATGTCGTAATGCTTCGCCCTAGATTCTAAAGCCCAGAATGCTTTGTGTGTGACAAAGAGGTCCCTGTAATGCAAGTGTTTCAACCCAGATAGAATCTTTTTGGGCAGTTTATGTATTAATAATTTGCTTGTTCACTCTTTTGAGGACAAGAATTGGTAGTTTGGATTAATGGCCCTTTTTATCGGTAACCCGCATTTAGTAGCGATTTTTAGTAAAATATGTCTGCTGGTTTTTTCGAGTTTCATTCACTTGCTTGTTTTTTCCCTTTTTATTTTACAAGTATGGTTGCATATGAGACGAATGTTTTAAAAATCAAGCAAGCATAGTAGAAGCATGTCCTATTATGTCTCCTTCCCAAAACTAAAGGAAAAGGAAGCACTAATACAGATCGTTCCCTTGGGTCCATTGAACCACATTGTCCCTAACTTGACTTTGTTAACTATTGATCTAGTTTGGGTAAAATTTCTATTTGCATTTCTTCTGCATAACAACATAAACCTCGAGGATTCCAAACAAGTTAGCGAAGCAATTATGAATCCAAAAAAGGGGGCGTACAACAGAGTTTTAACTTGGTCATACGAATACGCCATGACTAACTCCGATCCTCCAGCTGGAATTCTGATTGCTACTCGATGGAATTACGGCGGTAAGGCGAGAGAGAAAGGAAGAGACTTTTTTGACCTAAAAAAATTTGGCCGATATGTTAAAGACATTCTGGATTCGGATGATCCAAGCACTTTTCTAGCCGAGGCAAAAAAGTTCTCCAAAGGCGATCTATCTGCTGTCTCCAAAAAATTTCTCTTACAAGAAGAAAAACTTAGAAACAATGTAATAGGAATTAACTTAAGTGATTTCCCAACTACACTCTTCCTGCAACGCGTTTTTGAACAATTGAAACCAGAACATTTTACAACCCATAGAGAAGACTTCCTTTCGCTATTTATAATCACTTTTCTTGAACAATTTAAGGAAACAACAGAATTGCAGAACAGTGATGTAATAAATGATCACCCAATATTTCACTACACAGCTTTTATAAAGAAAGAATTAGGGATTACAATAAAAAAAGACCTTGTGGACAAAAGCAATAAATCGACTGCAGATTTGGAAAAGATCTTCCCTGATCCAAAGCAGATAAAACCCTATCTTTCCGAACAAGGCTTTGATGCATTCTTAATTTTAGCATTGATTAGGCGAAATGCACCAACGCATTTCCATTCCTTTCTCATATTAACTTTTTTAAAAAGAAGGCAAATTAGCTTTCGAAGTAACTACCTGGCTCTAGGTCAGACTATATTCTCAGAGGAATTTTACCTTCATCTTAAAAGTCTTGAAAAGTCGCTATCTAAATTTGGCAATGATTTTGCACAGCTTACCGTTGATCCAAAATTACTGAAGTTCTTAGCTGTTTGGTGGGAGTACTATCAGTTCACACTTATAGGGGAGACTATAACTAAGAACATAAAACGGTACCTGTTAGAAGATTTTACAAAGAACCAAATTAAGTCGAAAATACCAAGCGAGCAGTTGAATATAATAAAAGAATTTTTGAAAGACTACAGTAGCTCTTCAATCAATTATATTCAGGCACTAGAAACTGATGAAAATAGTACTGAAATTCTTTCACAACTCGAAGAAATGGAGCCACTTAGGAGCATTGATCGCATTTTTGAGTATCTGTTCGATGAAGCAATAAAGTCAACTTCAAAGGATTTCCCAGGCAATCCTTTCTTTCCTAGCTTCGATTCATTCGAAAGGTGGGTAGATGAACTTTCAGAAGTATTGGCATTATTAGACTAGTTACGGTCAGTTGCAAATGGAAGAAGTAAATGCTTTAGATAAGACATTTGAAATCGCCGAAGAATCCGATGGCGCTGTAATCTTAGCCTATTCCCTAAGCTCCTTTCCGCTTCAAGGAATAATCTCAAAGCTAAAACACCCCAAAAAAATTAGAATTATCTATTCCGCAAAAACTGATGCTAATAGAGCCATTTTACAGTTTAAGGGCTTAATAGAAGCCAGCAAACCCATAGAAACAACTAATCTAAAAGAGCGTTTTGTAACTTCTCACGCTAAACTTTACGTTTTCTTCAAGAAAGAGAAAGAAAACACGCATGTAGTAGCTATAATTGGCTCCTTTAATCTTACAATGCAAACACTTGATGGGATTGAAATTTTTGGTTTGTATAAGTTCCAAATCAAAAACAGCTTCCTTGCAGATCAAGGTATCAACGATTTTGTCGATCTCTTTGCTTTCCAAACCGACCAACCGATTCAACTAGAGAAATTGAAATACGTAATCTTTGGACCAGATTCTGCGATTGGCTATGAAATACTTGTATTATTACTGCAACTTTGGTTTGGGAACAAACTGAATATTCCACCTAGCTCGTCAATACATAATCTAAATTATTTTGAATCTGATGACAAGAGAACTTTTGTGAGCACACATGGAAACAATAATCTTTTGTATCAATTGAGAGAGATGCTAACATCCGCTTTTATTTGCGCCAGTGAGACAGGCCAAAATGTAGAGTTAAAGGTACTTAGCCCTTTTCATAACGAAAAGTCGATTGAGACCCTTTTATGCCTAAAAGAAGAAATTTCGTCTCATTTAGGTTTACGAAACCTGAATTTTACTTTAAAATTGCTGACGAATAACTATACCGTTTGTGGAGATATTTCTAAATCTTCTTTTTCAAACCCCAAATATTTAAAGAATCTAACTTTGAAAGAAGGTAATGATTTTAGGGTTAAATTTTGGGGTTATACGCCTGGAAATGAGGACTTCATACACGCAAAACTGTTTATAGTGCAAGTCGGCGATCGGCAGGTAACACTTTTAACGTCAGCAAATCTAACTCTTCCAGGTCTTGGTTTGGGAGACCAAAAGAACCTTGAAGTCGGGGTAATTGAAAATGACCATTTGCATGCTCAACTGCTCAGTTCTTGGTTCGACTCTTATTGGGATTTAGAAATTGAACCCAAGGATAGCAAATTCTGGATTGAAATGCAAAACTGGTATGAAAGGCTAAAAGAAGACAATGCGGTCGACGAATTTGAAGTTGAGGGATTAGTTGACAATATTCTTGTTTACCACAGGCAATTCATTAAAGTGAGAGATAAAAAAGTAAGGGACATAGAACTTCTAAAATTAAGCCTAAGCTTTTCAAAAAAAGAGTCCCCTATTAACAATATAGAAAAAGTGTTAGAGAAAAACGCAGACCATTTCTGCACCGATTTTTTGCTTGAAGAAGAGCATTTGGGATTAGCCTTTTGTGACATAATAGGCAAATTAAAAGACGGAACCTATATTGTAGTTTTGCAAAAGAGAGTTAAAGTTGTTAAGAAGTTTCCGAGTTTTCGCATTCAGATTAATCATGCAATCGATGTTCCCAAGGAATTACTGAATGGTACAATACCAATCAAAGTAGAAATAGAAACTGGAAAAGATGTTGTAAAGGTAGACCTAACAAAAATGTCCTTTAGACTACAGTCAGCAGGCAACAATATTGGTCCACAAATTCTTTTCTTAAAAGAGAAACTGGAAATTAATCGTTTACTTGAATTCTTGATATGGGTAGAACCGTTTGAAACTAGTGATGAAGTTAGTCTTGTTTTACTCTATGACGATTTAAAGATAACCTCTTGTATTGTTTCGCAATCCATTTTGCAAAAAACATTTGCAAAGAGTCCCGGTGAAAATATACTAACTTTCTTAAGAAACAGGTCTTTGCTCTTGCTAACAGATAAACGAACATTATGCCCTAAAGTTCAGACGGAGCTTAAGTTAGTATGTTGCAAAGACCTTGCAGAACTACTTCAAATAGATAAGATAGAGGTCATTAGAGATTTTGTTTTTTCAGATCTAATTGGAATGAAAAAAAATACCCGTCAAATGACTGGTGAGCTTAATCTAAAGAAAGAAATTTTGTTAGATAACAATGTAAAGCCATCTCCGCCAATCGATGTTAAAGCTTGGGTCTATGGGATGCACAGGGGAAGGGAGGTCATTAGGGTACCTTTTGGTACAATTGAATACCGACTTCTAAAAAATCCGCCAGAACTAAAAATAGAGCATTATCCCCCAATTACGTCAAATATAGCTCCAATAGAGATATGGTTTGATTTCATCAATTCAAGCGCCATAAAAGACAATTTAGTGCTCAATTTGCAACTGGGAAAGTGGCAAAAAGAGGTCACTTTAGAGACTAATTCTATCATTATCGAACTACCTATAACAGTGATTTCCATGACCTTAAAGAAGGATTAAACCTTGACTATCGTTTTATTTTCAAGTATAATGTAGCTGACCTGGTTGAACATGATCATATCGATTATAGCCTATTTATTTCCACTCCACACATATCGAGAGTGGATAAAACAAAAATGCTCATTTTTGATCTGAAAAACCCGCAAGAATTAATCGATTGCGCGGGCAAAGGCATTCCTAATAACTTTAGGCCTTCAATTACCATATATCCTTGCGCAAGCCCCTATAGAAGTTTCTTGCTTAGAATTAACAACAAAACCCTTGAACAATCGCAGGAGTTTTTAAGTGCTGTCAACGCAGAAACATTTTCTTTGGATAAGTTCGAAAAGGGTGTTATTGACCAACTAAAAAAAGATAACGTAGCTAATTTTGAAGTGCACGTTTCAACAGCTGACTCGAACTTACTGAGTATACCATTTAGCGCCTTTTACTTAGAAGGGATAGAAACGGCCTCGGTAACAATGCGAGAAGGTGGATACGGTAAATCAATAACAGTTTATCATCCTGAATCTTTTTCTTGGCAGTTCAGGGCTGAGATATCAAAGATTTCTCGAATTGCTTATTCTGAACATTTGATAAGATCTCATATAGACGCAATAAAAAATGGCCTTTTTTCTTGGATAATTGCTCCACAAGAAGAAGAGTGTGTTATTTCAAACATCGAGAATTTTTGCGCTCTAGTAAAATCAGATGACTTTTCGGTCAACTTTCTTCCTAGAAAGCCACTTTTTTGGTGGGAAGAAAATAGCATTTCTTGTCGACGAGTAATAGATTTTATAATAATTAACCGAACAAGTAATCATGACCTTAAGATTAAAATCAATAGCTTAAGAAAGCTATCATAATAACTTGAGCGACTAAGATAAGCGTTAGCTACCGTTGTAAAGTATGTTGCAGAGAAGTCACCGTCGATGAGTATATGGATCATGATGGCATGTGCTGGGAATGCTGGGACTACCAATTGACTGAGGAATCCGACAGCATGTTTGGCGACCTAATGTAGGAGGCATATGCTTGTGGCCTTGTCGGTATTGTGGAAATGAAAACGATGAATCTTCAACTATTTGCGAGAAATGCGGTTCCTGGAGAGATGATGATATAGGTGATTCAGGCGATAACAGGGATTCGGAAGATTTATTTTTTGATGATGAAGGGATCTGATCGATAATTGGTCATGCAGTTTGGCTATAAAGCTTATAATTAAACTCTGATATCTATACAAAGCATGAAATCAGCTATCTTCATGAATGGTAAAAAGTTCGATGAATCAAATTTTGGCTCAGAAGAGACCTTCGAGAAGATAGTTAAGCAAAACTTCAAAACACTTTTTGGAGCTAAAACAGTCTATTTTGATATAAAAAGCAAGATAGACTCTAGAGCTTTGGGATCTGCTATTCCTGATGCCTTTTTGTTTGATTTTAGGGATGAAGAGAATCCGGATTTCTACTTAGTAGAAGTTGAATTAGAGGAACATGATTTCTATAGACACATATTTCCTCAGATAACCAAGTTCTTTGCATTCTTTAACAACTCCGCTAGTAGGAACCAACTTGTTGAGAGATTGTTTATTTATGTAAAATCTAACCAATTGCTTGAACAAGAATTCAAGAAATACCTTGGAAATCGAGAGATATACAAAGCGCTTAAAGATATAATTGAAAATAGTCAAAATATCTTACTTGTAATAGATGATATTAAACCTGAGATGCAGGAAGTCTTCGAGACTTATACTGATACATGGAAAAAAATGGTCAAGATTGAAGTTCTGAAAGAGTATACTGCTGAAGGAAAGACAATTTTCACGATGAATCCCGATTTTGACGAGATCAATTTGCCAGAACCCCCTGATGGAGGAAACTCTGGAGGATCTGAAGAATCGTCGACTAAACCTGAATGGACGGAAATCAAACATCTTGAGGGTGTAAATGACAATATTGTTAGCGTTTATAAAAAAATCAAGGCAGCGATGATAGAGACTGACCCAAAAATTATCGTTAATCCAACAGCTTCATACATATCTCTAAAATCAAATCGCAATTTTGCATATATACGGTTTAGTAAGGCAAAAATGCATATCGTAATTATGCTTCCATTTGAAAAAGGAAAAGAACTGATCAATAATCATAAAGTGAAGATCCTATCAGAGCGAGAACAAAGATTCTGGAATGGACCATGTTTTCAAGTAACTCTAAACGATGAATCAACTATAGAAGAAATTGTCAACACTCTGGACCAAGCGTACAATCAGCACGTCTGAATGTTTTCATCATTAGTCGCATAGGCATTGGTAGTCGCAGTAGTTGCATTCCCAGCTTCCCTTCTTAGGCTCAAATGATGCAGCCTTAATCTTAGCAGCCATCTCGGCGATTTCTGCTTGCATAGTCTCTATGGCTTTTTGTTCGGGTTCAAAGAACACTTTCTCATTAGACCGCAAAAACCAGTCCCCAACCTTCAATTTACCACTATCACCATACATTCCTCTAACTGCAAGCGCATAAACCAGCAGCTGCATGTCTTTTTTAAGCTCATTTAGTGAGGGTGCCTTTTTGCTTGTCTTGTAGTCCACCACAGTATAGTCGGATCCGTCTTTGTCGATGCGGTCGATTCGTCCTCGCAGTTTTACTTCGCCTATAGAGGTCTCAAACCATCGTTCAATATCAAGTATCTCTGTTTTGCTCTTAGCTTGCTCATCGAGAAAACCTTTAAGGATAGCCTTGGCTTCGTCGTAATCTCTTTTTTCATCAATCTTTGACTTGTAGCCTTTCGGATCCCAAAACTTTGCCAGAAGGTCAAAGGCAACGGTTTCATCAGTTGTTTTTCCATCCTTCTGCATCCTGGTTAGTTGTTCTGCAATGCTGTGTAGTGAGGATCCGAAGTCAAAGTAGTATCTTGGTTTCTCTGGAATCTTCATGACATGACGGAATTGGTAGAGTCGGGGGCATTTTTTGTAGCCGACAAATTGTGACACGCTAAAAACGTGGTTCTCAGGAACTGTAACTGGTGCTTCTTCTAGTCTTATTTAGGAGAGTAGTCGGGTTCTTTTATTTTGCCAATTAATTCTGCTTTGATATCTAAGGTTTTGTTTGTTGATTTAGCGAATAAAAGCACGTTTTCTATGGCGTCGCTGAATTTTCCGGTTGTTAGGTTTGATATTATTTGTTTCATAAGTTGAGTTTGTATTTGGTCCTCTTTTGTTGTTGATTCGGGAGAAAGATCCAGTCCGTCAGCTTGTTGGAAGGTTATGTTTTCGTTTTGTTGATAGTCTATTTCTGTTAAGAATTTTGATGTTTTGGAGTCTGTTTTGTTGTCGCCATAGCGTTTGGCGTAGGTGATAATCAGTTTTTCTTTGGCTCTTGTTATTGCGACGTAGAAGAGTCTTCGTTCTTCTTGTATATGTAGTTCTTTTTCGTCGAATTGTGATTGGATGCCTTTGAGTAGTTCTTTTGGGATTGAGAATTTGTCTTTTTGGAACCTTGTTGGCAGCTTATTGTCTACCAGGTCTGGAATGATAACTACAGGGTACTGCATGCCTTTAACGCCATGAATCGTTGAGATGACAACTGATTGTTCTTCGAGGTTTTGTTCTTCAATTTCAAAGTTAGAGGCAAAAGAGAGGTACTCTGTGAAGTCTTCAATGTCATTGTCTGGGTAGATGCTGTTGAATTCTTCTGCGAATTCGTAGAATTGGTTTATCAGCTGAATATTTCGGTTGTTTCCCAGAGCGATTTCGTATTTGTAGAATTCTCGTTCAAAAAGCAAACTATGAATAAGATCCAGGGTTCCAAGTCTCTTTTTAGAACGGATTATATCAGAGAGGGTTTTTTTGACTTCGAGAAATTTGAATTTATCCACATCAATCTTGCTTAAGCTGGTCAAATGCTTCGTAGAGGGAGAGCTCATTTTCGCTTGCATAGCAGTTGAATTTGCATATCTCAATCTGTTTAATGCCATAGTTGTGGCGGTTTAGGATCCTTACGATTTCTGCGTTACTTTCCAGCGGGTTGCTAATGACTTTGAGGTATGCGGTGATGTCTTTTATGATGGGTTCTTGGAAAAAGCCTGTTTCGCCAACAAAGTTGAATCGGATGCCTTGTTTTCGAAATGCTTTGATTATTGGTTCAGCTGTTGCTCTGCGTCTGCAAAGGATCGCTATGTCTTGTGGCGGATATTTGGTTAGGAGTTCTTTGACGGTTTCAAGAATATAGTTGGCTTGTGAAGAATCTGTTGGAGTCTCAATAACTGATACGTTTTCTCCGTCTTTGTTTTTTGTGAAAAGTTTCTTTTTTGTTCTTTCTGGGCTGTTTTCGATTAGTTTGTTGGCGACTGCCACGATTTTTTTGGTGCTGCGATAGTTGTGTTCTAATGCAATTTCTACATTGTTAGGGAACATTTTTTTGAATTCAGCTATGTTTGTTAAGTAGGCTCCTCGGAAGCGGTAGATGCTTTGGTCGTCATCCCCTACCACGGTAATGTGACCGTGTTTGCTAGCTATTAGCTGGACAATCTGCAGTTGAATATAGTTAGTGTCTTGAAACTCATCAACGATAACGAATTGGAATTTTTCTTGATACCTCTTCAAAATTAACGGTTTACTCTTCAGTAGGTTGTAGACTGTGCAGAGCATGTCTCCAAAATCAATCATGTTATTTTCAGTTTGTAATCTTCGTAAGCCCGATAAATCTTCAATATGTCTTTGAGGCAGTTTAGGTCCTCTTGAGCTTCTTCATCAAGCTCTTCTTTCTCTGTTTTTCAATATATTGTTCAATATCTTCTGGCGAGATGGATTCGTCTTTGCATCTTGAAATGAACTTTGCCATTTCTTCCGCTAAAGTGTATGGTTCATGATTGAATTCAAGATGCTCAATGCCAAAACTGTTGATGTTCTTAGTCAAGTAAACTAGTTGAGCAGTTTCAGTGATTACTTTAAAATTAGCGTTAAGTTTGGTGTTTAGAATATTGTCCTGAATAAATTGGTTACAGAAAGAGTGAAAAGTTGATATGCTCAAATCCTCAGCGTTCCCAACCATACCAATGACTCTATTCTTTAAGCTCCTCAGCAGCCTTTTGGTTAAAAGCTAAGGCAAGTATATTCTCTGTTTTGGCGCCCTGTTCGATTAGATAGGCAATTTTACTTGCCACAGTCAACGTTTTGCCTGAACCAGCACCCGCTATTATTAGGAGAGGTTTTTCAATTTCTTTTACGGCTTCTGCCTGTTGCGGATTCAAATTTCAAAAATATTTGCCGTTGAGATTATCTCCTTTTTTAAATAACCAAGCAACCAAGCGAAGCATAGATTATGATAAAAGAATTCCAAATTTAACTTTTCTGTGATTTAAAATTCAGGCAAGTACTATTATAGCAAATGCTGTAGTAGTTAGATAGGATAGGAATTTACATGAGTAAAATGAAAGGGGCTATCTATGCGGTACCAGCAAATTTAATGGATCGACTATTTAGCGAAAACAGCAGAGTTTTTATCAAGATCACGGGTCACGCTTCATCAAAGATAGCTCCTAAACACAAAATAGTCTTTTATGCATCACATGATGAAAAAAGCTAATCGGTGAAGGGATTGTAGAAACTGTTGAATTCCTTAATCCTGAGGAAGTTTTGTCAAAGTATGGCAAAGAACTATTCATCGACGAAGATGAATTTATGATGTACGTTGAAAAACATAACTAATCTTAGTTATCAACTAAAGGGTTAAAAAAGTATCAAAAACCGATCCAATGTAAGGGAGTCATAACAATGGGCGGAAAAGTTAATTTTCACTGAAAAAAAATAGGTGAATTGATTCATTCGCAAACAAAAGCCGTTATTTGAAGACTCGACACCTCGTAATTGGCTAAACCTACGTAGACTTGTTCGAACGTCACATTTTTGTGACTCTTAATGCAACGGAAAACTCTTTGCGACGTTTACCCAAAATATTATATTAAAACTAAATGTCTTAATAAAGAACAAGAAATGGGCAGAGGGGATAGTCCAACAACGAAAGGGACAGGGATGGTTAGCAGGAGTCTGCTTAAAGATGCCGCAGCAATACTGCCCATACTTCCTATTACTGACAACTTTGGCGAAATTAGAGAGCAAATAATCTCAAATTTGAAATATAATTCAGAGTATTCTCGAAAAAGATATCAGCGATATATTACCTCGTATATCTTTCCGGATAGCATAGTTGACAAACCACTTTTAGTATTTTCCAAAAAAGTAAGCACTAACACATTACGCAATGTTTGCTTGTATAAGTTTTGTAAAAGATATCCGCTTATGCAGGAGCTTTTTTATGAAGTATTTATTCCCAATATTAGCCGAGGTACAATAGCCCGCAAGAAAGTGGACGATTATCTAAAAGAGAAATTTCCGAACTCAGCTATGGGCGTTGATGGAAGCAGAGGCTTTCTTGAGTCACTCAAAGATGCTAATGTAATCAAATCAAATGGGCGAAATCTAACTTTTAGTTACAGACAAGTTGACCCAATTTCGTTTGCTTACATGTTACATGCGGAGTTTCCAAGCCCTGGAATGTTTGACATATCAAAAGTAGAAAAAAATCAGCTATTCGTTCCTCAACTTTGGCAAAGTAGGGATCTCTTGGAGTCTTTGTATGTTTTACGAAATAAAGGGATAATCTCAAAGGTATCTGAAATCGATACTGTACGTCAATTTACTACAAAGTATACTCTTGAACAATTCGCGGCAAGCTTATGATTAACACTAACTCAAAAATCGAAGATATAATCGTCGCTCTAAGAGCAAAGCTTAGAGTACCGATAGGTCGCCACCTATACGGTGTTTTAGGTGACTACAAATCGTTAAGTATATTTGAAAAAGAGATTGAAGGTACAACAATTGCTGATGGAGAACCTTTTACTTTAGTCTGAATCTGTAAACAAGGGAATAATAAACAGATTCAGCGATGAACAATTTAGAACGTCTAGTCAATGACGAGGCGAAAAGACCTGAGCCAACTCGAGCTAGCATTGGCAGCGCCTTTGAAGCTTTTGTCAGGGAAAGACTTCAAACCAATAAAACTCTTATTCTGAAAGACTTAGAACTCGTATTCATTTATAACATTGATCTAAGCGTCTTACGCGTATTAGCGGCTGATCAATATAGAATAATTTTACTCCTACCTGGAAAAAGAGTACGTGATAGAATCCAAATGTTTCCTGGATCAAACTATGACTTTTCATTACCCCGTAACCTAATTGCAGAAAATCACATCTGGGAGATATCGCATAGTTGAAACAAACAAGACTTGCCCCTAAAGCAGCTAAAAGAAAATACAGACGCTAGCTTCTAGTTACTCACGGTGATAAGCCTAATCCTTATCTTAAGGCGTTTGTTGAGGCGCATGTTCGTGAGCATCCTTATGATCCTAAGTCTGATGATTATGATGTGAAGGCATTTGATAAGCCTATAACGACTACGAAAGCTACTGCGATTTATAATATGCATACTTACTGGTCAAAGAAGCCACATACCGCTATAGCTGAGTATATTAGGCATTATACTAAGCCTGGGGATTTGGTTCTTGATCCTATGTGTGGTTCTGGCGGGACTGCTCTTGCCGCTTTGATGGAAGGCAGAAAGGCAGTTGCTATTGATGTATCTCCTGCTGCCACTTTCATAACAAAAAACTATTGCACCCCTAGTAGACCTAGATGAGCTTGAGGAGGCTTTTGAAGAGATTAAAGAGAAAGTTAAGCCTGAGCTTGATTGGCTCTATGAAACCCGTTGTGATGGTTGTGGCGGAAGAGCCATAACACAATATACTGTTTATTCTCAGCGTTTTCAGTGTCCGAGATGCCTTGAGATTGTACCTTTGTTCGACTGTGTGGAAGCTAAAGTTCCCGCTAAGACCCAGCAGAAAGGTAAGCCTGTTGAGATGAAAACTGTTCAGGTTTGTCCTCACTGCAAATCAAAGGGGCATATTGAGGAGATTAGCACTCGCACTAAAGCAGTTTGGTTCTGTTCCTGTTCTTGTTAGCTATGAATGTTTGGGTGGCTGTAAACCGAAGCGTAGACAGCGCCAATATAATGATGTCAAACCTTAAAAAACGAGAATTTTTTGAGAAATATGATTTAGGCAAAGATAGCTGAGATTGAGGCTAAGCCTATTCCATATTGGTTCCCCCTCATCGAATGATGAATGTAGAATCAGATACTGCTCCTTGGGGAGATGAGTGGCGTCCAGGAAGAGATTTTCGAACAGTAGCAGAATTATTTACAAAAAGAAATTTATGGGCATTATCAGATTTACTGAATGCGATAAATATTCAGCACAAAATTGGATATCAGTTGCCGCGATTATCTAAGAGTAGGATTTTCAGGAATTATTCTCGGATTATCAAAAATGAATCGATATAGGCCAGATGTAAGCTTTCCTTGAACATAATGAATGGCACTTATTATATTCCTCAAATTGGTAAAGAAGATAGCCATTTTCAAGCTATCTTCGAAAACAAAATATCAGCGAATTATACTCTTCCTTAAGTCTTCAGCTTACGATATTTCATCTTCTTCAGGTCTAATATCTACTAATCGATGCTAAGAACGCTTTGAAAGGTATACCGATTAATTCAGTTGATTATGTTTTTACTGATCCTCCTTACGGCGGTAACATTCAATATGGTGAATTGAATTTTATTTGGGAGGCATGGCTTGGTTTTGAACACGACTTGGCACAGTCAAAGAGATTATTGTTAACGAAACCCGAGGAGTTACGGACGTCTGATTGGAGCAATCGTCATGAAACGAGCTATGGGTGAGGTTTTTCGTGTTTTAAAGCCTGGTCGTTGGGTTTCTCTTTGCTATCATGATACCAGTGAAGGGACATGGCAACTAGTTGCAGGACCTAATGACAGAAGTTGGCTTTATTCCTCAGCAGACTAATTCAGCTTTGTTTATTGATACGGGGCAAAAGTCGTTTAATCAGTTGACTGCTGATAAAGTTACTAAACGTGATATTGTGTTTAATTATCGTAAACCTAAGCCTGGTGAGTCATCTTCATTTCTTTTGTTAACTGGTGAAGAGGATTCGCAGTCTTTTAATGAGAAAGCATGTTCTGTTATTCGTGATTTTCTTTTAGAGAATCCCGGTTCAACTAAAGACCGTGTTTATGATGCGTTGGTGAGCCATATGGTTAGTCGTAGTCAGATGCAAGCTCATGATTTTGGCTCGCTTCTCCGAATGGTTGCTGAATTCAACTGGTGGTTCTGGTGATTGCTGAGCGTTGGTATCTTAAGGATAGCTGAGTTGGATGTTGCTGATGTTGCTGAAACAGCTAAAGAGGATGCTGCTGCACAAAGCGTTACAAGTTATGTTAGAGAATATCTAGCAAAGAACATCCTGAGTTAGATGGTGTTCATTATAGTGATATTTTTGAGCATTATCTTTATTCTGTGAAAGATAAGCCTAGGCGGGCACTTGAGTGATTGGTTGCTTGATTATTTCTTTGTTACAGGTGATGGTACTTATCGTTCTCCTATGACGAATGAGGAGGCTTCTTTCAAGAGGTTGGGTCGTGTTAGAGGGTTTGAATCGTAAGATTAAACGTTTGGTTGCGTTTATTGTTCAGGGTGTTCCTGTGCCTGATGCTGTTAGGCCTGATAATTTGACTTTGGCTGAGTGGGTGTTGCATAGTCGTAGGGCTGGGCTTTATTTGGAGGGTAAGCTGTTGTTTGAGCGTGCAGGTTTGATGCTTGACGCTTTGAGCGAGGAGATGCAAGTGGAAGTGCAAGAAGCCTACCAAACTTGTAATAAAATGAACAGCAAAAGTAACTAAAGGGTCCCTTAATGAATAAGTTTAAGCAAATATTCGAGGGCAAGGTCGTAAACAAGGCACTATCCTTGAATACGGGTGTAGACGAATTTCCACGCTACGTATTAGAATATCTAATTGACAATTACTGTAAGGAAGAAAGTTTTCATGAAGATTTTAGTCTAGTGATTAAGCGATTAAGGGAGAACTTCGTTCACGGTGCTGAAGCTGAAAAAATCAGGCATTTCATTCGGGAAAGAAGGCATCATTCAATCATTGCCAGCCTTGAAGTTAGATTAGTTGAAACTGAGGATAAATATTGGGCAAGTATTTCCTCGTTAAATGAAAAATTCGCAAATATTCCTGAAAGTATTGTCAGACAATACCCTATGCTCCTTTCTGGAGGAATATGGGGGACAATAGACCTCACATACGACGAAACGGAGATTCACCAGAAAAAGATACGACCATTCAAGATAACGGGTTTTACTCCCTTCCAGATAAGCATGATTAACCTCTCAGAATACCTGCAAAAGAGGCGCGAATTTTCATCCGAAGAATGGCTTGACATTCTGATTAACTCTTGTGGAATAAACCCCGATAAGCTTTCAAAACGACAAAAAATGCTGTACCTCTGCCGATGCATTCCTATGGTGGAATCAAACACCAACATGGTAGAATTAGGACCCCGAGAAACAGGTAAAACCTACCTTTACCGAAACATATCCTATTATACAAACGTGCTGTCTGGCGGAAAAGCCACCCCTGCTCAACTTTTCATGAACCTCAACACTGGCCAAATTGGGATGGTTGGAACTAGAGATGTAATCGTCTTTGATGAGATTGCACACACAGAATTCACTGACCCAAAAGCTCTAGTCAGCATCATGCAAGGTTACATGCAAGACGCCAAATTCAGCAGGGGCAAAAAAGAGGTTCTAGCATTTGGTAGTTTAGTTTTCGTTGGTAACATCGATGTTCAAGGCGGTTTACCTCACGAGAAATACTATCACCTCTTTGAACCATTCCCAGAATATCTGCAAGAAATCGCTTTTTTGGATCGAATACACGCATATCTTCCAGGATGGGAAATACCAAAACTTTCCCCATCAAGCTACTCCACTAGCTATGGGTTTATCACAGATTATTTCTGCGAAATTATGCATGAACTAAGAAGAACAAATCCTTTGGATGACGTAAAAAATAGGTTCAAACTTATTGATACAGGAAATACTAGGTTAGGAATTTCAGGTCGAGATCAACGAGCAGTCACAAAGGTGCTTTCAGGCTTACTAAAGCTACTTTATCCGGACGGCATAGTCACAGACAGTGAATTGAAAGAAATTCTACTCCTATCATGTGAACTCAGACAAAGGGTTAGAGATCAACTTCAATTAATCGCTCCAGGAGAGTTCGAAAAGGTCAAAATAAGTGCTCAATTAACAGAAACCGGCGAAATATTACCTCCTTGTCTGCCAGATTCTAATCGGGAGCACACAGTAGAGCTTCCTAAAAAGCCCTCTGTGGGTGAAGTTATCGGTTTAGGAGTATCCGGCGAAAGAGGAGTCATTCTATTATTTGAGATGCAAGCAACAAAAGGAAGCGGACGAATTGTTCCATTAGGATCTATTGGCAGAGTTATGAAAGAAAGCATTGAAGCAGCTGCACAATACGTAAAAGCCAACTCCAATCAACTTGGACATATCTTCAGAATGGCGTGATGACTATGATGTGGCAGTATTAGCTACATACATGGCTGTTCCTAAAGAAGGACCTTCAGCTGGAATTACAATAGCAACAGGCATTGTATCTGCCTTGACCCGTCGTCCAGTTAGAAATGATCTTGCAATGACTGGAGAAATTACTATAATGGGGAAGATTCTGCCTGTTGGCGGAATTCAAGCAAAAGTAATGAAAGCCTGTGAAGACGGAATAGCAGAAGTAATTATACCTAAAGGCAATGAGAACGAAGTTGCAAACTTGCCTACTATCATTACAAAGCAAGTTCGCATTACCCCTGTTGAAAAAATTGATGAAGTCCTTAAAATAGCGTTGATAGACGAACAGAGGTTTGTACAAACATAGTCGTTTTTCTTTTAATCCACGGATAGTGAGGCTTTCGTTTGTATTAGACAGCATGAAAGTCTCTTAATTCGCTGAACAGCAATCATTATACAATTTTTTTTGGCCAGCTTTACTTTCTAAAAGGTTGTATTTATCGGCAGTTAGCTATCTCCTAAATCTCAGGTGGTTCAAAAATCCTTCTTTACAATGTAGACATGCGCCTGTTTGAGCATCGTGTTTTTCCTTATTAACACTCACGCCATGTGAACAGCATGTTCGATATAAATCTGGGTAAGTTTGCAATCATATTTAGTCTTTTGTTGCTTAGTAACCCTCCATGCGCCAGTCTTCTCTGAAAACAGGGAATTCTTCTAAGCTGAATCCGGTTGTAAACTGTCGCACATTATCAATTTCAGAGACTTTAGCAATAAGTTTCATGTTTCTTAAGACATAGAGAGTTCCTCTAAAATATCATTTTCTTGCCAAAGTTGGGATTCAAAGACTGGATTCTTCTCAACCAATGCTATATCATACATTCCAAGCTTTGGAAACTCGCTGTATAAAATGAAAGCAAAGGGAAGAGTGTCTACATGTCTGTAAGAATAGTTTAAAACTCCTCCGTTATATTTAGCGACACCGGCTTCTGCTATAGCTTCTAAGAAGAAAAAAGTTTGATGTAAGATAGAGCCCGAATTTGGGAAGCTTTCTTGTAAATGGTTAATTATTTTTCTTCTGTGCAGGTTTCCTTTTGCAATATTGGGGATTAGAAGTTTGCCAAACAAATCGTAGGTGAGTGGATATCTCTTACAGAACTTATAGAAACAAACGTTCTTCAAAGAAGCGTTGCTCGCCTTTTTCGAAAAGGCTATCAGTGTTTTGTCGACCACTCCATCAGGAAAAAGGTATTTCGTTAAACAATGTTGGAATTGGTCTCGGCTGGTTAGCAGAATTAAACTTGAGGTTGCTCTTTATGAAAGCGTTAATTTCAGAATAGAGTTGGCGGTTGCTGGTAGTTTGGGAAGCAATTCTGTTGCTTCTTTGATCAAGTTTTAGGCCGATCATTGTTACTGCCAACTTGTTCCCCAGTTGCTGCTATTCGATATTGTATATTATTTTTATGCATGATTCCGATCAACGATTGTTGGGGGAATGCAAGTTAGTAGAATAACAACAAGCCATGCACGCGCTTGAAGTCATGTTTTCGAAATGCCAATCCTGAAAAGTCTCTCGTTTTGCTCCATTTTTAATTGCATAAAACTTCATCCCAAATCCGGCTGAAAGAGAAAAACTGCCTTGTTGGGGAAAAATAACGCTTGGGAACCCATCAACTGTAGGGGAATCAAGATCTAGGATGTAATCTAATTGGCTGCGGGTTTGCTGATTCGGCGTCTGCTGCCTATGGCGGGTCTGCAGTCGATGCGCTATTTTCGTTGCTTCTTTAAGGTCTTGCTTGAGAAGTTTAAGCTTTTCATTACCTGCTAACCTTCATATGGCAGTCAAACTCTTTGTGCCTATCATCCTCAACCTGCTTTAATCTCTTTATGAACCTGACCTTTCACGTAAGCTAACCCTATATGCACCCTTTTCTCAAATCAGCAGCAAATCATCCTGAAAGCCGAAAAACCGCATAGAAAACTGAAAGAGAGGTGGGAGGGAATGGCTGGACTTATACCAGAAGATAGCATGTTTGGCAACAAAGCCAGTTTTAATTACTGTAAGTCGGAGTCTGCAGACGGCTCCGCTGGCATGGACTTGGTAGCGGCTCAATTGTTGTAACTCCAGATAATGTAAGTAACCTAAAACTCGAAATATTTCCAAAATTGGTCGCAATGCTGAACGAGCTTCCAAGAACAGCCAATTCAGTATTCGATTCAAACACCCGATACTTTAAGAAAAGCTTCACTCTCCAGCTCAGACATATCGCCCATAAGCTAAAGAACCCAAGGCTCCTGCAGATCAGCTTCCACACATTTCGACATTGGAAAGCAACCATGGAATACCACAAAACCAGAGACATCTTACACGTTATGCAAGTGCTAGGTCACAGAAGCATCAAAAACACCCTCGTTTACACACGGCTCATCGACTTCAAAGAAGACGAATACGTCGCACGAGTCGCTCACTCAGAAACAAGAAGCCTGCCAACTCATAGAATCCGGCTTTGAATTCGTCTGCGACTTCAGCGGTAACAAGCTTTTCAAAAAGCGTAAGTAACAACCCCACACGTTCCGAATAAACCTCTGTGTAGAAAGTAAACCAAAAACGGGCGGGGATTGTCCGTGGCGGGCGGGGAGGGATTTAAACCCTCGACCCCCAACTTAGGAGGCTGGTGCTCTATCCGTACTGAGCCTCGAGAAAAAGCCATGTTAGGTCCTCTTTACTCGCCAAATTTCCCGTCCAGAAACTCCAAGTTCTATCGGATGTTATAATTGTAACGTTCAAATTGGCAAGCAGTTCAGAATACCTTTTGATGTAACGTTTTGACGTAACAACTATTGTCTCAATTTTTAGTTTGCGGTAATTTTGAATCTTATCGCTTAACTCCTTTGCTTTTTGAGGGGCATCATCCCAAAAAGTACACTCAACCGCCAGTTCGCCAATTGTAAAATCTGGAAAGTAACATTTACCGCCACAATTCACTGAGCGCTCATATTCAAAAGGCACATTCATTTTCACTAGAATTTCGGCTACTTCCAATTCGAGACAATTTCTATACCATTGCCCGTTGAATTCAAGTTTGTACTTCAATGATTGTTTAATTCTGCGGTATTGAATTTTTCCATACTCATAGGGATGATCATTCTTCATTTTAACATGCCAGTTCTGAGTGCCAATATGTCCACCATTAGATTTCCAACCGACGCTTTGCTCTGCATATTCAGAGTCAAAAAAGCCATGCCTAAGTTCTTTTGTTTTTAAACCGCCTTTTGCTCTGCCC
This sequence comes from uncultured archaeon, assembly GCA_963782915.1. GTDB lineage: Archaea > Thermoproteota > Bathyarchaeia > Bathyarchaeales > Bathycorpusculaceae > Bathycorpusculum. The sequence goes on from CAWALK010000011.1 coordinate 171,581, forward strand.
CAGGTCTCTTCTTTTGTTTCAATGATAAAATCTCTAAATTTAGCTTGCACAGGACAAGCATTGATTAACTTTTACAAGAAGAACAGCCTGTTGCATTAACCATTTTTCATCCCGCCATTCTCTAATCGTAGTATAGCTAATCCCCAACTCCTTAGCTAATTCTCGCCAAGAAAGCCCTAACAGCTTTTTGGTTAAGATAAGCAATTCTCTTTGTCTACCCTTTCTAAATACGCATCGCATGGCTAACTATTGAAGGCGTGTTTAAGTTTTCTTAAAACTTTGGTCGCAAACAGGTACTGAAATAGTAGCTCAATCGTCCCTAAACCGGAGTTATTTGACTTAGTGAAC
>CAWALK010000012.1:0-453168 GCA_963782915.1 uncultured archaeon
CACAGTTTTAGGAAAAAAGAATGTTGTTCTTTTCTTTTATCCGAGGGATGAGGACCTACGTATTGTAAAGAAGCTGAGGCTTTTAAGATGTCCATGAAGCCTTCAAAGAAATCAATGCAGAAGTAATTGGCATAAATGCTCAAAGTGTAGACTCGCATAAGGGCTTGCCAACCACCATAATCTGCGATATATCTCATTGAGCGACGCCGATAACAAGGTTAGACAGCTATACGGCGTTTCATCTACTCTGGGGGCGCCTGGAAGGGTTACATTCGTTATCGATGAGGAAGGCATTGTTAAACACGTTTTCGTCTCTCAAATTCATTTTAATAAGCACTCTAAAGAAGCCTTACAAGCATTAAGATTATAGGTGATCTTTGTCTTTTCGGTCGCTATACATTGGAGAATTTACCTTCGACAGTGAATCAATTATTTTATCTTGGCCGTCAATGTTATTCAAAAAACAAAGAACCAGCCCCCACTATAGCAACGCAAAGCGGCGGTATTGGTGCAAGTACGTATTTTGAGTATCAATAAGCTGATTAATAAGCTGACATTCAATATATAGTAAGCTAACAATCACATAGACTTATTTCTAAAAGGTAGCAAAAAAATGTGCGGCTTAAAAAACTAACGTGATGTTTACATGAATAAAGAGCCATCCTTATCAGATTCAATGCTTAGCGCACACGCCTATCGCTTCCTCGAGTTGCGACGGCTATTTTCCGAAGTTTTAGGAACTTTCTTTCTAGTTTTAGTAGCCGCCGGAGGGGATGTTGTAAATACTGCGACACACGGAGCCATTAGCCAAGTTGCTCTTGTCATTGCGCCTGGTTTAATGGTTATGGCAATCATTCTTTTTATGGGAAAGGTTTCGGGGGCTCATCTAAATCCTGCAGTAACGATTGCGTTTGCTGCTAGAGGTGATTTCCCTTGGCGTCGAGTGCCTGGATACATTCTAGCCCAAATTGTCGGCGCTGTTATAGCATGTTCTTTTCTTGCACTAATATTTGGTGTGATTGGATCTTTTGGGTCCACTCAACCCGGAACTGGCTTTACGAGTTTGCAAGCAGTTTTAGTAGAGTTTGTTCTTACTCTTGGACTAATTAGTGTAATTCTTGGAACCGCTTCTCAAGCTCAAAACGTTGGACCTGTCTGCCCTTGCAGTGGGCGGTTATATTGCCTTGGCTGGACTTTGGGCAGCGGCTATATCAGGCGCATCAATGAACCCAGCGCGCTCTTTTGCCCCCGATCTTTTTCTTCTTAACTTTAATAACTATTGGATATATTTGGTTGGGCCTATAGCAGGGGCATTGCTTGCGGTGTTTTTCGCTTATCTTCTCCGTGGAGGTGGCAAGGACGTAACTGCGATTGAGGCAGCACAAGGTATCCCCCAATAATCCAACTAATTAAGGTTTGCAATCTATTAGAGCCTTAGTTTCTTTAGAGATATAACCAACAATACGTTTATTAAACCTTGTCTCACTGATCGATGAAGGCCTTTTTGGATAGGGAAATTTCATGATACATTCGAGTTGCCTAAAAAAGTCTTAGATATTTGGTTTTATATTTTGCTCTTTTAGTTCTTCAGCAGTGTACTCTCTAATTATGCCATGTATGCCTTTGCTTATTATCCACAAAAAGATATAGGATAATACAAAAACTGTTACGAGAACTACCGGTATAGCAAACAATTGCAGCCCAAGTTGATGCAAGGCTTGCATACCACCACCAAATAACAGACCATCGGGTAATCCAGAGCCGCCTCCAAAAGAAGCGAACGAAAACTGCGTAAAGAACGCCACCATAATAAAACCAAATATGCCACCAAGAAAGTGACCTGAAAAAAGACCAACTGGATCTGTAAACCATTTGACTCTTTGAAATAATTTCTCGCCTAAGATGAATACTATAGATCCTAATATTCCAAGAATTACTGCGCTACCCGGACCAACATAACCTGCCACGGGGGTGATAACAATTAAACCGATAAGTATGCCGTTCGCAGCATACATTAAACTTGGCAATTTTCTTATTTCCAGATATTTAAAAAACATAGTAAACATAAAGCCAGTCGCACAGCAAGAAAGTGATCAAAACCACAATATATGATTGGATATTTAGCGCTAATGTGCTTCCTGGATTGAAACCAAACCAGCCAAGCCAAAGCAGAAGAATTGATATGACAGCCATGGCGTATTTGGCTTAGGCTGTACTTGAGGGCTTTCTCGGAAGCCTTTCTTTTTTTCCTCTTGCCAAACTCTTAAAACAATAGCTAAACCTGCTGCTCCTGCAGCTCCATGTACAACCAATCCGCCTGCAAAATCTCTTACACCCATCATATAGAGCCATCCTTGTGGGTTCCATATCCAGGCGGCTGGCAATGCCCAAATGAGAATAAAGTAAGGAATTGAAAAAAGAAAGAACGCTTGTAGCTTGATTTTTTTTAAAACAATCACACCAACTAACGCAAGGGTGACAGTGGCGAAAGCAGTTTCAAAGAAAAAATAAGACGGAAGTGTAACTAAATTATCAAAATACTGTGGACCCATCGACCACCAAACTTGCGTGAAAATATCTGCTGAATTGCTTTGAAAACCACCCATGAACGGAAAATTATAAAATGGATTACCCATTAAACCCCCACCGATTGTGGGTGCAAAGGCGACACTAAAGCCAAGAAACGCCATGAAAAAGAAGCCTGAGCAAGATATCATAATATTCTTTAATAAGGCTCTATAGCACTTCTTCCAAGCTCACCTCTCTCCAGGATCCCAACAGAAATGGTCATAAGGAAGACAAGGACGCCGCATATCAAGACCCATAGATTATTGAAGAGATTTCTGTTGGAAGAAGCAGACATTCGGATCACACTCCATTAGTGCAAAATTATTGAAGCAATCAGTCCCAAATGATTCATCAATATCAATACCCCAGAATTGCCTATAGGCAATAAAGATAATGATGCTTGTGCTATTGCAGGAAAAATTTTCGCTCCTAAGATAATTAGCCATGCTGTAAATACAAATGGGCCTGTTAGCGTCGGTAGATTGAAGCGACTGGTTATTGTGCCGATGAAAGCCGTTACTACAGAAGAGAAGGCCGTGGCGAAAAGCATTATAAAGAAGTTAATTGGGGAACCGTTAAATGGATTTATTGGCCAAAGGAATCCAAGGAAAACACCCATGACGGCCAAAGCCGTTAAGGTTCCGTTAAAACCGTATAGTCCTCGTAGGATCGCGGTTCTGTCGGCTTGGAAAGCTATCGCTGCTAATGTTGCAGAAAGCGTTCCTATGAATGCTGTGATTCCAGCAAAGTATAATGGATATTGCGCTGGGAATCCATAGGGGGTTAATGAAAGGCTGGCGAATGTTAATCCTATGAAGATTAGAACGCCTGTCTTCCAATTTTCCTGGAAGAAAACTTGAGCGATTCCTGTAAAAATAAGTTTGATAAACCCTCCAGCAGTGAACTCATTTAGCCTTAAATATTCTTTTTTCCCCGTGTCATTAGGATTTTTGAGTAATGTGCTTATTTGTTTTGTTGGAGGTGGCGGCCCAGATAATTTCAGCCTAGGGAACTTGTAAGCCGCAAACAGGAAAATCCAAGTTGTTAGTACAAACGCTGAAGTTTCAACAGGAAGACCGAAAATTTTTGTGACCCAAATTAACGATGCAGTAATAAAACCGGTAACTAAAGCGCCTATAACCGCTGCGGTTGTTGCTGATCTTCCTTTTCTCAAGGAATGTATCCCCTAAGGCGATAGCCGTTAAAACCGAGTTAAACCCAAATATTCCATAAATTAGTGCATTATCCGGCGAAGACAAAGAAGCTGGCACCACCTCTATACCTAGAGCTAAACCAACCAAACCACCCGCTATTGATCCAATGATAGCAAAGGCAGCTGCCCTCTTTGAGTTAATTGCAAGAGCGATTACAAAGATAATTCCAACCAGAGGCGAACCCATAAAAAAAACTTGGGCAACTCCATTAAGAACAAAATTTATGGTCCCTGAAATTGGATCCAAAAAAATCACTCACTAGACAAAGGTGCTAACAAGCGCATTTATAGTTGTGTTGTGCAGGTTTTGATACAACATAGTTTTAAACCACGCTATGAAAGTCTTTCTAGTGTTGTTTTTTCAAAATTAAAAGGTGAAAAAATGAAGTTAGTACCGCGTGAAGTAGAAAAAATGATGATTTTCACTGCTGCACGAATGGCTGAGCGAAGAATGAAAGATGGGTTAAAACTGAACTACCCCGAAGCCGTCGCAATCATCGCTGATTATGTACAAGAAGGAGCTAGAAGGGGCGTAATGGTAGCTCAAATAGCCAAAGATGCAAGGCATGTTTTGACGATGGAAGATGTGATGCCTAACGTAGCGGATATGATAAGTTTGGTTCAGGTCGAGGCTACTTTTCCAGATGGCACCAAACTCGTAAGTGTGCATAACCCAATCCAACCCAAGGAGGAAGAGAAAAAATGAGTTCTAACACAGTAGGGCAAATAACCCTTGGACAAGGAGACATAGAGGCATTCCAAGCAAGAAAATCAATTACATTGAAAGTAAGAAATACCGGCGACAGAGGAATTCAAGTAGGTTCTCATTTCCACTTCTTTGAGGCGAATAGGGCATTAGACTTCGAAAGAGAAAAGGCATACGGCATGAAACTTGCAATTCCAGCAGGCACAAGCGTGAGGTTTGAACCAGGACAAGAAAAAGAAGTTACGCTTGTCGAATATGGGGGCAAAAAGTACGTCCATGGATTCAACAACCTTGTTGATGGAAGCGTACGGACTATCTACCGAAAGGATATGGCCCTAAGAAAAGCTAAGGAGCTTAAGTTCAAAGGAGCGTAAAAAAATGAAAATTCCACGAAAACAATATTTAGACTTGTATGGGCCCACAAAAGGCGATAAAATTCAATTGGCAGACACAAACTTGGTCATTGAAGTAGAAAGGGATGTTGCGACATTCGGCGACGAATTGGTCTTCGGCGGCGGAAAAAGTGCCCGGCAAGGAATGGGTTTAGCGGATGGCACAACACAGGCAGATGGAGCCCTTGACCATGTTATCACCAACGTTGTAGTGTTGGATGCAATATTGGGTGTTGTAAAGGCGGACATAGGAATTAGAAACGGGCTGATCGCTGGAATTGGAAAGGCTGGAAATCCAAACACGATGGATAATGTCAACGAAAACTTAGTGGTAAGTAACTCCACCGAAGTTACGGCTGGAGAAGGACTGATAGCTACTGCTGGCTTTTTCGATACACACGTGCATATGATATCTCCACAGCAAGTATTCCATGCCATAGGAAACGGCATAACAACATACGTTGGTGGAGGAACAGGTCCTGCCGATGGAACAAACGCAACTACTTGTACACCTGGACCTTGGAACATACGAAAAATGATTGAAGCTATTGAAGGATTACCAATCAACTGGCTTTTCTTAGGCAAAGCCAACGATAGCCGTCAAGAAACCTTAATTGAGGAACTTGCCGCAGGCGCTGGAGGACTTAAAATGCATGAAGACTGGGGCGCCACTAGGGCATCTTTGGACACAGGTTTAAGCGTTGCAGACGAATATGACGTTCAAATAGCTATACACACAGACTCCCTTAATGAAGGAGGCTATGTTGACGACTCCATAGACGCCATAGATGGAAGGACAGTCCATACCTATCACACGGAAGGCGCAGGTGGAGGACATGCACCAGACATTATGAAAATAGCTGGAGAACCCAACGCTTTACCATCGTCGACGAACCCAACAAGGCCATACACTGTCAACACTATCGATGAGCATCTCGACATGGTTATGGTAACCCACCACCTTAACCCAAAAGTTCCCGAAGATGTCGCCTTTGCAGAATCAAGAATTAGAGCCGAAACCATAGCCGCTGAAGATGTATTCCATGATTGGGGCATTCTAAGCATGTATTCAGCTGATAGCCAAGCAATGGGCAGAACAGGCGAAGTTTCAACCAGATGCTGGCAGACTGCACACAAAATGAAGGCGCAATTTGGCAAACTAATGGAAGATTCCCCAGACAATGACAACTTTAGAGTTTTGAGATACTTGGCTAAGCTTAACATAAATCCCGCCATAACCAATGGCGTTTCCGATTACGTGGGTAGCATGGAAAAAGGAAAAATGGCTGACATTGTACTGTGGGACCCTCGATTCTTCGGAGTAAAGCCAAACATAGTTTTCAAGGGAGGCTTCATAGCCTATGCAATGATGGGTGACCCCAATGCTTCAGTTCCACCAGTAGAACCAATCTTCTTTAGACCAATGTTTGGAGGATTCGGTTTAGCAAGATCGACAACATCGGCACTTTTTACATCAAAATTGGCAATTGAAAATGGTATCAAAGAGAAATACGGCATACAACGCCAAGTTCTACCGGTACACAACGTCAGAAACATAGGCAAACAACAGATGGTGCGGAATAGCACACTCGGCGAAATAAAAATCGATCCAGAGACATACAAAGTAACATTCAATGGCAAGCCAGCAACTTGTGAACCTGCAAAAGAATTACCGTTAACTCAGCTCTACCATCTAATATAGATGCTGAGTTTTTCCATCCTTTTTTTGGAGCACTTGATTTGATTAGACATTTTACTTCTATTTCTAACGTGGAAAACGGAGCGATAATTGATCCTGAAAAAGTTAAGCATGGAGAAGTCACCGCTCTTAAAATTTCAAATCTTTCCAGCTGGATTGATTCACAAACTCATTTGAATTTAGATTTTCCCAAACATCTCATGCGAGAAGTATACATAGCAGAGAACTTAGACATCGGCAGCAAGGTAATGCTCAAGGACGAAAGGTTTATGACAGCCCTTGTGAGTCCTCTAGCATACAAGCATTTTGGTTTTGTTGATGAAACCGAAAGGGCTGAACAGCTTAAAGTAGCCATTTTGAACAAAACAAAATAAAAGACGGTTAAGCCAATGATTGTTTTTGAAAAATTAGCGAATCAAGTCAGACGTCGAAAATACTAAAGAAGTTATAGCTAATAGGCAAGATGCAATGAGAGGTAGAGTAAGAACTAAGTTAAGCGATGGAGAAGACCTGATAATCAATTTACCCAGAGGTCAACCTATAGGGCAAGGGGATATTTTCGGTCCTTCAGAAAAAGGAGATTTATTTCAAAATTCTCATCGAACCTGAACTTGTAATAAAAGTGACTTTAGACCAATCACAGGGCCAAGATGTTATAGAGAAAGCAGTAAAATTAGGTTACAATTTAGGTAATCGGCATCTTGAGGTTCTAATGGAAGATGATGTTGTATTTGTTCCTGTTACAATAGGTGAAGAAAAAGTCAGGAAAATAATAGCATCAATGAAGTTGCCGATTACCGTCGAAGCAGTTCAAAAAGTAATATCCATGTCTTCATCAGGATACCATGCAGGAGAAGAAGAGGAATAATCTTTGACTGAAGATGAAAAACTTTTAAATTTACTGAGAACATCTGATTCATTTTTTCCAATGGGATCATTCGCCATGTCGCAGGGCATGGAACAAATAATAAACGAAAATCTGTTGCCGAAAGAAAAAGTTGCAAAAATAATAAATATTTATTTAGAAAAAATTTGGAAAACATTCGACCTGGGCATTTTCTACAAAGCGTTAGAAGCAATTGAAAAGAAAGATATTGAATTACTGAAAAAAATTGATGAAATCTGTTATTCTTCTAAAGTTACTGAAGAAAATAGGTCAGCCATCGTTAAAATGGGCAGAAGCATGATGAATACAACTGAATTCAACGACGACTCAATAGGCAAAACTTACAAGGGTCTTATCAAATCTGATGCTGCGTACGGAACCTACCCAGTTGTTTTAGCGCTTGTGTCCGTTCAGTTTAGTTTCAGAGATTTAGGCGCTTTATCCCTTTTGTACGTTAACCTAATGGAAGTCACAGCTTCGTTAGTCAGAATGGGCATAATCGATTACATAGAAGCTCAAAAGATACTTATTAAATCAGTAAAATCAATTCAAGTAAAGCCCTTAAAGTCAACTGATCTACACCAAACTTTTCCATTGGCCGACATCGCCTCAATGAGGCACGAATTAAGCCCAAGTAGAATGTTCATGAGTTAAAAAAAGGAGATTGACAAAAAATGAGTAGAACCGTTAGAATTGGAATAGGCGGCGCAATAGGCTGCGGAAAAACTGAATTAATTGAGAAACTAGTTCCAAAATTGGTCGAACAAGGCTTTAAGGTTGGCGCAATTTCAAATGATGTTTATTCCAAAGAGGATGCCCGAAGACTCGCAGCAAGACTCGGCAAAGACATAGACCCCGATTTAATCTTAGGGATAGAAACAGGAGGATGCCCACATACAGCCGTAAGAGATGACCCGTCGATGAATATAGATGCTGCTGAGAAACTTGAGAAAGACAATCCGGGTTTAGATGTAATCCTGATAGAATCCGGGGGCGATAATATAACATTAACGTTCAGCCCCAAATTAGCTGACTTTTTCATTTACATGGTAGATGTGGCTGGCGGAGACAAAACCATACGGAAGGGCGGCTTAGGAATTAAAAAATCTGACCTGCTGTTAATAAATAAAATAGACTTGGCTCCTTATGTTGAATCTACGATTCTAGACTCAGGCGTAAAGACAGCCAATCTTGACCTTATGATGCAAGATTCAAATAAATTAAGAGGTGATAAACCTACTCTCTTGCTGTCACTAAAAGATGGGACAGGGTTGGATGAATTGGTGAAGATAATAAGAGAAAAGGCACTCTTCAAATGACTCAGGAAGCCATTCAAAACTTGATTCAAGATTTAACGGGTTTGCCCTCAGCTTTCTCAGAATATGACGCAGAACAAACTAGACTTGCTGTTGGATCTTCAGGCAAAAACGCTGTTGCGGAATTAAGCTTCACTAAATTCGGCGATAAAACATATCTCACGGATATTTACAATGAAGTACCAGCAAAAATTCTCAGAGAACTCTACTATGATCCGTTTTTGCCAGGTTTGCCTTATATTCTTTTCATGAACCCAACGGGCGGAATAGTGCAAGGTGATCGCTATTTTTACAAGATCCTATTAAAAGAAGGCGCAGAGGCATTTATTACTGATACAATGGCAACAAAAATATACAAAATGGATTTGAACTATGCCAGCAAACAAGTAGATGTTTATCTTGGAAAGAACAGTCGATTAGAGTTTCTGCCAAGGGAAACTATGGTATTTGTTGATTCCCGTTGGCATCAAAGAGTAACGTTTCATGTTAGTGATGGCGCTAAATTCTTGTATTGTGAAATATTCTGCCCTGGACGGGTGGCTAGGGGTGAATTTTGGGATTTTGAAATTTATTCTTCGAAAGTAGTTATTGAACACGATAAAAAGCTCGTACTTAACGAAAGTACGATGTTCACAAAGCAAGACAAAGAGTCACTTGATGTTATTTTTGGTGATAACAAGTTTTACTTGAAAGCATATTGGTATTCCGAAAACGCTGTGAGGGCCAAGAAAGAAATCGATTTTGCAGATACTTATGGCGGAGCTACACAAATGCCAAATAATAAGGGGCTAACCATAAAAGCACTTTCAAAGGATTTAAATGATTTACAGCGCCTTCAAGATGAAATTTGGAAGATTTTTCGAAAAACCGAGACAGGCAAGGGCGTTCCCTTACTTCGGATGTATTAATTTGATGCCAAAGCTAACTTTGTTAGAATGTTTGAAGAGTAAAATGAAAAACGAAAAAACTAACTGAATTTGTTTCTTTTTCCCCTAACTCTAAAACCCAACCGTTTTGAACCCACAAACGTTGACGTTTGCCTTGCTTTGTGCATTCACGTTAACAGCGGTAAAGCTTAGGCAACCAGAATTTGTCAAAATTAAGAGCATTGAACTAAAAAATTTTTGAAGTATTTGCCATAAAAACATCAAAACCCAGAAATGATTTTTAGTTATGTGGTTTTGTTGCTATTGCAATTTGATGCCGTTTATACAACTATATGATTTTGCCATATCTCTTCAATTTAGTAGATTTCTTGCTGTAACTCGCTTAAGCCTGAGCTGCCTGATTGGCCTAATTGTTTTCGTATAGGCAATGCTGAAGTAACTGCCCATGGGGCGAATTCTTATGGTGGGTTAGCCTCTTACATATCGCATCTTGCTATCCACCTTTACTTACCATTTTGATATGGTCAATACTTGGGAGTTTACGTTTGCTGATGAATCAGCCTCTTTTTTACCTGGTCATTTAATACTATTCCAAAAACAAAGAACCAGCCCAACACTATAACAACGTAAAGCGGCGGTATTGGTGCCAGTCCAGGGATACCGATTATGGATAGCAGCGAAGAGACGATTATATCAACTACGATTGCGATTATCAGGGGCTTACTAGGATTTGATTCCCAAAAGTTACCTCTCTCGCGTACAACAAAAATTGTGAATAATCCGCCGAATAAGAGTATGTCAAAGGCAAAGGTGTTTAGCTGAGCAACATTTGAAAGATCCAGGTATGTCAACCCTATGTAGAGAAGCCCTAAAGATTCAGCAACAATAAAAAGGCCTAAGACTATTGATGCCTTAAGAAGTGAGGCTATATTCCAAGTTTCAGGTTTTTCAGAAGGTCTGGCATTGTCAGTAGCTAGTGATATGGTCACGAAGTCTACTAAAAACAGTAATAAGACAACTTGGAAAGCGTTGACAACGAATAATCCCGTAAAGAGAAAAGCTAAAACAACAAAAACAACTATTTGGAATGTCTTAACTATTTTGTTAAATATCCAAGTTAGAATTCTTTGGTAAATCATTCGACCAGAAATAACGAGACTTAGAATGTTAGTTAGCCCAGGTTCGGTGAGAACGACGCTAGCAGCGCCTTTTGCTACATCTGTTGCATTACTGACTGCTATTCCTACTTCAGATTGCTTTAGCGCGGGGGAATCGTTTATGCCATCTCCCGTCATACCCACAATATGCTTTGCAGCCTGCAATGCCTTTACGATTTGGTATTTGCCTTCAGGGTAAATTTCGGCGAAGCCATCGCTTTGCTCAACGATCTCGGCTGCAACAATTGCGTCTTTGCTAGTGGCTTCTTTTATCTCAGGAGTTCGAGTTATCTTATCGCCCAAGTTTACTTCAGTAGCAACTTGTTTTGCAATCGGTAAAGAGTCACCAGTGAGCATTTTGACGGAAATTCCCAGTTCACGTAGTCTTTTTATGATACTTGCAGAGTCCGGTCTGGGTTTATCATGTAATGCCACTAGTCCTGCAAGTTGCATGCTTCTTCCTTGATGGCTAACTGCGACTGCTATAATGCGGTATCCTTTGCTGGCGAAGGCATTCATTTTTTCTTCTAAATTAGCAAACTCTTTTCCGGTTATCCCTGATAGCGGCGCTATCACCGCAACCGCACCTTTTGTAACTCTCAGTTCGTCTTCGTTTTTTTGTAAGACTGCTTCAGTTCTTCTCGTTGATGGATCAAACGGTGTGAATTCTTTTGGGGTAAACTCTGTTAGTTGCAGGTTTTTTTCTTGGGCTGCAGTTAAGAAGGCTATGTCTATTGGATCTTGGTTAGCTTTTTGGGATGCTAAAGCGCCAAATAAAATGACGTCATCTTTTTTGTAGTGGCCAAATTCCAAGATGTCAGCTATTTTTAGCATATTCATTGTAAGAGTTCCAGTTTTGTCAACACATAGAACGTCCATGAGAGCGGCATCTTCAGAAGCGCTAAGACGTGTGACTAAAACGCCTTTCTTTGCAAGTTCTAGTGACCCAAGCGCCATTGTTACTGTGAACATTGTTGGCAGAGCAACAGGTATTGCCGATACCAACAGAATTAGGGCTAAAGACAGCATATCTAACAGATTTATGCCCCGTATCCAAGATACTGCAAACGCCATTGCAAGCAAAGAAACAACTAAAATTAATAGCCACTTCATTAACCCTGTGATGACTGTTTCCATATGTAATTTTGGCTTAGCAAGTTGAACCAATTGTGTTGTTTTGCCAAAATATGTGTGCACACCAGTAGAGGTTACCACTCCGGTGGCTTCCCCTTTGCGTATTATTGACCCAGAGTAGATGAGGTCGCTTTTTTTCTTCTCAAGAGGCATAGATTCGCCAGTAATGGCTGACTGGTCTACAGTGATTTCAGCGTCTATGATTTTTAGGTCTGCAGGTATAAGGTCACCAGACCTTACCCTAATAATATCGCCTGGAACTACCTCTGCTGCACTAATTGTTGACCATGATCCACTTCTTAGTGCTCTTGTTTGTAGTTGTAGCTTTTGTTTGAGTGATTTTACTGCTCGTGTTGCTTGTTGTTCCTGAAAAAAGCCTAAAACTGCATTTACAAGAAGCAGGGCTGCTATGATGTATAAGTCTAAATAGTTACCTAAAACAAATGAAATCAGTATTGCTATTTCTAGCATCCAAGCTGTTAGGCCCCAAAAACGTTTTAAAAAGGTAATAACTTGATTTGGCTGTTTTTCCTCTACTGCGTTAGGACCATATCGTTTAGTTCTTTGTTGTACTTCTGTTTGGGTCAAACCTGTCGATGGATTACTCTGCAATCGGCTAAAACTTTCATCTATTGTTAGACGGCTGAAGTCATCGACGGTTTGATTTTTATCCATACATACCAATTCAAATATTAGTAAAAAACTCGGGTTGCCCCGAATAGGATCGTTAAGTAAGGGGTTGCAGCGTCGGCTATAGGGTTTTTGCAACTTCACTTAACGGTTTAACTGGTCGCACTTCAACGGTCATTGGTCCAAAGAATTTTGTGATTGCTTCTGGGTTTTGCGCGTCTATGGTGAAGAAACCTTTGTGATCTACGCCTGTGTCTTGGGGGCAACTCATGTAGGCGGCTGTTAGGTTGATTCCGGCGTTTTTTATATTCTGTTCTGAAAAAAGCTGCTTTAGCATAGCTTTGCCTTCAGGTTTTAGCAAGGGGCATTGTGCGGCTGGATGAGTATGTGTCGCTTCATAAAGCAAAAAATCACCTCCTTAGTCGTGAATAAAAATCAGTCAATTCTCTACATAATGGTACTAATCTATGGATTTAAAACTTCTTAAGTGCATAAAATCACAGGGCCTGGTTAAGTGCTTTGTTAGTAAGCATGCAACTGTTTTGCTCAACCTATCCCCCTCTATTTATAGACACAACAAGTGCTGACTCGCACAGGCGGATTATCAGTGTTCATTGGATTAGTGTGGTATTTTACGGGCGATTGTTAGCTGGAAGCCTGTGTTTGTTCTGCATCTGTTTTTGGCACTGATTAGTTTGGTTCCTAGTTGCCGTTTTGCTGCTCTCAGAGACCGCCCCTCCCCTATAAAAGGCTGAAAATCCGGTTGCCCTTGATGGTTATAGCAAATAGCGGTTTCCAACACTATTAAAAATAAAAGCGCCAGGAAACGCTTCGCTTATGGCATAAAGCGCTCGCCAACCTGTACAATGCGACGGCACAATCAATTCGGGATTAACCTGTTTAAGCTCAGCAACCGTTGCGGGGATTCTTTTCTCGAATTCTCTGCCGGACAAGTGGAAGCCCCCAAAAACAGCGTAAATCTTCGTAACTCCAGTTATCTGTTGAGCATACCGAACAGTGTTGATTATGCCAGCGTGAGCACACCCAGAAACCAAAACCAGACCTTTACTTTTGACGTTGAAAATTAAGGCGCGTTCATCCATTATCAGCGGATCAGGCTGCCAAGATTCGCCACTGAAGATTCTGTTGTTAACCATGCCCTTCTCGAACTCTACCGTTCTTGGAATTTCTCCGCTGACACAGGCTAAATCTGAGGCAATCAACAGTGGCTTCTTTGTGTCCATAATTTTTGCGGGAGATAGGATTTTTTGATCTGGAAAGGTAGGGTATTGTCTTAAATCTCCTTTGGAGTTGGCTGACTGCTCGGGGTTTAACCATGTCTTCATGGGCTGATTATTTGTAAATCCGCCCTGTTAATTGCCTTAACTACGGCGGATAATCCGCCGAAATGGTCATAGTGTCCATGGGAGAGGACAACATAAGAAACGCTCGCTTAGGTCTATATCCATCAATTTAGCGTTCATACATACGCCGTTTGGGCTGGTGCCGGTGTCAAAGAGAATGCTAAATGTTTTGTCTTCACCGCAGACTCTGATGAGCATGGCAAAACCGTTTTCTGCCATTGGTAAACCCGTATGCCAATGAGCCGAATGCTGAAAAGTCTGCACTTCTTTTCTGGTATTGCTCGAGAGAAAATCTACTGTGTTATCCATTAGCGAAATGATTTCAAGTTTAGATGCCTCTTTCAAAGAAACGGCTTTAGCAGTCAAGCCAGAGTCCTCTAAAGAGTGCCTCGATAATGCACTGTTGAGGGGCAACCGACACATTTTTTCTCTGCATACCGGGCACATGTGCAGCAGTCCACATTGCATGGTGCTTTATCTTTGCCTTTATGAGCTAAATATTCCCTGATCTGGAGATATTGCGGAAACTCATTTTCGCTAATGGGGTAGAATTCTGATCTGCGGATTCCTGGGCTGCTTCGTAGTGAGCACTTCTCAACGGATATGCTGTCTAGTGTGTCTCGGTTTTCTGCGATTACTAATGCGATGAGGTTGTATCCGCCGGTGGTTTTGAAGAAGTGGACTACGCGTGGGCACTCTTTGAATCTGTTCATGACGTCTTGCATTGCTTCGGCGTCTTTCATTTCTAGCAGTATCATGGCGGGTATGAGTCCGAAGGCTTTTGGGTTGATTAGGGCTTGGTTTTTTATGGTGCCGCTTTCCACTAGTTTTGTTAGTCTTTTTTTGATGCCCATGCTGGTGAATCCTGTTATTTTTTCTAGGTCTTTGAGTGTTGTTCTTGCGTCCGCTTGGAGTTGGCAGATTATTTTTCGGTCAATTTCATCCATTTAACATCGCTACCGTGTTTACTTTCTAAACATAAACTATTAATATTGTTTACCTATTAAACAGTTGCATCTAAGGTGATATTATGGCACAACGAATCGTGATACCGGTTGAAGATAACTCCGGTTTAGACGCAAAAGTAGCTCAACATTTCGGCCGAGCACCATACTTCGCGTTAATAGAACTAAACGGAAGAGGACAAATAACAAACACACAAATCGACCCAAACACCAATGAACACATGGGTGGCACAGGCCATCCACACGAAAGCCTTCTAGAACTAAAACCAGCAGTCATTATAGCCTGCGGCATGGGAATAGGTGGCCTACGCAGTTTCCAAGATGCAGGAATTAAAGTACTAAAAGCCCAAGGGAGCACTATAAACGAAGTTATGACGAATTTTAAAGAGGGCAAACTCGAACCTTTAACCGCAGGTTGCCCCCATGCGCATGAACACCACCATTAATGGGCAATAAATGGGCTGAATGGTTTCTGGGCGAGAAAGTTACAGCTTTCAGGGTCTCTGCCCACTCCTTGAAACAGTCCCGTATTACGTCACGAGTAGCTCGTCCAGAACCCAGCAAACCTGACTCAGAAGCGCATAAATCCATTTCCCAAGATGCCTGCGATAATGGAAAAAGCCAAAGAATAAAACCATATAAAATATATGCGAGCTTTCGCTTAAAAAAAGGCATAACACTCTTTGAGGTTTATTGTACATGAAAACTCTAGTTACAGTTGGTCGTGGTGGAACAGGAAAATCCAGCTTCACAGCCTTATGGCAAAAGCCTTCATAGAAGCAAAACAATCCCCAATCTTGCTGGTTGATGCTGACCCAGACCAGAACCTAGGCAGAAATGCTTGGTATAGACCTCAAAGAAGCAGGCAAATCCACAATAGCCGACTTAATCGTTAGCACCTTTATCGAAAGCGGCGGCACCACAGTCGGCGTTGCACCAACCCAGCGCATAGAAGCCCGCATCTGGGAAAAAGGACTCTACGAAAGCCCAAATTTCGATTTTATGGCTGTCGGCAACAAATGGGTTGAAGGCTGCTACTGCATGCCAAACAGCGCACTCAAAGGCGCATTAGAATCATTAACTAAAAGCTACAAATACGTCATCGTTGATTCACCCGCCGGCTTAGAAAACCTCAACAGACGCATAACCTCCAACGTAAACGACATATTCGACATACTTAGACCATTCCAAGAAATCCCAAGACCACGTCAGACGAGCTTACAAAATCGCCAAAGAAGTTGACATGAAATTCGAAAACTTTTACTTAATTGGCGGCTACCGTTTCCCAGCCTGAATTAGGCAAGAAAGCTGAGGAAGACTTAAAATTCAAATATCTAGGCAAAATCGATGCAGATGAGCAGTTAGACGAGTTTGTCCTTGACGGAGAATCACTTTTAGACCTGCCAAACACAAATAAAGCATACCTCTCAGTGAAGAAAATCCTCGAAAACTTAGGCTACTTATAAACACTTATAAGCGCTAAGTATTTTACATAATTTTTTAAAAACCCTACATTTCTCTTTTTCGAACCTGACTTTTACCTAAAGAATCTGGAAAGGTTTAAAAAGATTGTAATTGAGTTTAGAGGTAAACCTTTACAGAGGTTATTAGATTTGACTAGTAAAAACGTCCATGTTAAAATAGACGAAATGAAGACCAACGCTGGTTCGATCAAGAATTTGGAAGTATCCATTGGCAAAGTTATCAATGATAACTATAACGAGCCCATGGGTCCAACTCCAATGCCCTCCGTCACTGCCCTGCGAGATTGGGACATGAAGCTTCTCAACAAATACAAGCCCTTTTACATGCCCGACTGCGATTCATGCTGCCTTTGCACTTTTGGCAAATGCGACTTGACCGCTGGCAAACGCGGCGCATGCGGCTTAGACATAGCAGCCCAATCATCACGTATTGTAATGATCGCTTGCGCAATCGGATCAGCATGCCACTCAGCACACTCACGCCACTTAGTTAATCATTTAATTGAGAAATACGGCCGCAGATACCCCTTAGACATCGGCGGAATGAACATAAAAGTTGAAGCACCAGTCACCCGCCTTGTTACTGGCATTAAACCTGAAACACTCGGCGACTTGGAAGATGTTCTATCTTATGTCGAAGAACAAATCACACAAATTCTTGCAGTAGCCCACACAGGCCAAGAATCCAGCGCCTTAGACTTTGAGTCTAAAGCAATGCACGTCGGTATGGTTGACCACGTAGGTATGGAAGTCGGCGACATCGCACAGATTTCCACCTTAGGCTATCCAAAAGCTGACCCAGAAGCACCACTCGTGAAACTTGGCATCGGCAGCGTCGACCGCACCAAACCAGTAATCATGTGCATCGGCCACAACGTCGTTCCATCAGTCGGAATAATCGACTATGCAAAAGACACTAAAGTTGACGATAAAATCGAAATAGTCGGCTTATGCTGCACATCACACGACATGACACGATACTACACTCGCGCAAGAATCGTTGGCCCAATCAGCTGGGAACTCAGATTCATCCGCGCAGGATTAGCAGACGTCGTCGTACTCGATGAACAATGCGTCAGAACAGACGTCGCAGAAGAAGCGGCAAAAGTTGATGCACCAGTCATCGCAGCCTCAGAAAAGAACTGTGTTGGCTTTAAGAACCGCACAAACGACTCAACAGACGCAATCGTCGATGACCTCGTTAGCGGCAAAGTTGCAGGTGTACTAATTCTTGACGCAGAAAAAGTCGGCGAAGTAGCAGTCCGTGTTGCACAGAAAGTTGCTCCAGTACGCAAACGCAAGAACGTTCTTCCAACAGCAGAAGAAGTTGTTGCAATCGCAAAGACTTGCACACAATGCAAGCAATGCCAACGCAACTGTCCACAAGACTTCTTCATTCCAGTAGCAATGAAAGCAGCAGCAGAAGGCGACCTATCCAAACTAACCGAACTCTATGAAGTCTGTATCGGATGCGCAAGATGCGAAAGCGCATGCCCACAAAAAATCAAGATCCACAGCCTCATCGTTAAAGCAGGCGAAAAAGCGATGTATGCCGAAGACAACCTATGCCGCAGTCGGCAGAGGTGCAGTCTCAGACGTCGAAATCCGCAACGTCGGCAGCCCAATCGTACTCGGAGAAATTCCAGGTATCGTTGCAATCGTTGGCTGCAGCAACTATCCAAAAGGCGGCAAAGACGTCTACGACATAGCCCGCGAATTCGCAAGCAGACGATACATCGTTGCACTATCAGGATGCAGCGCAATGTCAGCAGGCAGCTACCGCAACAGCGAAGGCAAAACCATCTATGAAGAATTCCCAGGCGGATTCGAAGCAGGAGGAGTCTGCAACGTCGGCTCATGCGTCGCAAACAGCCACATCGCAGGTGCAGCAATCAAAGTAGCGAACATCTTCGCAAAACGCAGCCTAAGAGGCAACTACGAAGAAATCGCAGATTACATCCACAACCGTCTCGGCGCAGTCGGCTTAGCTTGGGGTGCATACTCACAGAAAGCAGCCGCAATCGGCGCAGGCTTCTGGCGCTTAGGTGTACCAGTGCTTGTCGGCCCACACGGCAGCAAATACAGACGTATGCTCCTTGGCAGAAAAGAAGACCCAGAAAACTGGCAAGTTATCGATGCACGCACAGGCGACAAAGTCTACGTTGGCCCAACACCAGAACACCTCTTCAACGTCGCAGAAACCAAAGAAGAATGCATCGTTGCAATCGCAAAACTCTGCATGAGACCAAACGACACATGGAAAGGACGCAGCATAAAACTAAGCCACTATGTTGACCTAAGCAAACGCTACTTAGGCGTCATGCCAGATGATCTTCACTATTACGTCAGAACAATGGCTGATGTCCCCTCAACAATGAAAGACGAATTCCAAACCATCTTGGCAGAAAAGAACTGGAAAGAAACCATCATTCCAGACCCAACCTTGCTCCCAAGAATGGTCCGAAAGATGAAGGAGTAAACGGAGGAGAAAACTATGTCCTGTGAACCATGGCAATGTGCAGAAATCGCATCAACTAAAAAAGCAAACCCAATCCAGAAACCCGAAATCGCAGTCGCAATGATGAAGAAGGCTCAACGCCCTCTCCTTATTGTCGGCAGCAACGTAACAGAACGCTGGATGGAAGGCAAACAAGCAATCGAATACATCATCGAACTCGCAAACGCATCAAAAATCCCAGTAGTAGCAACCGCCCATATGGTCGGCGAATTCATCAAACGCGGCTATAAACCAGCAGCATTCATGAATGCTATGGAAATTAGCCAACGCGTCGGCGACCCAACATGGATGGGACTGGACGGCAAAGGTCACCCAGACCTAGTCATCTATGTCGGCATGCCCTACTACATGGAAGCACTGATACTGGCTGGACTCAAACACTTCGCACCAGACCTAAAAACCATGACCATCGACAACATGTATCATGTACACGCAAGTTGGTCTTTTCCCAACGCAAGCCTAGAAGAATGGGCTGTAAACCTTAAAGTAATGACATCAAAATTTAGTGGAGGAAACTAAGAAAATGTCTATGTTTAAAGATATACCTGTAGAAGTTGGCGTAATCTACGAAGGCGAACGTATCCGCAGAAACGACATGCAAGTCGAACTCGGCGGTCCAACAGTCAAACAAAAGTTTGAACTGGCAAAAGTAAAACCCATGAATGAGATCGAAGATGGCAAAATCACCATACTCGGTCCAGACTTAAAAGACCTCAAAGAAGGCGGCGCATATCCATTCGGCATTCTAATCGAAGCGGCAGGCGCAAAACTCGATGCAGGCCTTGAAGGTGTCATTGAAAGACGCATCCACGGCTACCTAAACTACATCGAAGGCTTCATGCACCTAAACCAACGCTATGACATCTGGATACGCATCGGCAAAAAATCCTTCCAAAAAGGCCTAAACAGCTTTGACGCAATCGGCAAAGTCGTCTACAGACTCTTCAAGAGCGAACTACCAATCATCGAAAAACTCCAAGTTACCTTCATCACAGACCCAGCAAAACTAGACCAAATGACACCAGACGCAATCCAAGCCTATGAATCACGCGATGCAAAAGCCAGAGGCCTAAAAGACAGCGAAGTAGACACATTCTACGGCTGTGCACTCTGCCAATCATTCGCACCAAGCCACGTCTGTGTCATCACACCACAAAGATACAGCAACTGCGGCGCAATCAGCTGGTTCGACGGTAAAGCCTCAGCAAGCATCGATCCAAAAGGTCCAGTCTTCGCAATTCCAGCAGGCCAAATGATCAACGCCGAAAAAGGAGAATTCAGCGGCGTTAACGAAGCAGCAAAAAAACGCAGCATGGGCGAAGTAAACCAAGTCTGGCTATACACAGCCTTTGACCACCCACACACTTCATGCGGATGCTTCGAAGCAGTAACCTTCTACATCCCAGAAGTCGACGGATTAGGCGTTGTTCAAAGAAACTTTAAGGGCGCAGCAGTAAACGGCTTACCCTTCAGCACCTTAGCAGACTCCGCAGCAGGCGGCAGACAAATCGACGGATTCCACGGAATGTCCATCGAATACATGCGAAGCGCCAAATTCTTCGCAGCAGACGGTGGATGGAACCGCATCGTTTGGGTACCAAAGGAAGTTAAAGAAAAAGTTAAAGAATTCATACCCAAAGACGTCGTTGACAAAATCGCCACTGAAGAAGACGCCAAAAACATTGACGAACTAAAAGCATTCCTCAAAGCAAAGAACCACCCAGTAGTCGCAAAGTGGGAAACAGAAGCACCAGCAGCAGAAACCGCAGCACTCACCGTTAACGAGGAAGCAGCAGGCACAATGATGCCAGTTGCAACAGCAGGCTCACTACCAATCATGGCCGGCGGATTCAAGATCATACTCAAAGACGCCAAGATCTACGCCAACAAAGTCATCATCACAACCGTCAAAGACGACAAGAAGCCATAAACCGGTGACCTCTACGACTCACCACGACACAGACAAAAAGAAAGACGCTGAAGGTCTTCAATTAAGCGAAGACCTCCTAGCAGCGCTTGCAAAGTTCAAGACGATCGAGTTGGAAGACTTCCAACTTGACGCCAAAGAACTGGAAATCCTCTTTGAGCCCGGCATGGCGGCAACCGTCCTGCCAAAACTCAAGCTTCCAGCAGGCGTCGTCGCAGGCGGCAAACCCACCAGCATGCTACAATCAACATTCCTGCCACCAATCGAGAAGTACCCCAACAAAATCGCAACAGTCAAACTAGGCGCAACAAAAAGCGAAGGCGGAACACGCGGCAAATCACTCACAGTCGGCGGAGAAGTTTCTCCAGCCTTCTATACCTTTGAGAATCCAATGCCCCACAAGCCAGTCATCACCTTAGACGTTTTCGACATGGAAGTCCCCCTGTCAAAGGCCGTTAAGATGCACGTTAAAGAAGTCGTCGGCGACCCAGCAGCATGGGCAAAACTTGCAGTCGAAAAGTTCGGCGCAGACATGGTTACAATGCACCTCATCAGCGTTGACCCCTTACTAAAGGATGCATCACCAAAAGACGCATGCAAAACCATAGAAAAAGTCTTGCAAGCAGTCGATGTACCACTCGTAATCGGTGGATGCGGTGACCCAGTTAAAGACACAGCCCTCTTCGAAGAAGTATGCGCACAATTCCCAGGTGAACGCTTCCTAATCAGCTCAGTTACACGCGACATGGACTCCGAGAAATGCGCTAAATTCATCAAGAAAGCAGGCCACGCAGTCTTAGCCTTCACACCAATGGACCTTAACTTTGCACGCGAACTAAACAGGCGCCTCTTTGACAACCTCTCACGAGAAGACATCGTTATGGACTTAACAACCGCAGCCTTAGGTTACGGTTTAGACTACGCATTCACCAACATGGAACGCGCACGCACTGGCGGCTTAATGGGCGATCTCGAATTGGCACAACCCATGTCCTCTGGCACAACCAACGCATGGGCAGCCCGTGAAGCATGGCTCAAGATGTCAGCTGAATGGGAACCACGCGAACTCAGAGGTCCACTATGGGAAGTCACAACAGCACTCACCCTACTAACTGCAGGCGTCGACTTATTCATGATGATGCACCCCGCAGCAGTAAAGACCCTCAAAGACGTCACCAACTACTTAACAGCTAACAAGAAAGCAGACCCAGCCAAATTCCTTGATTGGGTCAAGGTAAAGGCTTAAGGAGACATGACTGATATGGCAGAAAAGAAAAAAGGCGGATTAAAAGAACTCAGCCCAATCGCCATTTACAAGAACCTACCGAAAACTAACTGCAAAGAATGCGGCGTAGACAACTGTATGGCATTCGCCACAAAGATTGTCAACCGCGAAATGGAACTCGAAAGCTGCAAACCACTGCTAAAACCCGAAAACGCGAAACAATACGCTATCCTAAAAGATATGCTAAAACCAGCAGTTAAAGAAGTCACCATCGGTGTAGGCGAGAAAGCCAAAAAAATCGGCGGCAAACTCGTCATGTACCGCCATGAATTCACATACAAAAACCCAACCGCAATCGCCATAGACGTAACCGACGAAATGCCCGCGAATGAAGTTGTCGCCCGCGTACAGAAGACTGAAAACTTCAGCTTCGAATACATCGGCAACACCCTCAAACTTGACATGATCGCAGTTCGCTGCACAAGCGATGACGCAGACAAATTCAAAGCATGCGTCAAAAAAGTCACTGAAACCACAAAGCTACCTATGATCCTCTGCGCCATGAACCCACAAGTCATGGAAGCAGGCATAATGGCAGCACCTAAGGCACGCCCACTACTCTACGCAGCAAATGCAGCTAACTGGAAAGAAATGGCAGAACTCGCAATCATGTACGATGCACCACTCGTTGCATCCTCACCAAACGACCTCAACGGACTGGTATCACTGGCAAAAACTCTCATGGCCTATGGCGTGAAAGACATAGTCCTTGACCCAGGCACCTTTGCAAACGAAGGCTTAGCTGATACAATAAACAACTTTACCATGCTACGACGCGCAGCCACAAAAGGCGGCGAAGAACTCGCAGGTCTACCACTCCTCGGCATACCCATGGTCGCATGGGCAAACAAGGGCGAAACAGCAGACGACCTCATAAAATGGCGCGAATCATACATCGCATCCATGCTCGTAGTGCGCTACGCAGATGCACTCATCCTACACGGAAACGACGGATGGAGCCTACTACCACTCACAGTACTACGCCAAAACATCTACACTGACCCACGCAAACCAGTCGCAGTCGCACCAGGCCTCAAAGTCTTCGGTACACCAGACGAAAACAGCCCAGTCATGTTCACAAGCAACTTCGCATTGACCTACTACACAGTCGCCTCAGACATCGAAAGCAGCAAAACCAACGCATACCTAATCGTAGTTGACGCAGAAGGCAGCGCAATCGACAGTGGAGTCGCAGGACGCAAACTAACCGCAGAAAGAATCGCAGACGCAATCAAAGCAAGCGGCGTTGAAAGCAAAGTTAAGCACCGCAAAATCATCAGCCCAGGCAAAGCATCACGCATCAGCGGCGAAATCGAAGAATTATCTGGCTGGAAAGTGCTGGTTGGACCACGCGACAGCAGCGAAATTCCCAAATACATCATAGATAAATGGCAACCATAAGCCATTCTTTCTTTTCCTTTTTGTTATCTATTTTTTAGAGCTTCTTGTTTACTGCAAGTTTGGTTTTCTTACGGTAAACCATCAAAGCAATGATTCCTATAACTACTGCAGTCGCCATAACAACTAACCATATGTTCTGGAAGGGCTTTTGGACGTTGAATTGGATGATTTCTGAGGTTCCCTCGTTTCCGAAACTATCTCTGGCATAAACTATGACATTATGTAAACCCTCCTTTAGCCCACTTAAAGTAAAGTTTCCAAAAACAGTCACTTTTTCTTGCCCATCTAAGCTATACGTTAACTGGGTGAATGGTCTATTGATTGAGATATTAATGGACAGATTATCCGATGAAACTATGCTATTCTGTGGTGAAAGCACTGAAACAATGGGTGCAACGGTTCCATAGCCAAATGGCGTATACTTTTCGTTGGCTTCGTTCTGCACTCCTTCCAAACCAACTAACTTGTTTCCACTAAACATATAACGGTAACCGCTTCCCCCCATCATATACACCTCGTCGTCTACCACCGCTAAGGCGAATCCATCGAACATTTTGTGGTTTTTGCCTCGGGACCAACTGTCATTTACGGGATCATAGGCGGCAATCGCGTCTAATCCAAAAGTGTAGATTCTTTTTGGTGCCCAAATGCCTGTGGTGCTGACGGCTTCTTGCCCGACGTAAGCATAGTTCGGTGGAGGAGCACAGACAGTCCAATTATTGTTTTGTGGGTCAAAAGATAGTGTCATTTTTCTGTCTTGATAAGTATCTTTGGCGCTGACGGTGCCTATCCAGTAGATTTTGTTGTCGAGGGCTGCTGAAATGCCATAGGCTCCGTTATAGGTTACGGGTGGCCAGCCATAGTTGACTATTTCACTGTATTGAATGGGGCTTGCTGTTGTCCAGTTGTCAGCCAATGGGTCGTAAACCATGTTGAGGCTTGCGTCAGGTTCGCCTCCTACCAGATAGATTTTATTGTTTATGGTATATGCGTCAAGTTGCCATCTGTCTATAGGCATAGGAGACTTAGTTTCCCATGTGTCGGTTGCTGTGTCATATACTTGGTTTATGCCACTCGGTTGCCATGCTGTATCAGTCGAATTTTTGGTGTATCCCCCTATGCAGTAGATTTTATTTTGGTAAACTGCGGTGGCAAAATCTCTTCTTGTGATTGGAACCGGAGCTTTTGTTATCCATGTATTTGTTATGGGATCATACATTTCGTTGACTGTTAGCGTTTTGCCCCATTGGTTGTTTCCCGCTATAGTGTATATTCTGTCGTTTACTACTGCTATTCCAAGCAAAACTCTTGGTGTAGGCATCGTAGCCATTGTAGTCCATGAATCCTCTTGGGGTTTCTGGGAAGAGTTAGGTTCATCCAATGCCAAAGCGGGGCTGGCGATTATACTGGGAAAGAAGGCAATAAGTGCAAGGAGCGCTAACGCGGCTTTCTTCATGGCTATACACTGTTATACGTGTGGTCTGTGGTGGATTTAGTTCTATTCAAGGAACATGCTGTTCCCGAGTTGGAACACCTTTCGCTTGAAGAAGACAAAGGCGTAATTGCCTTAGGTTGATTGTCTCTTTTTTCTATTGAAGTAAACAAGCACCCCGGCAACGCAGACAATAACCGCCACCGTTGCACCCGCAATAATTCCTACTAAGAGCTGAGCCTCCACAGTAAAGCTGATGGTATCTGAGCCGCCTACGTTTCCAAAGCTATCGACGGCGTAGATTCTTATGTTATGCCAACCCAAAGCAAGCTCTGTTAAAGTAAAGTTCCCCGTGACAGTTTGGTTGTCTGCGCCGTCTAAACTATAGTATATACGTTGAGTCGGTTTGTTGACTGAATAATTAAAGGAGACATCCCCTCTAACGTTGACGCTGTTCTGAACTGAGACCGCAGATACCTCAGGTGGGATAGTTCCGTAGCCAAAAGGTATGTATTCTTTATTGTCAGCGGTTATTACCTCTCCCGTAAAAATGGCAAAACCTGGAGCAACAACTCTCGTACTCATGTACCTGCCTCCGAAACAGTATATCTTGTCATTTACAACCGCATATCCTGAGCCATCCTGATATGGAATTTCTGTTCCCGAAGACCAGTTGCGGGTTGCTGGATCATACACTACTCTCACTGGGCTGACAACGTAGATTTGTTTAGGTGCCCACACGCCTGTTGTAGCAATTGCAGTTCGTAGAATGGCTAGGGCAGGTGGCTGAGTTCCAGCGCTCCAACTTTCATTTATTGGGTTATAAACAAGCATGAACTGTCGACGATGATCTGTTGAACGCATATCGCCTATCCAATATATTTTTTCATCAAGCGTTACTGTGGATGCACAGCCAAAGTAGCTGTGGCCAGGTTCCACGGTAAACTGTGCTATTGACTGGTTGGTTTCTTGGTAGTATTGGATGGATGCTTTCGTGCTCCAGGTGTCCGTTTCTGGGTTGTAAGCCTCGTTGAGGGTTGCATTCGGGTTGCCGCCTATTACGTAGATTGAGCCATTGGCAACTTCGGCATTCATTCCTGCCCTTGTTATGGTGGGTAGTGGCGCTTTATTTTCCCAAGTGTCCGTTGCCGGATCATACACTTCGTTTACCCGCAGATACTGCCAATCACTAATTTTGTTATCGTAGACTGCTCCTCCAATATTTCCTCCGATGCAGTAGATTTTGTTCCGGTAAACTGCTATGGCAAAATCCGCTCGTGATGTTGGCATTGGTGCTTTGGTTGTCCCCGTGTTCGTTGCTGGGTCATACACTTCGTTGACCTGTAAAACCTTCCATTCTTTGTCGTATCCTCCTAACACATAGATTTTGCTGTTCACGACTGCCACCCGCATACCAAATCTTGGTGTAGGCATGGGTGCTTTTTCTGTCGATGTATTCTCAGTTACCCCTTCGTTTGTTGGGGAAGATGAACTGCCCAAAACCGGATTAATTACCGTTAAGCTTGAGGTTATTGCTAAAAAAAGAACTAGTAATGCGATATGTCGTTTATCCAACGCTCCTCACCGTATGATTGGTATATGTGGAAGCTCTCTTTAGTTCTACCCGAGGAACAACCTGTTCCATCGCTGGAACATAGCCCAACGGGCCTTTAGGGGACAAATGTTCTCAGGGCGAAGCTTTGCTTGGCTCCCCTGAAATAGACCAGTAAACCGGCAACAGCAATAGCTGCCACTGCCAACACAACCCCAACAATAATAAACGGAAAAGGCTCTGGCTCTACCGTGAAATAGAATGTTTCTGATATGCCTACGTTTCCAAACGTGTCAGCTGCATAGACCGTTATGTTGTGTGGTCCTGCCGGTACCTCGGATAGGGTGAGGTTTCCTGTGAATGTGACGTTGTTTTGTTTGTCTAAGCTGTAACTCATGGATGTTAAGGGTTTGTTTGTGGTGAAAATCAGTGAATCCTTCACTGTAAAGGTGCTATTCTGTGGCATAGCCGAGAGTATCGTAGGTGGAACAGTGCCGTATTGGGGCGGTGTAAATTGTTCATTATCCCCTGCTGAGGTTATGTATAAGAGTCCCAAGTTTTCGCCTGTGATATGGTATTGGAGAAAGCCTCCTCCGATAGCGTACACTTTGTCGTTTGCGACGCCAATACCGCAGTCTTCATGATAAAAGAAGTAATGTCTGCTAAGCGTCCAATTGTCCGCAGAGGGGTCATATGAAGCGGTCATGCTGTTTATGTCAAAGATGTAGATGCGCTTTGGTGCCCAAATGCCTGCTGTAGCGACGGCATTGTGTGGATTGGTGTTTACGGGGGGTTTTGCTCGTGGGCTCCAACTGTCATTTTCCGGAGTATATATTATAGTGACTATTTGGCTGCTGGAGGATTGGTGTACACGTCCTATCCAGTAGAGTTTATTGTCAATTGTAGCGGAAGCCCCGTCGCCAGTCGCCAAGAACAGGGTTGGAGAATTTATTTCATGATATTGAACGGGTGCCTTTGTTATCCAAGTATCCGTTGTTGGATCATAAGCTTCATTGAGAGTTCCGTTAGGTTCGCCACCCACTAGGTATATCATCCCGTTGATGACGTTTGCTTGGAGATGCCATCTTGCAGTGGGCATAGGCGCCTTTGTGGTCCATGTGTTAGTGGCTGGGTCATAAACTTCGTTTACTGTGCAGCCAGTTCCCCAGGTTGCTTGGGTGTTAGAAAAATGCCCATCCAACCCACCGATGCAGTAAATTTTGTCCTGATAAACAGCTATGGCGAAATAGCTTCTATGGGTAGGCATTGGTGCTTTTGTTGTCCAGATATCTGTTTCTGGGTTATACATTTCGTTGGTGCCGGGGTTTCCACCGCCACCTGTGTTTCCGCCGATACAATAGATTTTGCCATCTACCGTAGCCATTGCCAGTCCACTTCTTGCGGTAGGCATAGGTGCCTTTTGAGTCCATGTATTCGCAATTATTTCCTTTGTGAAGTTTGTGTCGCTTGTCCCTGCTGTGGTGGTAGCTATGGCAGAATTAATTATACTTGCACTTATGGTGATAAAGAATAGAACTAACACCAGGATTTTACTTTTTGTCATCCTTGCATCGTGAGAGCATATTAGAGAAGGCGGTTTTAGTTCTATTGAGGGAACGAAATGTTCCAGCTCTGGAACAGATAAATCGGTGGGAAGTAATTCTTTTATTTCTCGCTTGTTTTCTAGAATTTGGTGAATTTTAGTGGATCATACAATCGTTCATTTTGAGATTCCAGCTGTCGACATAGAGAAAATGCGCAAGTTCTACTCTGACCTCTTCGGCTGGACCATGAATAAGTATCCTGGACCAACTGCTTACTACCTCATCGGCACCGTACCAGTTGACGAGAATACCATGATGCCAATTCGCCCCGGCGTCAACGGAGGCTTGTATGAGAAGAAGGATGCCGCGATGCCTGAATTAGCCAAACCCATAAACTATGTCTCGGTTGAGTCAGTTGTTGATTACAGCAAGAAAGTCGTGGATTTGGGCGGGAAGATTGTGGTTGAGAAGATGGAGATTCCGGGTTTAGGCTGGTGGGCTCTGGCGCTTGACCCCGAAGGCAACGCCTTTGGGATCTTAGAGTACATGAAAAAGTAGGGCCTAAGTCCATAAGAAGAAAAATAATCGGCCCACTATTATCCCACTTCTAGAAAAATCGAAATCTACAAGAAAACCTAAAACCCCATCTCCAAGAGGACAACAGGCAATCATGCCTCTCTTTTTACGTTTGACAAGTTTCTTATACAACTACAAAGAAAAACCTATTGATCTAAAATGAAAACGCTCATAGCCTTCTACACCCGCACAGGAAACGCAAAATTTGTGGCAGAAACTATAGCCGCAACCATCGGCGCAGATATCGAAGAAGTAGTTGACCTCAAGAAACGCAGCGGTTCATTGGGCTTCCTTTCAGGCGGCAAAGACGCAACACAGGGCAAGGAAACCCAAATAGGGGAAACCAAACGTTCACCGAAAGATTATGATTTAATAATTTTGGGTACACCTGTTTGGGCTTCAGCACCAACACCAGCCCTACGAACCTACATCAACCACAGCGACCTCTCAGGCAAAAGAGTCGCTCTATTCTTTACTTGTGGTAAAGAGAACCAGAAAGCCATTGAAAAAACCAAAGCCCTACTCACCAACAATGAATATGTAGGTGTATTATCGTTAGTTGAACCTCTCAAAGATAAGGAGACAACTGAGAGGAAAATCGCTGAGTGGTGCAAAGACCTTCCCGCTTTAACCTCCCATGCGGATTAGCGGTCAAGTTCAAACTGTTTGCTGTCAAAAAAACCATAGTATTTACTTAAATTTGTACTAAAAGCTGATAAACCCCCGCGTTCACTAATGCGCATTCACAGCTAGAAGGGACCAAAAATGGGCTGCGGTATCTTTGGAGCAATAAATTACGATAATCAACCTGTTTTCCCCTATGTTTACTGGGGATTAAGGGCACAGAATCACCGAGGACACCAGTCGCATGGTTTCCTCACATTAACTAATGGAGAATTCAAAGCGTACAAGAGCTTGGATCTTGTACCGAAAGTGAAAAGCAGCGCCATAGACGAATGGTTCGGGCGACTCCCTGGCTCAATCGGCATCGGCAACGTCCGCTACACCACTTCAGGCAAATGCGACGACAAATCCATCGTGGAAGGCACACAGCCCTTCATAGCATCGGCTGATGGAGTACAAGTCGCTTTATCCTTCAACGGCAACATCGTAAACACAGGGTCTCTCAAAAAAGAGATGCAAGACAATTTTGCCAACTTTATCTATAACTGCGACTCAGACCTTAGTCTGCCACAAATTCCTTCTTGCATACAAACAAAACAAAGACATTGTTGCAGCCGCTAAAGCTGTTATGGAAAGCTTAGACGGAGCCTTCTCAGTTACAGGCATAACCGGCGACGGCGACTTCTTCGCTTTCAAAGACCCACATGGCATAAAGCCTCTGTGCGCTGGACATGACCCCAACGCCAAAACCTATGCGTTTTCCTCAGAAACCGTTAGTTTAGACATGAACAGTTTTGTCCGAGACTTCGAATTAAACCCCGGCGAACTCGTCATCGCCTCCAAAGACGGTTTTAAACGAATCCAAGTAATCCAGAACCCCAAGCATGCGTTCTGTGCTTTTGAGTTTGCTTATTTTGCAAGACCCGACTCGATTTTCAACGGCAAATACGTCTATGAAATCCGAGAGGAATTCGGACGCAACATCGTAAAAGAGTACCCCGAAGTCGTCAAAGAATGTGACATGATTATGTCTGTTCCTGAAACCGGCGACGACTCCGCCATGGGCGTCCATGAAGAATCAGGGCTAAGATGGGAACGTTGCTCAAGGCGTCACCGCTACGTAACTGAACGTGCTTTCATCTTGCTTAATGCGGAGCGGTATTCGACGATCGATAAGAAAATTAACATTTTAGGCTCCAAAGTCGCCGGCAAAAACGTCATCATCACCGAAGACAGCATCGTAAGGGGCGACACTACCAAAGTCATTATTGAGAAGATGCGTCAGGCAGGAGCCAAAAAAGTGTATGTCTCCGTAACTTTCCCAAGAATCATCGGTCCCTGCTTCTATGGCATCGACATGTCCAGCTACGGTCAACTTGTCGGCAGCAGGCACGATGCGGCGGAAATCGCTAAAATCATCGGCGCCGACGGCGTCCTCTACCAATCACTCGAAGGCTTAATCCGAGCCACAGGCAAAACTGAAGACCAACTCTGCTTAGCCTGCGTCACAGGCAAATATCCCACGCCCTGCGCACAAAAAATCGCTGAAGCCATGAAAAAACGGTTCCAAGAAGGCTACGAAGAAAAGGGCAG
Source organism: uncultured archaeon (assembly GCA_963782915.1). Lineage (GTDB taxonomy): Archaea > Thermoproteota > Bathyarchaeia > Bathyarchaeales > Bathycorpusculaceae > Bathycorpusculum. The sequence continues at coordinate 30,854 of CAWALK010000012.1, forward strand.
AATCTACGAGAACGAAGAAGTTCAGCCGTAACCGCTATAAAGCGACCCTTCACACAGTAGAGCAAGTAACGGTGTATCTTGGATGGAAAAACTAGGTGTCCTACTGGTTTCTTACGGTGCAAGAGAAGTCGCTATGGCAGATACGCTTCTGAGAAGCAAAAACTATCAAGTGGAACTCTACGTCGCCGACAAACAATGCAACCCCTACAACGCTAAGCATGCCACAAAACACGCGGTCATTCCAAGTTTGGACGTTAATGAGATTTGCAAGTTTGCAGAGGCAAACAAGGACAAACTCAATTTTGTTTTAGTAGGCTCCGAGAATCCCATCATTAAGGGCATCCGTGACTTAATCGAATCCAAAGTCGGCATCCCAGTTATCTGCCCCAAAAAGGCATACGCCATCGAAGAAAGCAAAGTAGCACAACGTGTGCTCTTCGAAGAGATAGCGCCCGAAGCCAATCCAAGATTCAAAGTTTTCAATCCATCCGATTACAAAACCGAAGCCGACGCAAAAGTTGCCGTTTACAAGTGGCTCGACGAATTAGACAACCAAGCCGTAGTCAAACCCGACAAACCCGCATTGGGCAAAGGCGTCGGCGTCTGGGGAGACCACTTCGCAAACCGAGAACAACTCTGGGAACACTTCCTATCCAACTTCAAATACAGCTCAGTCATCATCGAGGAAAAAGTTCCAGGCGAAGAATCCAGTTGCATGGGCTTCTGCGATGGCAAACACTTCATCCCATTGCCAGACACACGCGACTACAAACGCGCATTTGACGATGACCGTGGACCAAACACTGGCGGCATGGGTTCCTACAAGGACGCCAAAGATTACCTGCCATTCCTAACAGCAGAGGACCGCAAAGCAGAATTGGCGTTAGCCGACAAAGTCTTCAGGGGCTGGAAAGCAAAAATCCCCGACGAAACCGCACTCCGCGGAGTCCCACTATACCTCGCCTTTATGCACACGGGCAAAGGCATCAAAATCTTAGAAATTAACAGTCGACCTGGCGACCCCGAAATCATGAACCTGCTCCCAATCATAAAAGACGACTTCGCAGATGTCTGCCTCAGAATGGTAGAAGGCAACCTCAAGAGCGTCGCCATGGAAAAGTCAGCGACCGTGTTAACCTACAAGGTTCCAGCTGACTATGGCGGATACGCAGATGTGCACCCTAATTTGGTGGATAAAGCCACAGTCAATTCTCCCGTTGACCTCTCAAAAGCCGAAGCCCTAACCAAAAAATACGGCGACAAAATCCGCATCTACCCAGGGTCAATGGAACTCAGAGACGGCAAAAACTACGCCCTCAAATCCAGAGCCATCGGCATCTTAGGCATCGGTGACAGCATCGAGGAAGCCCGCCAAATCAGCCAAGAAGGAGCCAAAGCCATAACAGGCGGCGCACTCTGGAACCGCACCGACGTCGCAGCCAAAAACCACATCCAAAAAAGCGTCACTAACATGGAGCAGTTGAGGAACAAGGCTTGAAGCGCCTCTTCGTCTCCGACTGCGAAGGACCCATCAGCAAAAACGACAACGCCTTTGAGTTAGCGGAGAATTTTATTCCTAACGGCGACAAACTCTTCGCCAATATAAGCAAATACGACGATGTACTCGCCGATATTATTCATAAACCCGATTACTCGGCGGGCAGCACCCTAAAACTGATTTTGCCCTTCTTCAAAGCATACGGCATAACCGACCGCCAAATGGAAGAGTTCTCAGAACAAAACATCGTCTTAATCGCCAACAGCCAAACCACCCTGCAGCATGTGCAGCAGATAGCCGACGCCTTCATCGTTAGCACCAGCTACGAACACTACATCCGAGCCCTATGCAAAGCAGTTGATTTTCCATACAAGAACACTTACTGCACAAAAGTAAGCCTCGACAAAACCCCCATAACACAACAAGAAACAGAACAACTCAAAGTAATCGCGCAGGAAATCGCCCAAATGCGCATAATCGACATCCCCGCAAGCGTAACCTGCATTGAAGATTTTTCGCACTGCGACCAAACACTCATTCAGCGGTTGGATGAAATTTTCTGGAGTGAAATCCCCAAAATGTTCGTGGGCAAATTGCTCACTGACGTGGTAACCGTTGGTGGGGAACAGAAAGCAGAATCCATCCGTGACGCAGCAAAACGCCTCCACGCCGAACTTGCGGATGTTATGTATGTGGGCGACAGCATAACCGACGTAGAAGCCTTCAAACTGGTGCGGGCTAACGGCGGCTTATCGGTATCCTTCAACGGCAACAACTACGCCGTCAAAAACGCTGAAGTAGCAGTACAATCCGAAAGCAACATAGTAACCGCTGTAATCGCCGACTTATTCTGCAAATACGGCAAAGAACAAACCATCAAAGCCCTGAGCGCATGGAACATTGAAACCCTAAAACAAAACCACGTAGACGAAGCATTACTCAAACAACTCACCAAACTATACCCAGAAACCCTGCCGAAGGTTCAAATAGTCACAACCAAAAATATGGACATAATAGTCAAAGAGAGCAGCGCGTTCAGAAAACAAGTTAGAGGCATAAGCATAGGAAGATTGGGTTAATTGAATAAAAAAATTGATGATACTTACATTGAAGCATTCGCAGGCATTTTCTGCCGCGTAATCGTTACTGCAGACGATTTGGAAACCGTGCGGAAAGCAGCTGAAGATGCAACCGCAACACCATCCGTTGTGATTGGCAGAACCGAGGGCGGCATAGAAAAATACCTCACCGAAAAACAAACCCCCGACGGACGCCAAGGCGCCATTTTACAGTTCTGGGGCGAAATCAACCCAAAAAAGACCTTCCCCGAATCACTCAAGAAATTCGAGACTGAACTCTCTTACCGCATCCGCCAAGACATACTCGTTAAACCCTTCACAGCAGTCTACGATGCACTGCCAAGATCTGAAGGCAAACTCGACATGATGGAGCGTGTAGGTCACTGCGGCGACGGCTACGAATGGGTAGAGCAACGTAATGGCAGAGAAGTCATCGTTGTCCCCTTGATGGTTCCAGACTTCGTTATCGAACGCTACATTGGCTATGCCCGCGGAGTTATGGGCGGCAACTTCTGGATAATGTGCACCACCAAAGACGCCCTCAAAGAAGCAGGCGCAAGAGCATTAAAGGCAATTCACAAAGTGCATGGCGCAGTAACCACCTTTGACATCTGCTCAGCAGGTTCCAAACCCGAAACCCATTTCCCACAGATTGGTCCCACAACCAACCACCTCTATTGCCCCTCACTCAAGAAACGTTTAGGCAAGGAATCATTAGTTCCAAACGGAGTGGGCTACATCGCAGAAATCGTCTACGACGGAATGTCCCTTGATGCAATTAAAGAAGCCACTAAAGTAGGAATCAAAGCAGTCGTAGACATAGAAGGCGTAGTACGTGTCTCCGCAGGCAACTATGGCGGCAAACTAGGCGAATATAAAATACAATTAAATGAGTTGTTTGTATGACAAAGTTTGATGTTATCGGTTTCGGCGCACTCAACGTTGACACATTGCTAAAAGTTGACAAAATCGCTGGTGCTGAAGAGGAAAGCTTCATCCGCGACTACACAGAAGCCTGCGGCGGTTCAGCAGCAAACACCATCGTTGGGTTAGCGCGTCTTGGCTGCAAAGTGGGCTTCATCGGCAAAGTCGCAGATGACCACGAAGGCAACCTCCAAATTGACTGCTTCAAAGCCGAAGGCGTAAACACCGACGGCATCATCCACTCGCCAAAAGGCAAAAGCGGCGTCTGCCTCGGCTTCGTAGACAAAAAAGGCGCAAGAGCACTCTACATTAACCCAGGCGTAAACGACATCATCGAACCCAGAGAACTCCAATATGAATACGTTTCACAAACCGAAATATCTGCACCTGTCTTCCTTTGTTGGCGAAAAATCTTTCCGAGCCCAAAAGAAAGTCCTAAGCGGCTTGCCTGAAGGCGTCAAAATCAGCTTCGACCCAGGCTCCCTCTATGCACAGAAGGGCTTCTCAGCAATCGAACCCATAATCCAAAACAGCTTTGTGATGATGCCAAACGCCGTAGAACTTAAACTCATAACTGGCGAATCGGACATTCCCGAAGGCGCAGCTATGCTAATCGGTGCAGGCGTTAAAATCGTCGCAGTTAAACTGGGCGATAAAGGCTGCTATGTCACTAACGGCGAAGAAAAGAAAACTATAGCGCCCTTCAAGGTTCCAGTAGTCGACACAACAGGCGCAGGTGACGCATTCAACGCAGGCTTCCTCTACGGTTTAATCCAGAACAGAACATTGGGCGAGTGCGGTAGAATAGGCAATTTTGTGGCGGCTAAAAGCGTAATGAAGATGGGTGCGCGCGACGGTTTGCCAAAAGAAGAAGATTTAGCATACCTCGGTTAGCATGTCGCTATCCAACCGCTTTCTCTTCCTTTTCAACTCTTTTATGCAATCGGTAAGGCAATAACCTGCCTTTTTCTCTTGTTTACGGTATGGTCAAGACCGCAAACTGGGCAAAAGACTATTTCGTGGTCAGAAAAGTTCTCGGGGTGAAAATCGAATTTTCCGTCGCATCCAACACATTTTACCTTCAACTCGGTTTTCTCCTTACTCCTTACTTAGAATTCGAAGTACTCCAGTTCTAAGCCTCTGCCTTTATTCACGGTAACTAAGTTGCCTCCACATACTGGGCATGGAACAAGCTGGTATTCCCCGACTTGGTCATACTCAAAGCTTTTTTCACATAGTGGGCAGGTGAATTTTATTGGGGTGGATTGAAGTGTTTGCATTTTGCTCTCCACTCTTTAATTGTCTATTTAGAGATAAGAGAAATATGTTAGTAGAAAATAGAAACTATATAGAAAGATGAGTGTTCTAAAAGAGGAGCGGTAAATGCTTCCACATCCACACCGCGGTGGTTTGTGCATGGAGCTATGTTGGGTGTGTGGAGAAAAAACGATTATCCCAACAGTTATCAAAATTCGGTTACCTGCTTGAGGAATCAGCCACAACCATCCTGCAATAAGGAAGGGACGCAGATGCTAAAAAGCAATCAAAAACACAAGCTGTTGGTTGTTGTTGTGTATAGCAGCTTTTCGCCAACAACACCCTGAGAAAAAACAAAAGAGGGGCTAAAAAAGTAGAAAGCCTAAATTTCGCTTCCAACTGGTACAGCAAACGTACTCCCAAATGTGCTCTTCGAACAAGTTTTGGTTAGTTTGTTGATGATGCTTTGGAAAATGTATTTTCCGTGACCATACTGAAGCATCTGGCTTTCTTTTGTCCAGCCTGGCAGCTGCCACCAATACATCGCCCTCTCAGGATGCGGCATCAAACCGAAGATGTTGCCTTCCTTGTTGCATATGCCTGCTATGTCATAGAAGCTGCCGTTGGGGTTTTGGGGGTATTTGCCTTCTGCTACTGTGCCGTCTTTGCTGCAGTAACGGAAAACAAGCATGTCCTCGTCAACGAGCTTCTTGAGCAATGCTTCTTCTTTTTCTTTGGGGAATAGTAGTCTGCCTTCGCCATGCGCAATTGGTAACTGGATGGTTTTGCCTTGTGGAATGCCGTCGGTGAAGGCGCATTTGCCTTTGTTCTCCTGTTTGAGGTAAACCCATTTACATTTGAAACCTGCTGGTTCATTAGTGGTCAATGTAGCTTCGGGGTAATCGCTGATGCCCTCGAAACCTGGTAGCAAACCGTATTCAACCAAGATTTGGAAGCCGTTACATATGCCAAGGATGGGTCTGCCTTCGTCAACGAAGCTTTGGATTTCTTTGCCCAGATTCGCTGAGAGGTGCCTTGCGAAGATGACGCCTGAACGCACATAGTCACCATACGAGAAGCCGCCTGGGAAAACCAGCATGCTATAGTCGAGTAGGTTGCGGCGTTTGATCATGTCGCTGACTTGGACAACTTCAGCTTGTACACCGAGTTCAGTGAATGCTCTTTGGGTTTCGGCGTCGCAGTTAGTTCCGCCAACGCGTAGTACGCAGACTTTGATGTCTTCGTGGTTCATTGTGTTGTCTCCTCTGGGTTGAGGGTTTTTTTCCAGCTTTGCCGCAGCTTATCCAGCGGTGCATCAACGACGATTTCGCCGTTTAAGCCAGTTATGCTTAGTTTTGGTTCTTTGGTTACTATGCCGATTTGGCTGCAGTTTTTGCCTTTCATAAGTTCTTCGAAGTCCTCTTTGTCCCTTTGTGCGACTTCGATTAGGAAGCGGCTGTTGGATTCTGAGAACAGCACAAAATCGTTGCGCGCTACATCTTTGACGGGTACCATTTGCAGGTTAATTTCTAAGCCTAAGCCGCTTGCAAACGCCATCTCCGCCGCAGCCACCGCCAATCCGCCCTCGGAGAGGTCATGGCACGATTTCACCATGCCAAAATCGATGGCTTTAGTAACCACATTAAACGTGCGTTTAGCTTTGCCGCCGTGCACTTTAGGCACAGACGCGCCTAAGTAACCTTTGAGTTTGTAATATTCGCTGCCGCCTAGTTCAGGATAGGTTTCGCCTATGATGTAGATGGGGTTGCCTGCTTCTTTGAGGTCAACGGAGACGGTTAATTCGATGTTGGGGTTAACGCCGATTGCTGTGATGAGCAATGTTGGGGTTACGGGTCCGAGTGGGGATTCGTTGTAGAGGCTGTCTTTGCCTGAGATAAACGGTGTTTTGAACATGACTGCAAAGTCGTAGCATGCTTCACAGGCGCGTACTAGTGAGCCGAGGCGTTCTGTTTTTTCTGGGTTGCCCCAGGTGAAGTTGTCTAAGATGGCGATTCTTCTGCCGCCTACTGCGATGTTGTTGCGTATGGCTTCGTCGATTGCTGAAGCTGCCATCCAGTATGGATCGATTTTGCCGTAGTTTGGGTTCATGCCGCAGCTGATGACTAAGCCTTTGATGGAGTCATCGACTGGTTTGAGCACTGCCGCATCGTTGGGTCCAGCATAATCGCCTTGCAATGGCTTGAGTAGGGTGTTGCCTTTGACTTCATGGTCGTAGGTGCGGATTACTGCTTCTTTGCTGGCAATGTTGGGCGCCGCAAGCAGTTGCAGAAGTGTTTCTGTGAGGTCAGCTGGCTCCGCAAACTCTGGTTCCACAAGTTTGGGTGTTTCGATTGTGGCGATTTTAGTGGTTTCACATGGGCTGAAGAGGAATTCCATGTCGATGTCTGAGACTAACTCGCCGTTGTAGCTGAGCTGCAATCGTCTCTCTGGAATAAGTTGACCAATAGCTGTTGCGAGGACATCTTCTCTTTCGAAAATCGTCATAACCCGCTCCAAGTTCTCGGCAGGTATAGTCATGAGCATGCGTTCTTGTGATTCAGAAAGATAAATCTCCCAAGGCGACAATCCCTGATATTTCAAGGGAACTTTGCCAAGGTCAACCGCGACTCCGCAGTTGAAGCGTTCACCTGTTTCGCCCACAGCTGAGGATAAGCCTCCGCCGCCTATGTCAGTTATAGCTGAGCCCAATTGTAAGTCTCGGATTGCAACCACTGCCCGTTTGACTTTCTCTTCCTCGATGGGATCGGCGATTTGGACTGCTGGGCGGCTGATTTCCTCTGATTTTTCGGTGAGTTCGGCTGATGCGAAGGTTACGCCGTGGATGCCGTCGCGTCCTGTTTTTCCGCCTGATAATACTATGTAGTCGCCGACTTTGGCGCTTTTAACGTATTTGTCGAGTGGGAGTAGTCCGATGCAGCCGCAGTAGACGACGACGTTTCCTGTGTAGGATTCGTCGAAGTATATTGCGCCGTTAACGGTTGGGATGCCCATGTTATTGCCATATGCGCTGATGCCTGCGGTGACGCCCCGATAGATGTATTTGGGGTGTTTTACGCCTGCAGGTAACTTGTTATAATCATAATCTAGGGGACCAAAACCTAAGACGTCTGTGCATGCGATTGGGTCTGCCCATACGCCTAAGATGTCTCGGATGACGCCGCCGACACCTGTTGCTGCACCGCCAAAAGGCTCCACCGCTGAGGGGTGATTGTGGGTTTCCACTTTCGCTGCGATGCCATAGCCCTTATCGAATTTGACAATCCCCGCGTTGTCTTCAAAAACGCTAAAGCACCATGGCGCCTTAATTTCCTTCGTTGCTTTGGCTAGGTATGTTTTGAATAGGCTGTTGATTTCTTTGCCGTCGAGTTTGATTTTGCCTTTGAAGGTTTTGTGGCAGCAGTGTTCACTCCACGATTGGCTAATCGTTTGCAACTCGACGTCGGTTGGGTTGCGGTTTTCTTTTTTGAAGTAAGCTTGAATAACCGATAGTTCCTCTGCACTGAAGCCCAATGCGAGTTCGCTGTTGATTTCAGCTAACTGCTCGGGTGTGGCTTTGGCTGTTTGGATTTCTAGAACAGGGCTGTTTTTGCGCTGTGCAATGAGGTCGGCGTTCATTTCTGTTCAACAACGCTGATTGTGTAGTTGTCTTTAGTTGGGTTAGCCAGTAGGCGTTTGCTCATTTCTTCCGCTTTCGCCTTCGCTTCAGCAGGAGAGGTTGCTTCCAAAAAGACAGTGTAGACTTTGCTGACATCAACGGCTTCTACTCTATAGCCGAGTTCGATGAGGAGTCTTGCGGTGGTTTCGCCTTCCGGGTTGCTGTGTCCGGGTTTGAGGCTGACTTCGATTTTGGCAGCGTATTTCATAGTCCTCTAAATTAAGCAATCGGGATTTAAACGCTTTCGCCACAAACACTGCAAAACTCTACGATAGAATCATGTGTTTCTTACCGTGCTCTATCTCGACGACGCGTTCTTTGTTGGTTACTTTGCCGATTCGCTGTGGTGTGATGCTGTCCTGTTCCAGTACATTCATGGCTTTGTCGATGTCGCTTTTGTCGACGATGATGCCAAAGCCCCAGCCCATGTTAAAGGTTTTGAACATTTCCTCGTCAGTTACTGTGTAACCTAATTCGGCGGCGGTTTTCTGGATTAAGCCAAAGATTGGTTGGGGTGTGAAATTGGTGAATTTGAAGCCGATGCCCGGTGAGAAGTTGGCGAGGTTGTTGAATTTGGTGTAGCCGTCGCCTGTAATGTGGACTGCGCCTTTAACCTTGACTTCCCGTGCTAACTTGAGCAGCGCTTTAACGTAGATTTTGGTGGGTTCCAAAACTTCAAGCGCTACTTCGCGGTCTAAACCCTCTGGGATGTCGGTCGCGTCGTATTTGCCTCCCCACTGCTTGAATAGAATCTTGCGTACAAGCGTGATGCCATTGCTGTGGACGCCGCTGCTGGCTAATCCGATGATGGGGTCGTCTGGTTTTATGTCTTCGCCGGTTATGATGTTTTGGCGCTCCACTTTGCCCACGCAGGAGGCAACCATGTCAAAACCTGAGTTGGGTTTAATGCCCTTGATGATTTCTGCGACGTCACCTGTTTCGCCGTTCACTATTGGGCATTCGGATTGCTCTGCGCCCGAGATTAAGCCTTTGAGCCATGCGTTGACGAGTTTAGGTTCACTCGCTACTGCGTGAATGTTATCTGCGAGGGCGAGCGGTGTTGCGCCGCTGCGTATAACATCATTTACCACCATAGCTACGGCGTCGATGCCGATGGTGTCATATTTTTCGGCGAGTTCAGCGATTAGGACTTTAGTGCCGACACCTTCGATCTCAAGGTCCAAAAACGTGTCTTCACCGACTGGAAAAATGTTACTGTAGGGCAAATGCATGATGCCGCCGAAGCCAATGTGCTTATAGGTTTCTTTGAGGCTTGAGAGTGCTTTTTTGGATTCGACGCGTTGGGCTCGGTTGACGCCGGCGTCTGTGTAGGTGTAGTTTTTGGGCATACTGGTTCGCCTGTACGCTAATTGTGTAGGTTTCTGTCTGATAACGATTACGTTTGGGGCTGGTGTCTGTGGATGCTGGGTTGTTTGATTTTTGGTTTTTCTAGTCTTAGAAGAAGGCAGAGACCTCCTATACCCTTCTTCTTCCCGTGGGCTTTGCTGACGGCTGCTTTTTGGGTTCTGCATTTGCTTTGGGTTGAAGGTTGGTTATGGAGCAAACCGCAAACAGAAGGCAGCAGGGCAACGTTTTAGTGCACATAACCAGCACAATACACTTTGATTCACATGCCGACGCCCAAATACCACATCTACATAGAATACAGTGAAACGGAAAAAGGCGGATTCCGATTCAACATCACCCAAGAAGAACTAGTGCGCACTTTTTCAGAACCCTTCAGTGCCGGCAAACCCTTCTGGTTTCTGGGCAGGCTCCTTAACCCCCTCAAAGTCACTAAAACCGTCCTGTTCTGGTCCTACGAATCTGCCAACATGCTATGGTTGCCCAACCAAGAGACGCTTATAGCTGCCAAAGACAAAAAATACGTAGTAGACAGCATCGAAAAAGGGAAAGTCAAAGGCGCCTATCTTTGCACAGAAAAATATTTGGCTAAACCCCAAACAGTAACCGCACAGTCGGTAGCATCCTCTTCGGCAAAACGCAGGATCCTTGTGGTTTGTGGCGCAGACGATGAAATGAAAAAAGCAATAACCTCAGCTCTGAGTAAGCTTTGGCTCATTCCTGTCCTGTTATGTGAGGAGCCAAGCCACGGCAGAAAACTCCTAGAACGCTCTGCAGACTATGCCGATGTCGGTTTTGCCGTGGTTTTGCTGTCGCCTGACGATTTTGCTTACGCCAAAAACGAAGACTCTACCACACGCAAGCTTAAGCCCCGGCAAGAAGTGGTTTTCGAATTAGGCTACCTGCTGGGCAAACTCGGAAAGGCAAATGTGCTTGTTTTCTTTAAGGAATGCTTGAACTTTGAGCCGCCCACTGATTTTGAAGGCATGAAAACGGTAGCGTTTGATGCGCTTGATAGCTGGAAGCTTGCCCTCATCCGTGAACTGGGCAATAGTGGGTACGTGGTGGATGCGGGTAGGATACTGGAATAACCCTGCGGTTGGATGCATGGGTTTTTAGGGTGTTGGGGTATGCTATCGTATACGGAATTGAGTAGTTTATGTTAACTTACTCATGTGCACCCTTGGTTTTTTGCTCTATAATAGCCAACAACTCCTGAGGCTTTACAGGTTTCAATAAGTACGCATCCGCCAATTCAGCACTATTGGACACACTCACAATAGAACTTGTGAGGACTATCCTCGCCGTTTCGTTATCCCTTTCCTTTAGCTTCTCAAGAAAGCCTAAGCCCTCAGTGTCGGATAGGCAGAAATCAACCAACGCCACATCATAATGATTCAAACCCATCTTCTGCAATGCCTCCTCTCCGCTATGCGCAACATCCGCACTGTAACCGTTCCTCTCCAAAATCCGTTCAAACGTCCGCGTAATGCCGGCATCAGCATCGATAATCAACACTACTTTACCCAACCTTACTCCTCCTCGAGTTACCGATTAGTTGATTCTTCTCCAATCTCTCAATAAAGCTCAAAGATATAAAGCACTATTATTGAACTTGAATACTCTACAAGAACCAATATATTCCCCGAAACCCAACAAAAAACAAGCAACACGTGCGGCTGTAGTCTAGCTCGGTAGGACTCCAGCTTCCCAAGCTGGCTACCCGGGTTCAAATCCCGGCAACCGCACCAACTCTAATTTTCACTTTCGTTTCAGGGTATATTTTATATTACGAATCAGCGCTAATGCGTTTACAATAAACAAGAAATTCAGGGGAAACGAAAGCAAAATGAAAAAAACAAGAAAATTAGCAATTTTACTATTAATCAGTCTCCTATGCTTAGGAGTAACAACACAACTGTCTCAAGGGGCAACCACAGGCATATGGACCTACGGTGAAAGCCAATACGACGGCGCAATATGCAACATTGGAATCATGGATGGCGGTCACATCATAGTCGGTAGCACAGAAGGCTACGGTGCAGTCGGTGAAGATTTATGGATGTTCAAAGTCAACAGCGACGGAGCAGTAGCTTGGAATAAGCACTATGGTGGAGCAGGCAACGAATCCGGATTCAACGTAATCGGAACAAGTGACGGCGGCTACGCGGTGGTAGGTGCCACCACCTCCTACGGAGCAGGAGAAGAGGATATTTGGCTAATAAAAACTGACTCAGAAGGTAACATGCTATGGAACCAAACCTATGGCGGCGTATACGACGATGAAGGCTGGATGCTACTCCAGACCTCTGACGGCGGCTACCTCGTAACAGGGTTAACCTGCACCTCAGAAGGCATAGCTGACGGTTGGCTACTAAAAGTCGACTCATCCGGTAACCTGCAATGGCAGAAAACCTATGGCGGAAATGGTGACGACGGTTTGTACGGCATAACAAAAACCTCTGAAGGCGGATATGTCCTGGCTGGCTTCACAAACAGCACCGGCGCAGGCAAATACGATGCTTGGGTCATAAAAGTCGATTCCGCAGGCACTCAGCAATGGGCCAAAACCTACGGCGGAGCAGACGTAGATGTAGCCTATCAGGCCTTTGAAACCACTGGCACCGATTATGTAATCGACGGCATAACCCACTCTTTCGGTGCAGGCGAAGCCGACATATGGCTATTTATGACTGACGCAATGGGCGGCATGATGTGGAACTACACCTACGGCGGACCACAAGACGACAGCGGCTGGTACGGCGTCAAAACACCCGACGGCTACGCATTAGGCGGCTACACATACTCTTACGGCACAAACGGTAACGCTGCGGCGTGGCTGGTTAAAGTCGATGTAAACGGCATGACAATGTGGAACAAAACCTACGGCGCAGACAAAGACTACTACGGATGGGCTGTAACACAAACCGCTGAGGGCGGCTACGCAATATCTGGCGAAGTAGAATCTGCGGATTCATCGACGTGCCATGCGTTCCTTATTGTTACCGACGCATCAGGCGTTGCAGCAATCGAGAATGGCCCAATGGCTGGGGGAATTCCGTTTTGGATAATCGGCGCAATCATCGCAATAATAATAGTGGTATTATTGGCTGCTGTTGTTGTGCTGATGAGAAGAAAAAAGAAACAGCCTCAGCCTCAACCATAATCTTTCTTTCTTTTTCTTTTTATTTTTTACTGTTTTTGTCCGCATTCAGGGCAAAAATGCGCTGCTTCAGGAATTCGGTTCTTGCATTTTGGACAGATTTTTAGAATAATCTGCGGCGGTTTGAGTGCTGTGCCACAGTAGTTGCAATAGTTAGAAACTGCGGTTACCTGTGAGCCACATTTTGGGCAAATTATGTATTCGGTGTATGTTGGGACTGGAATTAGGATTGATGCAGAAAGAATTAGGCATCACCACATAAAATAGTGATAATGATGTCTTTAACTTTTTAGCTCTGTTAAAACAGCAAAAGTTCATTTTCAAGCAGTCCCAAGTGACTAGTGAGGATGTAATGAGCGAATTTTTAAAAATCATCCAACACCGCCAATCCGCCCGCATACCCTTCGACCCAAACCATCCGATACCAAAAGACCACTTAAAACTCATCTTAGAAGCCGCAAAATGGACCCCAACCGCCCACAACATGCAAAACTACGAAATCATAGTAATCGACGACAAAGCCGTCCTTGAAGAAATCGGAAAAATCAAGCAGCACATCTCAGAAGAATTCCTCCGCGAAAACTATGAACAACTCTCCTTCACAAAAGAGGAACTGTCAGAGAAGAAAACTGGAATTTTAGCATCTGGTTTTCCTCCAGCTTGGGTTGACCCAGCCAAAATCCCTCAAGTCGCCGCAGAAGCCGCATCTATACCGCTTACCCAATCCGTCAGGGGCAGCCCAACCCTGCTATTGGTCCTATATGATTCCCGCAAAAGAGCCCCTGCATCAGGCGGCGACGTTTTAGGCTTCATAAGTTTAGGGTGCCTTATGGAAAACATTTGGCTCATGGCTCAATCTTTGGGCGTTAGCATGCAGATTCTGAGCTCATTTGCCACTGCACCCGTTGAGACTGAACTAAAACAGCTACTAAATGCACCTGAATTCCTAAAAATTGCTTACGCATGCCGCTTAGGATACCCAACAGCAGCAACCAAAAGCTTCAGGGTCCGCCGCAACATAGAAGACTTCACCCATCACAACAAGTTCGGCACCAAAGGCATCTAATCCGTTGCTGATTCTCTCCAATCACAAAGTATTATTATCCTTTTGCAGATTGTTGTTTTGGTGAATTTTTGGGTAATATAGTTCCAGACAATCAAGAAAACGTACAGCTTTGCATATGCCCTTCTTGTCAAACATACACGAAATCGAAGTTAACGGATACTCTTTTTTGTGCTAGGGGTAAAGCGAAAGAAAAAGCCAAATCCGATGGTTGCACTTGCCCCACTTGCCCAGTCTGGAAAAATGATTCGCTAAACCAAATGTATTACTGTATCCAGGGCAAATCCACAGATATTAAGTGATAACTTGCCTATTTTTTCTGTGTTTGTTTCTTGTAGACGACAGCCAACACGATGACAGCTAACATTATGGCTATTAGGATTTGGATTGCTGGGAATTCTGGTGCTGTTGGCGTCTGGGAAGGCGTAATAGTGGGTGATGTTGCAGGCGTTGGCGCCGCAGTGGGACTGGCGGTTGGAGTTGGCGTTACTGCAGGGCTTACTGCCGAAGTAGGCGTTGGTGCAGGCGATGAGTCCATATAGAGCGTATGCAAAACATCCGCAACGGCATTCACAGCCAGATTCAGCGATTCCCCACAACGGTCCTTAAAACTGCGACTGCTCCAATCGTAATTGGCATTCATCCAAGTACATGTTAAGGAGCCGCTATCCCCAAAAGTGGTGTTGTAAGCAATATTTTTCGCCGCGTCAAATGCGGAACCAGTGGTTAGGCTGCCGTCGAAATGCAAGTACACATCAAAGCTTGAATCATACATATCGGTTTTATCGGTTACGTAGTTTTCATAGTTTGAATGTGTATTGTCGCCTTCTGCACCCCAATCGGTGTTCACACCCATAACATGCCCAAACACTGCTACATCTGCAATGTAGTGGGTCATTGTTCCAGCAGTTCTTGAGGCGTTCACGAAGTCATTGGCTTTTAGAAACGCCAAGGCTTTGCCATATTCGGTTTGGGCTCGCTGTGCAGAAGCATTATCCATCAAGACGCCTGCAGCCGAGTAGTAAACATGGTGTTTTGTGGTGTCGCCGATGCCGCCTTGAGTGGTTGGGAGATCGGGCAATTCTGTGCCATAGAGGTAAGTTGCTAAATTGCCGGTGATGTACTGTTTTTCCTCTGCTGGGAGGTAATCGAGGGCGTGCTGGGCTATCCAGTCATGGGTTCCATAGTCGGGGTGGGTTGTGTCTGCTGAGTAGCCGCCGTTGCTCCAGCACAATGCAGGCGACAGACTGGCTAAGAGAGCTGCTGTCAAAAGGATTGGTAGAATAATTCTAGTGATCTTCAACTGTTTGCTTCACTCAGACCCTGCCTATGCCTTTGACCGCTTAAATGCTTTATCAATCAAGCCCCCGCTATGTTACCCGCACATCACTGCTACAAACAACCATTAGCAAACAATTTTTTACCTTGAAACCCTTAACATAAACTGGGAATACCAATGACTGTTTTTCTTGTAAGAACCTACGTTGTTAAACCAGACAAACTCAGTGAACACAATGCTTGGGGCAAAAAGCTGGTGTCTTCGATGAAGAAGCAGCCGAACCTGTTTAGGGGTGTTAAGTCGCTTAGGGTTTTAAGCCACAAATATGGCGGATGTGTCGGCGGGTTTACGGCTATGTGGAAATTTGAGAGTTTAGCCGAGGCTGAATCGTGGGAGAACGGTTTTGTTGAGGTTGTGGGGCAGCCTAATTTGCGTTCTGAATTTATGGATTTGATTGTGCCGGGGTCGTATTCTGAAGTTATCTGGGAACCGGTGAGAACTATTAATCGTAAATCCAAAAAACAACGCTGTCTCCCATAGCTGATCCGCTATCTTGGAATCGCACGGGTGGCAAACGTGCACTAAGCACAAGCTAAACCCAACAAGCATTGCATTTGCATAGTGAATATTCAATGAATGCCGTTGTTTCATTGGGGTTAAGCTGCATTTGTTATTCTATATATAAGGGAGGGGGGTCCTCGGCAGAGCAACAAAGCTTAGTACCGCTTCATCTTAGGATTTTAAAAATCACATATCGGTCGTTAGAGTAAACCAACTGCAACAGCTTGCTGTTAATCACCTGAGTATCCAACTCATTCTTGTCATACACAATGAAGCCGATGTTGTTGGCTGCGATGTAATAACTAAAGTCCCGTGATTTAACCGCAAACTCTGCTGCTTTATAATCGAATAATCCCTGCAGCGCTTCACGGTTAAGTGTGGGATAACTGCTCCCTGACAAAGACAACTCCTGATAAGACCTCATAACCGTCTGGTTAGCTGCGATGTCGCCGAAGTTGTATTGGAACCTGACTGCATCAATTTGGCGATTGCCCAATGCACCGATGTTTCCCCAATCAGGCAAATCCACAAACTTGAACGCAAACCCAATCTGGTTAGTGCCATCGTATACGCCAAGGTAGTTATCTTTCAAGTTTACACCTGCAAAAGAAGCCACTGCCCACGAATTTTGCTCCCCATAGTTTCCGTTTGCTGTCTTGATGGGTGCAGGTGCATCCCAAGGATTAACCCAATCCAACAAACCCGGAATATCCGCTTGTTCAAACTGCCAACGCAAATCAAAATTCGTCGTTAAATACAAACTGGCATCGCTAACTTGACCCTTAAGCGGAGTCAAAGTCCAAGACACGTCTAAGGGGTAACTGGTGTTTTGGATGGTTATGGTTTTGGTTACTTCTATGTCGTTGTTTGAGAAAACAAACGTTAAGCTTTTGGGCGAAGTTTGGTTTTGGAAAACGATTTCTTTGCTTAACTCTGAAAGCCGATACTCATGGTTCACGCCGTTTAAGGTGTAGTTGAGGGCGTCGCCGCTTCCCGAAGTAGATGAAACCCGAGTCCAAATCTCATCTATAGAAACATAGTTCTCATCTAGCGTGTCGCCTTTGGCTTGGTAGGCTTTAAACAAAGTTTGTGGGTGCTCCAACTCATAGGATAAAGTCAAAACAGCTTCAGCGATTTCTGTTCGCTGCACCGTCAAATCCGTCTGCGCAATCACATCTTTGCCCGAGAATTCTTGGAACCAGAACCCAGGAACCTCAGTTGCAACCACCGTGGTATTCTCCGGATAGTGCTCTTTTAGCCAGAGCCCTGCATCCATCGCTTTCAAATCAGTAGTGGAATAATAAACGCCGGCTTCCATTATTCTGCCGTAAACTATGTCGGAACGGTAAACAACCATCACAGACATAGCAACGATTAAGCACACTACCACGGTTCTGACCCAATTTTTCTTGAAAGCAGATCGATGTTTACCATAAAACGCCCAGACTCTATCGCCGGCGAATACAACAGTGACAGCCGCAAGAATCGCCAACGGCGCAGTCATGTAATAGATGAACCAACCAAACGGCATATAGAAACCGACTAAGTAGGATTCAGCGAAGAAGAACGGCACAAACAAAGCCAGTACCAATATGAGCCAATACAGA
Source organism: uncultured archaeon (assembly GCA_963782915.1). GTDB lineage: Archaea > Thermoproteota > Bathyarchaeia > Bathyarchaeales > Bathycorpusculaceae > Bathycorpusculum. The sequence goes on from CAWALK010000012.1 coordinate 48,326, forward strand.
GGCTTCTTCTGCTTACGCAGCAAATAAAAAGAGATTCCCACACCGGCTAGTCCCAGGAAGAAAATAAACCCATAATTAGTCATCAAAGCACTAAAGCCGGCTGCCGGAATCTGGTAAGCATACGTTTTAATCGCAAAAAAAACGTAGAGGATGACTAAGTCAAGGTAGGCGAACATAGCTTGGAAATAGTAGAGGAAAAACGCTATACCACCGCCAAAAACTAAGGCGAGGACAACTTTGAGGTTTTTACCCCGCGATTTTATGAGCATAAACAAAAGAATCGGCGGCATAATGAACGCTGCCAAAAACGCTCCTAACTGGTGACCTAGCACAAGCGAGAAAGCCGCAAAAAACGCGACTACAAGATAACCTAACTTATCCACCGCTAAAGGCGTGTACAATAGCACCAAAAGCATAAACGCCAACGCCAAAACCGTTGTGTAACCGCCAAACTGGTTAGCTTCAAACACCGGAAAACACATCAGCAACAAAACAACTGCTACCATGGCAACTTTTTTGTTAAAAAATCGGCTGGCAACCAAATAAACTGACATGAACAGCAGCCAATCCATAACCGCCGTCAGAACTCTCAGAACAACGATGTACTGCCCAATTTCAGCTGCACCGGTGAAAGAGATGATCATGGCAAGGACAATCTGGTACATCGGCGGCGTCCAACCCAAATTAGCCAAAGAGATTTCGCCTGTGTTTAGGAAAATCTGGGCTTTCTCAAGATGCACCGCTGGGTCATTGCCCAATACTACACCATTCATTGAGATGACGATGTAGAATGTGGCAAGGATAATCACTGAGAAAACGGTTATGAAGGCTACTTCAATTTTTTTTTCTTTGGGCATTGCGTTTAGCAAGGCGACTTTGTTCACCCTTGATTGAGGTCCCCATTTACCTTGTAGATTGCTACTTCTTCGTTAATAAAGACAAGGCTAAACAAGGGGTCATAGACGGAATTTGTGGTAAACATCGATTTTCAGTTTTATCTGGGATATCATTTTTACTGCAATCCGCAAAGCAATGTAAGAGATGTCGGCGATTGATCAAGTTCTTGCTGATAATCAAAGACCGTAAAGCCATGATCTACAGGTATGCAATCCATTGATGTACCTAGGTTGTTTTTAACGATTTCGTCAAGAAATAGTTATCCCTTGCATGTTGATTCAACGTAGTAGCTTGGATCATTAGATACTGAGTATGCGCCCATGCAAGCAGCTGAAATTGACGCTTGAGTCTTGCTTTGGGCAAAGAAGTATGTATACATCAACTGGTTTTACGGTTGATCACTTACTTTTGAGCGGATGCAATGGTTTCTGGGTACTGTATTGAAAATCAGTTGACCAAATGACTTCATGCCTATATCCACCAAACCAATGTTCGAATTGTCATCACTATATTACTTGGTGAACCTGTTCGTTTGAATTTCCATGTTAAATCGTCTAAAGTTACGAGAATGCAGGGTTAGTCAGTACTAATTATTGTCAGTTATTTACAAATCTGTGACACCTCGTAAGTGTGGTTAATAGTGTGTAATTGAAGTCATCATTGCCATGAGTGACGATAATGGTGGCAGTGTTGGCTGTCATTTTCCATATGCATATCTATAACTGGAAGGTCTTCAACGGATGACATTAGTTCGGTTGTTATACGCCATTTATTTGGTACTCCATATGGCGTAGTTGTTAAAATTGAAGAATGGGTATGGATAGTATGTCCAGTTTTGTTTAACTAAAATCTCTGGGTTATGCCTTAAAGATATCCGCCGTCTTCCCGAACTTGGATATAATTGTTATCAATTAAATAATCAGTATCCAAGTAATTTACTGGCGAAGGTGGCATTATCCACTTCACGTTTAAGCGGTCAAATATGCAGGCTCAACAGCACTCAAAGTTGGCCGCTGCGCAAACCCGCCAAACCACCAACCATACCATGCATCAGCAACAAACACCGCATCCTTCAGTTGTATTCTGTTTAAGCCCACTGCAGCTTCCCAATTTGGGCTATCCATCGTTTGATAGAAGTTCTGGAAGACTGTCCCAACATTGATAAAAGTGGCTGTCATAAAAATTGGTAAAGCAACAAAACGAGAAAACAAGAAAATTAACACAAAAATACTGGTAAAGATTCTTCTGTGTCGAAGCAGTTGATATTCGTCTTGAAGCGTTTATGCAAGTATTTCTCTGTGCGTTGGATTCCTGTTAACCTTTATTTGGTTAACGTCCAGATTGACTGTACCCTGTATCTGTCGATCTCGAGTGCAAAAGTTTCTGAGCCATAATCAATCAGAACCGCCAATAAACATCAACAATTGGCAGAACCAAGAAGTAAAGAAAACGGTTATAATCAAAGCGGAAACTCAACCAAGTAGCCTTGAGTAAAAATTAATGACACAAAAACCCAGACTGCAACAGAAAAGTTGGAATCGTGAACCATCTGTTGAAAATATTTTAAAGAGAACAGCGAAAGCTGGCAACTACACCGAAAAGCGGTAATAACCAACGGCAGATTTAAGGTAAGATGCTTTCCGATGTCGCTGAGCCAGTTGAGCATTAGAACATACTTACACTTGAAGATAAGCTGGTATAACTTGAATAAGGAATGGTGAAACCAAGCAACGCACCAATATACAATTGGTAGAATCCAGTAAAGAACATTTTTCTCTTAGCTCCCATGTTTTTAGGCAAGAGCAAAACAAAGAGAACAGCGGGTGCTAAAATGGCAACAAACATCGCTGCACTCAACGAATGGGTTAGGAAGAATGAGCCTACCAAAATTGATGTGGAAACAAAAAAGGGCACTTTTGAGAAACGATCTTTTTCTAGATACAGATAGAAAGTTAGGGGAATAAGCAATAAAGTTATGACGTTGGGGTATCCTGCCCACAGCAGCATTTCTATATCAAACCGTGAAATAATCGCCAAAAAGGCAACGATATAAGCGGCTGAAGTAGACCATACCCGTTTCGTTACCAGAAACGCGCATAACACAATGAGTGAAGAGAACAATGAGACAACTGCTGCATGTGCAACATACTCCTGGCAGCCCCGTGAGCATAATTACGCTTGCAGTAAAGATGTGGTAGCCTGGAAAAGTCAGCGATATCCGCCGCCAATGTGGTAGAAGTTATAAAGAAAATCCACATTAGCCCGAGCCAGTTATCGAGTAAATAACGCTATTATGCAAGCCTATGTCTGCGCCTGGCGGAAACCCCGCCCAAAGCATCAAAAGCATACGATACACAAACGAGAAAGTGAAAATTAACAACAGCACGATGTATGATCTGTTTGCTTTGAGCATTTACTTTCCCGCTTAATATGCCAAGGTTTGAATTATTGGTAAAAGGTTAAATATGAAACTCGAGTATAAAAACCCCCAGAGTATCAAAAGGAAAAAAGGTGTTTAATATGTCTTGGCTTAAATCTATGATGGAAAAAGAACCACCAGAACCAGAGAATCCACTCGGCATAGTCGTTATCGGTAACATTGAACCAGACATGCACGACACAGCTAAAGAAGCAGTCAGACGCAGTCTAAAACGCGCAGGCTTCAAAACCATTGACGTCGGAAAAAGCGTTGCACCACAAGTATTCATTGACAAAGTCAAAGAAAACAATGCAAACTTGATCGCAGTCTCAGTTAACACTGTTCCAGCAAAGAACAACCTAGCAAAACTAGACGAACTCCTCAAGGCAGCAGGCCTTAAAGACAAAGTCGGCATCATCATGGGCGGCGCAGCCGTTAAAAAAGAAGATGCTGATGCACTAGGTGCACTCTTCGGCAAGAACAAAGAAGAAGCTCCAGAACTGGCAAAGAAAGCACTCAAGAAATAAGTCCATCAGAAGTGGAAGTAATGTCCTTCAAATTCAACACAAACCAAAATATCTACACAGTTGGTAAAGCAAAAGTAGGCGGTCAGCCAGGAGAACTACCAACTTTCCTGATCGGTTCTATCTTTTGGCTAGGCCAAAAAATGGTCCAAGATGCCAACAAAGGCATTTTCGATGCAAAAGCAGCTGAACAAATCATCAACACAATGCAAACTCAAAGCGACATAACAGGTGTACAATTTGCACTTGACATTGTCGGCACCACTGAAACTGCATTCGAAAAATACATTGACTTCGTCCCACAACACACTGACGCACCACTCATGCTCGACGCAATGAGTCCAAAGACCAGAATGGCAGCAGCTAACTTAGCAAAGAAAATGGGCCTAACAGATAGATGCCTCTACAACTCAGTCTATAAAGGCGTAACCGATGCAGAATTGGCAAACCTCAAAGAAAGTGGCATTAAAATGTCCATTGTTCTAGCTGACGATCCTAAAGACACCACAATGGAAGGCAAAATGAAGGTTATAGTAGAAGCCTTAGCATTAGCCGAAAAAGGCGGAATCACAAAACCACTCATCGACACTGCCATTCCAGCATTCGAACCAGACATGGGCACAGCCGTCAGAACCATTCCAATCATGAAAGAGAAGTATGGTCACCCTGTAGGCTTAGGCAGCGGTAACGTTGTCACAACCATGGGTTGGGTCAAAGCAAACGTTGCAAAAGAATTCCGCAAGGGAACAGTAACTGCCACAAACACTATCATGCAAATGGCAGGCGCCAACTGGCTCATGATCGGACCAGCCGAACAAGCAGAATGGGTCTTCCCAGCCGTCGCAGTGACAGACACATACATTGCATCTGCCGCAGCGGACCTAGGAACACGTCCACTCGAAGAATCGCACCCGATCTACAAAGCTTTCATGTAAAGCTTTTTCCTTTCTTTTCTTTGTTTAGAAAAAAATATTTGAAGTGTTTGCCCTGAAACCGCTTAGATGGTTTGAAATCGTCGTTTCGTTTACAGTATTAACGTTAGTCGCTACTTATCTTATCTCAGCAGATTCTTACTTGGTTGGTATCCGCTATGTTTTAGGATACTCCTTCATCGTATTTCTACCAGGCTACTGCCTAGTCAACATACTCTTCCTGGGCAAAAACCGCATAGACTTCGTCGAAACCCTCGTGCTATCAATTGCCCTAAGCTTCGGCTTAACCGGCATAGTCGGCTTATTCCTTGGCCTATCTCCTATAGGAATAACATTCGTTCCCATCACAGTATCATTAGGTACACTGGTGCTCGCTTTAGCAGCAATAGCATACATAAGAAAAAATAAGGAAAAAGAGCTACCAGTACTTCAAGTGCAAAGCCCGCAGCAAATAAGCGCCTGAAGTTCTAACCGCTGATTTTCCGTAAGTTCCGCCTTTACGCATCATATGCAGAACATATCCCGGGCGGAGATAGAATTGTTGGTAAGCTTTGCCTCGGAGTTCAGCTAGTTTCTCCATGCTTAACTGGGGAGTTTCAAAGGTTGGTCCGGCTGTATCGAATTTGTCAAAGTCACTGATTTTTAGCCAGCCATTCTTAACGACTTGCTCATACATTGGCGTTCCCGGATAAGGTGTTGCTACATAGAATCCTACGTCGTCAGGGTTAACTTTTTTCACGAATTGGATGGTTTGCTTAGCTGTTTGTTCTGTTTCGCCTGGGAAACCCAACACCACGTTTGCGATTGTTATTAAGCCGACTTTTTGGGCTGTTTTGAAGGCTTTGAGTGTTTGATCCAGTTTAATGCTCTTGTTCATCGCTCCCAATATGGCTTCGGAGCCTGATTCCACGCCCATCCAAACAGCGATGCAACCAGCTTTACGCATAGTCGTCATTAGTTCCCGGTCAACCATGTCAACGCGTGTGCCGCAATCCCACATTAAGTTGAGTTTTCGTGCGTTGAGTTCCTCGCAGATTTGAAGCACTCGGTTGCGGTCTACGCTAAAAGCGTCATCGTAGAAAGTAACTTGGTCGACACCGTATTTTTCGTGGACAAACTGCATTTCATCAACCACGTTTTTGGCGCTACGCATGCGGTAACCCCTGCCAAACATTCGCACAGTGCTGCAGAAGTCACACCAAAACACGCATCCGCGGCTGCTGACGAGTGGGACGAGAAGTTTGCCATTATGCTTGAGGTTATCAAGAGGCATAAGATGATGAGCGGGGAAGGGGATGCTGTCGAGGTCTTTGATGTATGGCCGATCAGGGTTGCGAATGGTTTTGTCGCCGTCACGATAAGTAATACCTAATACGCCATCGAGTTTGGCGCCGCTTTCGAGTTTCTCGGCTAGTTCCACAAGGGTTAATTCGCCTTCGCCTCGGACGATGATGTCAACTGCTGGGTACTCTTTGAGTGCGTTTTCATCCCAGAAAGTGCCATGGCTTCCACCGAGGGCAATGGTGGCGTTGGGTTGAGCTTCTTTTGCGATGGTGAGAATGTGCATGGCGGATTTATAGAGAAGCGTCGTGGAGGTTGCCCCGATAAAGTCTGAAGGTGTTTCAGCGATGCGACTGCGGAAGGTTTCATAAGTTAATTTTTCGGCTTGGCAATCAATAACTTTGACTTGGTGGCCTGCTTTCTCGGCGACTGCACCCAAATATGCTAATCCCAATGGGATGAAGGGTGGATGGGAATGGACGCTTGGCGGATAAGGTGGATTGACGAGGGTAATTTTCATGTTAAGTCGGCCTTGTAGAGTGATTTCTAATGTCAGATGCCATATATTGCTTTCTTAAAAAAACGGTGCCGACAGAGAAATGAGAAAAGACCGCTTTAGCGGCCAATACCCTGAAATGGGTTTAGGAGAGTTTTACGTGCATTGCGCGAAGTGCATAAGCCGCAGATGTTTTCAGTCCGGATCGGCCGTATGTTCCGCCTCTGCGCATCATCTTGAGCATGTAGCTTGGTCTTAGGTAGAATTTTTGGTGGGCTTTGTATTTGATTTCTCTGAGGAGTTCCATGCTTAGCTCTGGGGTTTCGAATGTTGGGGTTGCTGTGTCGTATTTGTTGAAGTCTGTTACTCTTAGCCAGCCGTTTTTGACGACTTCCTCGTACATTGGTGTCCCAGGGTATGGTGTGGCGATGTAGCAGCCGATGTCGTCTGGGTTAAGTGAATTGATGAAGTTGATGGTTTCCCATGCGGTTTCTTCTGTTTCGCCGGGGAAGCCGATGACTGCCGAGGCGATGGTCATCATGCCTGTTTTCTGCGCAGTTTTGAAGGCGTCTTTGACTTGTTCACGGTTAATTTTCTTATGCATCTTTTCAAGGATCTTGGTTGAGCCGGATTCTACGCCGAACCAAACCGTAATGCAGCCTGCTTTACGCATGATTTCAAGCAGTTCTTTGTCGACTGCGTCTACGCGTGTTTCGCAGTCCCACTCGACTTTTAGTTTGCGGTCGAGGATGTCTTGGCACATTGCGATTGTATGATTGCGGTTGATGGTGAATGCGTCGTCGTAGAAAGTGAATTGGCTTTCGCCGTATTTGTTATGGAGGGCTTCCATTTCGTCTACGACTTTGTGGGGGTTGCGAACTCTGTATCCTCTGCCGAACATTCGCACAGTGCTGCAGAAGTCGCACCATTGTACGCATCCTCTGCTTGTGACTAGTGGGAAGATGGTTTTGCCCATGCGGTGGAATGCGTCTACTGGGAGAAGGTGGTAGGCTGGTGATGGGAGGCTGTCGAGGTTCATGAGGAATGGGCGGTCTTCATTTCGGATGATGGAGCCGTTTGGTCCCCGATAGGTTATGCCCAAAATGCTTGCAAATGATTGTTTATTTTGTAGGGCTGATAAGAGTTCGGTGAATGTGTTTTCGCCTTCGCGTCGGACGATAACGTCGATTGCGGGGCATTCGTTTAGGGCGTTTTCGTCCCAGAAGGTTACGTGGCTTCCGCCGATCATGGTGGTTGCGTTGGGGTGGACTTCTTTGGCTGCTGTTATGATGGCTTTAGCTTGGTTATAGAGCAGCGTGGTTGAGGTTACGCCGATAACATCGGGTTGTACTTGGCCGATTCGGGCTCGGAATGCCTCGACGGTGAGGCGTTCGGCTTGGCAGTCAATAACATTTACTTCATGTCCAGCCTGTTCTGCAACAGCGCCCAAATAAGCTATGCCTAATGGGATGAATGGTGGATGTGAATGAGCATTTGGAGGATAGGGTGGATTGACAAGAGTAACCTTCACGATTCTTAGCCCCAATATGTGACTGCTTAGACGTTAAAACGCCATATAATGTTTACGATAAAACGGTAAAACTTGGGTTTTGGCTGTGGATTGCTGTTGAGGCTGTCTTGGTTGGTGCTTTTGTAGTCGGTTGGTTTTTTATTAGTAGTTGTTGCTGTGGCTCCTTCTTATTTCGCATTGAATCAAAAGCTTGTTTGTTTGTCTGGTCAATTTTTAGCCACTTTTTAGTTCCTACACTTTACCGCGTAAGGGCTCGTGTAAAAATTATTCTACCCGATATGTATCTCCACATCCACACTGCGGCCGCTTCAACATAGAGCCATGTATGGCATGTGAAGAAAAACCAATATCCCACACCGAAACAGGCGCTAAAAAACGTTGCAATCCCAAGAAGGAACCTCGGAAGCAAGCCATCTTGTGGAGAATTAAAAACCGCCACATCCACATAAAGACAAAAAACAAGTCCAAGAAATGGAACGTTTTGGGTTGTTTAAGCTTCTCGGATAAAATCCCTAACCAACATTAAACCCTCTTCAGTTAAGCTAAACGGTCTATTCCTATGCTGCACCGCCGAAGAAGACACCACAAAGCCTGACCTTCGAAAATCCACCAAGATACTGCCTAAACTATTATCTGGCAAGGGATACTTGTTGAATTCACTCAATATTCTTTTGAATACTGCCAAATCAATCTGTTCCTGCTGCAAACCCATCTGAAGAGCATAAGCCACTATTCTTATAGCATCTCTTTGAGCCGGATGCGCTGTTAGAATAGGTACCCAATCTTCAGAGTCAGGTCTCTTTTGGAAGGTGAGAACCTTCTGTAGTTGCTCAACGGAGACACCTGTGTCTACGCAGATTCGCTGGTAACCTTCAAAGTCCACGTTACTGTCAATCGGCATCTCTCCTTTGAATTTCACTTCACCCAGTCTGTCGTTGAAAATTGGTAGGCTCTCGATTATTCCTGTTTCAGGGTTCTTCTGCACATACTCAAACACTGTTCTAAACAGGTCTTTGCTTGAGTCTCCAAAGTACTCTATCTCTTTATTGCCCCATTTAATTCGAAAACCTAACTGCCCCGTATTACCATTGACGGCTGACATACCGCTCAATCCTTATTCAAACGTTTAAGCATATAAATTTTGGCAAATAATGGCGGTGCCTGTACACAAAATAAAGCGACCAAAGAATTATCGCCCGAAAACATAACGGGCATCTGAGAAATATAAGAGAAAGCTTGAAAATTTGCCTATGCTTCCTTAACATTCGTATTGATTATTTTTATTCTCAAAAATGAGGGTTATTTGTTTTTAGCGCTTGAAGGTAAGCAAGTACGTTTTATGAGCAACCATTCTGTGCGTACGTAACTCGTCAGGATTTTTAAAATGAGCCGAGCATATCCTGCACTTATAATTTTCTTGAAGATAAGATTTGTAATCCAACATTGAGGTATCACCTTCAAACTGTTTCTTGCAAAAACCGATTCTTTACAAGCCATTAAAGAATGGGTTTGCCGACTTATAAAGAAAAGATTTTCTGGCAAATTTTGAGGGCACAAAAATTTTTTTTGTTCTGCTGTTAGGGCTTAATTGTTATTGTCTTTAGTGTTTTTCATTTAATACGCTTATTAGCGTGATGGCATACTGTTAAATAAAATAAAGAGTTAGCTCATTCTTGGATTCAACCAATTAAGTGGTTGATCTTTGCGAATTCTTTCAGGTAGTGGTTTAATGAAAACAAATAAAAACGCAGCGAATAATGATCGCTTTACAGGCAAGGACCAGTTTTGAGTCGACCTCACCAAAGACGTTTTGAAAGACCTGAATGCAACGGTTGCATGTACAAATCAAGCCCCTACTGCTACAACCAATGCTCGCTTAATATCTGGAAAAATCAATACCAATAAATAATCAAGTTATCCCATTGGGATTCTTAGTCAATAGCTTCAAGGCGAAAGCTTCTGCTTTAGATTCAGTTGGAAAGTCAGGTGAAATTACTTTGGCATCTTTTTGTTCAGTTTCTTGTCCTACAAAGACAATGACATGGTAGTCACAGCTGAATTGTTTCTGAACTACCATCAAGGTTTGTCCTGTGCATTCGTTAATGTAGCCGCCTTCGTGTTTTAGTCTCTTCCAGCCTTTGATTGTCTTGATAAATTTTCACCTATTATTAATAAATTAGAACATGGGCAAAGCCCACGTGAGATTTTGGAATGGTTTAGGATGGATTTAGCTGTGTAGTTCAACAATTGTTCCCAGTGCTTCACCAGGAACGCCATGTCGGAATTTCACTTTAACCATGCCGTTTTTGCCATGGGCACCTTTAACTTTTCCTTGAAGCATACTTTTTCCTGCTTTCCAAGTTACTTTTTGTCCGACTAATCTGCCTGCTAACGCTGCAGAGTCTATGCCTTGGAATTCTATTAGGCATTCACTTGGTGTTTGTGATTTAGGGCCCATTCGGTAATTGGTTATTCTACCGTAAACTTTTTGTGACAAAATTATTTCCCCGTTTTAGTGGCTTTCTAAAGGTTATGCTGGCTTTTAAATATGCAGTATTCGAAACATCATTCTAAAATCATGTAGACGCTTAAGACGCAGAAAATCGCTCAAATTGTTAAAAAGAAAAAATAAGCTTTGCCGCTTTTCGAGCAGCTAAAGATTAGTAGGCCAAGTTAAGGGCTCTATATTTTTAGAAGGTTTTCTACGCTTAACCAACACTATGCTAATCACTGCAATAACAACAACTATTACGACTGCTCCGATTATTAGCAATGTGTTATCGCTTTGAGGCTCGGCAGACAGCATCAGCACTACTGCCCGGGGGTTACCCTTGAACTCAAATGTTTGCTCTAATGGCGCATACCCTGTTTTCGTAATTTCAAAAGTATACGACCCATTAGCTACATTTTTGAAGGTAACATAGCCAGTTGCATTTGTGGTACCAGACAACGCCCTTGATCCAGCGGATTGGTTGACTGCACTAACCAATGCATCGCTAACGTAGTTGCCATTGCTATCTTTGATGTATAACTGTAGTTTATTCGAAACGCTGTTACCAGTTGAATTAACATTGGTGCCTGCCGTTGGAGGGAGTACAACGGTAATTTGAGTGGTTCCAAGGGCGCTCAAGAATCCTGTTTTTGAACCATTTACAGTTATTATGCAAGTTGTTGTCTTTGAGACGGACGGTGCTGTAAAGGTTGTTTTATAGTAGCCTGCTTGGTCTTCTTGGGTTTCAGTGAATGTTCCATTGCTGTTTGATGTGAATTGCAGCGTTGCTCCTGTTATGGGGTTGTTTTCCGCTGATATGTAAGCAGTGATTTCTGTTGTGTTTGCGTTGAAAATACTTTGTGGGTTAGCTGTTAGAGTGATGGCTAATTTTGAGAAGTCGATGGTATAGGTTGTTAGTGTTGCTTGGCCTGTTGTGTACCCTGAAGCTTGGGCTGTAACAGCTGCTTCGCCGGGGACATTTGTCACGGTTAATGTTCCAGTAGTGCAGGTTTTCCCGAAAGGTATTGTTACCGTTGGGTTTACTGCAGCTACGGTTGGTTGAGAAGAGAACAGATTTACAGTTAAGTCCACTGGAGCTTTTGCCGGCCGTCCCTGTGCGTCCTGAAGTTGCACTTGGACCGCTCGATAAGCTGCTTTATCTGAAGGTAATGTCGATAGAGCACAATATACGGCTAGTTTTGAGGCGGTATAACCTGTTGTAGTGATGGTTTGGCTGGCGACTTCAAAGTTGGTTGCAGCTGCGGTAATAGTAGTTGCGCCAGCTTTGTAGGTTGAACTCAATGTGGCCAGTGCATAGGTCTTTGAAACCGGAATTGTTATTTTGGTTTCTGTTTTGCCTATGCTTTCATCGGCCGATGCTATCGTTACTGCCAGATCCGAAGACGCCGATACCAAGGCGCCTTCATACATTATTTGAACTGCAATCTGCTTGTATGCAGAGTTATCGGCTAGAACCTTTCGTTGGCCCAGTTGAAATCACAAGTTTGCCCGAGTTTCTGATGGTTTGAGGCATGGTTGTGATGGTGGTACTTGTGGCTCCATAATCGCTGGCAATGGCAGTAACAACTGCCTGACCAGTTGATGATGTGGTGTAAAAGGTAGCCGTGGCATAAGTTTGCCCCTCAGGAATTGTGACTTTTGCGGTAACATCCCCTACAGTTACGTTAGAGCAAGAAAGAGAGACTTCCGTGCCTCCTCTGGGTGCTTTAGCAGGTGACAAACTAGAATCTTGCAGTTGCACCATTACCGCCTCATAGGCTCCTGCATCGGCCGGTAAAGTAGCCGGGAACCCATAGACTCCTATTGTGTAGGGTTTTGGACCAACCGTTGCTACCGGCGATTGCACGGTTGCGTAGCCAGTGGCAGCGGCTGTTATGATTGTGGTGCCGGGTGTGAATGTAGCGTAAAAGTTTGCTGTTGTGTAGGTGGCGCCTTTTGGTATGGTTGCTGTCTGGTCTACTGTTCCGATTTCTGTGATGGAGGTTGAGAGGCTTATGGTTGTGTCTTGGAGGGCTCGGGCGGGGTTTCCGTTTGTATCTTGCAATTGTACAAAAATGCAGTTGTATGTGCTGTTGTCTGCGGGTAGGCTTGGTGGGTTTACGCTGATTTCCAGTTTTGTTGGGTTATAACTTATGTCGGAGGAAACTTGCCCAATGAGTAGTGAGGAGCAAATGATCATGGAAATTATTATAATAGCGGTTAGTATTTTTCTGCTCATTCTCTGTTTCTCCTTTTTTGTTAACTGTAATTCTGTATTACTAGTATACAGCAAGTAAAAATTGCAGCGTGTAATAAGACTTGCTATATTATATACAGTTTGTAGTCTTGTCCTAATGTTGTACAAAAGGTTGATTTTATACGATCATAATTTTGCGAGAAAACAGCACACGAGAAAGGAATGTTAAAACTAAAAAAAATAAAACAAAAAGGAAAGGGGAAAACTATTTGTAGAGTTTTTCCCAGCGGGCGAACAATTCCAAAACGTCGTCGCCGTTGTGGTCCTTGAGGAACTCACGTGTTTCTTTGTCTGCGGCGGCTTCTTTCTGGAATTTCTGGATGTATTCAGCTTTTTCTGCTAGGAAGATGATGCCGTCTACGCCTTGTCTTGCGACGCGGGTTGCTACTGTCATGATTTGTTTTGTCGGTGCAACTGTGTCCCATGTTTCGTTTGGTCCGCGGACATAGAAGTTTACCATGACTGGCTTCTTTAGGAAGCTCTTGTAGCCTCTTGCGATGGTTTCCCAGTACCAGGGTGTTGGGTATGCTTTGCTGAACATTGGAATGACGAAGTAATCTGCGTATTGTGCCATTGCTTCGAAGTCATAGCCAAAGCGTTCTTTGCCCATCAATGGGTCTGGTAGGCAGTTTACGAAGAGTGGTTTACCTTGGACGACTTCTTTAACTTCTGCTAGGAAGTCAGTTACTACTTTTGCTCTCCATTCAACCCATTTGAGGCCGCTTTTGCGTTGCTGCTCGATGCATCTTGGGCAGGTGCAGAAGCCTTGGTCTGCGAAGTGTTGGCTGCTGATGCTGATTCCTGGGCTGATTTTGGCTGTTTCAGCGATGATTTTGAGGTTGTATTCTCTTGCTTCTGGGTTAGTCATGCAGACTACGTCCCAGCGGAGGTTATAGTGCTTGTTTGTACGGAGTGCTGGACCGTATGAGCTTGTGGATACCCAGTCTGGGCGTTTTGCTGCCATGTTATTGTCGCCGAAGACTGCGATGTTAGTGTACATTTTAGGGTTAGCTTTACCGACTATGCCGGATTCAGATTTCTGTCGGTAGAAGTTATAGTCGACGCCTTCAACAGGCTCAGGTTGGTATAGGAATACGCCGAATTTCAAGTTTAATACACCATTTATGATTTTGTTCAAAACATGATTCTGCAACCTTATTAAGTCTTCGCAGGATGTCTCTGTTAGGTTGTTTTTTATTTTTTGGGTTGCTGGTTTGTTTATTTTGTGTTAACTTCAACTTTTAGGCGTTTTTTCTCTCTTTATGTGGGTATGGCGAGTTTTAATTTTCCACAAGACTGTTGGGGAAGGCGACTGCTTTTGTGGTTTGCAACGGTTTTTGGCGCCTGTTTCGGTGTGGGGTAGAGTTTTCCTTCACACGCGATACATGATTCCATGTTGAAGCAGTCGCGGTGTGGATGTGGAAGCATGCACAGAGCGATTATTCTGCCACAGTTTATCAGGCAACAACAAGAAGGTGTCTGTTGCTCTGCCGACCTACCCCCTCCCTTATATATAGACTCAGTATCTGTTGGCTAAGCAATTGGGTGCATATGCATCTGTAAAGATGACCCTTATTCTGATAGGCGCTTGTTGGATGAGACTGATTTTTTGTGAGCATTTGCCGCAGTACTGCAAGCGGAAAAGACAAACAGACGCAGATAAGCATCTACCGCGAAAGGTGAGTGTCCTAATTAGCCGAATGCCAAAAACAACAGTAGGCGAGTTGCAACTGGCAAAGCAACTTATTTTCTTGGTTGATAACTCAGCGAAGTGTTCCTCTTCGCAAGCAAAGACTCTGTAATCACCTGCCAAGTTTAATCAAGAAAGCTTGACCTGTTAAAGTCAAGACTTGTATACAAGAAACTTTTAATTGCCTCAACTGTTAAATCGCTTGATGAGCAAAGAATGCCCAGCAATCACTCGATCTTAGCTGCTGTTTTGTTCGTCGTCTTAGTCATGATGGTCGTCTCGCAGTCAATAGGCGATGCACAAGCCAATCCCTATATTAGGGAACGTAAAAGTGAAGGAACAATACCTGCACCGACTGGTACAGAACCGCCCACAATCACCGTCGTTACTCCGGTAAACCAAAGCGACAACTACGTCAACAACGTTTACCTTAATTTTACGGCTGCTATAGAAAACTCGAATAGCACATCATTCACCGTAACCGAGGTATCTTATAGAGGAAGCTGGCAAAAAATGAAAACAGAAATCGACCCCTTAACCATCTTCGCAAGAAACCTCCAAAGAGGTATCCGTGAGTGGCCTTCAAATTTTTCAGCTAATATAACCGATATTCCGCCGGGTCCACATTGGATAGAAATCACTGTAACCGTCACTACTGCAGCGTATGATACCCGAACCGAAATCGACGGAATTTTCTACACTCAGTACTTCATTAATTACGCCATAAGCAGTACATCGACTGTTTATTTCACAACTGGAGACATCCCGAGAATCCAATCTGTATCCGTGGAAAATAGGACTTTCATTTCACAGGATGTACCGTTAACTGTTATGTTTGAAAAGAAAGTCAAGGAAGCATATTATAATCTGGATAATAGGGGCAATGTAAGCTTCAGCGGTAACACCACACTGATTGGGTTGGAAAATGGGTGGCACAACGTGACTGTTTATTCAACCAATGACGGTGGTTTTGCTGGAGTCCCAAAAACTGTGTGCTTTAACGTTGAGGTGCCGCTATCGTTTTGGCCTGTAGTGGCAGTTTTTATTTTGATTATTTCGGTTATAGTGACGGTTGTGTGGTTTTTTAGGTTTTACCTTAGTAATGAGGCAAAAGAGAGGTCTAAGGATTAACTAAGGCTCAAATGTAGGTTACAACCTACAACCTCTCGACCATAATAATATCCGAGCCGCCAATGCTTATTGCCCAAAATCCTAGCAGCGACACAGAACAGTTTCAATTTATTCAGAATATGCTGTTATAGCAATCATGTGGCCTGTTCCTGCAGCGGAACACCCTGTTCCTCGAGGAGAGCTAATAGACACTTAATCCTACAGACTTTTGCTGGGTAGAAGTATGACAAAACGTTTGACCGTCTTATTTCTCGTTTGTCTGCTGTTAATAAGTGCAGTTCCTTTTATAGAAAATAGCGCTGCTTCAAGAGCGATTGTTGTTCCCGATAATTATCCCTCAATTACCATGGCTATTGCCAACGCCGCAGACGGCGACGTGATATACATTAGAAGTGGATTCTACAACGAGACTATATTGGAGATAAACAGGGCAGTCACGATAAAGGGAGAAGACGTCAAAAACACCATAGTCAAATTGACCCCGCCTCTGAGGAATTACACTTGTATTATGGGCCATGTTCATTGGGAGCCCTCTGACGCCATAAAGATTAACGCTGACAACGTCAAAATATCCGATTTGACAATCTCTTCCGCAGGCAGCATCTCGGGCAACGGAGACGGAATAGAGTTAGTAAGCAACATCATAAACGTCACAATGAGCGCCCGCCTAACTGGCAATAAGATAACCGTCGCGAGGAACACCATAAACGCGGACGACTGGAGAGTGACTGGCTCCGACCTTACACTTGCACAAAACACGATCAGCCCCCGCGGCAAAGAGGTTCATAGTGATGGGAACAACTGTAACATCACTGAAAACGCCATAAACGGTACGCTCTGGCTCACAGGTTCCTCGAACAGGGTAATCGGCAACTCCTACGAAGCCCTGTTCAGCCCACAAGGAGATTCAAACGTCATCAGCCACAACTCAGGCCCAATCAGTCTGGGAAACTCTGCTTATTCCTGCTCCAACAACATCATTTCAGGCAACCTCATCAAAGGGCCCTCTGTGTGGGGAATATGGATAGGCGCACACTGCAACAACAACCTCTTTATCGACAACTACATCGCAGACGAAGGCTATGACCCAATAGGAGGCGCATTTAACACCGCCATAAACTTCGGCGGCGACAACAGCATAGGAACTAACAACACCTTCTACCACAACGCCTTTGTAAACAACCAAGCTAACGTCAAATTCAACAATGGAATGGTAATCAGCGGAAACAACTGGGATAACGGCATCCAGGGCAACTATTGGAGTGACTACAACGGCTCAGATACTGACGGCGACGGCGTAGGCGATATACCCTACATAATCAACTCCGCAAACAGCGACGGCCATCCACTAATTACCCAACCATTCAATATGCCCACCATAAACGTGCCCCCACCAATCTATGATTCGCCAATAACGATACCCGACGCATTGCTTACTCAACCTTCCACCCCAACACCGACAACTAATCCAACACAATTAGCCACAAACAATAAGCCAGCAACACAATCAACCACACCTAATAATCCAGCCTCTCAACAAACGATTCCAGAATTCGCCACCGCATTGGTTTTGCTTTTGGCGGCAATAGCCCTGGTTGTTGTAATAATTGCGTTAAGGCTGAAAAAACCTATACCCAAAGGCGGGTTACAACCAACATACTAACCTTAATGGGTATCCTCCTCACCAGCAAAGCCTCTGCCTCGCGACATCGCACAACTTACCTTAATAGCGTAAGATTTTAGATTACGAGTCATAGTTTGCTCCCGATTAGAAGAATCACAAAAATTGCGCTCACATGCAAAACATATACTATGACTGCGAATTTTTTAGTCGCCATTTTTTTCACTGAAGTCATCAGTATAATGCCGATTTCTGTGGGAAGCGGAGAAGCAATAAGAATACCAGCGACCGCCATAAGTAGATATGACCTCAACAAAGCGGGTATCCGTCTACTAAGTGCCTGAACGATAGTTTCTTTTGAGAGTTTTTGTACTTCATCGCTAAAACTGAATTTTACAAAAAAGAAGATCCCCATGTCACTGATAAGAGCGCCAACTGAAGCAATAATTCCCGCCAAGAACAAGTTTTGTTCTTTAGCAAGAATAAGCAATATTGCCGTTCCAGCGGTAGAAGCGAATGAATAGGGGTACAGTAGACCTGCAAGAAAAGTCCCAAGATACCCTAAGTATACAAGAGCAATATGTAAGGGCTCATATAACAATCCAGAAAAAAGAAAATAAACAACAACGACGGTTATTACAAATAACGAAAGTTTAGGATATTTATACACTAATTTCTTTACCTGTTCGAATATTCGTTATAAAAAGAGCATATCCTATCAACGAATCTATCCAATAAATAAGTTGCCATAATCGACCCTGTTCATGTTTAATGCGTTAGTATGAATTACACTAAAGATGAGTTACAACTAAAACATCGCCACTAACTAGTGCCTTTCTGTTTGTTATAGTGCTCAGAATCAACTATCAAAGCGCTACTGTGTAGCGTTATGTTCTGGACCGAGAACTTTCTGCCTTAACTCCCTAATCGCCAAAACAGGTCCCTCAACAACCACTTTACGAGTGATTAAAGCTCGGGTAGCCCCTAATTTGTTGTCTAAAATATTTTGAAGCGTTTCTACTTTGCATGAAACCGTTACTGCTGCTTCTTGTTTGGATGGGAATTTCTCTACGGCTTCTACTTTGCCGCTGACTATTTTTATTCTGTAAGCCATGTTGGCGTCGGTGAAGTAGAATTGGATAACTTTGGTGTAGTTGCTGATGGTGGCGGTTTTTGCGTTAATTTTGTTAGTTACGTTTTTGATTGTTTGTTCAGCGTTTAGCAGATTGGTTTCCAGCATTCCTGTGACCTCTGATTATAGTTGAATGATTGTTATTTTGGGTATTAGTCGTTTATGAATCGAAAATATTGACTGCTAATCTTGCAAACGATCAAATAAAGAATCATTTTGTTCGAGTAAACCCTGTAGGCAGTTATAAAACATTGGCTGCTGGTTTAAGTATCCCCGATTAAGCGAGTTCTGGAATCGTTATTTGAGAGATTTCTTTAGTCAAGGTTTGTGAACTAAGTTTAGTCATGGAATCTATACAAAAAGTCTTTAATTCAAAGTTCACCCACGGCTCTATAGTGGCTGTTAACATGAAAAAATCCCTCACTTCAATCTTGATACTTGTGATGGTGGCATCAAGCATCATTATGGCACAGAATGCTTCGGCGCAAACAATGCCCAAACCATCTGTTCCTCAATTCAGCATCCAAGTGGTTGACCACTCCTACGATGTCCCAACAACATATTCCACCGACTCTTACACTGGGAAGCAGATCACAATTCCTGGTTACCACGTTGACGACATAAGAGTGGAGGGCAAGATCAAAAACCAACATTTCACTCCATACACGATACCTAATCCCAATTCAACTAACAGTAACTTGGACATCGAGTTCTATTATAATATAAGCTATAAGGGGCACTTCGGAACCGAATGGAGACAGCTTGATGGCAGTGAAGATGTAGATTTCTTAAAACAAAGCTATAGTTCTGAGTTCACAGATTTCAACATCAGTCGGAATGATGGTATAGACTTGCAAGACGGTAGTCAAATAGATGTTCGAATTAAGGCGGTTATTGGTTTTGAGACTTGGGGGTTCGTTGCAGCGTGGCCTTACCGCATATTAAACGGTGAAGATAGCGGGTGGAGCAGCACTCTAACAATAACCGTTAGCAAAAATGCAACCTCCGACAATATGTATGCATCCACGATTGACAGTTTGCCATACCCAACATTAACATCGCCCCAGTCGCTCTCAACTCCAACACCAACTTCCTCTGTATCTCCCACACCCACTGTTCCAGAATTTTCCATCTTAGCGGTCTTTGCTTTATTTGCTATTATACCTGTAATAATAGTGATGTTTGTACGGAAGAAAGCTACGCTCAAGGTTTATAACTAGAGGTAATACTCGCGCTTAGAAATTGGCTACGTATAAGGCAGTGGAAGATTACTAAGCCCAAGAGGTAGTTACAATCAGTCTCTACCACAATTTTTGAGTACCTCCTTGAAAAACCAAGGACTCTGCCTTTCATCATATAAACAGAACTATTTCTTCAATTTAGATGAACAAAAAATGCCTTGAGAAGTTGACTCTACTCTTCAAAGCATTTTTGCTGCTCAATATGAAATTTCGCTGTGCAGGCTTCAGAGCAACATTGCACTTTATGCCTTTTAGTCGTATGTTTATCTGGCACAAATAATGAATCGGAAGCGTGAGTTATCAAACCTCTTAACTGTTTTTTGCATGTTGGGCAAACTAGATTGCCGTCGCTGTCGAATTGCTCTTTTTCTACGATATTTTTAGCCGGAATTTCCTTTGCTGCTTTAGCAACTGTTAGTTTGCTTTTACCTTTCTCTGTTTTGGACATAGAAATTACACTGTACCCGTGTTGAACCCACTATAAGTGTATAGCAATCAATTAATAGAATTTCTAAGGGCATTTTTCATTTACTTACCCTTTTTTTTCGTCGCAGTAAAACACCATTAACTTTTATTTTTTTTTGAAGTAAGCAAATAAACCTATAACAACTGCCAAAAGAACAATTAAGGTAACCCCTGCTCCAACCCATACCGAATCGATGGGTGACCAACTTACATTTTGAGGCACGTTAAAGATTATTGAGATTTGATGCCTGCTAAAACCAGTCGTAAACCAAACATAGTAGTTTGTCTCGTCTTGGCTGTAACCTTGATTCTCTGCTTTCTTATCATCGATAAAAATTATTGGCGCAGTTCCTTCATAAATTAGGTTTTTTGATAAAGTCATATTGCAAAAACCGGTGGAGTGGCTAGCGCCTGTTACTGTAAGATAAAGGTAGGCTGATGTTGTATTCCGGTCCATCGTTAAGTAAACATTAGAAATCTCAGAACTGGAAACGTTACCACTTAAGGTAATATTGACTGTTTTCCCTTCATCGGTTAAAGCTTGCATAATAGTTGGCAGTGAAGACTGAGAAGCAGAACCGGGTAGTTGAAGTGCAGAAAACACGTCAGACCCAAAGTCAAAATACATGGCGTTTTCATCGATTGCAGAAGACTTAGAAGGAATAATGTTTAAGTCATGAGCGGAAAGACTCGAGTCCCATATCCTATGCCCATTGTAGGAATTCAAAGCGCTAATACTGCCTCTAACATCGGCATAAACAGCCCCATTGACGACAGTAGGGGGCGCCGCAAAAGCATCCCTACAATTCCAAAGTTTAGCGCCGTTAGAGGCTTTCACCGCTATCAACCCGCGCTCATTCGGTGAGAACACGTAGACTACGCCGTTAATAGCCGTCGGCGAACACAACTCAGCATGCAACTCACCACCACTCTCTATGGTATAATTCCATAATTTGGCCCCTGTAGCAGCATTCAAAGCGTAAAGGTCTTTGTCGGCACAGAAGAAAACTGCTCCATTAAGGACTGTAGGAGTAGATACCCAATATCCAGTAGTATAATTCCAAAGAAAACGGCCACTGTTTGCATCCAATGCATTCATTGCGTAACTAGGAATGAATTCACCTTTTTCATTTGGGCCATTAAACATAGAACCGACATAAAGAATTCCATTGCTAACCGCCGGCAAAGTCGCTCCAAATTCGGAAGCTTCCCACATTTCAGTGCCGTCAGCTACGTTAAAGGCATAGAGGGTTTTGTCTTAAAACGCCAAAATTCACGTACACGGTTTTTTCATTTATAACGGGAGATGAAATTTCGCCCACTGCGGTGTAATTCCAAACTAAATCTCCAGTGGTAGCATTAAGCGCTTTTAGCGAATTTACATCATCATAGTGTATCCCTTCGCCTGCACTAAAGAAGACTATTCCATCGGCAACAACGCAAGACTCCATTATAAGTTGTGAGTCGTCTTTGTAATCCCAAATTACGTCGCCGTTTGAGGCGTTGAGGGCATAGAAATTACTCCACCAATCGGGATCAGTCGGAGGAGGGTTGATCCAGAATGGATAACAGTTGATAAATGTAGTTGCGCCTACATAGACTACTCCATCGACGACTGTTGGAGCGGACCACTCGCGGTCATCGTACTCGGTGCCTACCGGATAACCGAACTGTTTTTGCCAAAGATACTTGGGAGTAAGTATAGTGCCTGACTCGCCAGAGGCTATGCCGATGAATGCAGATTGAGCCAGAACTGGTAAAATTAAAAGAATAAGAAGGATACCAAGGGCTAACTTATTTCTCATAATTAGGCGTTAGGAATTGTTTGCTTTAATAGTTTACTCATTTGTATTTTTTACAATTTTAATTAATGCATCCCTTATGAAGGGTGGCAACTCGACAGCATCATAACCCTGCAGCTTTTTGTAGTTCCCAGTATTGCCTATGCAGTCTGTTATTTGGTTCCAGTTTTGAAAGTCAGTTGGTAGCAGGTTTTTCTTGTAGTCATCATCCATTTTCGCAGCCGCCAACAGGGAAGCCAACGCCGACGGATTATTCTGCAGTAGTTCCGTCAATTTTTCGGCAGTGATTTCTAAGCCTTTGATTTTGGAGACTTCAGCAGCCAACTTCTCAACTGGGAGATGCCGCTCTTTTAGCCTGTCGAGAACGGAGCGGTTTGCCCAAAAAGGCTCCTGCCGAACCAGCGCCTCAGTAACAGCAAGCCGAGCACAGTAACCGACTATTTTCCCAAACTTCGACGCAGGACCACCCAAAACGATAGGCGCCCCTTTGCCTGTAGAAGCTACGGTAACGCTGTCGGTTATTGAGCCCGTTGCGGAATCGCCACTATAGCGGCTTCTAACATCAAAATCGCGGAGCGCCGCCGACTTGGCTTCAGTGGCAGTAATCAATGCAGCAACCATGCAGCTTTCAAGTGGTGCCCCATCCACAAAAACGATGATGTTAATGGTTCCTGTGATTTCCTGTACATCTATTTGCTTCGCCTGAGGATTCGCCGTGTTGGCATCCAGCGGTTGCAGCTACAGCGACAGTGTAAGCATCTGTTTTTTTGGTTACTAAACTAAAGTTGTGAACGTTTGCCGCTGTAACCATTGCAAGGTAATCTTGAGTTATGCCCAATTTGGCTGCGGAGGTTGTGATGAGTTCCATGGGGTCTATGTGGAGGGCTTTGTCACTGTACCCTTTAGGCACCCCAACATTGAGCACATACTTTACACGTTTGGCTCCGCCGTTAAAGAATGCTGAACTAACAGTCGCCAACCCATCCGGCGAAGAAACAGCTAAAACGTTGTCTTTAACAATAAATTTAACGTTGCTTGCTAAGTCAAGCTCCTGATCCAAATTTGCCAAACCCCATTGGCTACTTTTGGGGGGTACCAGAATTTAAGGTGATGGCTTTATTTGGGCACAAGTTAACGCATACGCCGCATTTGGTGCAGGTTACAACTTCTATAACCTGAGGTTTACGGTTCTTGCCCTCTTCTAAAACGCCCTGTGGACAAACACCTATGCAGACTTGCCCCGTACATGGTGGACACTTTTTGGCGTCGATAGTTATTGGTGACTTTTGTTTGCCCATGTGAAATCAACAATTAATTAAGCGCCAAGAATATATCTGTTGCGAGCAAAGGTAGTTGGCATGCAAATAGGCTTAGTCACATACAAACCTGAATTTGTAGAAGGCTATGATGTTCACGTTTACTTTAGCAAATGGGTTGATGGTCAAGCTTTTCCGGCTGCAGCAGGCATGCAGAATGATGTTACGGTTTTCTGTGATGCTAAATCCATCCGAGACGACCCGGGTATCGTTTCAGTTTCTAAGGGTGGCCCGGCACTGCGGCGGAACAGTAAATCGAATTTGGCTTTTGATTTCGTTTGTCCCACTCACCCGGGGTACCGCCAGAAAGTCTTCGACTACCTCGACAGCGTATCTAAACAGGACATCCAAGGAGTTACATTAAACCTGTACCACTTTGCAGACCAAGACTACTGCACCTGCCCACGATGCACAGAACAACGGGAAAAGAGCGGTTTAAGCTGGACAGAGTGGCGTGCCCAAACCATAACCGAATTTCTAAAAGAAGCAAAAACCCACACAAAGGGCACGTTTGCGGTTGAAATGTTCCCCGACCCGGTGTTGGCTAAGGAACGCTTCGGCATAGACTTCAACGCCATCGCTGAACTGGTAGACTACTTCCATGTACCCTTGTCAAGTAGGGATTATTTGACTAATTATTGGGTAGACACCATCGTCCGCGACTTTGTCTCATTCCTCAAGAAACCCGTAGTGGTTGAGTTAAGTGCGGAGATGCCGACTGACGAAAAGATGGATGCACTGCTAAAAACAGTCGCCTATATTTCGCGGCATAACTTGATGGCGGTGTTGCTCCTTGTGCATGACTCTGAGAATGCTCGGCAAGTGGCACGGTTTGCAGTCCACAACGAAGGCTTCCGTGAATGGCTCAAAACCTATGAGTTCACAAAAATGGAAAAGATAGTAGATAATTGGGCTAAAATCTATTAATTTAGCCTGTCTGCTTTTTGATTCTACCGTTGGCTTTCTCTATTACACTGTAAATTATAGACTGCGAAGTGAAACCTAACGCAATCAATGCCAACAAACTCAGCACCAGCCATGGTAGCTTTGCAGTGAACTCAAACGGCGAGAACTCAATGTATACTAGCGAGAAAAACATCGTTAAGAAACTGGTGAAGAATCCCACGTTACGCAGCCAGTCGCCAACGCTCCATGGGTCCTTGATGCTGGGGAAGTAGGTGAGTGATTCTTTAGATTGCATGTCTTGGCGTATGTTTCGGCGAAACCCCACAATAGCGGCGAGTAAACCGATGAAAACTGCGGTTAAACCCGTTGCGACGCCGATTATAGCTTGAATTGAACTACTCATAGAAGTCGCGAATAGTGCAGCTGCCACCGTCAACGGAAACACGCAGGTGATCCCAACAAAGGCATAGAACACTTTGTTAGCCTGCGCCGAAACGGAAGGGTCTTTTTTGGATGGCATACTGGATTCCATGACCTGGACGGCTCGGATGGCTTCGTATCCGTCGTCTGAGAGTTTGTATAAGCCGCCTTGGTCGAGGTAGATTAGGGTGTCGAGTTTTTTGAGGTGGTGGTCGAGGTTGCCGTTACTTTCTATATGTAACGCGTTTTTTAGTTGGCTAAAATTCATCGGGTTATCTTGTAGAAAGCTGAGGATTTTTAGGCGGGTTGGGTGGGAGATTTTTTCGAAGAGTTCAGCGATTACTGACACTTGAGTTCACCGTGAACCTCATTGGTGCACTCGATATTTAACCCCTGACTTGTTGACATAAAGTCAAGAAGGAAACGGCGACAAAACAAACCGCAAAGGTGGGTTTAGGCGTTCTTTTTTAGGTTAGCTCGGTATTCTCGCAGCTTTGCCATATCTAAATCCGCAGACAAGATGCTGTCTTCGGGTGCATCCGTAACTTCACCCAATACTCCCCATGGAGCTATAATGGCGCTTCTGCCCCCTCGCACACTTGAACCTACGTTACCGACTTTTAACACGAACACGCCATAGTTGCGAGCCATAGCTTCAGTTAAGGGGTGACCTTTGACGGTTGGATGCGTTCCCATCGCCGCAACGGGTAACGAAACGATTTCTGCACCTAACTCCGCAACTTGCTTAACCAAAACGGGGTCGAAACTGTCTGCGCAGACAATCATGCCCAACTTGCCCAGTTCGGTATCAACCACCAGCGGTGTGCAGCCTTTGGCTACGCCGGCTTTAACTTCACATTCGATAGGGTTAATTTTTTTGTATTTAGCGATTAAGGATCCGTTTTTCCAGAGTGTACTGGTGTTGTAGTATTTGCCGTTGTCTTCTTGGAGTACCGTGCCGCCTAGGAGGTAGATGTTGCCGATTAATGCGGAGATTTCCTGTAGGAAATCGAGGGTTTTATTGCAGGTTTCTTTTGAAATTTTTGGGGCGTCGGTGAATTCTGCCATGCAGTTGGGTACGGTGAAGTATTCGGGAAGGCTGATTAGGGCTGGTTTTTGTTTTGCCGCTTTGAGTACTGCGGTTTTGGCGGCTTTGAGGTTTTCTTCTAGTGTTAGGCGGATTTCCATGTGGAGTACGCTGACTTTCAATGTGGGTCCCTGTTTGGTTGTGTTGTGTATTGGTTTTGGTTGATGGCTTTTCAAGTTTACTGTTTTTGGCTGTTTTTTCTCTTGGTAAGGGGGTGTGGTTGTGATGTGTTTGTGTTGGTTTGCCTGTTTTTTGGATAGTTTTCCGTCGGCAATTCCTGTTTGTTCAACTTCCCAGTTAGTTTTAGTACAATTGTTTAGGTTTTAATCGCTTTGGTATGCATACGGTTAACTTTATAAGAGACGCAGATGACAAACACTATAATATCGAGGGAAAGAAATGGCCATTAACGAAACAGAAGTAGCCCAACTTACCCAACAAGCAAGAACACTAATCCACAAATGTGTCAAAAAGAACCTGGCCGACGGATTCCTCTTTTCCGCCGGAACAGACACACAAATAATCGCCTACGAAGCAGTAAAATACAAACCCGACATCCCCTGCCTAACCCTAGCATTCAAACATGGACAACCCAAAGACACCCAATACGTCAAAATGATGGTAGACTTCCTCCACTTAAAACAAGAAACCTACCAGTTCGGCAAAGAAGACCTCATGAAGTTCTACCCCAAAGTCGTCGAAGCACTCAAAAAATATGACCCTATGGAAATCAGAAACAGCCTCCCAGTCTACATAGGCTTAACATTACTCAAAGAGAAAGGCATCAAAACCGTCTTCACCGGCGACGCATTAGACGAACTTTTCGGTTACCCCTGGCAATTCCACCTAACAGAAGAACAATTCGCAGTTAAACAGCAAGAAATGTGGGCTGAAATGGGATTCTCATCCTTGCCCATGGCAAAATCGTTAGGCATGGAAATCAAGGCACCTTACCTTGAACCTGAATTCCAGGAATGGGCAAAGAAGGTCCCCATCAAATACAAGATTAACATGTATAACGGGGTAAAATACGGCAAATGGATTCTACGCAAAGCTTACGAAGACGTCATACCCAAAGAAGCCATCTGGAGACCCAAAGCACCACTCGAAGCAGGCACAGGAACCGAAACATTACGCACATACTTCAACGATACCTTCACACCAGAAGAATTCAAAGAAAAAGTCGCTAAAATCAAAGAAGAAGACGACGTAGAAATCGCCGATCAAGAGCAACTGCTTTACTACCAAACCTTCCGCAAACTCTATGGCAAACCCAAAGACGTGTTCCCCAAGATCCCAGGCGCAATCCAGTGTCCTAAATGCAAGAGTTGGCAAGTAACTAAGATTCAGTTCTGCAAGAAATGCGGAGCTTACCCCATCTAATCTTTTTCTTCTTTTGTCCATTTTTTAAGTTTAATATTTCATTTAGAACTAAAATTCGACTGAAATACGGTCATTAACAGACTAACTGCCACTTATCTACGCCTTAAAAGATGAAGCAATGCTGATTGCATGCCCCATATTGATGGAGCAGTAGTGGCTTTTTGGGAAAAGACTTAATTCTTTAACTGATTAATTCTCCAATCGAACAAGAGAGGGTACTGCTTGGCTAATCTTTCACAACTCAAATTTGCAATGGCAACATCCATCTTCCTATCCACATTCATATTCGGCCTGTTAATCTTCGCCATAGTTTACTTCCTGCAATTAGACGCCTTCACTGGGCTTCTGATTGCCGTAGGCGGCTCAGCGCTTTTCATCCTATTCCAGTACGCTGTGGGGCCAGTCATCGTTGCCGCAACAACCCGCCTGCATTACCTGCAGCCTGGCGAGAACCCATGGCTTGAAAAAACCGTCAAAGAATTAGCCGACAAAGTAGGTCTACCCATGCCTAAACTGGCAACAGTGCCCAGTAATACACCCAACGCTTTCACTTTCGGCAGAAGCACCAGCGGCGCCACATTAGCCGTCCATGAAGGGCTACTAAGGCAACTAAACGAAGCCGAAGTCAAAGGCGTCATAGCTCACGAGTTGGGCCATGTTAAACACAAAGACTACATCGTAATGACTGTGCTCTCAGCTCTACCATTAATTGCATACTACATTGCGCAAGTAACGCTTTATGCAGGCGCATTCAGCGGCGGCAGAAGAAACAACAAAGATAATTCAGGTGCCATCTTGCTGGTTATTGGCGTCATTGCTTTTGCAATTTACATTGCAACCTTCGCAATCGTCATGCGCCTAAGCAGACTGCGCGAGCATTATGCTGACGCTTTCTCAGCTTACGCTACTGGGTCGCCAAGAGCATTGGAAAGTGCCTTAGCAAAAATCACCTACGGCTTATCCATCTCTCCCAAAGCCCCTGAAGGAGTCAGAGCTTTCTACATCGAAGACCCTGGAATGGCAAAACAGGAAATTTCCCAGATAATGGACAAGAAAAGCGAATATGACCTTGACCATGACGGTGTCTTAGATGAGCGTGAGTTAGAGTTGGCGATGGAGAAAGAGGCCAAATCCAGATGGGTACAGATGAACAGTGTCTTTGCAACCCACCCAGCCACCTTCAAACGCATCATGCTTCTAAGGGAAATAGAGCAAGAAATGGACACGGGCAAGTACAGCAACGACCAAATGTACAGCCACGTCTAACCCTTTTTTTAGGGAAAATTTTTCCATTTTGATGCGAAGACTAATATTTCCCAAACAGCGATTTATAGTAAAACCAAAAAAGGGCATCATAAAAATGGTAAATTATTGTCCTGAATGCGGCGGAGAAATCCAATACATCTCTTTGACAAAGCATTATGTATGCAAGAGCTGCGGTTTATCCTGTACAGGCCAAGAACTAAACGATTTACATGACAAGAACAGACCAGCCGACGAAACCGCAGAAGAAGCCAGACAAGCCCGCCGAAAAGAATACCTTAAATGGTATCTTAGCAAAAAATAGGTCCGCTACTATCAGCGGAAAGATATTTTCTTAGCTTTGACTCTGAACCCTAATTTTTGGGAAGGCTAATTAAACCAAACCACCCATCCACTACCCTAAGGGGACATGCCTTGACTGTAGAAGTAGAAATCATCTGCATCGGCAACGAGTTACTTATAGGCAAAATCCAAAACACAAACGCACACTGGCTAGCCACGCAAACCACAAATTTAGGTGCAAACGTAAAAAGAATAACCGTCATCCAAGATATCATCGAAGAAATCGCGGATTGCATCAACGAAGTAAAAGCCCGAAAACCCCAATTTATAATCACCACAGGCGGCTTAGGTCCCACCTTCGATGACAAAACCTTCCAAGGCATCGCCAAAGCCCTAAACCAAAAACTCGCAGTTAACCCCGAAGCGCTCGAAATGGTTAAGGCGAAATGTATTGAATATTTCAAGAAAAGAGGCATAACTACTGAAGTTGAGATGACGCCGCCAAGAGTTAAAATGGCTGTTTTCCCAGAAAACACCGAACCCGTCATCAATCCAGTTGGCACTGCACCAGGGTTACGCGTCGATTTAGGCTGCACTGTCCTGTTTGCCTTGCCAGGTGTACCCATGGAGATGGAAGCAATCTTTACTCAAACCATAGCACCCCTCATCAAGCAAGCTGTAGGCACAGGAGTTTTTTGTCAAAGAAGCCTCTTCGTAGAAGGCATTGGTGAAGCAATTTTCGCTCCCCTAATCGATAAGGTGATGAGTGAAAACTTGGGAGTCTATATCAAGTCTCATCCATTGCGTTCTGAGGGTAAACCACGCGGTGAGCTTCACTTAACAATTGTTTCTACTCCTGAGCAAAAGCCTGATGAGTTGCTTCTTAGAGCAGCAAAGCAACTGTCTGCCTTAATTGAGGCGAACGGTGGAACTGTTCAATCATAACTTGATAGGTCCATATTTGGGAATAACCATTTAAAGTATCAAGTCTATTGGGGAAAGCATTCGGCTGGCTATCCCTGCAAATGAAGAGTGTCTACCTCAAGGCTCTATGCCTAACAGTGCTGCTAGTTATAGTGTTCTCGTTAGTGCCTATTGGCAGAACACAGGGTGGAGCGCAGGATACGGAGCTTTCTTTTCTGGTACAGAATCACCCAGACGGCGATAAAACCTACGAACTCAACGTAACTATACCCTACAGCCTCTACCAATACTACAATCAGCAAAGCCATTTCCTGTTTTCACCCAACGATTTCCCAAAATTCATCACACCCTACACACTCAAACCCATAGCCGACAGACTATGGCAGATATACAATAACACAGAAGACTTCACTAACGGCGTCTTGATGCTTGTTCACCAAATAACCTACGAAGAAATCGCCGCCAGCAAATATCCAATTGAAACGTTGGCTGACGGCAAAGGTGACTGCGACTTATTCGTTTACATTGCCGCTTCGATTTTGGAAGCAGGCGGTGTCCCAGTTGTTTTGCTCTATTACAAGGATAAATTGCATATGGAGTTAGCTGTTGATTTGGGCGCTCAACCCGAGGATGCACGATTCCAGGTTTATAGCGTTGACAGCAATAACGTTACCTACTATATCGCTGAATCTACTGGAGGCAAATGGAGGCAGGGCTGGCGTGTCGGGGAATGCCCAACTGACTACCAAAACGCAACTTCTCAGGTGATAGTGCCTACGAATATGGAGCAATCTTCGATTGGGCAAGTAGCCGCAAACCTAAGAGAACTCGACCCCAGCACCTTAACCTTGCATCTTTCTACCCCGTTGATGCTGCAGAATAGCGAGTTAATTATCACTGGTCAGGTTCTTCCTCAGACACCAAACGAGAATGTCACGCTCAGGGGTCGAACCAACAGTGGCGGCTGGTATGACATAGGAACTGTCGCTACTGGGTCCGATGGAAGTTTCAGTTATAATTGGCTACCCAGTCAGGGCGGCTTTATTGAGGTTCAGGCTAGCTGGGTGGGGAATCGTCAACTTAATGGGGCTTCGAGTGCGTTGGGTAATGTGATTCTTGCGCCGTTTTTTGTGGTTATGCTTGTTTTTATAGGTGTTTTGCTTGCAGTTTTTGTTGGTCTTGTGCTGTAGTGATTAGTGCGCAGAAAACACAAGGCTTCCCCTCCTGCTATCCCAATGCCTGAACCTGTTATGCCCCAGAATCCACCCTAATCAAAACTTATTCTTGCGATTCTATGTTAGAGCCTTTCGTCTGTTTTTTCTGTATAGGGGATAGGGGTCTAGGCAGAGCAACAGCAGCCTACTCTATTTATCCTTTAAATAAGGGAGGGGGAGGTCTCTCTGAGCAGATAGGTCACGAAGCTATAGCATAGCGTTAATTCTATAAGATTAATTGTTATTCAAAAAATAAAAAAGCTAAAAATTAAGCTCCCAGTTTCCCTTCTTAACCAACTTGTACACTTCAAACCAAACTATACTGCCAAAGCCTGCTACAAAGCAAATCAACAAATTCACTGGCGATATAGGTATGAACATGAAGAGACTGCTTAGCGGCGGCAAATAAATCACCAGCAGTAGGGCGACTATTGCAAGCACTAGAATTTGCCAGAACGCTCTGTTTGGTTTGCGTAATATACCTACGATAGATTGACTCCATGAGCGGTTTGTAGCTATCAATGCTATATTTGCTAACACTATCGTTGCGAACGCCATTGTGCGCGCTGTATCCAAGCCTAAACCTGCTGAACTAGCGTAAAGGTAAACTGCAGTTACAAGTACCAATGAAACGGTACCTTGCAGACCGGCGATTATTGCGGCTTTCATATTGAATAGTCTTGAAGTTATACTTCTGGGTTTTCGCTGCATGACATCTTTTTCTTCTGATTCAGCCTCGAAAGCAGTTGTACATGCTGGGTCGATGATGAATTCTAGGAATACGATGTGTAGTGGCAGTAGGATTAGTGGCCAACCAAACAGCACTGGCAGGGCTGAGAGTCCAGCGATTGGAATGTGCACTGCGAAGATGTAGGCTATTGCTTTTTTGAGGTTGTCAAAGATTCGGCGGCCCATCTTTACTCCGCCTACAATAGAGCTAAAGTCGTCGTCTAGGAGCACTAATGTTGAGGCTTCTCTGGCGACGTCTGTTCCTCTTGCACCCATTGCGATGCCGATGTTTGCTGATTTGAGTGCTGGTGCATCGTTTACGCCGTCTCCGGTCATGGCTACTATTTCGCCGTTTGCTTTGAAGGCATCTACAATTCGTAGTTTCTGCTCAGGTACGACTCGTGCAAAGATGTTTACGTTCTTGATTCTCTCTTTAAGTTCTTCGTTGTTCATTTTTTCGAGTTCTGGCCCAGTTATGATGTTCTCGGGATTTCGTAAGCTTATTTGTCGGCCGATATTCTGTGCCGTCAGTGGATAGTCACCGGTGATCATGACTACTCTTATGCCTGCGTTGTAGCATTCCTTAACTGCGTCTGAAACGTTCGGTCTTACTGGATCGACGAAGCCAATTAAGCCTATGAACTTGAATGAGAAATCATGCTGCTCTTTTGGAAGTTGTCCTTCTGCCGTGCTAAAGGATGTTTTAGCAACGCCTAAGACGCGCAGACCCTCTCCAGCCATTTTCTGTACATTTGCAGAGATTTCTTTTGCTTCCGCCTCTTTTAGGTGGCATAAGTCGATTATCGCTTCAGGTGCCCCCTTAGCTGCGATGATATAATCAGTGCCGTTTGGTGAACCCCAAACGTTTGACATGGCTAGCAGTTTTTGGGATAGGGGGTATTCTTGGATTAGTTGCCAGTCAGAATGGACATGTTCGGTTTTTGCGAATTCACCTTCTACGAAGTTTGTGATGGCTTTTTCCATGGGGTCGAAGGGGTCTTTTTTGCATGCTAGCACACTGAATTCTACTAGCTCGTGGCAGCAGTCTGGTGGATTCTTGAGTGCTGAGTCGATTGTGTACATTTTGTTGTCTGTGCATAGTTTGGATACGGACATTTTGTTGAGTGTTAATGTACCTGTCTTGTCAACGCACAAGACTGTTGCTGATCCAAGATTCTCTATTGCGTGAGGCTGTCTTGTCAGCACATTCTTTTTAGACATGCGCCAAGCGCCGAGTGCTAAGAAGATTGTTAGCACAACTGGGAACTCTTCAGGCAGCATTGCCATAGCAAGGGTTACACCTGCCAGTATTCCTTCTATCCAGTCAAACCGTGTTAAACCATAAACAATTATGACCAAGGCACAAAGTGATAGCCCGAAGATGGCAAAGTTGCGGACAAGCTTTGATACTTCAACTTTTAGTTTGGTATCATCGCGTTCAACTTTTTGGAGAACTACGCCTATTTTGCCCATTTCAGATTTAGCGCCAGTAGATTTGACTAATGCAATGGCCTGGCCTTGCGTTACTAGTGTTCCCGAGTAGATGTATGGTTGGTCGTCTCCGCCTGGTCGCCAAGTTTGCTCTTCTAGTTTGCCAATGGCTTTTCGGACTGGAACTGATTCGCCTGTTAGAAGTGATTCATCAACCATTAAATTGTTAGATGACAGTAATAGCGCGTCTGCTGGTACGCGGTCGCCTTCTGCTAGAATCATGATGTCGCCAGGCACGACTTCGCGGCCTGGGACCCGAATTTGTTTGCCGTCTCGTATTACTAGCGCTCGGGGGCTTGATAAATTCTTTAAGGCATCAAGGGCATTCTCTGTTTTTCTTTCCTGGAAAATAGTTATGCCCATGACTACGAAAACAAAGCTTAGTAGAACTAAGCCTTCTGTCACTTCGCCTAGGATGAAGTATATGCTGCCGCTTGCGACGAGTAGGAGGAAAATTGGTTCCTTAATTACGCTTAATGCAATTTGAAAAACGCTTCGCTTCTTAGATGAGGGCAATTCATTGTACCCGTCGCTCTCCAATTTCTCTTGGGCTTCGTTGGAAGTAATTCCAGTTAAGGCATCAACGTCAATGTTATGCATATACACCGTTCCTTTTTGCGGTATGGCGACAAACCCTATTGCCATTTAATCGAGTTGAAGCCATCCACTTTTCATTGGTAACAGCGTACTTGAGAAGCGAAAATACTTAAAGGGCTTTTGTCACTGATATTTTTTCTCAGTGGTGAAAAAAAGTGAAAAGCGTTGAGCTACAAAAGGCACTTGAATCAATGGGCTTAACTGAATATGAGGCTAAAGCATACATTAGCCTAATCCAAATTGGTACCTCAAACGCAGGTAACCTCAGTAAACTTACGGAGATACCACATTCAAAAATCTACGAAGTCCTTATTCGTCTCGAAAAAAAGAAACTAATTGAAGTCCAAAAAGGTAGACCGCTATTTTTCAAAGCAATAAAACCCTCCACTGCCATAGAAGGAATTGAAACCGAACTAAAAGACAACCTGCAGAATGAACTTTCCCAAAAAAAAATTGACTTAGAAAGGCTCTATGAAAAAAAAATAGGACAAATATCCAAAGCTCACGGTGTGCTCGGCGAGTTGGATAATTTTTATGAGAAGAATGCAGCTATCGAACCTTCTGAAGAATTCATTTGGACGATTCGAGGAAAAGAAAATTTGAATGGCCAAGCTAAAGAGATCATTCAAAGTGCGTCGGCAGAGGTGCGGTTGATGATGCCGCTTGACGATTTCTCTGAGTTGTTATCGGCAATTAAGACTGCATCTTCAAGAGATGTTAAAGTTCAACTAGTAATTCATGAGTTAACTACGAGTGTGCGGAAGCTCAAAGACACCGTTGAGATTTTCTATGACAGGTCACCTTTGCCCACAAATTGCGGAATGATTTTGGCAGATGCCAAAAGGGGTATGTTTATTTCAGAAAATTCCACGATTGGATTTAAAGCATCCAGTAGGAGTGTTTTGATGGTTCTTGCCCAATTCTATCAGCATGAAGTTGAGGAATCGACAAGAATAAAACTGTAGTCAGGGCATAATTCCACCCCCTAAATATAAATAAGGGAGGGAGGTCACTCAGAGCAGGTGGAGGCTTTCAACATAGCAGCCGTCCTGTTTGTGGTTTATTGCACAAGCAACCTGCAATCCAGTTAAAACGTAGAATCCAAAACGCAATCTTTAACCCGACTTATTGGTGGTTGTTGTGTATAGGGGATTTTCGGCAACAACTACCTTACAAAAATAGAAAACCAACAAAAAAAAATAAAATAAGAAAGGAAAAAAAATTATTCTTTCTTGGCACACTCAAGAGCTTTCTTGAGTATCTCTGCCTTGTCGCATCTTTCCCATGGGAATTCGACGTCGTCTCGACCGAAGTGGCCGAAGCATGCGGTTTTCTTGTAGATTGGTCTTAGCAGGTTGAGTGTGTCGATGATTCCGCGTGGTCTCATGTCAAAGTTGGCTTTGACGAGTTCGAGTATTTGCTCATCTGGGAGCTTGCCTGTCTCGTATGTGTTAACTAAGCACTGAGATTGGCTGTGCGACACCGATGGCGTAGCTGATTTGGACTTCGCATTGCTCTGCTAAGCCTGAAGCAACTACGTTTTTGGCGATGTAACGTGCCATGTAGCAGCCGCTGCGGTCAACTTTTGAGGGGTCTTTGCCGCTGAAGCATCCGCCGCCGTGGCTTCCAACTCCGCCGTATGTGTCAACGATGATTTTTCTGCCTGTTAAGCCGGAGTCTGCGAGGGTTCCGCCGATGACGAATCTGCCTGTGCCGTTAATGACATAATTTACGTCTTCTGATAACAGGTTTGCTGGGATAACGTATTTGATTACTTTTTCGATGATTTGCTTCTTTAGAACTGCATCTTCGACTGATCCGTTGTTTTGTGCGGCAATAACTACTGCTTTGACGCATTTTGGTTTGCCGTTTTCGTATTCAACGGTGACTTGGGATTTGCAGTCTGGACGTAGATATGGCATAGTGCCGTTGTGGCGGAGTTCTGCTAATCTTTTTACTAGTCTGTGAGATAGCAGAATTGGCAGTGGCATGAGTTCTTTGGTTTCATTGCTTGCGAAACCGAAAACCATACCTTGGTCGCCAGCGCCCTGTTCTTTGCCGTTAGTTGCGTCAACACCCATGGCGATGTCTGGGGACTGCTCAGTTAAGGAAACAAGGATACCGCAGGTTTCCCAGTCTAAGCCGTCTTTGGCATTGTCGAAACCGATTTCTTTTAGTGTATTTCGTACGATGCTTGGGATGTTTACGTATGCACAGGTTGTGATTTGGCCTGTAATCATAACTGTTCCCTGCATTACGAGGGTTTCGCAGTCAACGTGTGCTTTGGTGTCGTGGGAGAATATGGCGTCTAGGACGCTGTCAGAGATTTGGTCTGCAACTTTGTCTGGGTGACCTTCTCCGACTGATTCGGATGTGAACAAATATTTTCCGTTTCTTCTCATTTCAGTTCTCTCTTCCGTTCGGTAAGTTGTGCTTAGCTTACTTGCCGTTTTTCTTATATGGTTTTCTGCATAAAATATTCCAATCGGAATATTGGTTGTTGGGTTAATTCTTGTTTTCCAATACTGTTTTAAGGATAAATGGGCACACAAACAAGTGATGGCTATGAAAAAAGCAGTTGTAAGCCCAGATGCGCCTAAACCCATTGGACCCTACAGTCAAGCTGTGCAAGCAGGCAATTATCTCTATGTTTCGGGGCAACTTGCTATCGACCCCAAAGAGGGCAAGCTCGTTGCCGCAGACATCGCAGTGCAAACACGTCAGGTGATGGAGAACCTCAAAGCAATCCTGACAAGCCGCCAACTACAGCCTAAAAGACATCGTCCAAACCACAGTTTACCTCTCATCCATGACGCATTTCGAAGGCTTCAACCGTGAATACGCCAAATACTTCACTGCAGACTACCCAGCACGCGCCACAGTCGCCTGCGAACTAAAAACAGGTGCACTCCTAGAAGTTTCAGCAGTAGCCTACAAAGAGTAGCAGCTTTTGCTTCGATAAGTTATAAGTATCTAGCCAACGCTAAATATCAACAGGCATAACCATGGCGGCATCGTTGAAAAAATTTATGCAGCAGCTTTCAGGGAAAAAAGGTCCTGGACCCTCGATGTCTTTCACGATTTTCCATGTATTCTATGCTTTGCAGCTTATGGCACAGAAGCCGATTGGAAGGAACAAGTTGGCTGAGCAACTTAATGTTGGCGACGGCGCAATACGAACAATAATTAGCAGGTTGCGGGAGGCTGGTTTGATTGAAACCTCTAAAGCAGGCTGCAATTTAACGGAAAAAGGCAGGGATGTTTGGTGCCAGTTTGAAATGATTTTTCCCAAAGAAACCGAATTACCCAAATCCGAATTAAACCCCTGCGAATTCAACCATGCATTCTTAGTAAAGAACTGCGCCCAAAAAGTCCAGTCAGGCATCGACCAAAGAGACGCAGCAATAATTGCGGGAGCACGCACCGCTTTAGTCATTGTTTATCGCAATGGCCACTTATGCATCGAATCCATCAGCGACGACATAGAAAAACAGTATCCAAAAGCCGCAAAACAACTTTTGGAGCAGCTTGAGCCCAAAGAAAACGATGCCATCGTTGTGGCCGGGGCTGAATCGGCTTTGAAGGCCAAGCGTGGCGCTTTTGCCGCCAGCTGGTCACTCATCAGCGCCTAAAAGTTTAGGTTGTGTATTTTTCGCCTTGGTTGAGGATGCGCTCTAAGACGGTGTTGATGTTTACCATGCCCTCGTTGGTTTTTGACGAAACGGGCATTAAGAGGAATTTCATGCCGAGTTTGTCGATGGCTTGCATCATGTTGCGGCTAAACAGGCGTTTGGTGCCTTCGAGTTTGGTTTCGATAGCGTCTTCGAGTTCACGTGGATTAGCTGACCATGACGCGATTGATTGTACGTCTTTTTTTGGGAGCAAATCAGTTTTTGAAAGCACGTGCAGTTGTGGTTGGAAGAAGCGGTTGTAAACTGCTGCTGAGAGGAACATGTTGGAGACGTAGTTAAGTGGGTTAATTGAGAAGACTGAGTCGAAGAGGTAGAGGATGGCTTTGGGTTCTTTTGTTAATTCGTTAACGATGTATGGGCCGGAAGCGCGGAAAGCAAACAGCTCCATTTGTCCAGGGGTGTCAACTATGGTGAAGTCTGCGTGGGCTTCTTCGATGTCGCGGGTTAAGTTTTCTATTTCGTCAGCGATTAAATCGGCTGCCATAATTAAGGCGCCGTTGGGGCCTAACCCGTATTTTTCCATGATGTCGCCAACGTCTACGTAGTTGCGTACGTCAACGTCTGGTTGATAAGGCAATTTGAGTGCTCCCGGGTCGAGGTTGACGACTGCAACGTCTTGTTTGCTCATTTTTAGCCATTCAGCAAACGCGGCTGTGAAAAGTGACTTGCCGCTGCCGGCGGTTCCGATAACAAATGTCATTGGCATGAATAATATCTCCGTTTAGCTTGAGCACCGATAATGGTAATGAACCTTTCTACCCAACAAAAAGGCTCGCTTGCGATTTCAGCTCTATCCCCTTTAGGGCTCAACAAGTGTTGCAGTCTCTAACTCTCGAATTTTCTAAAATGTGTATACCCCTCTTCCTTCAGTGAAGCCAAAAGACCTTCACGTTCAGAATCAGGAAGCATCGGACAGATCCCAAACTGGACATCACCTTTTTCATATTGCTCGTCAGTTGTCTCATCAGACACACAGAGTTTATTTCCGTCAACCAAAAGAATGCATTTCTCATCCTTGTTAAAGTCACAGCATATTTTTCTTCCGAGCTTGCCCAAAGTTACAGACCTTCAGAGAATGTATAGTTAACAAATAGAAAATACCCCAAAGAGGGGTTGGTTTATTGTTTTTTGAGTTGTGCGAATGCTTCTTTCTGCATTGCCTCAAAAGCCTTAGGGTCTTCACGGAGGACCTTGGGGATATAGGCGCATGCTGGATCTGAAGCGAATAAGTCGCCAGTGTAGTATTCAGCGCGTGTTCTGCATCCACCGCAGATTTCTCGGTACTCGCATACTCCGCATCTGCCTTTGAGGTTGCTTTTGTCGCGTAGTTTAAGATGGAACTCGCTTTTCTGCAGGTCTGCCCATGCTTGGCGTAGTTTCGTTTCTTTGACGTTGCCAATGCGGTAGCCTTCGTGGAAGCCGCAGCTGCGGTAGTCGCCGTTTTCGGTGATGCCGATATAGTTGCCGCCGATGGTGCATCTGCCCAAGTAGCCTTCGTTGAACCAGTCCCAGAAGTCCACGGTGTTCTTCTGTTTCACTATGCGTGCATAGAAGGGCGCGTAAACATTGACTTTGACTTTGCCGTATAGTCTGCGTTGGATTTCGTAGATTTCGTTGAATGCAACCTCATACTGTTCGGGGGTTGGTGCGATTTCTTCCATGTGTTCGCCTGCTCTGCCGACTGGTACAAGGTTATGGTAGACGACTGAGCGTGCATGGTACTGTTCTGCAAGGGCTGCAGTATGTGGCATTTGATGAATGTTAAACTTAGTCATGGTTGTAACTAAGCAGTCGAGTAATCCGACGCTGCTAAGCTTCTGCATAGCGTAGAGGGCTTTGTCGTAGCCGCCTTTTCGGCGTATTTTATCGTTTGTGTCTGGTTCTCCATCGATGCTGATGGCTGTTTTAACATTATACTTTGTTAGTTTGTTGAAGCGTTCTTCATCCCAAGCGTAGCCGCTTGTGATTAAACTGACGTTTAAGCCGTGCTCTTTTTCTGCGTATTCGATGATTTCCCAGATGTCTGGGCGAATCAATGGCTCTCCGCCGCTGATTCCGAACCATTGTGAGCCGAACTCTGCTATTTCATCAACCATATGCTTAGCTTGTTCGGTGCTTAATTCTTGGTCTTTAGCGTAATCTTTTGTGTAACTGCAATAGGTGCAAGTGCCAACACAGTTGCGGGTACATCGCCAAACAACCATAAACAAGGGGGTTGTCGTCGGATTCATTTAATTCACAGTTGACAATAGATTTGCCCACTCGATATAAAATTTACTCTACTAAACCGTTTTTCTGCTTCTTTATACAAAGAGCTGTAGCCAACCAAGCAAACCCATTTAGAATCTACTCAGCCGCTACATTGGGGGCTTTACGTCTGCTCTGCAGAAAACCCTCCACAGCAAAAACAGCCATCGCCAACCCCGTAATCAACGTCAAGAGCAAAAAGAAAACTTTGAACTCATCCGTCTCAACCCCAAAATGAATAAACAAAATCACCAACTCAACCGCCAAAATCCCTAAGAAAATCAGCGCGTAAATCCACATTTTGGGAAACACATTGCGACCAAGCCAAATACTGCCCTTTAAGGGTGCTTTCTTTTTGACGGTGTATTCGCCGTACTCGTTTTTAGCTAAGTAACCCGCGTCTTCGAGCTTCTGCAGGTGCCTGTATGCTACGCTTGGGCTGCTCAAGTTGGCGCCTTTCATTACATCTCGGGGTCCAACTGGTTTGCCCTTTTTTGCAGCGTAGAGGTACACGTTTAGGGTTATTCCTTCAAGTTCTTGGTCTGCGGTGGTCATGTTTGGTTCTCGCGGCTTTAGGATTGTTTAGTGTTTTAGCTGTATTAGCTTTGCCCAAAATAGTATTGGAATTGGACCGATTTTTGTTTATCAACCAAACGCGGCAGGCAACTTTTTGTGTAATTTACCCTTTCTTTTTTATTTTCTTTTTCTGTGCCCTCGAGTTTTTACTCTAAAAATCTGTGTTTAGGCATCCAAAACAGCCCAAAACAGCTAAAACCGCATGTTCCCGAAAAAGTTTAATAAGTCAGCGCTACGAAATAGCTGATCATTTGAGAAGGTAATAATAACATGAGTAACGAAACCTCAAATGAACTAGTTGTAAATCCAGCACCACACGTACATGGCACAATGACTAAGAATCGCATGATGCAATACACATTCTTTGCAATTCTAGCTACAATCGTTGTTTCCGCAGCACTTTGGTCTCAAGTCACAACCCCCTCAGGATGGAACTTAGGCTTAACAGTTGCTATCTGTGCACTCATATCAACCGGCATCGCCGTCGTATTAGACTTCCTCATCGGCAGAGTAGCCTCTGACAGCGAAGTCAACACTTGGTCCGCAGCAGTCTTCGGCTTAATCGTCACAGCCTGTTATACCCTCGGTATTCCCTCAATGGCATCAAGAAGTTGGAACCCCCGCTGAAGCACCCCTTGCATTCTTCTACGTCGCACTAATCTCCGTTATCGGTATGGTCGTTTTCAAGAAAGTTATGAGCTTAGCAGGCAGAAAACTCGTAAACCCCGCAGCAGCAGCCAAATTTCTCGTTCTACTACCAACCATCGGTACAACCCTCATTGCAGTTGACCACCTGAACACTGGACTGCTGGGCGTTCCCGCACTAGCGCGTGGAATCGGCTCATCAACCATCGTTGGTGGCAACGGTTTAGCAGCATTCGGTTCCTACCTACAAGGATGCTACGGCTTACCCACAGCATCAAGCTCAGCCAGTATCGAATCAATCATGCTTCTCACGAAATTCCACGGATGGACCGCCGGCGCATGCAGCATCGCAGTTATCATCGCAGGCATTGCATTATTCGCATTAGGACGCAAATACTTCAAATGGAAAATCACCGCAAGCTACCTCATCGCAATGGCAGTCTTATCATTGATATTCTCAGTTGCATTCGGCGACGCAGACTTAACCACAAGATTACTCTTCGAACTCTTCGTCGGCAGCTCAATATTCATGGCGTTCTTCATGGCAACTGATCCAGCGACAACACCATTCAGCGGAATCGGACAAATCATCTTCGGCGTCGGACTCGCAGTTTTGACCATCGTGATACAAACCTTTATGGGTTTCTTCGGCGGCTCTTTGCTAGCATTGTTGATCATGAACCTAACAGTTCCACTTATTGACAAAATACGTATCAACAAACCCTTTGGGAGATGAATATAATGGCAAACTTTGTACATATACCAGAACAAAAAGAAGTCGCAAGAAAAACACCCATTGAAGTCTTCCCAGACCCCAAAATCGCAGTCGTCTTAACCAACCAGCAATCGGGAGCAACAAACCTCCCACTGGTTAAAGTCGGCGACACCGTAGCCATCGGTCAAAAAATTGCAGACTCCAAAGAACGCGTATCAGCACCAGTCCACAGCCCAATATCCGGAAAAGTCATCAAAATCGAAAACGCCTACAACAGCTGCTTTGAAGCACCAACCGAAGCCATCTACATCGAAAACGACGGCAAAAAAACCAAAGACACAAGCATCAAACCCATCACAGAAGCACAATTAGCCACAACCAAAAACGAAGACTTACTGAAAATCATCCGTGAAGCAGGCATCATCGGCATGGGCGGCGCAGGCTTCCCAACCAGCATCAAACTCGCAGTACCCGCAGACAAAAAAATCAAGTACCTACTCGTAAACGGCGCAGAAGGAGAACCATACGACACAGCAGACGAACGCATAATGGTCGAAAAAACCGCAAACTTAGTCCGCGGTGTCCGCGTTGTACGCAAATTGCTCGGTAACCCAAAAGTCATCGTTGTAACAAAAGAAAGCAAAGTTGAAGCAGTACCAAAACTCAAAGAAGCATTCGCAAAAGAACCAGACACAGAAGTCCGCGCATTACACTTAACCTACCAGCAAGGCGACGCAGCCATGATGCAAAAAGCAGTCTTAGGCTACGAAACCCCCGCAGGTAAACGCAGCTACGAAATGGGCACCATCGTACAAAACGTCGCAACCATCAACGCCATCGCAAACGCAGTCTTCGAAGGTGAACCACTCATAACCAGAGTAACCACCCTCAACGGCGACCTCGCAAAACCAAAGAACCTACTAGTGAAAATCGGCACCCCAATCAGCGAAATCCTCAACGCAAACAGCATTAACGTCTCAGACATCGGCTCAGTCGTAGTCGGCGGAGTCATGATGGGCACAGCACTACAAACCCCAGATGCACCAATCACAAAACGAACCTCAAGCATAATCTACTTCGCAAAAAGCAAAGCAAAGAAAGGCCAAAAACCAACTGCATGCATACACTGCGGAAGATGCGTCGACGCATGTCCAGCACGTCTCCAACCAGTAGCAATCTACAATGCTGTCATAAAAGGCGACTTTGAGAAAGCTGAGAAACTTTGGGCAAAAGACTGCATTATGTGCGGAACATGCTCATACGTCTGTCCAGCCAGAGTACCGCTCGCATCTAACATAAAGATGGCACGCCAATAAGGCAAAAATTCCCTTCCTTTTATCTTTTCTTTGTTATTAAACCCCAATTTGATCTCCTCACAATTGATATTTTCGAATAATTTTGCTCTTCTATTTGTTCGATTTTATAAATAAAGAACGGTCTGTCAAGCTTTCAAGCATTAAGCTTATAAATATGCCACCATGTAAAGTAAAAGACAAGGGATAAAAATTGGCAGAAAATAAATTTAAATTATCTGACATATTCGGCGGCATTATCATACCGATTATTCTTGTGCTACTCATCTATGTCTTTGCGGTCTATCTTAACGTTGGCGGAGAGTTCCATCTTCTTGGCGATCAGAACATCGTTGCTATTATTCTTGTCTCAGGCTTTGCTCAAATGATTATTCTTGGTATCCCATTGGTTTTAGGCTTGCTTTGGAATAAATGGGCCGGCGGAGCAGCAGGCTTCGTTATGGGTGGTCTCTATTACGTGGCAAGTGCAGGTCAGTATACAGCAAGTTATGCAACATATTCTCAGGGGCTTGTCAATTACAACTTCTTTGGCGACATTAGCATGCTTTTCTATCTGGTTAACGCGGTCATCATCGGCTACATGGCAGGCGCAATTAACAACGGATCCATGAACTTTAAACGAATGCTCCTGGCAGGTTTAACTGCTGCTATGGTTACAGCTGTTATCCAAGCGTACATGAACTATTACGTCTCGCTTCCAGTAGCTAGAGGTATGGCTCAGGCGGCTTGGTTAGATGTGCCAAACGCGATATTGGTGAACTTTGTACCAAGTATTGCTTTAGGTGTAATCGTTCCGATTCTT
This sequence comes from uncultured archaeon, assembly GCA_963782915.1. Classification (GTDB taxonomy): domain Archaea; phylum Thermoproteota; class Bathyarchaeia; order Bathyarchaeales; family Bathycorpusculaceae; genus Bathycorpusculum. The sequence goes on from CAWALK010000012.1 coordinate 91,838, forward strand.
GCTAAAGTAATGACCTGGTATGGAATTTATCCGCAGAAACACTAAAACCTCTCTTCCCCCCATTCTTTTCTTATTTAATCAATTTTTTTTGTCTTCGCCATAGTAAGTTCTCTTATTTCAAATTATTTTCTGATACTGAATTTTAGACAGGAAATTTTTAATTTTCACAATCTTAATAATATCTAAATTCAGTTAGTGCTCTACCCTTGCCTCAGTAGGCTAGGCCATAATGGTGGAAAAAATTCAATAGACACTTGCATAGCGCAGATTGTGGCTATGGTAGACATTGATTTAACAGGCTACCCAGAACTAATGGCTCCTCTTGAGCGTTTGTTTCGTCTGATTTAGTGCCAAAATTCTTAGATACCTGGCTTTCAAGCATTAAAGCTTATAAACTTGCCCCCATGTAAAATAGAAGCAAGGGATAAAAATTGGCAGAAAATAAAATAAAGATATCTGATATATTCGGCGGCATTATCATACCGATTATTCTTGTGCTACTCATCTATGTCTTTGCGGTCTATCTTAACGTTGGCGGAGAGTTCCATCTTCTTGGCGATCAGAACATCGTTGCTATTATTCTTGTCTCAGGCTTTGCTCAAATGATTATTCTTGGTATCCCATTGGTTTTAGGCTTGCTTTGGAATAAATGGGCCGGCGGAGCAGCAGGCTTCGTTATGGGTGGTCTCTATTACGTGGCAAGTGCAGGTCAGTATACAGCAAGTTATGCAACATATTCTCAGGGGCTTGTCAATTACAACTTCTTTGGCGACATTAGCATGCTTTTCTATCTGGTTAACGCGGTCATCATCGGCTACATGGCAGGCGCACTCAACAATGGCTCAATGAATTTCAAACGTATGCTAGGCGCAGGTTTAACTGCTGCTATGGTTACAGCTGTTATCCAAGCGTACATGAACTATTACGTCTCGCTTCCAGTAGCTAGAGGTATGGCTCAGGCGGCTTGGTTAGATGTGCCAAACGCGATATTGGTGAACTTTGTACCAAGTATTGCTTTAGGTGTAATCGTTCCGATTCTTGCTAAAGTAATGACCTGGTATGGAATTTATCCGCAGAAACACTAAAACCTCTCTTCCTCTTTCTTTTTTGTTAAACAAAAAATAAGTCGCTTTTATAAAATAAAATAGACATTTTAGAAAAAAAATTATGCTTTAGCTTGGCTAGGTGCAAATTCCCAAGCTATGTTGCCTTTCCAAAGTTCGCCCTTCTTAGTTAAACGAACTTCCTTGTCGTCAGTTTCAAGTAAGCCCTCAGCTTTTAGTTTTTCAATTTGCTTCGGGAACACTTTTTCGGGTGTGGTGTTGAATTTCTCCATGAATTCTTTCTTGCTAACTGGCAACCTGAGATATAAGCGGCTCATTGTACGTCGCATCATGTCATCAGTTGTGGATTCAGATAATCTGGATATGGGCAGTTTACCTGACTTGACGGTTTCCATGTAGACGTTGATATCTTCAAGGTTTGAGTAGCTGAACTTCTGGAGGTAACCCATGAAGCAGCCTGCACCGGTGGTTAGGATGCCTCCCCATGGCCAGCCGTTGAGGCAGTTCTCACGCATGTGCCATTCTACTCGACTGTAGCGGTCGTGACCGACTGCACTGTAGCCTGCTTTAGTGAGCATTTCATGTGCTTTCATGAACATTTGTTTTTCGAATTCAGTGTTGCCCTGTGGAGGTGATTGACCGTTCTTAATCATCTTTTCAAGGATGGTTCCGGGGTCAATGTGAAGTGAATAGCAGTCGACTTCTGCGTCTAACTCGATAGTTTTCTTTAATGTTGCTTCCCAGCTTTCCATTGTTTGGCCTGGTAAGTTGTACATGATGTCGGCACAGACAACTAAGCCAAGACTACGGGCGTATTTGATGGCTGCCTCTACGTCTGCTGCGCTGTCTGGTAAACAGAGTGCTTTACGTAGGTTGTCATCAAAAGTTTGTGCGCCCATGTCCATTTGGTAGACACCATATTCGGCTAGTTTCTTAATTTTAGGCAGCGCAAGTGTTTTTGATGAACCTGTGACTTTAATGAAGTATTCTTTGCTAGTGTTAAAGTTCGCTTTGCAGAAATCGATTAAATCAATTATTTGTTCTGCGCTAAGAACACTTGGGGTTCCTCCGCCTAGAACGATTTCGTCGAAGTAACTGGTCTTCACGTATTTTGTTTTCGCATACATCGCTAACTCTTTTTTGAGTAATGCGAGGTATGGTTCAATTTGGACTTTGCTAGATGCAGTGGTTGGGAAATAGCAAAACGCACATTTTGAGTCACACACGGAAACCCATGGCTGCAACTCCATCAATCGGCCCGAAGTGTTTTCGGTGTTTAGGAATTGCATGAATGATTCATAAGTTTCAGCTTTTATGTCTGGGTAATCTCGGTAAGTGTACGGCGGCCAGTTTTCCCGTGTTTCATAAACTTCTGACTTGCCTTTTGCAGTTGCAGAGGTTTTTGTCATTGAAATATATCCCCTTGATTGTACGTTAAAACCGTCTGGTAACGTAATAAAGTTTCCGCAAAAACGTTTAACACAAGAAAGGGGCGAAAAATTTGCTGTTTATCGATGAAGCGCCGACATTACACGCCAGAGGTTGTAGTTTATGGCGGTTCGGGTCATGATTTTGCTGTACAGGTTGCCTTTGAGGTAGCCTTTGTTTGCTTGTCTTAGGATGTAGGCTGGGCTGTAGAATTTGTTGTAGAACTGGCGTCGCATCTGCTGCTATCTCTTTGGCTGGCAGGTTGGGGTCCTCATAGATGGGGTTCATTGTGTTGTATGTTTTCCAATCCTGAGACATAGGCCAACCTTTCTGGACAACGATTTCGCGTAAATGTGTGCCTGGGTAGGGTGTTGCGTGGCAGAGCCAAACATCATCTGGCTTTAGGTTTCCCGCAAAATCCAGAGTTTCTTTCAGGGTTTCGCGGGTTTCGCCTGGATAACCAAGTATGACTGAGACGGTGACGAACATGCCTGCATCTTTTGCCCATTTGATGGCATTCTGTATTTGTTCGTTAGTGACACCTTTCTTGAGGATAGCACGCATGCTAGCGCAGCCCGCTTCGACACCGAACATGGTTTCGTCACAATGAGCCTTCGCCATAATGTCGAGGGTTTCTTTGTTAACTACGTCTGCGCGGGTACCGCATCCCCAGTGCAGCTTAAGCTTGCGCTCTATCATGCCGTTGCAGATTTCTATGACGCGTTTGCGGTCAAAGGTGAATGTGTCGTCTTGGAAGGCGATGCCTTCTGCGCCGAACTCGTTTTGCAGCCATTCCAGCTCGTCTAGGACGTTTTTGGGGCTGCGTGCACGGAATTTTTGGCCGAACATTTGGCTGGCTACACAGAAGCTACAGGCGTAGGGGCAGCCTCTGCTGGTGATGACTGGAAGTAGTTTTCTGTTTGAAACCCAGTATTTTGTAAGGTCTAAGAATTTGTAGCCTGGCTTGGGTAATGCGTCGAGGTCTTGAATGAAGGGGCGCATTGGATTCTGAATGATTTCGCCGTCTTTGCGGAAAGTTATGCCTTTAATGTCTGCGAGTTTTTGGCCTGTTTCGGGTCGTTTGGCGAGTTCGAGGAGGGTTTCTTCGCCTTCGCCTCTTACAATTATGTCCACGGATTTATCGTTAGCTAAAACTTCTTTGTCGCAAAACGTTGCATGTGGACCGCCCATGACTACGGTGGCTTCTGGGCAGACTTCTTTGGCGACTTGGCAAACTTTGAATGCTGATTCAATGGTTGGTGTCATGGAGCCTGTGCCGATGAGGGCTGGCTGAAAAGCTGATAATTCTGCTTTGAGTTGGTCGTGGCTGATGTTGTTGACTGGGCAATCGATGATTTTAACTTCGAACCCGTTCTGATCCAACACAGCTGCCATGTAGGCTAATCCGAGTGGTGGGAACTGTGGGTGGTGACCGATGTCTACTGGGAGTGGCGGATTTACTAGGGCTACTTTTTTGTTTGTGGTCATATGGTCTACACGCACATGTGCTGGAGTGATAATGTTGGGTATAGCTTAACGGACGCTGTTTTTCCTTATGAAGTTTTAGCTAACTTTGAGGGTTTATGGATTTTGGGGTTTTGACCTGACTTGGGCTTATCAGGTTTTGTTTTTCTAGTAGTAGTTGAAGGCAGAAACCCGTTATACCCTTCTTCTTCCAGCGGCTTGTAGTTTGCAGTCTATTTTTGTTTTTGCGTTTGGTGGGCGTTGCAGGTTGGTTGTGGAGACTTGTGCAAGTTGTTATCTTTTCATGAAGACTTTTAGCAGGAGTACAGCCGCCAACAAAACGAGAATAACGATGACTATGATGACTGCGAAAACCCAGATAGGCCATGTTGTAGTCGGCGGCTGGGTTTCAACTGCTGGACCGAAAGCGTAGATGATGTGGTCGTAGGAGCCGACGTATAGGGTGTCGTGGCTGAGGGCTGGAGAAGAAACCACTTTATCTCCCGTTTGGTAACTCCAACGGAGCATCCCAGTTAGAGCGTTCACTGCGTAGACTTTGCCGTCGTAGGAACCAAATATCACCGCCCAATTCGTTACCACAGGTGAAGACGCAACCTCACCATTCGTTGTATACTTCCAGACGAGTTCTCCGTTGGTAGCATTCAATGCGTAGAGGCTCCTGTCTGCTGAGCCCACATAGACATATCCTTTGGCAAGGGCCCCTGTAGACGAAACAGCGCCGCCCGTAGTGTATTTCCAGAGTAATTCGCCGTTCTGTGTGTTTAGGGCGTAGATGTTGTGGTCGTATGAGCCAATGTAGAGTACGCTGTCTTGGATTGCTGGTGAACTGACAACGTAGCCGCCTGTCGTGTACTTCCATAGTAAGTCGCCGTTTGTGGCGTCTAGCGCGTAGATGTTGCCGTCGTTTGAGCCTATGTAGACTGCGCCGTCTGCGTATGCTGGTGAGGAGAGGGTGATTTGGTCGTCTGTGGTGTACTTCCAGATTAAGTCGCCGTTAGAAGCGTTTAGTGCGTAGATGCTGTTATCTTCTGATCCCACATAGACTACGCCGTTAACTACTGTAGGCGAGGAGACAACTGCATAGCCTGTTTGGTAGCTCCACAGATAACTCCCCGTCATGGCGTTTAGGGCGTAGATTTTGCCGTTATATCCACCCACGTAAAGCCTGCCCTCCGTTACCGCGGCTGAAGAGAACATAATCATGTCGCCCGTATCATAGCTCCAGACGACAGTATTGTGCAGTTCCCAATCGTAGCCCACCATACCCGTGGAGGCGTTCAGGCAGTAGATTTTCCCATCATGCGACCCCACATACAGCAGCCCATACATGATTGTGGGCGAGGCGTCGATTTGGCCGCCTGTAGCAAAACTCCACAGCAACCTCCCATCCGCAGCGTTGAGTGCGTAGAGTTTGCCATCCCACGACCCAACAAAAACCCTACCCGCTGAAACTTCGGGACGAGAAATAATTTGATCACCCGTAGTGTAACTCCAAATCTGGTTGCCGTCTTGGAGGCTAAGCGCGTAAACTTTCATATCATTAGAACCAATGAACACAACTCCATCGGCAATGTTGGGCGAAGAAGCTATGCCCGCGCCAGTTATGTAACTCCAAACTTTATCCCCTGACGAGGCATTCAATGCGTAAACCTGATTATCCAGAGAACCAAAAACCACCAAGCCCTCCGAAACCGCAGGAGAAGAATAAACCCCGTTGCCTGTTGTGTATTTCCATTTCAGAGCTGCCACTGGCTGTATCGAGTGCATAGAGGTTGCCGTCTGAGGAACCAACATAAACAGTGCCGTCTGCTACGGCAGGGGTAGAGACGATCTCGTTACCCGTTGTGTAGCTCCATGCCAGTGAGCCTGTGGTTGCGTTTAGGGCGTAAAGTTTGTGGTCAAGTGACCCCACATAGACGTTGCCGCCGCTGACGGTTGTGGAGGAGAGCATAATTTTATCGCCTGTTTGGTAACTCCAGAGTACTGCACCTGTTTGGAGTGAGAGGGCGTAGACTTTGCTGTCCTCCGAACCGAAGTAAACCACGCCGTCAACTATTGTTGGGTCGGAGTCAACATAGTAACCCGTGGCGAAACTCCAAAGTTTGGCGCCCGTTGCAGCATTAAACGCATAGAGGTTGCGATCTTCAGAACCGACGCAGACAATGCCATCTGAGACTGCGGGTTTTGAGATTATTATGCCGCCTGTTTCTGAAGTCCAGAATATACTGCCTGTTTGGGCATAAAATGCATAGAGCTTATGGTCATAAGAGCCAACATAAATTATCCCACCGACCGCTGTTGGCGAGCCAACTTGTCCGCCCGTATTGAATCTCCACAGCGTTTGATTTGTCATCGGCGCAACCGCATCCGTGTTGCCTGTATGTGTGGCGTCTCGGTGGAACATTGGCCACTCATCGTTAGAACTAGGCTGCCCAAACACCACTGAAGGCACCAGAAACAGCAACATAAGTGCGAAGCAGACTATTGCCTTGTTAACTTTGTCCACCCAGAATAGAATGGTGTTTCAACACTAAAGATTTTTTCGCTAAAACAAAAAAAATATTTAAAAGAAGAATTACTAGGAAAAAGTAGTTTACTTCTTCTCTTTCTTTTGCATCTCAGCCCAAGCCTTAGGAATATAGCCACAGGCTGGGTCAGCCTCAGTAATGTCGCCAGTGTAGGCGTACGCTCGGTTTCTGCATCCACCACAAACATCAAGATATTCGCAGACTCCGCATTTGCCTTTGACGACTTTGCGGTCTTGGAATCTGTTGTAGTATTTTGAGGCTTTGACTTCTTCCCATGCTTGGGTTAAGGGTTTGCTGCGGATGTTGCCTAGCATCATGGGTTCGTTGGGTTGGAGGTCAGTGTAGAAGCAGGGGATTAAGTCGCCGTTTTCGGTTACGCTTAGGTAGCCGCCGAATGCGAAGTAAGTGCATTTGCCGTGGAACTCTTTCTCGTACCATTCGTTGAATTCTTTTTCTGGAAGGCGCTGTTTGACGACGCGTGCGAAGAATGGGCAGTGTACGTGGACTTCGAATTTGCCTCTGTATTTCTCGGTGATGTCCCAGATGTGGTTGAGTACCTCTTCGTACTGTTCGGGGGTGGGTTCTAGTTCCATGGTGGTTTTGGCTCTGCCGCTGGGCACAAGCGCGTTGTACCAGACAAAGTTAGCGTGGTACTTTTCTGCGAGTTCGGCGACGTGGTCGAGGTGTTTTAGGTTAACTGTTGTTATGGCGCAGGCTAAGCCGTTTAGGATTTTGCCTTCGGCGAGTTTTTCGATGGCTGCAAGGGCTTTTTTGTAGCTGCCTTTGCCGCGGAGTTCATCGTTGATTTCTTCAGGGCCATCAATGCTTACTGATGACCAAATTTGGTTCTTGACTAAGTTATCGTAGATTTTGCCGTCAACAAATGCGCCGTTGGTTAAAATGCACACGTTGAGGCCTTTACTTTTTGCGTAGGTGGCGATTTCAAAGATGTCTGGTCGTGTGAGGGGTTCGCCGCCTTTTAAGCCGAACCATTTTACACCGAATTTGTGCACTTCATCAACGAGGTGGAAGGCTTCTTGCGTTGTCATTTCTCTTGGGGCATGCTGTCCTGTGGCGTCTACGTTGCAGTATTTGCATCGTGCGTTACAGGCGCCGGTGGCACGCCAAGAAGTCATAAGAAGTGGACCTTTATGTTCATCAGTCAAACTAGAATCCTCTCTCGGTTCCGTTTTTCATTGTTGACTTTAAGGGTTGTTTTCGCCCTAAAATAGTTTACTTGTTGCTTGGCTGTTTTGGTTTTCTCTTCTTTTTCGCAAGTTTCGCCATCAAGAATTAGAAAAATCTGTGTTTTGTTAGGTTTTGAGTAAACTTTATAGTACAATATGGGTCTGTGTATGACTTGGGGCAAGGAATCGACGTATCTCTTGATCAGAATCCAAACTTCGCCCAAAACCTCTGGGGGTAATTATAATTAACAAAAAAATCCTGGTAACCATTGCTTTAGTTTTCTTGATGTTTTCTTCAGTATTTGCTTCTCTTTCTGTCCATGTATTTGCTCAAGCCGCTGGCAGCGAGAATGAGTATGAGTGGACGCAGCTTCAAGGCGACTCTTCCACTACTCGCTTCTCCGCGGGGCCTGCTCCAGATACTTCTAACGTACTGTGGAAAGCGAACATAACAGGCATACAGCCCTACCTATCGGCGTTTAACGGCAAAATATACGTCGCCAGCACCACCACCGTCTATGCGCTGAACCAAAACGGCAATATTGTTTGGCAAACAAACTTCCCAAACGCCACAACCTGGCCAATCGCATACAAAATCGACAATTCTCATATGATTATAGAAAATTATTGCTTTGACCCCGAGACTGGTGCTCTGCTCTGGTTAAGCCCCGTTTTTAACGCTTACACGGGAATCTTCAACTCTAACGTTTACAGCCCAGAAGAGCAAATGTTCTACGTTAAAGTTGATAGCTACATTGAAGCTTGGAGCTTCGCCAATCCCAGCCAGCCACCTACAATGATCTGGCGCACCTACATCAGAGGCGGCGGAATAACAGGCATCGGAACAACCTATGGCGACGGAAAAGTCTTCACAGGCTCATTCGAGAACATCCAATATGCATTAGACGCCAAAACCGGCAAAACCCTCTGGACAACCAACACCAAAGGCCCCATGGTTTTCACAGGCGCCTACGCAGACGGCCTCTACTTCAAAGGCGGAAGCGACGACAACACCATGTACGCTTTTAACGCATCGACAGGCAAAATCGTCTGGACCTACACCCCCGAAACAAACGGTTACTTCGTCACGGGCTGTGCAGTCGCCTACGGCATGGTTTACGAGATGAACAAAGACGGTTACCTCTACGCTTTCAACATGTATACCGGCGACTTGATGTGGAAATACAAGGGTCCCAACGACTCGTTAATGTGGCCTGGAATGCCCACGGTTGCAGACGGCAAAATCTACTTAACTACAGGCGAATCCGCACAATACAACGGACCGGCCGGCACCTCAGAATTTTCTTGCCTAAACGCTTACACCGGACAACAAATTTGGAAACTATCAGACATGGAAGCCCTGCCTCCACGGGAATCAGCTATCGTGGCTTATGGCACCCTATACATTATCCCCGGCGACGTCACAACCTCAGTCGACACCATTTCAGGCAACGAATACGCCACTGACCAGCAAGTCTTGGCGATAAAGGATATATCCCCTGATGGAACTCCGACCAAAGTCTCCACTAACTGGAAACAGTGGCGAAATGACCCAACCCACTCCTCAACCGCATCTGTTGGGCCCGCAAGTTTGAACGTTGCATGGAAGTTTGAAACGGGTGGCTCTGTTATTTCTTCGCCGAGTGTCTCTGATGACATAGTCTATGTGGGTTCAACGGATGGCTACATCTATGCGTTAGGTGCTTGGGGCGGTAACTTGATTTGGAAATTTAAGACCGATGCACCGGTCGAATCCTCCGTTGCAGTTGCTAATGGTTATGTGTATACGGGCGGCGATGACGGTTACGTGTACTGCCTCAACCCCTGCACAGGCGCGCAGGTGTGGAAGACGTTTGTTAACGGTAACCAGGAGTTCACTTTCGGGAACTTGGTTCTGAAATCTTCCCCAGCTGTTGTGGATAAAACAGTTTACATCGGCTCCCTCGATGGCTACCTTTACGCTTTAGATGCGGATACTGGGAACATTAAATGGAAAACCCCAGCACAAGGACCCATCGAATCATCCCCCGCCGTAGCAGATGGCGCAGTATATTTCACGGCAGAAGAACCTACCACTGGTGTTGTCTATAAGCTCGATGCAGCAACTGGCCAAGTGCTCTGGAACTTCAGCATCGCCTATCGCCCATCATTCACGGGCGGAAACCAAATGCTCGGTTCACCCAGCGTTGCGGAGGGTAAAGTGTTTGCGTCCTCAAACTGGGGCGACTACTACGCTCTTGACACCCAAACAGGCGCAGAAATATGGCACTTCTACGACACCACCGCCACCGAATTCATCGTATCCTCCCCAATTTGGGTTGACGGCAAAGTCTACTTAATCGACAAATTCGACTTAGCATGCGTAGACGGCACCACAGGCAGCGCCATATGGAGCAAATACACAGGCGACGAACTCTACGTTTCACCCTCCTACGCAGACGGCAAAGTCTACATGGTTACCAGTCAACGCCACATATTCGTACTCGACGTAGCCAACGGCGGAGTCATAATCGCCAACGCCACCACCGACTCAAGCAGCTGGTCTTCACCCACCATCGCTAACGACAGATTATACATCGGCTGCAACGACTGGAACGTCTACTGCTTCGCAGAAACAATCACTCCCCAAACCACCACCACAACAGCAACTCCCGCCCCAACCAGCGGCTCCGAAGCACCATCAATAATCTACCTTATCGTAATGATAATCGCTATAGTCGCAGTCGCAGCAGTATTGACTTACAGAATAAAAACAGCTAAATTGCAATAGCTTAAGCTTGGGCTTCCTGCTCTTTAGTGGAAGTACTATAGCCGCCGGCGCTCTTCTTTGCGCCCCTCACTTTACTTAATCTTCTAAAAGTCCACATGGCTGCTTTATTATTCCAAACCAGATGGTTCAGCGCTGCCCGTGCCATGATTTGGCTGTAGAAATCTCCTTTGAGTTTTTTGCGCAGGAAATAGCCTGTGGTGAAGTAGTGGTCGAAGAATTCCTTCTTGACCTCTTCGAGTCTCTCGAGTGGGAGGAGTGTGTTTGTGAAGATTTGGGTTTCTTCGCGGTACTGGTTCCAAGTCGAGGGTACTTCTAAGCCGAGTTCTTTGATGAAGCTGGCTAATTCGGTGCCTGGGTATGGGACTGCTTCGCACATGTAGACGTAGTCGGGTTTGGTTTTGTGGAGGAAATCGATGGTTTGCTGCAGCATCTCGGGGGTTTCAGTGGGGTAACCGATGACCAGTGAGACGGCGACGGATAAGCCTGCTTCTTTAGCCCATTTGATGGCTTGCGCGTTTAATTCGACGGTGGTGCCTTTGCGCATGAGTTTGAGCATTTCTGGGCTGCCTGATTCGACGCCGAAATGGATAAGCTGGCAGTTAGTAGCCTTCAACTTCGCCAAAAGCTCTTTTGAGACGCGGTCGACTCTGGTTCTGCAATCCCATGGAAGGTCTACTTTGCGTTTCTGCATCTCATCACAGATAGCAAAAGCACGCTTCAAATCAAAAGTAAACGTATCATCATAGAAAGCAAACGCGCCCGCATGGTACTCATCCCTTAACCATTCCAGTTCATCCACAACTTTACTTGGGCTCCGTCCGCGGAAGCCGTGACCGCACATTTTCCTTGCTAAACAGAACGTGCATGCGGATGGGCAGCCTCGGCTGGTGATGATGGGCATGTAGTTTACGCCGAAGAGTTTGTACATGTTTGTGTCGAAGTGGTGATGGGCTGGGTGGGGTAGTGAGTCGATGTCTGTCATGAAGGGGCGGTCGGGTGTTTGGATGATTTGGTTGTTGTTTTTGTATGTGATGCCTTGGACTTGGCTGAGGTTTTTGAGGTTACCCTCCGAAACCATTTTTGCCAATTCGAGCATGGTTTGTTCGCCTTCACCGCGAACTACGATGTCAAGGTTGCCGCTTTCATTGATTGCTTCTTGGTCAAGCACGGTTACGTGGGGTCCACCCATCAGCGTCAAAGCTTTGGGCACTGCGGCTTTGGCTGTTTTCAAAACATCAAGTGCTGGCAGATAAGTAACAGTAGCCGAGGTAACGCCGATAATGTCGGGGTTTAAACTTCGGAATTTCTCTTCCAACGTTTTCTGGTCTGGCTTGGTGATTTGGCAATCAACCACATCAACCTTGTAACCTTCCTGTTCGAGAACTGCTGCCAAGTAGCCGATGCCAAGCGGCAGAAAGATAGATTGTGAAGCTTCTGGCGGATATGGTGGATTTACAAGTGCTACGTGGGCTTTCACGTTGGTACCCCAAGATTTACTGAAAAACACGGTCTGCGAAGCTATTATGTTTTACGTAAATTGCCATCGGTATGCGCTTTGTGGTTGCAAAAACGGAAGGTTTTTTATTTTAACCACCCAACTAGCGATCTATCTATCATTGTCTTGGAGTAAAGTGGCTTGTCAGCGGACTTAGCAATCATAAATGCAAACATAAAAACCATGAACCCCAACCAACCCACCGCACAAGCAGTAGCCATAACCAAAAACAGAATCACCAAAGTCGGCTCCAACCAAGACATAGAACCCCTAATCGGCGAGTCCACCACGGTCATGGACCTAGAAGGTAAAACTGTTCTGCCTGGATTAATTGATACCCACATCCACGTCGCCGATTATGGGCGATGTCTCATGTGGCTCGACCTTTCGAGCGCAAAATCCATCGCAGAACTCCAACAACTCATCAAAGAAAAAGCAAAAACCCTGTTTTCTGGTCAATGGATTATTGGGCAAGGCTGGAACGAAACCCGCTTCAAAGAACAGCGAGTGCCCTCAGCCGAGGATTTGGATGAGGCTTCACCCAACAACCCAGTTATCCTCTACCGCGAAGCAGCCATGATTTGCGCAGCCAACACAAAAGCAATCGAGCTAGCAAAAGTAACTGAACAAACCTCTGCACCCCAAGGCGGCGCAATAGACAAAACCGCAAGCGGCAAACCCATGGGCATTTTCCGCGACACCGCCGCCAATCTCATTTGGCAAGCCGTGCCCGAACCCACCGAGGACGAGTTGCTGGCGGCAACGGCGCAGGCATGCCAAAAAATCTTCCAAGCAGGCATAACCAGCCTCAACTGGCTCGTTATCTCGGAGGGCGAACTCTCGATAATCCAGCGGCTGCACGAGCAGGACAGGTTGCTTTTCAGAGTTAACGTGGTGGTTCCAGAGGCGTTGCTGGAGAAAGTCGTTGCTTTAAAGTCAAAAGACCGTGACGTGCTGCGGGTTGGGGGCGCCTTCATCGTCGTCGACGGCTACTTAGACTCCAAAGAAGCCGCATTGCAGAAACCCTACAGTGACGACCCAAGCAACTGCGGCAAAATGCTTCTCACACAAGAGGCATTGGCTAATTCGGTTCAGAGAGCAATTGCCTTTGGTGTTCAACCAGTCATCCACGCTATGGGCGACAAAGCCATCGATACAACACTAACAGTGATCGAGCAAACCAAAAAAACGGACATTCGCTTCCGAATCGAACAGGCTGCAGTCCTAGATAAATTATTAATCAAGCGCCTCAAAAAACAAGATGTCGTCGTTTCCATCCAGCCTAAAGTTATTTCAACGGAATTCACGGTTTGGTCAGCTAATCAGCGCCTTGGCAACCGCGCACGACTGCTACATCCACTCAAAACCCTCCTTGATGAAGGCGTTAGGGTTGCGGCTGGTTCAGATTGTCCTATGGAGCCGTTGAGTGCACTGTTGGGTGTTCAGGAAATGGTGACAAGGCAAAGCTATCCCGAGCAACGACTCAGTGTTGACGAAGCAATTCGTCTGTACACTTTGGATGCCGCTTACTGTTCGGGTGAAGAGAACATTAAGGGTTCCATTGAAGAGGGCAAACTAGCCGACCTAACAATCCTTTCTAAGGACCTTGCATCGGTTGAGCCTGGAAAAATCAGTCAAGTAGCCGTAGATTTTGTTGTATTAAACGGCAAAGTGCTAGTCGTTACCTAGATAGCAAAGTGGCAGTAAGTCTATTGCTGGGCTTGATTTGGGAAGAGTGTGTTATCGCCAAACCCTTGAACAATGGGCGTACCTGTGAGGTTGGGTTAAGCTGCAAAAATATTTAGTCACTATACCCAAACTGAAATCTGACTTATGAGTCCGACTGGATGCTTATTATAGGGGATAGGGGGTAGCTGGCAGAGCAACAAATCCCCGACTCAAGTAAAGGTGGGAAATCGGTCTTCTCTGCTGAGAAGTCGTTTGGTTCCAACATAATTTTTGCTAACCAGTCTGCGGCAAATGCGCACTCAAAACAAGCTACACCCAACAATCCTCAAAACAAACAGCTACCACTCCAACGAATGCAGCTTCTTAAGCTTTCCTGACCAGCACTTGTGCAGCCTATAAATAAGGGAGGGGGTAGGTCACAGAGAGCAAACCTGTCTTTTGGTGTGTTCCAGTTGAGGAACACTTTGTTCCATGGGGAGAGCTAAAGGTCATCATGGCAAGATGTTATATGTGGTTAAACGGTGAACCAAAAAATTGTAGCCTCTATCCTCTTCGTTATTCTTGTGGCCTTAACTGTTTCAGTGGGAACCCAAAATGTCGCTGCTCAATCAGGCGGAATCCCCTATTCAAGTGGGCTGTATCTAATCTCGCCATTAAACACCACCTACACCTCTAACATGTTAACACTCAATGTTTACTTCGATATGGGCATACAAACCAAACTAAACTACAGCCTTGACGGCGGCGAACACAGCGGCGACATTCCCTTAACGTACCTTAACAACAGCGAAATAATGTATATCTCAAACTATCAGGGCATAGTGCCACTCTCACAGCTCTCCGATGGCTCACACGCCCTAACAATAACCGTGGATGCGGAACTCAACGATTTCCATGGAGCAAACCCGCCTGGTGCACCATTCAAAGCAACTAACGCTGAAGGCACCAACTTTTCAGCGATTTGGATTCATACAATCTATTTCACGATAGATACATCAAAAGCAACTCAGAATCCAACGGTTTCAGCTACTCCAACTCCAACTTTGATAGAGTCGACAAACCAAACCACCACAACACCAACGATGCAGGCGCCTGCAGAGGAACCCCAACAGTTAACCTCATTATTACCCATCATAGCGGTTGCCGCAGTCGTTGCCTACATAGCCGTAATCGCTGTACTCATTACAAGAAAAAAATGGAACTAATAAAAGTTTGAACTTTACTTTTTTAGAAGCATACCAAGCATCCGTACCGTTCTACGCGGATTACGAATAGCCCTACCAACCTTATGCCTCGTCAACGTACGATTAATCGCGTTAGCCCTCATACATAACTCGCTTATTTCTTGGGCGGAGAACTCAGGCGTCTCAACCAACGGCTCCGTAGCAGCCAACGCATAATCACAAAAACCCTCACGTATGTATCCGCCTGCTTTTGCCTGTTCATAGAATGCGGTGCCATAAAGCGGCATAGCGATGCTAAACACAAAGCTTTCAGCCCCTAAACTTTTGAGTTTGTATGCGTAACGGATGGTTTCTTCGATGTCAGCTTTAGTTTCGCCGATTAAACCCATGACAAAGAAGCAACCGACTTTAATGCCGACTTTCTTGGCGGCTACAATTGCTTCTTCAACCTTTTTCAAATCCAGATTCTTTTTAGCTACATCACTGACAATCCGCTGAACGCCCGATTCTGGGGCAACACGGATTTTTTTGCAACCCGACCGCTTCATTTTCCATAACAGTTCCTCATCCAACGTGTCTGCTCTGACTCCGTTAGGAGTAAACCAATCAAAATGCAGGTCCCTCTCAACGATTAAGTCACAGATTTGCGCCATCCGCTGCTTATCCCATGTCATGTTATCGTCTGCGAAATCGATTTGTTTTATGCCATAGGTTTTGATGACGTGCTCAACTTCGTCAACCACATTCTTGGGGCTTCTGGGACGCCACTGTTTCCCCCAGACAATGCAATGTGTGCAGAAAACGCAGTTGAAGGGGCAGCCTCTGCTTGTGATGACGATGGTGTAGGGTTTGGTTATTTCGCCACGGAGCGGGTTCTGTTTGACTGCTTCTGCATAAACCGTCATTGGTAACAGGTGCCGAGCCGGAAGAGGCAAGGTATCTAAGTCCTGAATAACTGCACGTTTGCCCGTGAGGATTACTTTGCCGTTTTCCCAGAAACCTAACCCGTCGATACCAAGGAAACTGGTTTTTTTCTGCTCCAAGACCTCAACTAATTCGGCAATGGTGTTTTCAGGTTCGCCGACAACCACAAAATCCGCCTCAGAATCTTCAAGGCAACTCTCTGGTCTTGAGGATGGATGCAGCCCAAACAGCACCACAACAATGTCTTTGTTAACCTTTTTTGCTATGGATACCACTTCAAACGCTGTTTTAGACCATCCTGAAAACGGAATCTCCACCACAACAACTTCAGGTTTCCAATCCGTGATTCGCTGTGCAATCACGTCTGCGCTTAACCCCACTCGATACTTGGTTGCATCGAGCTCGAGGAGGTTTTCCCAGCCTTCTGTCGGAGAATCAATTATGGTAACTTGATGCGCTTTTTTCTCTAGAACCGCTGCGACTGATGCCATTGCGATTGGCGGAAAAACGTTGGGTTTTCCCCATGCTTTAGGTTGAATTCGTGGTGGATTGATGAGGCAAACACGCATGCAACGCACTTCTCTGCACAACTACGCTGATTCTTTGATTAATACTTTGCACTAAATCGGTATAAACCAGAATACCCGTACCAAGACGAGAACGGCAACACAGAGAAGCCCCCACAAAATGATGGTTACGTCGCGTATCCGCAGCGCCCCTACTATTTTGTCGCCAGTTAACGGTTCCTGAGCATCTCCGAGGATATACTGGCCGGGTTTCTCTAGTTGGATGCGCAATGCGCCGGCGACGGCTGCCATGGGCCAACCGTGGTTGCGGCTTGGGGTTTTTTTGTGGTCCCGTCGTGCCATTTTCCAAGCATTCTTTGCGTCCATTCGAAGGATTGCTGCTGCAACAATCATTAGCAAAGCCGTTAATCTTGTCGGAATAAAATTTACAAAGTTGTCCAGGTTAGCGCTGAACCAACCTGTGTTGATGTGTTCTTTTGTTTTGAACCCCACCATGCCGTCCAAGGTGTTGATGGCTCGGAAGGCGATTGCTCCTGTGACGCCAAACAGGGCAAAAGACATCATGGGTGAGAGTTTGAAGTCGATGAGGTTCTCGGACATGGATTCGATTACTGCACTGCCCATTTGTGCTCCGTTAAGGTTTCTTGAGTCTCGCCGTGAGAAATGAGCGTACTTTTTTGCTTCGGCGACATCTTGGGCGTCGATGGCTTTTGCTACAGATTTAGCCCAGTCTGTTTCAAGTTTGATGCAGATGGTCATTTTGAGCAGTATGATGCCGATGACCGCGTAGATGAGTATGTTGAGGGCAAATGGCAGATAGGTGTAGATTGCCCATAACCCAAAGAATGTTGGCAACGCAAAGGCTGCAATCACCGTTAAACCAAGCAATACCCCGAGGAACTTTTCGATTCTGGAGTTTGGATTCTTGAAATAGGGCTCGATTTTTTTGGTAAAATTCCCCATGACCACGGTTGGATGCAGCTTAAACACCCATCTGTCAGGATAATTCGGTGAAGGATCGCCTAAAATTAAGTCCAACACTATAGCAAGAACAAGCATCGCTATTGCGACTGCTATGTTTAGGGTGTTTTGTCCCAGCCAAGAGTACAGGTCGAGCATTGCTTCGATACTTGGATGCTCACTTAATATCAATTACGGTTAACACGTTAAAAGAAGCCGCTTGTGTGTCACCGACCTATCCCCCATCTATTTATAGTGACATGGAGGCGTCGTTTGCTGCTTTGCCAACCTATCCCCTCCCTTATATATAGATTCAAGGGCAGGTTCAACCCGCTTAACCCAAACAAAACTTTGCTCTACACACGGATTTTCGGTTTGTTTTTTAAGCTCAAACACCGCTATACCTCAATAGGTGCCAAGCTTGGAGCAACAAGAAGAACTCAACGCTACACTATTCCACACATACCTCTACCTAGTTAAAGCAGGCAAACCCGTCGGACCAAGAGACCTAATGCGTGGTGCTAACCTGAGCAGCCCAAGCGTTGCATACCGCAACCTACAGCGGCTTATTGACTTGGGCTATGTAGCTAAGGACGACTATGGCAACTACTTCGTCAAAAAGAAAGTTAACTTACGTGGCTACGTTTGGATTGGTAAAACGCTTGTTCCACGCTTCGCAATCTTCGGCTTAGTTTTCATCGGTGTGCTGTTGGCTGAAATCGCAGTTTTGATTCCCCATCTACTCGCAAATTCCCCTGTTGAGGAATCATTTTGGCTACTGACCATAGTAACGATTGTTGCAGCGGCAATTTTTCTAGTTGAAGGCTTAAGATTTAGAAAGAAAACAAAAATTAGCTGAGAGGCCTTTAGTTTCTTCTCAGCTTCAGTTTAATGGTAGCGATCAAGTTTACGCCGACAACCAACGCCGTGGATATTTTGAAGCGTCTACGTTTATCCATAAAGTATGCTCTGCGGAGGTAGTAGTGGTGGAATGCGCCTTCTCGAAGTTTGCCAAGGTCCTTCATGCTTAGTTGGGGTGTTTCAAAGATGGGCCGTGTCGTGTCGTATTTGTCGAAGTCGGTGACTCGCAGCCAACCATTAGCCTTCACCTGATCATACAGCGGCGTTCCCGGAAAAGGTGTTGCGACATTGTAGAATCCGATGGCGTCAGGAGCAACTTTCTCAATGAACTTGATTGTATCCCACGCGCTCTTTTTGGTTTCTCCCGGGAAACCTAAGATGACGTTTGGAACAGGCTTCAAACCTACCTCGCGAACTAACCCGAGGGTTTTAGCGGTTAATTCTGGTGTGATGCCTTTTTTCATTGCTTCCAACACTTCTTTGGTGCCTGATTCAACGCCAAACCAAACTGAGACGCAACCGGCATCCTTCATGGTTATGAGTAGGTCTTTGGTTAGCATGTCTACGCGTGTGCCGCAGTTCCATTCGATTTTTAAGCCGCGTTTTTTGATTTCTCTGCAGACTTCTTCAACTCGGGGTTTGTCAACTGTGAAGGCGTCGTCGCAGAAGGTGAATTTTGTTTTGCCGTAGGTTTTGTATAGAAATTCTAGTTCGTCAACTACGTTTTGGGCGCTTCGCATACGGTATTGGCGTCCATGCATGCGAACTGTGCAGCAGAATTCACACCAGTACACGCAGCCTCGACTCATGGCAAGGTAGAGTACGTCTTCGTATTGGGTGAATTTCTCCATAGGCCAAAGATGCCTTGCTGGAAATGGTAGGCTGTCGAGGTCTTCGATGTATGGGCTGTCCTCGTTGCGGACGATTTTGCCATCCAATCGGTAAGTGATGCCTAAAACGTCTTTGCAGCTTTTTTCAGCTTCAATACGCTGCACCAACTCCAAAATTGTGGCTTCGCCTTCTCTTCGAACAACAATATCCAGTTCGGGGCACTCTTCAAGGGCATGATCATCCCAGAAGGTAACGTGTGGGCCACCCGCGAAAGTTATGCAGTTAGGAAGGATTTCTCGTGCAGCTTTGATTAATTTTAAGCCTGATTTGTAAGTAAGCGTGGAGGAAGTAACCCCAACGATGTCGGGTTTGCGTTTTTCTATTTCTTTTTTGTAATCTTCAACACTCAGTTGGGATACTTGGCAGTCGATGACGTCAACTTGATAGTTGTTTTTTTCTAAAACGGCAGCTAAATACCCTAATCCTAGCAGTGCAAAGGGCCAGTGCATGACGGCGCCGGCTGGTGCGGCTGGGTTAACTAAGGTTATGTGGGGTTTCATTTCTGCTTCACGCTTTGAGGTTTTGTCTGTTTGAAGGGATTTGAGGCTTAAAACGTTTCGCATTTTCCCATATCTGCCCCATTCAGGGAATTGTTTGATGGTTAGTCCTCGCATTGGACGGCTGAGTGTTTTTCTCAAAACTATTTAAATGGATAAAAGCAGTTTAATGCAATGCAACTTCGGAGGATACGAGGCATTGATAGATCAAACACTCAAAGACCAAATTCATAAAGCCAACATAGAAGTCCATCGAAGCGAAGCAAAATACTACGAAGCCATACACCCCGAAGTCTACAGCAGAAAAGAGCAAAAAAGGGTTTGGCGTCAACTCAAAGCCATAGACCAGCAAATAACAGATAATCAGAAAATTGCCCTTGACGTCGGAGCAGGCACCGGCAACCTCACGGGCAAACTCCTCGAAATGGGTTACCACGTTACTGCGACGGATATTTCGCCTGAAATGTGTGCCGTACTCAAAAAGAAATATGCCGCATACATCCCGGACAAGCTGAAGATAATTAATTCCCCAATAGAAGACTTAACTTTTAGCAAAGGCAAATTCGATTTAATAACCAGCTATTCTGTGCTTCATCATTTACCCGATTATGTGTCTGCATTGCATACGCTCTGTGGTTTCCTCAAGAAGGGCGGAGTAGTATACATAGATCATGAGGCTTCACCTTACTATTGGGTGAGCGAGAGGGGTATGCTTGCAAGCTTAATCAAAGGTTTCACGTTCCACTCAAACCCCCTATTGAACAGTTTATATTTCCAAATCATAGGCCTAAGAATCCCAACAATCGATTATACCCTGTCTGATTATTGGTTTAAAAAAGAACACGCCCTAAACCACCAAGCGTTAAGCCAAGTTTTCAAGCAAGAAGGTTTCCAAACCTACAAAAGAACCGACCATTACTTAACGGGCAGTTGGCTTCCAAATCCGCTATCATACATTTATCGGCTTGTGTGTAGGCCAGAAATGAGTTTATGGGTAGCAAAAAAGTAGCTATGCGTCTAAAGTTTTCTTTACTGGATTGCCCAGCCAATATTTAGGCATAGATTGATGCTCCAGCAATGAAGGGAACAAGTTTAGCGGCCAAGAAGGTATCATCGGTGATAAGAAAAGGTAAGGTTTCTCCATGCCGTTGATTTTGCTGATTTGCTCCGAAACCTCAAACATTTTACTGAAATCTTCCAATGCAACAGCCACATACAAATCGTAATCGCCGAGTAATCTTATGATTACGATTAAGTTGGGTATTCGGAGTAGTTGCGTATAAATTTCTGTTAGTTTGCTTCGGTTTGAAACTTTAATGTATAAATCCGCCAGGGCTGTATAGCCGAGCTTGTTTAAATCCAAAGTTATCGTAGAACGTGTCAAGAGGGTTTGTCGTAATTTTCTGTATCTTTGAATAACCGTTTTTGTGGACAAACCGAGTTGTTCGGCTACTTGCCTAAAGGGTATTCGCGAGTTCTGGGAAACGATTATAGCTATTTTCCTATCAAACTCGTCGAGTTCCATGGGCGATTGATCTATATTGCTTAAGGCTGGTCTGTGGTTTTTGTTTTTACTTGGGGGAAGGGGTTTTATGACTAAGTTTGTTGGGAATTCTACGTTTACTGCCTCTGCCCAAATCAGGGTATCTACGTGCTTAATTTCTGTGTTTGATTCCAGATCCTCAACGATTTCGGAGAGCTTATTCAAATCGCTCAACGCCACTTTGGCATAAAAATTGTATTTTCCCAAATGTGTAACAACTTGAGCAACCTGTTGCTTGCTCTCGAGGTATTCAGCTACTGCTTTCTCGTTTTCGCTCTCAGTTATTATACCTAAATCGATGATATGGCGGTAGCCCAAACGGTGAGGATTAACGATTGTGACTTCGCCGTTTATTACTCCCTCTCGCCATAATTTTTTGTAGCGCATCCTAACTGCGCCAACAGTTATTTTGCATTCTTTGGCTATATCTGTAAAGCTGGTTCGAGATTCCTCTAAGAGCATACGTATGATGGTGGCGTCGATTTCGTCGATTTTTGGTGTATTCACTGGTTATCCTTGAGCCTGAATTTTTGTATTTGCTAGTAGATGCTTGCTAATTAAGCTTCTGAGTAATAATTTGAATATTACTATCATTATTTTTACTGTTTTTGCATAATTGATTGATAAAAAAAGCGAAATGTTGCGTCACAAAAAATTCCTTTTGTATTTCACTTCAAATTTTACTTTAATTGAATTTGTTGTAATTTTGAAGTTTCTTCTATGAGCAGTTTCTTCTTGTGCTGCTAGGGGAAAAAATTTATGTTTCTCCAAATACAGGTTGCTCTGCAGCATCTGTAAGGAGCATTTCTGAAAACAGGTTCAAGGGCCAAGCAGGAAACATCGGAGTTAAAATCGTCTCAGGTTTCTCTATCCCGTCTATTCTATTAATTTGAGTTGCTACCTCAAACATTTTAGTGAAATCTTCCAGTGCAATTGCAACGTATAGATCATAGACGCTAAGCAACCTCAAAATCACGATGATGTTGGGGATTTCAAGCAGTTGATTGTAGATTTCAGTCATTTTTCCCCGGTTTGAAACTTTTATGTAAAGATTCGCTAAAGCAGAGTAACCTAATCTGTTTAGATCTAATGTTATGCATGAATATGTTAGTAGTGGGCCTCTTAGTTTCTTGTATCTTTGAATAACTGTTTTTGTGGAGACACCGACTTGTTGAGCTATTTGTCTGAATGGTGTTCTGGAATTCTTTGAGACTATATGCGCAATTTTTCTGTCTATTTCGTCGATACGTATTGGCGATTGGTCTATATTGGCTAGGGCGGGGCGTTGGTTTTTAGTAAAGCCGTCATCCATTAGCGGTTTAATAGTTAAGTTCGTTGGGAACTCCACATTGACTCCTTCGGCCCAAATTATTGCGTCAACATGCTTAATTTTCTGATTTGATTCCAAGTCCTCAATAATCTGTGCTAACCTGTTTAGGTCACGGAGAGCAACTCTCGTGTAGAACGTATAACTCCCTATATGAGTAAGCAAACAGGATAGGTATGGTTTAGTTTTAAGGTAATCTGCGGCTTCTTTTTCATTTTCACTATCTGCCGTAATTCCTAAGTCTATGATATGTCGGTAGCCTAGACAATGCGGATTAACGATGGTGACTTCGCCGTTTATGATGCCTTGTCGCCATAGGCGTTTATAGCGCATCCTGACTGCACCGACGGTAATATGACATTGCTTAGAAATTTCCGTGAAGCTTGTTCTGGATTCAGCTAAAAGCATTTTCAAAATTTTTGCGTCAGTGCTGTCTATCTTAATGGTATCCACGTTAACCCTGCCTTGAAAGAATGTATGTTCAACTGAACAGTTATTTATTAAGTTTCGTTGAGAGCAGTATTACAATTATTAATAATGCCCACGCTTACCTAATAAAATTGAACGGCGACCTCTGGACGCTTATCAACTTGAGGAATACTGTCTGGCTAGTTTTCACAAAACCCTCTTATGAGCACGTATTCCGTTAAAGCTATAAAGCTCGCATGTCATCAAACCCTAAAACAAGCATCAGAGGCAACCCGCCATGCCCACAAAACCCAAAAACAAACCTTCTGAGCCCAAAGTCGCCAAATCCAACACCATCCTACTAATGACTACTGCACCGCCCGAGAAGGACACATGGTACCATGGCAAACGTTTGCCTCCCATCGGATTAATGTACGTTGCCTCAGCGCTTGAAAAAGCCGGGTTCACGGTACAAATGCTTGACAATTACCTCATGAACAAACCAGCCCAAGAAGTAAAACAGTTAATTGCAAACCTCAACCCAATGATGGTCGGCATAACCTGCGGTTCAGCGACTTTTGCACGCTGTGTAGAAACCGCCAAAACCATCAAAGAAACCAAACCCGACTGCACCGTAGTAGTGGGCGGTTGGCATGCATCCTATTTACCCGAAACGCTCCTGGCACATCCAGAGATCGATTATGTTGTAATGGGTGAAGGTGAACGGGCAATCACTCAGCTGGCAAAGGCACTGGTAAACGACGACTTAACCCAAGCCTCAGCTGTCGCGGGCGTCGCCTGCAGAGGCAACAGCGGCAACATCATAAATCCGCCTGTGTTCATCGAGAACATGGATGAAATCCCCTATCCAGCAAGACACCTCTTACCTCTTGAACAGTACGACCGAACAATCGAATTCCTAAACGCCAAACCCGCAGACGTAATGAGCATCTCACGCGGCTGCGTTTTCAACTGCGGCTTCTGCGAAACCCGCAAACTCTGGGGTAACATCTGCCGTGGCTTCACTCCACAACGAGTTATAGGTGAAATAGAAGACCTCATGAGCCGCTTTGGCACCAAAGGCATCTACTTCATCAACGACAACTTTACACTCCGAAAAGAGAAAACCAAAGAACTCTGCAACCTCATGATTGAGAAAAACCTCAACTTAGAATGGGTCTGCGACACACGTGTTGACTTAGTCGATGACGAGTTGCTGGCTTTGATGAGTAAAGCTGGCTGCAAAGTAATCTGGTTCGGCGTCGAATCCGGCTCAGAAAAGGTTTTGGCACGTATCGGCAGAAACACTAAACCTGAACAGGTCGAAACAGCATTCAAACTTTGCGAGAAACACGGCATAAAAACCGCCTGCTCCTTCATGCTCGGCTTACCAGACGAAACACTCGCCGACATGGAAATCTCTTTAAAATTCGCCAAAAAACTCAACCCAGACTACTGCATGTTCAACATATTCATCGCATACCCAGACAGCAAACTCTACAACGAAATGTTACAATCAGGCAAATACACCCAACTCGACGATTATCTTCTCAGCGTCAAAACCGATGAGTACGATTTTGAATCCCTAAAAGCAGTCCAATGGCGCTTCTTCAAAAGCTTCCACATGACGCCACGCCAAATCATCAAGCGCGCCAAACGTGAAGGTGTACTGACTTTTGCCAAACGCAGACTCACGGGCGGTGTTCGTAAAGCAAACGGAACGGCTTAGGTGAAGCGGTTTGGATAAGCGGAGGCTTGGAAGAACAAACCTTCAAGTCTCACAGGTAGGTTTTGGCGGTACATGGATTTCTGAGTTGCAGCCGGATTTGGCGATTGCCGTTGTTCGGCTTGCTTTTGAATTGGGGATTACCTATTTTGACACTGCTCCACTGGATGGCGATAGTGAAGTTAAAATCGGGGTAGCTTTGGAGGATGTTAGGGATGAATGTGTTTTTGCGACTAAGACTGGGTCGAGGACTAAGCGGGAGTCGCTTGTAGATGTTCAAAACAGTTTAAAACGGTTGCGAACCGACCATTTGGATATCATTCAGTTGCATGGGATCGATGACGAGAAGACTCTGGCCAAAGCTATGGGTGCTGATGGGTCATTGCAGACGTGTAAGGAAGCCCGAAAAGAAGGTTTAGCAGATTTTGTGGGTATCACTGGGCATAAACCTCGGGTTTTAGCAAAAGCCATCCAGACAGGCGAATTTGACACAGTATTGGTTCCACTCAACCTTGTTACCCGTCAAGCCCTCGAAGAACTACTGCCTGTTGCTAAATCGCTCGATGTGGGTGTAGTTGCCATGAAACCATTGTCTGCAAAGACTTCCAACTTGATAACCTGCCTCTATCAACCATCCCTCTCGTTGGTTTCACAAGAGCCTGAACTTAAAGCGCTCCTCGGAGAAACAAGCGACGAACAAGTTACCAATGCCCTGCGATACGTACTTGGACAGGATGTAGCTGCTGTGATTCCCGGCTTGCGGGCTATTCATGAAGTGGAAGTGGCAGCTAACATCGGCGACGAATACAGAGGATTCACAGCCCAAGAGCAGCAGCGTTTCACCTTTGACTTAGGCAGCACTTATTGCCGTGATTGCGGTGAATGCAAGGGGTGCCCAGAAAACGTTAACATCGCAGCGATCCTGCGTTTTTCTTGTTTCTATGAAAGCTTTGGGCTCAAAGAATGGGCAAAAAAACTCTACAGTGGACTTGAGGTTAAAGCTGACAAATGCAGTGGGTGTAGAGAATGCGAATCCAAATGTCCCTATAAACTGCCAATCACAGAGCTGCTACAGAAATCCCAGATGAATCTTGCGCGTTAGTTCTTACTAAAATTTAAGGCTAAAACTGTTTTGTGCCTTTAAATAAGGGAGGGGAGGTAGTTGCTGAGCTGGTCATGTGGTTTGCTTATTGAAGCTGCTTAGCCATCACTTTCTTAATTGTTTCGACAAGTGTTTTGTTGTCTTTGGCTGAGCGGACGGTTATGCGGATGTAGCTGTCATCCATGCCCATAAAGGTGCAGCAGTCGCGGACTAAGATGCGTTCTTTGGCGAGTAGTTCTTTGAGCATGGTTGAGGTTAATTTGCGGTTTAAGATTTTTACGAGCAGGAAGTTGGTTGTTGATGGATAAACTTGGAAGCCTTCGATTGTGGCTAAGTCTTTGGCGAGTTCTGCTCGGTTTTTGGTGATTGTTTCTTTTGTGCTAGCTATGAATTCGGTGTCGCTAAACGCTGCTAATGTGGTGGTGTTTACTAAGCCGTTGATGCTCCATGGTTGACGCACCGTCTCCAGCTTATCAATCAAGTTAGTCGCAGCAATAGCGTAGCCAAAGCGTAAGCCTGCTAAACCGTAGAATTTGGTAACTGACCGGATAACAAAGAGGTTCTCGTAGTCTTTGACCATGCCGGCAACGGTGTTTTTGTCACCTTCCTCTGCAAATTCGATGTAGTTTTCGTCTATGCTAAAGATGATGTCGCGTTTTTGGCAGAACTCCACGAGGTCCATGACTTCTTCTTTGGTGTATAGTCTGCCTGAGGGGCTGTGTGGGTTGCAGATGCACATGATTTTTGTGTCATCGGTTACTGCAGCCTTGATTTTCTCGTGATCCATCGAGAAATCTGGTGGTAGCTGGACGAAAGTGACTTCTCCGCCGACTCGCAGTGACGCTTTCTCGTATTCGGAGAAGGATGGCACTGGAATTACTGCTTTGAAAACTTGAGGCAATGCCTCAGTTATCATGTAGATGAGTTCGATTGAGCCGTTGCCGAGCAGAATGTTTTCTGCTTTCACGCCGTGACCAACGTATTTGGCTATGGCTGATTTGAATTCAACTGGGTTTGGGTCAGGATAGAATTTGATTAATCGGGCATTTTGTTTGACGGATTCCACGGCTTTCGGTGGAGGTCCCATGAAGTTGATGGGTCCGCTGAATTCAAGCACTTCTTCAAGTGGAATGCTATGTTTTCTGCTGAAACCCCAAATATCGCCACCATGACTAACGAATCTGCGTTTTTTACATGTGCTTGACATTTCCCTCTTCCTCCATCAACCGTGCAATTTCTTTTTCTACTTGCAAGTCAGCCTTATAGTGTGCATTATACAAGTTGACGACTTTGTATAACCAGTACACTCCGCCGACACCTAACGTCACAATTGTAATCAGTACATATGTTGTTTGCGGTATTGTTTGGGTCATGAAGACTCGCTCGGGCAGGGCAGCGGCGAGATAAGCGTCTTCCGCTTTCTCATGTGTGGCTAGGTCTTTGGTTATGAGGTAGATGATGATGAATGCTGGGATGATTAGGATGACGCTTGCAGCCCATAATTTGGCATTGCGTTGCTTGAAAGGCTGGTTCGGTGCTGGTGGCTCTTTGCCCTTACTTCTCATATACTCAGCCAGTTTCCGCTCAATTTCCGCCTCTTTCTGAAGATGCCTGTTTCTACCGTCAACCAATCGGTGAAACATCGGAAAAAAAGCCAAACCAAAAGTAACGATGGCGCCAAGAAACCACATGGAAAACCATATTTTACGGTCAACAGATGCCTTGGTGTTCATTGTGGTTTGCATTAAGTTCAAACTTTCCCGTTCAATTGCTTACAAGGTTGGGGGAGCCAAACTTTATAAGGTCTTCCATTGGAGGTTTACATAAAATGAGCCGACGTCAAATGGTGCTATCCATTATAATTCCCGTCTATAACGAGGAATTGACGATAGGCAACATTATCGACCGCACCACAGTGGCGGCGAAAAAACTTGGTTTGCCCTTTGAGATTATTGTGGTTAATGACTTATCTTATGACAAGTCCCTTGAGGTTGCTTGCCGACGCAAGGTTAGGGTGTTGAGTTTAAAGGAGCATTTGGGCAAAGGCTATGCGTTGCGGGCGGGGTTTGCTCAGGTCAGAGGCGACATAGTCGTCACGATTGACTCGGATGGGTCGCATTGGCCAGAAGAACTCAACGAAGTTTTAGCGCCCGTACTCTCAGGCAAAGCCGACATGGTCATCGGTTCACGATACATGAACCATAAACGGGTGGAAGCACGTAAACTAAACAAATTCGGCGTTCGCATATTCAACTACCTCATCCAAATGTTCACGGGCGTCGCCATAACCGATTCCCAATCAGGCTACAGAGCCATGAAACGCGAAGTCCTATCCAAGCAAAAGCTAAAGTCAGGCGAGTACGAGATAGAATCTGAAATGCTCGTTAAAACCGCTAAAGCTGGCTTCCGAGTAGCTGAGGTTCCCATCACATTTGAGCAACGCACCTACGGCCATTCAGGCGTAGACCCAATGGTTGATGGCTCAAAAATTTTGCTATCGATAGTCATGGCGTACTTGAAGGCGTAAAGCGATGGCCCTCGACGCTTGTCCCAAAGTCTCAATCATAGTAGCGTCCTATAACAGCGCTGACACCATCGGGGAATGCCTCAAATCTATTCTGGCCTTGGATTACCCAGCGGGTTACATTGAAGTTATCGTTATGGACGGCGTCAGTAAGGATGCCACAGTTAAAATCGCTGGGCAGTTCCCCATCAAAGTTGTTTCTATCCAGCTTAATGCGCCAGCCGCTTACAATTATGCCCAGAAAATCGCTGTTCACCCTATCTTAGGTTTTATCGATGCAGACGCCAAAGTGGAACGGGATTGGCTAAAGAAGCTTGTACCTCATCTCAGCGAACCCCAAGTGGCAGGCGTCAGCGGCAGCATCGAAACCTGGAACCAAGATAATCAGTGGGCTCGGAGCATCGGTTATGAACTAAAAAACCGATACCGCCGAATCGGCAAATACACCGGGCGCATCGCCACCATGAATTTGTTGCTAAAGAAAGCGGTGGTTGAAGAGGCGGGTGGTTGGGATGAAAAGCTGCCCAGCCAATACGACACGGATTTTGGGTTCCGAATGGCGTCCAAAGGCTATAAAATCGCCTATGAACCATCAGCGGTTTGTTACCATTTCAATCGCCCAACTTTGAAGGCGTATTATCGCCAGCAACTGCAGTATGGCAAGAACACGCTCAAGCTGTACTTTAAGCATGGGCACTTGGCTAAGGGCGACGAGATTACCGATGTGGGTATGAATATTCAGCCCTTATTGCTGTTGACGGTTGTTGGGTTGTTTATTGTGGGCATTATTCCTTTGTTGAGGCTGCTTTGGGTCGGTTCAGCGCTGATTTTATTGGGAATGTTTGTTTACTTTGTCTATTCCGCAGCTAAAATATCCGCCAAATTCCGTGACTGGTCCGCAATGCGACTGGTCGTACTCTATTATGTGCGCTCTGCCGCATGGTTCGTCGGCGCAGTCACCACCACGTTGCGTTATCTAACAAGGAGAAACAACTGATGACCAAAGTCTGCTTCGTCTCACCCGAATACTGGCCGCTAACAGGCGGCACAGGCAGCTACGTCTACTACCTCAGCAACGAACTCCTCAAAAACGGCTACAACATCCACGTTGTAACCGGCAGCAACCAAACCCAAGACATCCACGTAAACCCCCAACTCGACGTCTCCTTCCTAAAAAGCCCCAAAATGCCCGCCGTCAAATCATTCATCCTCGCAGGCAACAGCAACCGTAAACTCCAAAGTATCAAAAAAACCGCCAAAATAGACATCATGCATCCCCAGTTGCCGCTTACACCTAACTTTGCGGTTCCCCCCAACTACGGCAAAACGCTTGTCTGCACCGTCCACTCCACATGGAAGGGCGAAGCAGAAGCCATCAGAGGCGAACCCTTTATGCGGTTAAACGCTAATGAGAAAGTCCTCGTCAGCTTAAACCCGATGCTGCGTTTCTTTGAGGAAAGCATGATTCATCGAGCCCGAAAAGTTATAGCTGTTAGCGAATTCACCAAGTACGAACTCACAAAATACTACAAAATCCCCGCTCGCAAAATCAAGGTTATTCACAACGGCGTCGATATCCACAAATTCCAGCCCGCCGCTGACAAACGTAAAATCAAAGCAGAATTGGGCTTCAACCCTGACGACATCGCCATAGTTTCTGTTGGGCGACTCTATGCACGCAAGGGCCTCTTTACGTTGATCGAGAGCATGCCTGCCGTCGTCAAGCGATTCCCCAACGCCAAATTCATCATATCCGGCAAGGGGCAGAGCGACGAAATGAATAAACTTATCGCTCACGCCACAAAACTGGGCGTAATTAACAACATAGTCTTCACTGGCTATTACCCCGACAAGAAACTGCCCAAACTCTACCAAGCTGCCGACGTATTTGCCTTCTCAACCTTCTATGAGCATCATCCCTTTGCCGTATTGGAGGCGCTCTCAACAGGGTTGCCCGTGGTGACGACCACCGTTGGGGGGATTCCAGAGACGATTGAGAGTGGCAAGAACGGATTCTTGGTCAAGCCTTTCGATGAGAAAGCCTTCGCGGACAGAATCCTCTACTTACTAGAGCACAGAGCCTTTGCATCTGAGATGGGTGCAGCCGCAAGGAAAACCGTTGTTGAGCAACTGGACTGGCGCATAGTAGTTAAGGATGCAATGAAAGTCTACGATCAAGCTCTCAGTTAACCAACGATACTCACCTGTTTGTCAATCTTTAAAAGAGAAACCACCTACCTTTACTTTGATTAAAATGCAGACCATAGAGAAGCTAAAAGCGACTTTGGCTTCACATAAAGAGGAACTAGAAAATAACTATAAAGTAAAAGAAATTGGAATCTTCGGTTCCTACGTCAGACATGAACAGAACAAAAACAGCGACGTAGACGTTTTAGTTACCTTTACTGAAACACCCGACCTCTTCCAGTTTGTAGAACTTGAAAATTACTTAAGTGACCTTTTAGGGGTTAAAGTTGACCTCGTCATGAAGGAAGGAATTAAACCTCGCCTCAAAGAGAGGATTCTTAGCGAGGCAGTCTACGTTTGAGGGACTTCCAAGTCTACATAGAAGACATAATCGACGCCATCGACAGTATCGAAACCTACACTAAAGACTTAACCTACACTGACTTTGTCAGCGATAAAAAAACCGTTGATGCGGTAATTAGGAATTTTGAGATCATCGGTGAAGCAACAAAGCAATTACCGCTGTCAGCAAGGCAAGGGTGCCCTAATGTACCTTGGAGAGAGATGGCGGGGATGCGCGACAAATTAATCCATGGATACTTTGGCGTTCAACTAGATGTTGTTTGGAAAACCATTAAAGAGCGCCTGCCTACAGTGCGACTTTTGATGGTTGAAGTTTTGGCAAAAATGAAAGAGTAGCAAATCTCTAAGCTATCTGCGTTGGTTCTTTTCGGTAGGTTTGAGTTACCCTCTGGAACAGGTGCACGATGTCAAGCGAGCAGAAGAAGAATTTTGTCAGGTATTCGTGTTGGTAGATCATCATTTGGGCTTTTACGGGTAGGTCGATTCTGGGTGGTTCAAAGCGGTGCTCGACTTCTTTGACGGGTAAGCCTTCGACTTGGATTGCGTCGCCTTCGAATCCGGTTTTGTCTGCGATATATTTGAGGTAAGTCTGTTTCCAATCCAGCATCATTACTTTGGCGGCGGTGATGTCTACTGCAAGGGCGTCGTTGCCTGTTAGGAACAGGTCCATTTTGACGGGTTTGCCCTTTGTGGGTCCGTTGCCTTCGATGCCTATGCGTGCATCCATGATTGTGAGCGCCGGTTTGAAAAGAGTGTATAAGCGGTAGAAGACTTCTGGCAGGTAAGGATGTAGGTAGATGCGTCGGTTGCTGGGTATGCATCCGAACAAGTTTTTGATGGCGCCGCTGTAAGCCATGAATTCATGCGTCTTCATCAAAGGCAGGTCGACGACGGCGTCGGCGTCTATGATGGTTTTGGGTAGGTATAGCCGTTTTAGTGGCGAATTGGTTTGGAATTTGACTTCGACCACTTTGTCTTCAGAGAGGTTGATGACTTCTCCGCCTGCCGCTTTAACAGCATCCTGAACGCCAGTTTTCTCAAACGCTGTCCAGCAGGGATAGTTAAAACCGTTAGATTCGCCCACGACGACTTCGCTGTTGCCATCGCGGAGTAACTCGACGACTTGGCGCATGACTTCGGGACAGGTAACTACACCCGGTAAGTATTCGGGATGGCTGAGGTTGGGTTTAATGTAAATCCGCTTTTTCCCACGAAGCCCCGCTTTAGCAACCGCCTCTTTAATGATGCCGCTAATGTCCTCTTCGGCACGATAAATCTTAACCGCATTAGCTGCCATTGGCGATTTTCACTCCATTAAGACAGCCGGGATCACCGTTTAAGGTGTCACCGTTATGGTAAGCAGCAGAGCGTGCTCGGCATCCGCCGCAAATGAACTTGTAATCGCATTTACTGCAGGAGCCTTTGAGGTTGGCTCGGTTGCGGAAAGCATTGAAAAGTGGCGCATTAAGCCAGATGTCTTTGAATGTACGTTCTTTGAGGCTGCCCACATTTTCGGGTAAGAAAACGCAGGGGCGAACGTCGCCTTGTGGTGAAATTGCGCAGTAGAGTCTGCCTGCTCCGCATCCGCCGATGAATTCGCCTAGTGGGACGGCTTTTTTGGTGACTTTGACTGTTTGCATGTGGGCTAATGCCATGGTGACTTCGCCGGTACCTGAATCACCCTGACATTGAGCTGCTACACGCGCCAATTGGGGTGCCGTGGCGAGGATGGTGGTTTTGCACCCCGACGACATACGGTTAAGGAGGTACCTCATGACTTCCTCTCGTTCCTGTGGTGAGAGGTCTTGGTCCGCGTGGGCTTTGCCGCGTCCAGCGGGGATGAAGTTGAAGTAGGTGAAGCGTTCAACGTGGAGCTGCTCAGCCAAATCGATGATTGCCGGGAGTTCCGCCATGTTGTTTTTGCCCACGGTGGTGGCTATGCAGGCGCATATGTCTGCGTCAATGCAGTTTTTCAGCCCTGCCACAGCTTTGTCATATGCTCCGGGAACGCCTCGGAACTCATCATGGGTTTTAGCTGTTGCCCCATCGATGCTGATGTCAACATAGTTAACGCCTGATTCTTTGAGTTTAACTGCGTTTTCTTTGGTTAGTAGGGTGCCGTTTGAGGCTAGTGAAATGTAGAGACCTTTGTCTGAGGCATACCGTGCGACTTGGAAGAAGTCCTTTCGGGTAATGGGTTCGCCTCCGCTAAACGCCAACGCCGTAACGTGAGCCTCCGCTAGTTGGTCAACGACTGCTAACGCTTGTTCGGTGGTTAACTCGTCGGCATCTGGTTCGCCGCTGTTGGAGTAGCAGTGTTTGCAGCGGAGATTGCATTTGTGTGTGAAATCCCAAACTATAAGAAACGGCGCTACAAGTGACATGGGTTTTTTGATGCCATAATGCTCGAAAGATTCAACTAAGTTGAGGACCGCATTGCGTGCATATCGGTCTGTAAGTAGCTTCTCGACTTTTGCCCGCTTGAAACCCAACGCTCGCCGTAGGAACTCGATCCAGAAGGCGATGATCTGCGAGTACAAACCGCTGCATTTATCGCAGTGCCGATCGGTTTTGCCGCCATAGTCATCCAACGCAGCCTCCAACACAGTTCGGCCGCAAGCAGGACACTTTTTGAGGGAAAGCTGGAGCATCTTTTTGGTCATTGGCATAGAGACGATGCTGTTCCAGAATGTATCGTAGCTGAGGATGCTCATTGCGGGTTTCTCCAAGCGGTCTGATACCTAAATGGAGATGTGCCCGATGTAAAGATTTCTCTAAACGCTTGGAGTCTGCTTGATGTTTTGAAAAGTGCTGGCTTGATATTTTTAGCCTATTCCAAGCTGCCTCATCATACCTACAGCATCGTAGAATAATCGTTCTTCTTGGATTTCGCCGCCTTTCCAATGCGCTACCGTGCAGAACTCTAACTTAGCAGTTTTATGTGTCGGTTGGATGGTTTGACCATTGGGCATCTTCATAGGTCCAATCATTGTTGCGGTCCAATCCGCCACCGAACAGGTGTAGTCGCCTTGCCCAAACAAGATTTTGTAGGGGTTGTTGACGAGTTTGTTGTCGAAGGTTTTGAAGAATTCGACTGATTCTTTAAAATGGGCTTCGCGGCCTCTGGTGGGTTCCGGTTGTCCGGGCCAGTAGACGGCGACGTTTTCTGCATGGCGTTTCTTGAAGGTATCCCATTCTTGGTCGTTCCATGAGTCGTCAAGAGTTTTCATTAATTCGAGGTTTGGATTTGTGCTCATAAAAATCACTGGCAAAGCTGAGACTGGGGAAGCTATAAAAAAGTATGCTGGTATCCAGTTGCAGATACGATTTTACGATGGCAGTCTTGAATATTGGATTGGCGTTTTGTTGGTTGTCTTGTTTTTCTACAGTATGTTGTTGCTGAAAACCGCCTATACACAACAACAACCAGCAGACGTTGCAGGCGTTTGCGTTTTAGCTTCAGCCTCTGGGTTGGGTTGCGGGTTGTTGAGGCGTTTTCTAGAAGCAGGGCAGGCGGAAATTTTTAATCTACTGATAGAGCGGGCTGTAAGCGGTTGAGAGGTAGCGTGTCCCAAGGTAGCCTGAAGTTGAAAACCAAACCGCTGCAAACGTGCAATAAGAATAAGCTACACTTAACAAGCGTTGTTTATTCACGGCAAATACTCAATGAATGCAAACAGCCCCAACAACGCTAAGACCACAAGCGTCTATCCTATAAATAAGGGAGGGGGTACCTCGGCAGAGCAGCAAAGAGCCACTTCAACATATGCACAGACTACCGTAAACCCATAAGCGCTTCTGGTTAGCAAATGCCTCTATTCAGTGTTCTCTACAGGTTGAGCTTCAGCCGCTGTATTCAAAACCTGCTCAATCAGGTATTCACTGAGGTCAGTGACGCATTGACCGAAGTTTTTGGCGTGTTTAGTCAAGCGGCAATTAAAAACATGCAGTTCTATGGCTTTTCCCATGGCTGATGCATCTGGGATAACTAAAATTTCGGTTCCGCATCGGCAATGGATAACTGGTAGAGTCTGGGTTTTGGTGTCATGGCTCGGTGGGTTATGCGTTTTGTGGTTTGGTTCTTTAAAATTTTGTTCTACTTCAACCAAGCTCCTACTAGACTAGTCGCTTAATGCTTGATTGGATATACGGTTTTGTTGTAGGTGCATGGCAGCAACAATGCTATATTAATGGGTGCAAGAAATTGATGGTTTCTTTCTAAAGTTCAGTTTCGGCACTGAAATCTAGAACTTGCCTAATTAAAAACTCACTCAAACTCGCGATGCATTTTGTAACGTTTTTTGAGTGTTTAGTTATGCGGCAGCCTTCAACATGGGCATCTATAGCTTTACCCATAGCTTTAGCGTCAGGAAGAACAAGAATTTCAGCTCCACACCTGCAATGGATAACTGGCAAACTCGAGGACTCAACAACAAATTGATACGGGTCTTGAGTTACCATTTTAGAATGACTTTTAATTCAATCACGCTCCTTAACAAGGACGTTGCTTTCTTGAATATTAATATAGGGTATGACTGCTCAGTATGATAAGTCTGTACAACAGTACCACTATTTAGAAAGGTGTAAAGGTCCTCTCAAACGGCAAGTATGCAAGCCGCTAAATGTTTAACGCTTCACTGTCTTCATGAAATCTTCTGCGACTTCAAAATCCTTCGTCGTATTCACGTTTAATACAACTTGGGTTTCCTCGGTGATTATCGCTGCTGTCTCAATCTTGCCCTCACCCAAAACTTTGGCGCCATTAATAACGTTCACACCTGAAACCGCGTACCAGACACCCTTATACTCATCCGTGGAGGAAATGGATAAGCCTAAATCTTGTCTGGTCTTAATCGGTACAAACACCGCCAAAAAATCTTTTCCGCAAACCTCAAACTCGCCAACTACCCGATCCAAAATCGGACCTGTAATGGCGGGAACATCAGATGGCATCGTTAAAACTGGACCCATCCAACCCAATTTAGTAATCGCCTGCTTCAAATCGTCATGGTAACCTTTAGCGTCTGTACGCACAAAATTCCAACCCATGCTTCTGCAATGCTCTTCCGTTTTGGGTGTATTGGAGCTGGTGATGACGTAGAATTCGCTGACTTTTTTGGCGTTCAACACGGCTTCTGCTACCCAATCCAGCAGGGGCTTCCCTAGAAACGGCAACATCGGCTTCTCGGTGGGCAAACCCATTCGGCTGCCTCTGCCGCCAGCCATAATCAAAGCGGGAACCATCATAGCGCCATCACCATCAACACCACTGCAAACAGGATTAGTGCAACAGCTCTTGCAACTTCGTTGGTTGCCCCAATCATATCTCCGCTAACTCCACCGAACACTTTGTTTGAGACATTATTCATCACAAACGCCACTGGAATACTAACAAACACCAAAGCTACTGCAACCAGAGCCAAGAGTGGGGAAGCAGTGAAATAAACCACTGGGAAAACAATCAACGCAGAAAGCACATACGCCACATAATTTAGCTTCTTTTTGGCTTTCGCGAGGAAAATTGAGTCCAAGCCCCTTATGCGAAGGCTTGCCAACCCAAACAATCGTTACCATCGCCAACTTTGCCGAAACCTCCGCTACAAACACTGCTAAAAACGCAAACAGCGGATTAAATGAGCCACGAACAACCCAGAATAAACCATAAAACGCTAAACCCTCAACAGCCAACGCCAAAACTGCGCCGCCATAAGTTACTGTCCATTCGTGAGCCTTCATTTTGCGGTCATGTAGGTTGCGGATGCCGATTGCGTTGCCAAGGTCGATTAATCCGTCGAAATGCTGCAATCCAGTCATGACCAGCAGGAAAGCCACGGTCATCGCCGCTGGAATCAAAGCGCCTAAAACCGCAGTTGGCAAAGCAATGTAAACGTTGACTAAACCCAGCAGGAAACCGACAATTGCGCTGGAAGCAACGAAGTACAGTCCTGCCAGCAACCCAATTAAGCCTCCGATTATTGGGAAAAGATACATGTTAGAGGCGGTTGTGAAGATGAAGTCTTCTTTTCCTCCAACTGGGATTATGGTTAGGAAAGACAGCAAATCCTTGAAAACTTTTATAGCTTTCATCGCCGACATATACCTACCAACTTGCCTGTATATAATATAGGCTTTATCGTCTTTGGGGGATGCAAAATGGAAGGGAAAAAGATACTGGTTACTGGCGGCGCAGGCTTCATAGGCTATCACCTGTGCACGAAACTGTCAAAATTAACAGATAACTTGACTATTTATGATGATTTATCCAGCGGCAAAATGGAAAACGTCAAAGATGTACCATCCGCCAAATTCGTCAAAGGCGACATCTTAGACCAAAAAAACCTCATGGCTCTACCCAAACAGGACTTAATCTATCACCTAGCCGCCCAAGTCGTTGTGCCATATTCGATGGAGAATCCCCTTATCGACTTTGAAACCAACGCCAAAGGCACAGTATGCGTTCTGGAGAAAGCACGTAAAGACGACGCAAAATTGGTGTTCGCCTCAAGCGCAGCAGTCTACGGCAACCCCACCCAACTACCAACCACCGAAGACTATGGTTTCCACCCATTCTCATGTTACGGATTATCCAAAGTTGTCGGCGAAGAATACTGCCAAATGTACCGTGAACAATACGGCCTAGACATAGTCGTTACACGCTTCGCCAACGTCTATGGCTTAAGATGCCATGGCGTCATCCATGACTTCCTAGATAAACTAGCCAAAAACCCCGATAAACTAGAAATTATCGGCACAGGGCAACAATCAAGAGACTTAGTCCACGTTTCCGATGTGACGGATTTGCTGGTTACCGTGGGTCAACTGGATAAAGCCAACGGCGAAACATACAACGTCGGCTATGGCACAACCATAAAAATAATTGATTTAGCAAAAATGATGCTCCAAATCCTTGGCTTGCAGAAACGAACAGTTGTTACTACAACAGGTGTTTCTTGGCAAGGTGACATCAACACCATCTGGTTTAACAACCAAAAAGCCCGCAAGGAACTGGGCTGGAACCCCAAAGTTACGCTTGAAGAGAGCATTAAGGAAGTCATCGCTGACAGGAAAATAAAAATATGAATGCTTCCTCGCCCGCACGAGGATTAATTGCACTCTTAAGGCTTCCATATTGGCTCATGACAGGCGGCTTATCGCTATTAACAGCGTTCGCCATCCAAAAAGACCCATTGAGCATGAGCATACAAACCGCTTTACTGATTTTCTTCTCTATGGCATTCATCACTTCAGCGGGGTTCGCCATAAACGATTATTTTGACCGCGAAAGCGACGCAGTAATCAAACCCAAACGCCCAATCCCAGCAGGCGCATTATCACTCAAACAAGTCATAGCCGTTTCTGGTGTGCTCTTTGCTGTTGGTTTGGTGATGTCTGCTTTCATTAACTGGCTTAGCTTCGCAATCATCGCCGCTGATTCAGTGGTGCTTCTGCTATACTCATTTTTAGTTAAACGGAAATCAGGTTTCGTTGCTAACGTTGTCGTGGGCATACTAACAGGAACAGCTTTTCTGTATGGACAAGCCACAGTCAGTGTACCACCCACAATAAGCTTGATTTCTCTAAGTCTATACCCGATTGCGTTTGGCACCATCGGCGGCAACGTCCTACGTGACATCCTCAGTGTAGAAGGCGACTCAAAAGTTGGGTATCCAACGTTGCCCCAAAAAATCGGCAACTACAACGCAGCCAAAGTTGGCGCAGTCTTTTTCCTTTTAACTGGGTTGCTTGCTCCATTGCCGTTTTTCATCGGTGACTTCACCGTTTACTATTTGCCCTTGATTCTCCTCTGGAGCGTACTGCTAATTTACTCATCTATATGTTTGATAACTTCAGGCACAACGGTGCAGAACATACGTAAATATGAGCGCATCGTAACCATGTCCATGATGCTGCTACCCTTAGCGTTGATAGTGGAAGCAATCGTTGGAGGCTTAATCCTTTGAGTGAAACCAAAAGCATCTGTCCCGAATGCCAGAAAAAAATAGACGCCCAACTAGCCAACCAAAATGGCAAAATCCAAATTACCAAACAATGCCCCGAACACGGCGAATTCAAAGCCACACATTGGCAAAGCCAACCCATCTTTGACCACATGAAAAAGTACGATCAATTCCAGTACCTCGGCGACTTAAACGCACCAAAAAACCCAGAAGGTTGCCCATACGTCTGTGAAACCTGCCATAATCATGCGTCAGGAACAGTCATCGGAGTAATCGACGTAACAAAGCGCTGTAACTTCCGCTGTGCAGTATGCTTCTCAACTTTCCCAAATCAAGAATCCACCGATTACGAACCCACCAAAGAAGCACTCATAGATATGCTAGAGTTCGCGGCGAAAGCTAACCCTAAACCGCCAGCAATCTTGTTCAGCGGCGGTGAACCGCTTGAACGGGAAGACATGCCTGAAATCATCGCTGCCGCACATCGCCTAAAGTTCATGACGATTTTAGCGACCAACGGCACTCACTTGATTACTGATGAAGGTTTAGCTAAGCGGCTAAAAGATAACGGTTTAAACATTGTTTACTTGTCGTTTGATAGTTTCCATGAAGAGTTCAACAAGAAGATTCGTGGGCGTCCTTTGGTGGATATGAAGCTTAAGGCTCTTGATGTTTGCCGCAAGCACGACATGGAAGTCATCTTGGTTAATACTCTGATGAAGAGCCTTAACGATGAGGAAGTCGGTGACATGATTCGGTTCGCCGCTAAAAACACCGATATCGTCAGAGGCTTAATTTTCCAGCCCATAGCTTTCACAGGGCGGGCAACAGAGAATCCTTTCCGCGAGAACTTCCGTGAATGGAGCTTCGCCGAAGACGTCGAACGGCAAACTAATGGCGAAATCAAAAGCACAGACCTCTACCCAATGTCGGTTATGACTTCGCCGATTAAAATCATGCGCCAATTCATGCAGAAACCTTGGCCACTATTCAGCTGCAGCCCACAATGCGGTATCGTGAACTGGGTTTATGTTTCGCCCCATACGGGCAAAATGTATCCGATTAACCGCTTCGTAAACTTCGACCGCTTCTTCAACAGTATCCGCAAAACCGCTGAACATGCAGAATCTAAAAACAAAATCCAACTGCTGGCTCCACTGTTCATGGGCGCAATGATTTCAATGAACATGCTGCTGGTAACCAGAGAAGTCGGCACCTTCACCTTGATGAAGAGCATCCTGTCAATGCATATGGACCCAACATACAAGTCACTGGGCAAAATCCGCAGACGCATCTTCCTATTGGGCTGCATGGCGTTTATGGACAGCTACAACTTCGACGTTAATCGCGTTCGCAGATGCGTTGTCCACTACATCACACCAGACAAGAAGATTATTCCATTCTGCGCCTACAACAACGTGCATAGAGTGGCGATTGAGAAGGATTATGCAACTAGGCAAAAGAAAGCCTAAGCTCTTTTCGTTTTTCTCTTCTATTTCCAACTTTTTACCTTTTCAGGAGTAGATAGTTTGGTTCTTAAGTGTACTACCTACCTCAAGTGTATACCCCCTCCCCTCTTCTTCAAAGAGTATAGCAGAAGAGGTTTGTTGCTCTCCAGAGACTCCCCTCCCCCTATTTGAAGGGTAAAATTAGTTTATGACTTTAATGTTAAGCACGCAGTAATCCTGCGTAAACACGTAAGCAGAGCCGTCGCGTTGCCAGAGTTCAAAGACGACAGTGTAGGTTCCGACAGTGTTCTCTGTTATGGTAACTGACTTCTCGTATGTATCGCCGTTTTTCAGGTTGAAGTCATAGGTGTTGACTGGAGCAACTGCAACTCCTTCATTTGGGGTTACGATAAAGCTTGTTGTAATCTTGGTTCTTACTTGATAGCCTTGGGTTCCGTTCATATGGCTTGTTACATCAACGTAGACACTAAAGGTGCTGTTCTGGTTGGCAACCAAGACTTCTGGAAAATTGTTAGCTTGCTTTTGATTATCAAGCAAATAAATAGTATTATATTCTTCCGCTGGAGGTCTCAACCAAACATAGTAACCTGCAAAAACGCATCCCACAACGACTAAGGCAATAAAAACGGCAACTGCAACGCCTTTCTCATCGTCTAAGCCGATTCTTCTTCCAATGCCCATAACAGACCCTAAACGTTTTCGCATCCAAGAATCCCCTAAATAATGTGCTAAATATCTGAATCCCCGATTTAAATGGTTTAAGCTTCGTTTCCCCATAAGTACGAGGCTTATACGTGGTTGGAATCTCAACCATATTGTAGCCTTCCCTGGCAAATTTGATAAGCATCTCAGTGGCAAACGCCATGTCAGTTTCCTTAAACTTTACACTGTCGTATTTGTCGCGAGAGATTGCGCGGAAACCCGATTGGGTGTCGCTTAAAAATTGGCTGTAGAAGAAGTCGTAAGTGTAAGTTATGACTTTGTTGCCTAGGAAGTTTAGGAAGCCCATGGCTTTGTTTGGGTCATACATGCGGGTGGCTAAAACCATGTCTGCATCTTTTTCGAGCAGGCGGTTCACGAGGCGGTCGATGTGTTTGAATTCATAGGTGCCGTCTGCGTCAACCATGATTAAGACATTGCCCTTCGCAGCTTTCATACCAGTTCTTAAGGCGACTCCATAGCCGCGCCTTGGTTCAATGATGAGCCTGCAGCGGTTTGTGTCTTTAACGATTTCGATGGTGCCATCAGTCGAGTTACTATCAACAATAATAATTTCCTTTGGATAACTCGTGTACCTATCGATTGTGTTGATAGCTTCTAGTATGGTGCCAGCTTCGTTAAGCGTTGGAATGACAACTGAGACCAATTCGACTTTTGACGTCATCAGCTAACTTCCACTTCAAAGGGTTATATTGTTTCCGTCACGATGTTAAATAAGCTCTTCGTATATCTCCGCAAGCCTTTCAACGTTTACATCCCAGCTAAACTGTGTTTCGACCATTGCTCTGAGTTCAGCTTTGCGTGGGCCAAAATCTATGTCTGCAAAATCAAAGATTGCCTGCGCGAGCAGTTCGGGTTGATTGGGCGGCACCAGTTTGCCGTATTGGTCGAGTAGGATTTCTTTTATGCCTCCAACATCGGTGGCTACTACTGGTAATCCGCATGCCATGGCTTCCATAGCAACCAACGGCAAACCCTCACCAGATTTAGAGGGCAACACAAACAAGTCCGCTGCATTATAGTATGATGGCAAATCTGCGTCACTAACAAAGCCTGCGAGCTTAAAATTAGCGGCGATTCCCAACTGGGCAACCTGCAACCTCACATTTTCCATGTCTGGACCCTTGCCGACTACTAAGAACATGATTTTGCGGTTCTTTTTGATGGCGATGTTTGCACAATCAAGCAATGTGTCGACGCCGTTCTTGTACACCAGCCGCCTAACAGTAAAAACAACGATGGCGTCGTGTGGGATGCCAAGTTTTTTGCGCATCTCTTCACGTTTTCCCGGAATCGTTTTAAAGCGTGCAATGTCAACGCCGTTGTAGACGACTTTTATTTTGCTCGGTTTAGCGCCTAATCTTAGGACGTAGTCTTTGGTGGCGCTGCTTATTGCTATGATCTTGTCTGCGGTTCTTAAGTTCTGTTTTCCCACAGACAAGTCGTTTACCAATTCAACTTGGTCGAAAATGTTGTTGTAATCGATGAAAGTGTTGTGTTGGGTGAGGACAAACGGTTTTTCATAGAATTTTGCCAGTTTTCCGGCTGCAAGAGAGGTTAGGTATGGGTGTCCGTGGGCGTGGATGATCTGGTTATTTTTGATTGATTTGGTAAAGGTTGGGAAACTGCCCACGGTCGGAATCGAGTATGGAATGCCTAATCGGAAGCCTGTGTTGAGGGATTCATAGCATTCAACAGGTACTCCATCAACCTTGTAGTGGCTGGGTGTGCCGATTCTGTTAGTTACAACCATGGGCTGGTAGTTTTTGTGTTGCAGTCGCTTGCTCTGCTCGTTAACGACCTTTTCTATTCCGCCGACATGTGGCAGAAAAGTGTGGGTGACAATGCAGAGGCGAGTTTTAGCCATGGAAGCCAACGACTTAACCGTCAGCCCACAGTGTATTAAAATTTACGGAAAAGAAAGAGTTTAGCAGGTTGTGCCTGTGGCTTTGAGGGCTTTGGTGTACATGTTGGATGAGGCACCTGCAACTAACGCGCCGATGGCGTCGTTGGTTAATGGTGGTAGCTCTTTTAGGATGCCGGGTTTGGCTTGGTCGAAGCGTACGAATTCGAACATGCCTTTGGAGCCGCCGATGTAAGTGGCGATGGCTATGCCGATGAGTTCATCCGCAACTAAGCCGGGTCTGCCCATAAAGCGTTCTATTGTTAAGCCTGGGATTCGGCCGTTTTGTGCTTCTTCTTGGGCGTGGAAGGCTGCGACGATGAGGGTTGAGACGTTTACGTCTGTTAGGATGTCGAGGAATTCTTCTTTGAGAAGTTCAGTGGCTTTTTGGGGGGTTTCGATGCCAGGGTGCGGTACGTACATTTCAAGGGCGCTGTCAATAAGACTTTGGAGTGAGATGCCTCTGGCTTCGAGGTAGGTTAATAGTGGCGGTATCTGGTCTTTCATGGGGTTCAGCCTTAGCGTTATTTGGAGTTGTTTGTTTTAAGTGTTGTGAAGAGGTTCACCGTAATACTTAGCATTCAACATAGCCAACGCTGCCTTTTTGAAGCTATATTTTAAACTACAATTTTAAGCTAAACCGATTGGTGAACAGGGTGCTAACTTGAAGCAGCTAGCTCTTCTCTCGTTGGATATTTAACGCGAGCCACCTTGAAAATGAGTGTACAATTCTCGCATCGATAGTATTTTAGCGAGAAGTATGGGTTTTCATTTTGCTGATCTAGCTTGGCATTCTCTTTTCGACATCTAGGACATTTGACCATTTTGCTAAGCCTTTTCGAGAACTTTGACGTAATTGCTACGATAAAAGGATTTTGTGCATTATTGGAGGAATTTCCCTGTTGAGCCATTATTATTTTGCGGTTCATTTTTTGGACCCTAAGGAACTCGCCGTTTAGTTGCGTTAGCTGTGTGCTATTCCTAGGAATCGAAATGCTTATATGAAAACGTTGGATAAACCAACCAGCAGTCCGTGTGGTAATTTGCTAAACATAAAGAAAAACTCGATTGTATCAGCCAAAGATTTAGCTTTAGTTGAGTGTTCTGGCTGTTTGGCAAGTAAAACCTTATTTTCCTGTTTAACTGTTTCTAACCAACCAGGAGGAAAAAAACTAGATGAAAGTTGTAGCTTCATGGAGCGGCGGCAAAGACAGCTGCTACGCATACTACCTTGCCAAAGCGCAAGGCCACCAAATCCTATCATTATTAACTATGATGATGAGCGAGGACAAATCAAACTTCCACATGATACCCTCAGGCATCCTCGACGCACAGGCAGAAGCCATGGGCGTGTCCACTTAATTAAAAAGACCACTTCAGCAGCCACCTATGAGGCTGACTTCAAAGCGGTACTATCCGAATGCAAAGCCAAAGGCGCAGAAGGATTAGTCACAGGCGACATCTACGAAGTCGCAGGCCACGAAGAAGGTTGGCTTGAGCGTGTATGCAAAGAAATCGGTTTAGTAACCGTCAAACCGCTTTGGATGGGAGACACCAAACAAATCTATCTTGATTACCTCAAAACCGGTTTCAAAGCAACCGTCGTACGCACCAACAAAACCCTCAGCTTAGACTGGCTCGGACGCGTATTAGACCGCAAATTCTACGACGACATCTTGGCACTCGGCGACGTTGACCCATGTGGCGAAGGCGGCGAATACCACACCGTAATCACCGACGGACCCAACTTCAAACAAAAAATCGAGTTCCTAGAAACCGAAAAGAAAAGATTAGAGAATGGCTTTGGATACTTAGATATCAAGAAATGGAAAGTAACTCCAAAATAAGGTAGAATCCCATGGATGTCTTAATCGCCAACAACGAACTCAAAGCAAAAGCCTTCCTTGATGAGATTGAAGGCAAAAAACCCCTATTCATCGCAACAATCGCCACAACAGAAACCGGCAAAATCCCCGGTTTATCTGCAGCTGGCGCAAACCCAGACTTCACTGACTTCACTCCTCCGGCAGATGCCGAGTTGTTGCTGCTTGGAAAATGCAGATCCATCCAAGGCGTCCCCATTACTCCCGACGGAATTCCGACACCGGCCCTGATTACG
Source organism: uncultured archaeon (assembly GCA_963782915.1). GTDB lineage: Archaea > Thermoproteota > Bathyarchaeia > Bathyarchaeales > Bathycorpusculaceae > Bathycorpusculum. Next base: position 136,677 of record CAWALK010000012.1, read on the forward strand.
ACTTCTGCGTTGCATTTAGCCGACATTCCAGTGCTGATTGTTAACGGTGGAGTTAAGGTTAAACCTCAAATTCCCTACATTGACGTTAACGGCAGCCCAGGACGCGACATCAGAACAGGCGATTCAGTGGATAATGTCGAAGAAGTCATTGAACGTGCTAAAGTTGTCGGTGAACAGTTGGCTAAAGTGTCGGATTACCTGGTTATCGGCGAAAGCATCCCCGGCGGAACGACGACAGCGTTGGGTGTTTTGACGGCGTTGGGTGTCGATGCAATGGGCAAAGTCAGCAGCACCTTACCATTAAATCCGCATAATTTGAAGGCAGAAGTAGTTACGGCAGGTTTGAAAGCCGCTGGCGAGAAATTCGGTAGCTTCAAAGGTGACCCAATCAAGGCAGTTTCCGCAGTCGGTGACCCTATGATGGCTGCGGTTGCCGGTTTAGTTATCGGCGGAAGCAGGCAGGGGCCTGTTTTGATGGCTGGCGGAACCCAAATGACCGCAGTCCTCGCAGTAATCAATGCATTAGAGCCTAAAGCGCTCTGTAACGTTGCAGTCGGCACCACACGATGGGTAGCAAAAGACAAGACCTCCGACATCTGCGGCATCACCAAGCAATTCTGCGAAGTCCCCGTCTTAGCTGCTGACCTTAGATTTTGGTCCTTCCCAATATCCGGGCTTACAAATCTACGAAACAGGGCTCGTAAAAGAAGGCGTCGGCGCAGGCGGAGCCTCAATCGCAGCCATGGCAAAGACCGGCGGAGCAGTTACCAAGCAAATTCTTCTTAAGGAGATAGAGCGTAACTATGCCTCACTGATGAACCTAAAGTGAGACACGCTTGGTCGTTAAACAGCTAAAAAACCTCTTATCTTTCTTAACCGTTTTTCCAGTCCAAATGGATAAGGACTTGCTTACTGACTGCGCCAAAAACATGTGGGCTTTCCCATTAATCGGCGCATTCTTAGGCTTGCTCGCTGGCTTGTTTGGTTGGGTTGCAACCATATTTTTGCCCAGCTTAGTCGTAGGCGCATTGGCTCTGGCGTTGCTGCTTTGGATGACTGGGCTGCATCACACTGATGGTTTGCTGGATTTCGGCGACGGCGTCATGGTACATGGCACCCCCGAAAAGAAAATCGAGGTTATGCATGACCAACTCACAGGTGCAGGCGCAATCGGCTTAGCACTCATGACCTACATCGTCACTGCGTTTGCGTTTGCTTCCCTCGGCGGAAACCAGAATATCTTTGGTTTTAGGGTGCCCTTGATTCTTCCTGCGTTAATCGTTATCGAGTTATGCGCCAAGTTGGGTATGGTTGTGGCTGCCCGTGCAGGCCGATCAGTGCATCAGGGCATGAACTCATCTTTTCTCCAAGCAATGCATGGAAGCGGCGGAAACTGGCGTCTCGCGTTAGCGTTGGTGATTTCGTTTGCAGTTGCGTTACCTTTGCTGGGTTTAGGCGGCATCTACGTCGTCTTAGCCGCTGTCGTTACTGGGTTAGTGATGGTTGGGGTTGCACATAGGAACTTTAACGGCGTCACAGGCGACGTGTTCGGCTCAACCAACGAGTTAACACGCATGGTTTGCGCTGTGGTGTTATTGGCGGTGGTTGCATGGTAACTGCGTTGGTTATGGCTGGTGGCAAAGGCACCCGCATGAAGCTCGCTGAAGAGAAGCCGCTTATCAAAGTCTGTGGCAAACCCGTGATTGAGTATGTGCTTGCTGCATTGAAGAGACGCTAAAAAAATTGATCAACATAATCGTGGCTACATCCACTACTACGCCAAAAACTACGGCGTTGATGAAGCACTCGGCGTCCAAGTTATCCAAACTCCAGGTAAAGACTATGTTTCCGACATGGGCTACACGGTCCAAACGCTCAAGTTCGGCGTTTTCTTAGCAATCGCGGCTGATTTGCCATTGGTGAAGCCTGAAATGATTGATGCAGTGGTGGAACGTTATGAGCAATGCGGCAAACCTGCGCTAACGGTTGCGGTGCCGCTTGAAGTTAAAGCCAAGTTGGGCATGAGCATCGAATACAGCTTCAAAACCGACGACAACTGTGACGTGGTTCCAGTCGGCATAAACGTCATAGACGGCAGCAAACGTTACGGCGACGAATGGCTCGACCAAGACATCTACATCCTAAACCACGAAGAACTCGCCGTTAACATCAACACAGTGCAGGAACTACAGCTGGCAGAACGCATGTTGGCTGAGAAACTTAAGAAATAGTCTTTTGCTCTCCAGAGCCTATCACACTCTATTTACAGCAACATAGAGGAGCGTTTGCTGCTCTGCGGACCTACCCCTCCCTTATATATAGATTCAAGCAGTAAGTGCCTTTAAGGTTCAACTTTCCGTTGCTTCTCAGCTGTAGCTTGCTGTAGAGTCTCCTTCATCTTCCTTGCATCCACATCCAGAATCGGCGATTCACAAATCATCGTTGGATGCATCCCAAAATCCAAAATCACCTCAGCCAACCACCGAAAATCAGGTCCATACTCTTTCTCATCGAGGGTATGGTGGCATTTTTCGCCTTGACTGCTAAATTCAATCGCTGAAAAGTGACAATGCATACTGCGAAGCACCTGTGTGCCAAGTTGCTCCTCAACTTTCTCGGCGATTTTACGCATGTCATCTGATGATTTGAAGGTGCCCTGATGCAGCGCATGCAGATGCCCCCAGTCAATTACCAATTGGGTGTTTTCGACTTCGCGGTTTATTGCTATGATTTCGTCTATGGTGCCAACTTGGGATTTTTTGCCCATCGTTTCAGGTCCAAGCTTCGCCTTTAATCCCCATAGACTTCATCCGTGACGACACGTCTTTGAGTTCAGATATGCAGGTTTTTAGAGCGTAGTCTTTGTCGAATTTGCCATAGAAACCCGTGTGGAACACCACTACGTAGGCGTTCATCCAGTCCGCTGCGGTTACGGCTCCGAGTATGCGTTCTTTGCTGGCTTCAACGACTTCTTTTTTTCCTGAGAGGTTGATGAAGTAGCTGCCATGCATGCTGAGTTTAACGTCGTTTTTAGCGGCTTCTTCTCCGAGTTTTTGGGCATCTGCCTGTTTTATCTGCGGCTTAGCACCCCAACGGGAAGCCTGATACTCAAAAGCGTCCAGTCCCTCCTCATGAAGTAGCCTTGGAACGTCGAATGTGGTTGCGCCCATTAATCGGAACATGGGTGGTACGCCTGCGGGTCCAAAACGGGTATGCTCAGACAATTATAATCCCTTGCAATTTAGGTTGCCAAATCAATCATTAAGGTTTTCTCTTACAACAAGCTCACAATTGTTGGGATTGCGATGAAGAAGTGCATGTAAACCGCTATCGCCAAAATCGCAATTGTAATTGCCAGCAGGGCGTAGTCGCCTTTGTGCAGTTTTAGCAAATAGAGGTTGGTGCGTTTTTTGCTTGCACCCCATGCACGGGACTCCATGGCTTCGGCTAATTCGAGGCTTCTGCGGATGGCGCTGACGATCAATGGGATGAGTACGGGTATGTAGTTGCGGATGCGTTTCATTAAGCCGCCTTTCTCGAGTTCGAGTCCTCGGGCTTTTTGGGCATCCATGATGGTTTGGGCTTCCTCAGCCAAAACTGGCACAAAGCGGACGGCTGTGGTAAAGGCGAACGCGAATTCATATGGCACCCGTGACTGCTCAAGTGCTAAGCCTAAGTGGTCGGGTGAGGTGGTTAGGAAGAAGACTGAGAAGGACTCGACCAGGACGACGAATCGCAGAGTCATCGCTGCAGCAGATTCCACAGCAGCTGGAGTAAGGGTGTAACCTTGGGTGAAGAAGGTTGTGCCAATGTTTATGAAAAAGATAAATGCTGCCAAAAAGGCTGCTCCACGCAGCGAACGCAACCACTGCTTCTGAACCCTTGCCAGAAACACAAACGGCAACTGCATCAAAAACAGGGCAAGCAACGGGATGATTTGGGTGAAGATGATGGCTACTATGAAGATGGCGATGACATAGACGAATTTTATTCGTGGGTCCAAGTTGTGGATTGGGCTGGATACTTTGCGGAATTTTAAGCCGTCAAAAACGCTCATCTGCCCAATCGCTCCTTAGTTTTAAGCAGTAGTGCTTTAGCTTCGTAAATGTCAATGATGTCTTTTGGCAAACCCAACGATTCCAGTTTGGTGAATACCTGCGCTATCTGAGGCAGCACAATCGAGGACAACTCTAGCATGGCTGGGTCGGTTAGGATTTCTTTTCCTTCGCCGTCCGCAACGATTTTGCCCTCTTTCATTAGGATGACACGGGGATTGCATTCCGCTACAAACTCCACGTCGTGGGTGACTGCAACTACGGTTTTCTTCTGTGTCTGCAGCTGCATGATGAATTGGCGAAGTATCTCTTTCTGCTCATGGTCCTGCCCGATGGTGGGTTCATCCAAAATCAACGTTTTCGGATCCCAAGCCAGCACTGATGCTAAGGCTACACGTTTGCGTTCTCCGCCGCTGAGTAGGAACGGCGAGGTTTTGCGGTACTGAGCAATCGAGAGTAATTCAAGCGCCCATGTAACCTGCTGTTCGATTACTTTAGGTTCGAACCCGAAGTTTTTGAGTGCAAAAGAGATTTCTTCTTCAACGGTTTCGCTGAACAGTTGATGGTCTGGATTTTGGAAGACGAAGCCGACGTTTCTTGCTAATGCTGCAACGCTGGATTTGGTGGTTGGTACCCCATCTATCTTAACTGTGCCCATCGAGGGTTTCAGTAAGCCGTTGAAGTGTTTGACAAAGGTGGATTTGCCTGCGCCGTTCTGCCCCATGATGGCGACGAATTCGCCGTCTTTAATGGTTAATGAGACGCCTTTTAGGGCTTCAACTTTGCTGGCGTAGGAGTAATGGACGTTTTCGGCTTCAATCATTTCGGCGAGAGTGCCTCCAGTAGTTGTTCTGCCAGCTCTTCGGATGAGAGTGGGGTTTTGTCGCCTAAGTTGAAGCCTTCTTTTTTAGCATCTGATAGAGCAAAGTTGCCTTGGGGATGCCGACGCCGATTAAACGGGTTTCCTCATTGTTCAGTATCTGGCGTGGGTCGCCTTCTAAGCCGAACTGTGCCCTGATCCATAACGATTAGGTGGTCAGTGTATTTGGCGGTTAAGTCCAATCGGTGCTCGACGAGGATAACGGTGATGCCCTGTTCTTTGTTTAATCGATAGATGACTTCGAAGATTTTCTGTGCACTAAGGGGGTCCAGAAAAGATGTTGGTTCATCGAGCACAATGATGTCGGGTTCCATCGCCAACACAGATGCAATCGCCACCCGCTGCTGCTGTCCACCGCTGATTTCGTGGGGGGAGCGTTCGCGGATGTCGTAGATGCCTGTTTGGTTAAGTGCCCAATCGACTTTTTTGCGCATTTCCGTTCTGGCTACGCCGACGTTTTCTAAGCCGAAAGCAACATCTTTCTCGATGGATAGCGCAAAAAGCTGGTTTTCGGGGTTCTGGAACACTAAGCCAACATGCTTCGCCATCTCATACGTGTGATGCTCAAGCGCGTTAATGCCAGCCACCGTGACTTCGCCTTTAACTTCGCCCTGATAAAAATGCGGAACCAAACCGTTAAAGCAACGGCACAAAGTTGTTTTGCCACAGCCACTTGGACCCGTAATCAAAACAAACTCGCCCTTCTCTATCTTTATGTTCACATCATGGATTGATGGTTTTGATGCGCCAGGATAGGTGTAGGTGAGGTTTTTGATTTCTATTATAGCCAAAGTTTTGTGCCTGCTACCTTAAGCGTGAAGGTTTGCTCATTTAAGCGTAACTACCCAATTTTGGATATTTTTCTGTTCTAAACCGTTTGACGTAATTAAGAATTTCCATTGAACAGTCTATACAGGTCTAAAACCTCTCAACACCTCTAAACAGGGGTGCTACTCGGTTTTAGCTATTTTCTGCTGCAACAACTTGAGGCACTGTTTGAGGGCATCCTGAATTTCGCCTTTACCGCTCACACCAGAAGCCATCGCGTGACCACCGCCAACTCCACCCAAATATTCGCCTAGTGGCGCCGCTATGTCGGTTCCTAAGTGGATTTTTGCGCCTTCGTTGAATTGGCGTACGCTTCGTAGGCTGATTTCAATTTTACCGTTTTTCTTGCCTGCAACCGCGGACATATGTGCGCCTAAATCTACGAGTGCTTTTGCTGCGGGAGCTTGGAAAGCACTGACATGTGATAGGGCGATTATCCAGCCATCGACTTTAACGATTTTAGCACGTTTACATGCTTTGAGTTTGGCAACCCGTTCAGAGGGGTCAATTGGCAATGCATACTGTGCCAGCGTCTGCTGAGCATCAATCCCTTCAACCACCAACTTCGCAACAATCTCAAAAGTTGGCGAATTAGCCAACGCAAAATGGCGTGTATCAAAAGCTATACCAACAAACAATGCTTTTGCCTCGTTGAGGGTTGGTCTTACCTCTGCTTCGGCATAGAGGCGATAGATTAATTCACAGTTCGCTGCTGCTTTATCGTCGACAAAGCAGAGTTTGCAGATTTGCATGGTTTCTGCGTTTGGTGCGTGGTGGTCGATGATGATTTTTGGGGCAGGCGACTTTTTGATGGCATCGGCAACTTCGTCAAGCTGCTCAATAGTGTTCATGTCGAGTAGTATGATGGCTTCTGCTGAGTCAATGTTAGGCTTCAAATTAACAGTTATAGGCAAATTATCAAGAAGCGTCTTAGACGGTTTATTGATGCCTTGTGGGCAACCAATCTCCACTACCATGTTGGGTAGAAACCGCTTTAGCAATCCCTGCAAACCATAAGCTGAACAAATCGCATCCGCATCTGCACTACGGTGACAAAGCAGTAGAACAAAAGAAGCCTGCTGCTTCTCCAAAAGCGCAATTAATTCTTTGAAACTCATTTTAGTTTGCTCAAAAAGTTTTCAGTAGCCCGATGCGCTTCAGAAACCGCTGCTTTAACCAAAGCCTCCACATCCACCTCTTTAGTTGTCTTAAGCAAAAGAAGATTGATTTCGACTGTGACGCTGACGGGTTTGGTTCCTTCAACTTCAACAGAGATTTCTAAACGGTCAATATCTTTGCTGGAGACTTTGGATAGGATATGTTTGCGGGCTGCATCCTCGGTGGTTTGGCATAAAAGTTCGATTTGCTCGGTGGATAGCTCTGGAAAGCCGAGCTCACCCATCAAGCATCAAGTCCCCTGTTTAAGAGAGGGGTTGACCCGAGACTGGGCTTAGGTCTTCTTGTAGTTTAGTCTGTGATTCTTTGACTTGGCTGCGTATGCGTTCTTCTTGGCGTGCGATGACTGTGCTGCGTGTTTCAAGCAGGGATTTGCGTTCGGTTAAGCTTTCGATAACCTTTGCTTTCTCTGCTTTTACGAGTAGTGAACCGGCGGCGCTGTAGATGACTGCGTCGTCTGCGGTTTTTGCCAATTCAGCGAGGGTTTGGTCTACCTCAGATTTTTCCATGTCAACTTGTTGTTTCTGTGCTAGGATGGATTGTAGTGTCTGTTGTAACTGTTGGAGACGGAGAAGCCTTTCTTGAACGTTAGGCGGTAACTTGGATAATTCGTCACTCATGTTTTATTCCTTCCGTACCAGAAATGGGATGTGCTCTTAATTAAGGATTTCCAACTCTTTTTTCTATAGTAGTTGTTGGCGAAAAGTTGCTATACACAACAACAACCAGCTGGTTGTGCTGTGGTTTGCTTTTTTGGTTTTGGGTTTGGTTTGGGTTGCTGGTTGGTTGTGGCGTATTTTGCAGGCAAATATGGAAGGGGGTGGTGGCTTTTGAACATGTTTTTCTTTGCGAAAGAAAGCCTTATATGGATAAATATGTAACGCTTACAATGTAAGCTGTTAGTGGCTTACAAGAATTGCAAAATGACCCTAAGCTTCGGATACCTAACACCCAAACAAAAAGCCATCTGGGACCTAAAAAGCAGCGGACTCCAAGAAGCCCACATCGCCAAAAAACTAAACATCACCCGCCAAACCGTCCACAAATCCCTCGACATAGCCAACCTCAAAATCGAAGACACCCTCCAAGAAATCGCCAAAATCAACAAAATCGACATCGAAGCAATCAACGCTCACAGGGGATTCCTCAAAGGATACAGCAACCACTTCAAAACCTCAGCTTTTGTAACCTTCTCAGCCAAGAATGGTATCCAAGTATGGTACAAACATGAAGGCAACTGCGAAAAATGCAAAAAACAAGAAATATGCAGAAACACCCTGCTATCCGAAGCCAAAGACCGCAATTTCCTGCTACTAGATGAGTCAAGCAAAATTTTGCCATCCAAACTCGCCGAAGCACTATTCGCTAAAATAACAGGTGAAGAAAATGAGCATACGAAAAAGAATTAAACATCTCATTGATTATTGCCCGCAACCCCAAATGCCCTTAACGACAAGACTGAAACGTCACTCTCTACCAATTGCTGCGGCAGTTACAGCCATGCTTGTTCTTTCAGTTACAGCCTCAATATTTTACTCAGGTCTTGCATCATACACATCTCCGCCTCCAATCATTAAAGAACCGAATGCTTCTTTCTACGAGTTAGCATATGCCAAGGCAACAAACGAGCAAAAAGAAGAATTAGACAAAATTATTGCTGACAAGAGCATTGGTTTGCCAGGCGAATGGAGACGAGCCGTTCTTATCGTCATCGGAGACCTGCCAAAAGATCAGCCCAGATTAACTGCTGAACAGGCAGGGAAGTTATATGACAGTAAAGACGTGAGCGCCCTAGAAAGTGAATTCAACAAAATTGCAGGTGCACCAGACTTTATTGGCGGTAGCGGAATTGGGCGGTCTATTTACTATCTAAACGACAATAGAACAGAAGCCATCTATGTAATGGAAGGCGATGCATTTCACGTAGTATTTAATGACGATGGAACTCAAACAAGATTACCATTAGGCACTCAGACGCTTCCTTTTGGTCCAAGTCCTTATCAAAAATGACTACGTATTGCTGAAGGTGCAATTGTTCTGAATAGCGTTGGGTTGCTTTGTAAAGTGTAACTGCTATTGTAAATAAATTTTAGCGGTAGTTATTTCAAGAAGTATGTATACATAATGTATAGGTGCACGGGCAATGGCGAGACAAATTTCCGTATCAAACGAAGTGTACGAGCTCCTCCTAGAACGAAAAGGCAACAAGAGTTTTTCGCAAGTAATCAAAGAAAGCATTCGCGCAACAAAGAAAAAAAATGATATTATGAAATTCGCGGGCGCCATGAAAGAAGAAAAAGAAAAAATGCAGCTACTAAAAAAACAGGTTGCCGCTGAAAGAGAAGCCAACTACGGTCGAACATTCGATATGGAACAATGACGTTACTTGACACAAGCGTTATCATAGACTTCCTCGCTGGCGACCAAAAAATAGTTCCCATAGTACAGAAACTCGCCGACCAAGACAGCATAAAAACCACCAGCATTACAGAATATGAACTGCTAAAACATAAAACAAAATTGAAAAAGCAACTCGCAGAAGAATTCCTCTCTGAGATAACCGTTTACCCCTTCGATTCAGCCGCCGCCAAAGAAGCAGCCAAACTCTTCGAAGAGCTACGCTATTCCGGAAGAATGGTTAATGAGAACGATTTGCTCATTGCGGGAATCGCAATTGCCAACAACGAAGTATTGCTAACCAGAGACCAAAAACTCGGTAACGTCGGCAAAAAGAACATAATAATCGTGTAACTGCTAAAATTCTACTTTTGAAAAGGTTGTTGTAGTGGTTTTAACCTGCCTTTTGTTTTAGATGGTTTGGTTCCAGTAATAAACCGCTTTATATCCCGCTGTTGCCACTGGGTACGCTGGGTCCTCGTAGACAATGTCAAGTTTAGTGCCGTATTGCACAAGCAGCTTGTACATGTTGTTGGCGATTTGGTCTGTTTTGTCGTCGGTATGCCAGAATCCCCAGATGGTATCGTTGGGGTTACGCATGCCCCAGCCGTAGTTATGCGGGTAAAACTAACGCTGCTTCTGCCTTGCTGTTGTCTTCATACTGTTTGCTATGCGTGTCCTGCCAGAATTGATACAACGCCATGAAATGCTCATCAGTCATGGCTTGTGCGGTGTTGGTAGCGTTTTCGTCTTTGGCGTAATTAAATATCATTATGTATTTGGCGCCAGCTTGGTAAGACGCCAACATTTGGTCATAAATTTCTTTTGCGCCATCTAAGAAGGGCACATCATCATACTTCCATGTAATCATGGCACCCCACTCCTTGTCCTGCAATCGAGCGGCGCCTTTCACTTGAGCTATTTGCTGGGCGACACTGGCGTTCCAGCCAAGCTCAGTAAGCATGACATCATAACCGCCGAGGTAATCCCACCAGTATAAGCCATAATCAGACGTAAATGAGGTCACGTTGTTTCTGTTTAGCTCGCCTAGACCCAGGATACCAACTTAATACCTGATTAATGAAGAAATTAGCTTCCATATCATAGTTATCAGGTGTCGAATTAGTATCCCTGTAAAACTTAAGCTTGGTTTCTATATCCTTAAGAGCTCTCATGGCGGGGAAATCAGAATTTGCGAGGTTATCGCTAGCGTTACTAAAAAATTGAGCCCATGAACCATCCAACTGAATACCGCCCACTTCGTCGTTGTAGTACATACCCAGAAATTTGTCGCCCCAGCGTTGGGTCCAGTTCCCTTTTATGTCAGTTAGGTTAGCATCCCAGAACCAAGTAGTAACATTCCTCTCACGATCACTATTAATTCCTAAATTAACGATTATGTTAAACCGTTGGCGGTAGCATAATCACATATTTCATAGACAGCCGTTTCGTTCCTACTTAGTAGGCTTCTGCCTGTGTCTAGTACGAAGAGGTTGGTGTAGTTTTTTGTGCGGTCGATGAGAGCTTTGGCTTCGGCGGTGGTGTTTCCGCAGAAGGCTATGCCGACATAGGGGTTTGAATCTATGTATGTTTGGCTTTCACTTCCGCTTAGAAGCAAATGGACGCCGAATACTGAAACCGTCAGGATTGCTATGAGGAGAATTGCGATCAAGAGCTTCCTGACATGTCGAAAGCCACTCATGACTTTTCCTTACACGTGACATCATAGTTTCCTCCGCTTATAGTTTTGCCAAGAACACCCCCAAATCAGAATTCTCCAAAACAAGGCAGGGTTGTTCCAGCGCTGGAACAGTTTGTTCCTTGTGTAGAACTAAAAGTCGCCTGTCAAATAGGATTGTGTGATGATGTATCATGGGCAAGGTTGCAGCAGTATTCTTTGTCGCTTGTTTAGTGGTCTCATGTATGATTATGTTTCAACCAGCAAAGGCTGATGCACATGAAAATATTGTGATAATTGTTCCAGACGATTTTCCCACAATTAACCAAGCAATTCAAAACGCCATTGACGGCGACACAGTTCTAGTTAGACAGGGCATGTACAACGAAACTTTAGTTATCGACAAAGCAATCACTCTAAGAGGCGAAGATACAGACAGCACCATCATAAATGGCGACAAGGCAGGGTACAGTCATTCATATCACCCATGACAATGTCACCGTCACAGGCTTAACAATAATCTATTCACAAATCCACAACAAGCCGCATACCTATTTTACGCATGATTTCCCTGCCGACCCGCCGAATGGGGCGATTGGGGGCGCCTCATTGGGTGGTCTAACAAAAAATTCAGTCTTTTTCTATCGAGGTACGGACTGGCGACTAGCAGGAATACACCTAAACAATGTCCATGACTGCAGCATAGTCGGGAACAGAATAACTGATTGTGGAGAAGGCATATGGCTCTACAGTGCAGTAAACAACAATATCTCAGGTAACCTTTTTGACAGAAACGATTACGGCTTACAAGTTCAGGTCTCATCTAACAATCTGGTTGTCGGGAACACCTTCCAAAACGGCGGCGGAGGCATATGGTTCTGGAACACCGATTATCGAACGGAAGACTGGCTAAAACCACTAAACTATACCGACGGCGTTCACTACCTGAACAATCGCTTCTACCAAAACAATTTTATCGATAACATAAAAGCCCTCGAAAAACAAACAATGACAAAAGCCTACCAGAACATTTGGGACGACGGCGAAAACGGCAACTACTGGAGCGATTATAACGGCACAGACTCCAACGGTGATGGCATAGGCGACAGTTCGTACCCGATAATTGGTGAATATTGGACAGGCACGACTTGGATAAACGGCGTTTGGGTAGACCAAGTCTGTGGCGAAGACCGCTATCCGCTTATGGTGCCCTTTGACATAAGCAGCATAGTGTCCACAGCATCCCCCTCCCCTTCATCTATAGAGGAGCAGCCAACCCAGAATCCTGTTAGCCCCGCTACAATCGAGTACATAGCTGCGATAGCGGGCATAGCAATCATCGCAACACTAATTATTTACTTCAAAAAGCACAGATAATAAGCTCTAACCTTTTTTTGTGAAGTCTTTTTAAGCACCATAAACACTAAAGCAACCTCTGGGGAAGAAGGATTTGGAACGAGCTAACGTCGTAAAAGAAGAAATTCAACAACAGGACACAAGATTCCTAGCAGTCTATGTTGAAGCAAAAAACAGTATCATGATTATGCTTAGTGAAAAAGAGGATAAACTGGGCACTATGGCTATTGCGGTTCCCAAACCCCGCGACATGATGGGTTCAGTTACTTCTTCGGTCCTAATCGGCGACAAACACATCATTTCAGCGCGTATGTTTGCTGAGTATGTGGCGGCGAAGAAGGGGAAAATCGCTATGGTCTCAGTTTATTTGGAGAATATCAGTGAGATTCAGGCTCAAGAATTTTTTATGCACCTAATCGATAAGGTGTTAAAGTCGGAAAGCAAAAAAGAGCCGACAGCAACCTAATTTTGCTGCGCAGTGAACGGAATGATTCGAAAGCTTTCAAACGCTGACTTCCCAACTATTTTTGAAATCGTAAACGACGCCGCAGTAGCTTACAGGGGCAAAATCCCCGCTGACTGCTATAAAACCCCCTATATGCCCCAAGAGGAGCTCGAAGAAGAAATCGAGGAGGGCGTACAATTCTATGGCATCACTGTAAACGGCGTCTTAGCGGCAGTTATGGGCATTCAATCCGTCGGCGATGTCACCCTCATCCGGCATGCCTACACCCTCACCAGCTACCAACGACAAGGCCTCGGCGAACAACTACTCAACCACCTGCTTGGATTAGCCAAAACACCGCGGATTCTGGTCGGCACATGGGAAACAGCGCCCTGGGCAATCCGTTTCTACCAAAAACACGGCTTCGTACTACTTTCAAGGGAAGAAACAAATAAGCTCCTAAAGAAATACTGGCACATCACAGAGCGCCAAATTGAAACTTCCGTTGTGCTTGAACATAAAAAGGGCAATTAAAAAAAGGGCTTATTTTGCGTATGTTCCGAACAGTTCTGCCATAGCCAACACATGATTATCCATTGCCCGCAGCACTTGACCCTTAGCTGCGCTTGAATCCAAGTTTAACATTGTATCCAATGCATAAACTTTGAAGTAGTATGTGTGGGCACCACCAAGTGGGTCAGGTGCGCCGTATTCGTTTCTGCCCCAACCGTTTCTCCCCTGCACACCTACCGCAGAATCTTGGCTAATCGAAGCGTTAGGCGCTATATTCCACATTACCCAATGATTCCAAGACATCATAGGCATCGGATCATCCACAATCACCACTAAGCTTTGGGTTTCCTCAGGGACACCTTGAATATCTAGGGGCGGGTTGATGGCGTCGCCTTGGGAAGTGTAGATTTTGGGGATTGCTGTGCCGTTTTCGAAAGCTGGGCTGGTTACTTCCATTGAAGCTGTCGGGTAACCGTTCTTAAAAGCTGGCTCCAAGTTGCTAAAATAGTTTAGAGCTGCAAAAGCCGCTATCCCAACAATAAGCACTGTTGGAATGGTGACTAAGAGAATTTTAATCCATTTCTTCATGTTCTCTTTTCCTTCAAGCAACAAAGCATTCGACGCAAAAAGATAACTTTTTTGGCAAAAACTCGGGCAACCGCCTCATTCTTTAAAAATGCCCAACGCCATTCACACTTGAGTGCAGGCATGAAGCAAACCCTCCTCATCAAAGTGGACCCCCAAAACCCAGATGCCCAAAAAATAGCGGCAGCCGCAGAAATAATTAGGTCTGGCGGGCTAGTTGCTTTTCCAACCGAGACCGTTTACGGATTAGGCGCAGATGCACTCAACGGCGACGCAATACTGAGGCTATTTGAGGCTAAGAAGCGTCCGCTGGATAATCCGCCGATTGTGCATATTGCTGATGTTTCTGAGGTTTATCCGCTTGTAGCCGAGGTTCCCGCAAACGCTGAATTGTTGATGAAGCAGTTCTGGCCTGGACCCTTAACGATGGTTTTCAAGCACTCAAGCAACGTGCCAAAAGAGACAACGGCAGGTTTAGATACCATCGCCATCCGCATGCCTAAACACAAAGTAGCCCTCGAATTAATCAAACAAAGCAGACGCCCCATTGCGGCACCAAGCGCAAACCTCTCAGGCAAACCCAGCCCAACCACCGCCCAGCATGTCTACGAAGACCTAAACGGGCGCATAGACGCCATAATCGACGGCGGAGCCGCAAACATCGGCGTAGAATCCACCGTCGTCGACTTAAGCAGTGACCCACCCATGCTGCTAAGACCCGGCGGTACACCCTTTGAGGCGCTAAAGGCGGTGCTTGGTGATTTGCGGTTGCATCCGTTTGTGCAATCTGAGGTGGAGTTGTCGTTGGAAGAAATTCGCTCACCTGGCATGAAGCATAAGCATTATGCGCCCAAAGCACAGGTTATCCTCGTTGAAGGCAGCGTTGCAGCCATTGAAGGCAAAATCGAGGAATTAGTTGCAAGTTACAAGTTAAAGGGCTTAAAAATTGGCGTGTTAGCAACCGATGAAACCATAGCTGCCTACAAAGCTGATGTTGTCAAATCAATGGGCAGCCGCCACAACCTCTCCACAGTCGCCCAGAGCCTATTTCGCCTCTTGCGTGAAGTTGATGCCGAAGGCGTCGATGTCATATTAGCCGAATCTGTGCCGTCCGAAGGCTTAGGCTTAGCGGTAATGAATCGGTTACGTAAAGCTTCAGGTTACCACATCGTCAAAGCGTAATTTATCTGCGGATAAACGACAGCAGTTGATTTAACTCAACAGTGGCGACGCAGACTACGCTGTCGGCAGCCCCGTAATAGAGAAAAACCTTATCGCCAATCATCACGTTGCCACAGCTAAAAACCACATTGGGCACTTTGCCAAACCGTTCATAATCCTCTTTAGGAGACAAAATCGGTGTTTTCGAGCGATAAAGCACCCGCTCTGGGTGATCACTATCAAGCAGCACAATCCCCAACGAATACAGCCGCTCAACGCTAACGCCATGATAAATTACAAGCCAGCCTTCATTGATTTTCATCGGTGTACCAGCAACGCCGACTTTCCAGTTATCCCAACCTTCAGCCGCTGGAGTCATAACCGACATTAAATCGCACCAATGCGCTAGGTCTTCGGAGTATGCTATGGTTAGGTCTGGTTCAATTCGGTTTAGCATGACGTAGCGGCCGTTGACTTTTTGGGGAAAAATTACTCCATCCTTGTTTCTGATGCCTGGAAAGGGAAGATGGCGGTTGGTCCAGTTCCATTTTCTTTCAGCAAAATCATTCTGGGAAATGGTTGTTAGGGCGATCTGGTAGACTTGCAAGTGGCTGTATTCGCGCAGCGCCGTGTAAGCCATGATTAATTCGTCGTCTATCTGGGTTATTCGGGGGTCTTCGCAGCCGTCTTTTTCGCATTCAGCTCTGGGTTCATAGATTGGATTTGGTAAACGTTCATCGATGTTTAAGCCGTCGGTGGATGATGCATATCCGATTCTTGAAATATTGTCGTTACCCATAGCGCGGTAGAGTAGGTGTACTTTGCCGTTTAGGTAGACGGCGGCTGTGTTGAAGACTTCCCTTGATTCCCACGGGTGCTCTTCTATGGGGCGAAGAATCGGGTTACCTCTAAAGCGTTCCATGGGCTATTCCTATATTGCGTTTGCTGACGGAGTTTTAATCCCGAGTAACTCGTCTAAAAATGCTCTAATCGAGAAGAGCCCGATGAGTTTTCCAGTTTGGTCTGTTACTGGTAGATGGCGTACGTTATGTGACATTATTAGGCGTTTAACTTCATCGAAGGAAGCTTCCAGCGAAATCGTGACAACATGGCGGCTCATCACTTTGCCCAGGGTTTGGTCTAAAGCGAACTTGTTTGCTATCAATCGAATTGCATCTCGCTCGGTGAATATGCCGATGCATTTTTCTTCATCATCAACCACAACAATTGAGCCCACATGCCTGTCATTTAAGAGCTGTACTGCATCCTGTATTGACAAGTCTTCTTTTGCAGTGATGACTTTTTTACACATAATGTCTTTTACTCTGAGCATAGGCTCACACATACTAAGCCTCCAAAAAACGATTGATTATTCTCTACTTTAATTGAGGCGGTTTCTTGTTTAAATCTTCTTCTGAAGCCAAAAGCCCCTGATTTATCTCCTCTATCTTTAGCCGTGCAAGCAGATACGATACGGAGGATTCGCCACCTTGATTTCTGTTCACAAAATCCTTCGCTAAACCATCATAGCAGCCTCCAGTTTCAGCGTTATACATGGCGATTTTGCGGCTGTTTTTACCAATAAACCACCCGAACACCGCGTTGGCGGCATCAAGGTACTGTTTGTCTTCGGTGGCGTAGTATCCATCCACTGCCGCTTCAACCATCGCTGCTGCTTCAAGCGGCTGCTGATCATACAACGGGCGATTTCCACCACGCTTATACCAGCCATCATTGCCGATAGGCACAAACACACCATCGATCATCTGCGTTTTAAGCAGAAACTCCATAGAATCCTCTGCCACATCGAGGAACTCCTGTTTCCTAACCATTGAGTAAGCCAAAAATAACGCCTGTGGCAATCTGGCGTTATCGTAGATTAGGTGTGATTCAAACCATCGCCAATCCTCCTTTGATGTGTCTTTGAATTGCTGAACCAAACAATCGCCAAGTTTTTCAGCGCTGACTTTAAGGCTACCGTCGGGGATGGCTTGATAGTACTCATATAATCCTGCTAAAGCGGCTGAGTAGAAACGAAGCGACGTGGATTTGAAAACCCATGGTAATCCCCGGTCAAAGATGTCTTTGGCAACCAATCGCATATCATTAAGTATTGAGGAGTTAATTGTGCAGCCGCATGCCCAAAGCGTTCGCCCAGCAGAATCCGGTGAACCATCAATGTCAAGGTAAGTTCGTCCATAGCTTAGGTAATTGTGGAAGTTGCCGTCAGGTTTTTGCATATGATTAAGAAACGCCAAATAGACATGTACCAACGAATTCATGTCGGAGTCATTTGTGAGTCTATGATATTTTATTGCTGCAACTAAGGCTCGGGCGTTATCGTCAGTTGTGTAGCCTTCTCCACGTTTAGGAATGCAGAATTTGGCATGTTGAAAAAGTCCTGTATCATCGGTGAAAGCTTTCAAGTAATCAATTTTTAGAGGGGGTAGTCTGGATGGCCAATTCATCTCCGATTGCTTGGTTAATTCATCAAAAAGTTTAAGGTACTTTTTGGCGACTAGGGGCCAAATGAATTTTCTACTATAAATGTAGGCTTTCTGTTCGAGAGAGCGACGTAGCTTCTGGTTCTCGATGATTTCTGTTACTTGCTCCGCGATGGAGTCTGAATCGTTGAATTTGCAGAAAACTCCCCGTCCTTCACCTAAGGCTTCTTTTGCGTGAAGATAAGGTGTGGATACCACGGCTTTTCCAGCTGCCAACGCATATGACAATGCGCCGCTGCTTACCTGATTGGGCGACACATAGGGTGTAACGTAGACGTCGGTTGCTTGAAGATACTTGTATAATTCAGGTTTTGAGAGGAAACGGTTTAGGAACCGTACGTGACCTTGCACTCCAAGGTTTTTCGCCATTCGCAGAAGTGAGTTTCGATAGGCTTCTCCTTCGTTCTTCTTTACCTGTGGATGCGTTACACCCAACACGTAATAGATTAGTCGGGGTTCTTTTTTAACGATTTTTGGAAGTGCCTCAATGACGTGTTCGATTCCTTTGCCCTTGCTTAGTAAACCAAAAGTTGAGAGTACTACTCGGTTCTTTAAGCCCAAATCAGGCTTTACTTTGTCGCTTGATACCAATTGTAAATCAGGGCAGCCATGCGGAATCAGCCTTACTTTTTTGGCTGGAACACCATATTGCCTGACCAACGTGCGGGTAGTTTCATTTAAAACGACGATGGCTGCGCTCTTGTCCACCACATCAGTGAAAACTTCTTTGGTTTTATCTTCAAAATTAGGCAGAACAGTGTGAAGGGTTGTTGCAACGGGCCTCTTTAGTTTGTCGAGAAATGAGCAGATGTATTCTCCTGATTCTCCGCCGAAAATGCCGAATTCATGCTGTATATTGACTACGTTTACGGGTGATTGGTTGAGGAAATCCGCCATTAACACGTAGTCTTCAACGAAGTCTCGACCGATTTTATGTTCAAAACCCTCATAAGCTGGCTTAAAGAGGCGTCGTCCATCGATAGAAATTACCCTTTGGTCCTTTAACGTATTGAGTTGACTTATGGAGTTGACCAAATCCGAAGTAAATGTTGCTATGCCACATTTTCTTGGCGGAAAGGTGCTCACATAGGCAACTTCTTTGACGCTAGTCAGCGTAGGGGTGCCTAGAACATAATTTGCCAATAACAAATCACGTCATAAATAGGAGTTCTGGCTGTCTTTAAGCGATTGTGATTGTACTTTGACTAGTCACAAAGGCATTTTTGGAAGCTTTTTTGCATGAGGTTTATATTTTTCGATGCCTAGTGAAGTGGTTCAAGAAGGGAGAGGGGTTTATGAAACGTTTTGAGCATAATCCCATATTAGAACCAATCAGGTCTAACTCTTGGGAAAATAGGTCCGTATTTAATGCGGCGGCAGTCTACTATGATGGTTTAGTCCACATTGTCTATCGTGCACAAGGTACAGACATGGTCTCGAGACTGGGCTTAGCAACATCCAACGACGGATTCACCATAAAAGAACGATTTGACACACCAATTTTTACGCCACTCAACCATGCGGAACGCGACGGCACTGAAGACCCACGCTTAACCGTAATCGGCGACCAAGCCATCATGGCTTACACGGCATATCGAAACCACGATTTTCCAGTAATCTTCCAAATCTCATTAACATCTATAGATATCAAAGACTTTGCCAAACAAAACTGGAACTGGAAAGAACGAACTCTACCATTCCCAGGCGTACGCAACAAAGACGCAGTAATATTACCGGGAAAAGTCGACGGCAAATACGTAATGTTCCACAGAATCGAACCCAGCATATGTGTTTCTTATTCAGAGGATCTTAAAAGATGGCACGACTTCAAATCCATCATGGAACCACGGGACAAGATGTGGGACAGTGTTAAAATCGGTGCCGCTGGAACACCCATTGAATTAAACGAAGGCTACCTATTCATCTATCACGGTGTGGACGAAAAGAAGCATTACTCACTCGGCGTAGCTCTACTAGACAAAAGTAACCCAGAAAAGATACTTTACCGCTCAGACAAACCAATCTTGACACCCAGTGAAGGCTATGAATGCGTAGGCGACGTACCCAACGTGGTATTCAGCTGCGGCAACGTACAACTCGACGACCAAGTCATCGTTTACTATGGCGGAGCAGACAGCGTACTTTGCGGTGCAAGCTACGAATTAAACGAATTACTTCCCAAAAAATAGGTTAGTAATCGATAACTGCTTAAGATGTTGGTTCTCTTAAGCAACCACTTTTTTGCCTAAATATTTTGTTTTTGTATAGTTTTGCTGTTGGCGTAGAATTGCAGTCACATATTTTTAAATCACAGCCGCCTAGTCAGTTATGTTGTAAACCTATCATAAGTCACTGCTTAACTCCTAAGCGATGACCAAAGGCCTCAAAATACGGCTAACTCAATTTTTCCTCATTCAATGGCTGATTGATAGGGAGGTGAAGATATGTCAAAAGTTTACAAACACGAAACCGAAGACGAAACAAAAAAACAACCTGACTACATCGAAGACTTAACTTCAACTTCAAGAGACATGAGAAGCGTAGATGAACGCAACTACTCGGAAGAGACCTTGCAGGATGAAGCAGCACAAGAAAGCGATGATGATTGGGTAGAGAAGAATCAATCGCCATTGACAGGGCATATATCTGGAACGATGGAGGAGCTTGAACGAATCCAAAGCTCACAAACGATGACCAGCGATGAAGTCCGTGAATGCCTAAAAGATTCACTTGATTGCTATCAAAGCTGCACAGAAACAACCATGCGTTGCCTATCTATGGGCGGCAAACATGCAGAACCCGAGCATATCAACCTGCTCATGGACTGCGCAAGAATCTGCAGTACCAACGCCGATTTCATGCAAAGGAACTCAACATATTATCCCCAAACATGCGGCATAACCGCTGACATATGTGATGAATGCGGAGACAACTGTGACAGGTTTGATGAGGACTTCATGAAGGAATGCGCCAGCGTTTGCCGACGTTGTGCGGAGTCATGCCGTGAAATGGCAAGATAAACCAGTTTTCTACTTACCACTATTTTCTTGAGTGGTTTGGAGGTGAAGTATTTTTTATGCAGGAAGAGATGAGAAAAGAACAAGACAAGTTAAGGGATAACGCAACAATCTATGATATACTAAAGATTGAACATAAAGACGTCAAGAAACTGTTTAAGCAAATCATCGATGAACAGCGTTTCCAAGAAAATATTTACACTCAGATTAAAACTGCGCTGACGCTTCATTTGGCTGGAGAAGAAAAATTTTTGTATCCACGCTTAGAAAACAACGCGGAAACCAGAGTGCTTGCCCTAGAATCCTATGAAGAGCATGATTTAGGAAGAAAAATCATCAATGACATTGACAATACCTCCGACATGGATGCCAAATATGCTAAAGTCAAAGTGTTAAGTGAAGCCATCAACATGCACGTGAAAGAGGAAGAAGATGAGCTTTTCAAGAAGGCCAAACGTGTGCTGTCTGATGAGGACGAACGGATGATTGCCAGTCAGTTCTTGAATGAGAAAATGGCGAATATGCCCAAGATGTAACCTTGCGTTGCCCAGGTTCCCTTTATTTTGAACTTTTCCAATCATTTTTTCATAAGGAAGGTGATATTTTTGCCTCCAAGAGGCGTTGAAAACCCAAAACGCGAAAGACAATATGAACACATCAAAGAATCTGAGCTTAAGCGCGGCGTATCTGAAGAGGATGCCAAGCGTATAGCTGCAGCGACAGTGAATAAGACCCGTCGAGAAAAAGGTGAAACTAAAAGCTAACCTGAGGCTTATCTGCTTGTGGATTATGCCCCAACCAAACTACAACTTAAAACCAGTTTAGAAAAGTCATTAGTATAATGCATTGGTTGTTGTTGAGTAAAGGGCTACCTTGGCAACAACTACTATAGAATTAACCACAAAATCAAACGCTTTTTTCCCTAATTGACCGTACCTTGTTGGCTGATTATTACCCAGAGCGCTGGGAAAAACTTATATCTACTGTTAGGATTGTTCAATTCCAGTTTATACTCAAAAAAATCAAATTGGTGAAGATGTTATGTCACAAGGTGGAGGAAACATCCCCGTTCTAGTATTAAAAGAAGGCACAGGTAGAAGTACTGGCCGCGAAGCTCAAAGAAGTAACATTATGGCTGCAAAAATCGTTGCTGAATCAGTAAAATCAACGCTTGGACCATGCGGCATGGACAAGATGCTCGTTAACAGCATGGGCGACGTTGCAATAACCAACGACGGCGCAACCATCATGAAGGAACTTGATGTACAGCATCCAGCGGCAAAGATGCTTGTTGAAGTCGCAAAGGCACAAGATAACGAAGTCGGCGACGGAACAACAACCGCAGTCATTCTTGCAGGTGAATTACTCGCAAAAGCCGAAGGCTTACTCGATAAGAATATTCACCCAACCGTCATCATAGAAGGCTACAAGAAGGCAAGCGAAAAAGCACAAGAAATCCTACAAACCATCGCTATGCCAGTTGCATTCGAAGACGAAAAAACACTCAAAGAAATCGCAATCACATCCATATCAAGCAAAAGCATCAACGTAGCTGAAGATCACTTCGCAAAAATCATCGTTGACTCAGTCAAACAAGTTTCCGAAAAAGTCGACAACAAATATGTTGCAGACATCGATTTAATCAAAATCGTTAAGAAACACGGCAAAAGCCTCGACGAAACCGAACTAGTCAAAGGCATGGTTCTTGACAAAGAAATCGCAAGCAGCGGCATGCCCAAATTGGTTGACGGCGCAAAAATCGCATTACTCAACGCTAAACTCGAAATCGAAAAAACCGAGTTCGACGCAAAAATCAACATTGAAAGCCCAGACCAAATGAAAATGTTCCTTGACGAAGAAGAACGTATGCTAAAAGAAATGGTTACCTCAGTCACCAAATCGGGTGCAAACGTTATCTTCTGCGAGAAAGGCATCGACGACATGGCACTTCACTTCCTTGGAAAAGCTGGCGTTATCGCAGTTAAAAGCGTCAGCAGCAGCGACATGGAAAAACTCAGCAAAGCAACAGGCGCAATGATTGTTGCATCTGTTAAAGAGTTAGCTCCAGCCGCGTTGGGTCAAGCTAAACGTGTTGAAGAGGTAAAAATCGGCGACGACAAACTCCTCTACATCCGCGACTGCAAGAACCCCAAAGCCGTAACCATCGTTATCCGCGGTGCATCAAACCACGTCATCGACGAAGCAGAACGCAGCCTACACGACGGCTTATGCGTTGTCCGCAACGTAATCGAAGACGGCAAAATCGTTGCAGGCGGCGGCTCACCCGAAGCTGAACTCTCAAAAGCCCTCAAAGCCTTCGCAGTACAAGTCGGCGGCAGAGAACAACTCGCAGTCGAAGCTTTCGCTGAAGCAGTCGAAGAAATCCCCTTGACCCTCGCAGAAAACGCAGGCTTAGACCCCATAGACATCATGGTTGCACTCCGCGCTCAACACGAGAAAGCAGACAGCAAAACCTTTGGCATCGATGTCAACACAGGCAAAATCGTTGACATGCGCACCAAAATGGTTGTTGAACCCCTTCGCGTGAAGCAGCAAGCCATTAAATCAGCCACAGAAGCCACCAACATGATACTGAAGATCGATGATTTAATCAGCATCAAAGGCGGCAAAGGCCCCTCAATGCCTCCAGGAATGGGTGGCATGGGCGGTATGGGTGGCATGCCTCCAGGAATGGGCGGTATGGGCGGAATGCCCTACTAAGCCAAAAACTTCTTTTCTTTTATTATTTTTAATTTTAAAAAATAGACTTATAGTGGCTTGTTATCAAAAAATTTGGTTATTTAAAGCCTATTTTAAAGCTCTTAAGCTGTTTCTGCTTGCCCTTCTTTGTGATATAGTATTTTCCGTCTTGGGTTTTACCGATTAAGCCGCCCCTCTCCATTACGTCAAGGACTGCACCGAATTCTAAGATGTCTGTGGCGGATTCTTTGTCGTAGGCTTTCTTTTCTTTTAGGGTGGTCTCTATTTTACAGCATGAACTGATAATGATGCCTTCACTTTCAATTTGTTCCATTGGTTTCCCCTCGGATAACAAGTAAGATTGTGGTTGTTTTTGGTTGATTAGGCTTATGAATCCAGACTCTATATCGCCAATAGCTAACGAGTCCCCCTTTATCCAAAACACTTAAGCCTCAAAGCAACAATCTCTTAAGAGAACAGCATGAAGCACGTAAAGATTTCAGCGTTTGACCTCCCCGACGCATGGTTCAAAGCCCTAAATGCTATCTGGAAAGAAGGCGACATTTTCCCCGTTGGCTTCGGCTCTGAGGAAACCGAAACCAAAAAACTCAACTTAACAATCGAAATCGAGCACCCAGAAAACCGTCCGCTTGTCAGCGATAAAGCTCCATGCGACTTCAAATACGTGCAAGGCTACGCATTAGAATACCTCTGGTGCGGTGAGAAGAAAGAGGATGAAACCTACACCTACGGCAGCCGTCTCAATGATCCAGTTAACCAAGTTGAAGAAGCGATTAAGCGGTACATCGAGGAGCAACGGGATCGCCAAGTTACCATGGTTATTAGGCGTCCCGAAGATATAATGAAATTTGATGCTAACGGGCACAAAAGTGAACCGCCCTGCCTCAGCTTAATTGATACTGAGGTTCTCGATGGTCAAATGCACCTAACTTGCTATTTCCGCAGTTGGGACGCATTCGGCGGTTTACCAGCAAACATCGCTGGGCTGCAGCTTTTCAACGAAGCTTTCGTTGCAGAAATCAACGAACGCGGCAACCTATCCCTAAAAACAGGAAAACTGATTTTCCACTCTAAAAACTGCCATATCTATCAGCGCCAATACAACCTAGTAAAAGAACTGTTGGAGCCCAAAGACAGCGCTAAGAGTACTAGATTGGCAAAAACGATGAAGGAAAATGGGGTCCAGAGTTAACTTCCTTCTTTATTGGGTAGCCAAGGTTTGTCCAAGCGGTCATGCCTCCAAGTACATTACTTAGGTTAGTGTAGCCTGCCCTTTCTAGGATGCTAAGTGCGATGCTGGTTCTGTTGCCGACTGAGCATGTGATTGCGATTGGCTCATCTTTGGGCAATGTACCTGTTTTCTCTGGCAGATCGGCGAAATGAATCAGTGTTGCGCCTTCGATGTAGCCGTCTTCTGTCCATTCATGCGGCTCCCTAACATCTAAAAGCGTTATCTCGTCTTTGGAGAGCTTTGTTTTGAGTTCAGTTGAGGATATTGTTTTGAAGCTGCGAATGGGTCTTCCTGCTTCCTGCCAAGTATTCATGCCGCCGCAAAGGTAACCGCACATGTTATCAAAGCCTAATCTGCGAAATCGGGGAGTTGCAACATCGATGTCTTCTTGGCGTTCATGCACAAAGACGATGTATTGGTTGGTATCCATGAGCCAGCCTGGATAAACGCTGGTGCCGCCCAGCCACATGCTCAGCGAGTTAGGAATATGTGAACCTGCAAAGGCGTAAGGTAAGCGGGTGTCGATGATTATCATGTTTTGTTCTTGCATTTCTTCCTCAAATGCAGGTAGCAGCATTGGTCTGGGATACGCCATTTCGGTTAGTAACGGTGGTCCATTGAGGTTGAAATCTTCCATACGTTTGAAGTAACGTGGTACAACCAAGTTTTCGCTCGTGGATTTTTGGATGAATTCTTCTTTGTCAAGTTGGAGATATGGGTTCGTTCGTTTTTCGTATCCGATGGTGGTGGGTTCTTGTCCGCTGATTCCGCTTCCGCAGATGCTGCCAGCGCCATGCGCAGGATAAACAAGCACACTATTACCAAGAATCAGTAGCTTCTCGTTTAGGCTATCATAGAGTTTTTCAGCTTGGGTTGGCTGTGCCTGTTTGCCGTAAAGGTCGGTGCGCCCAACAGAACCTGCGAAGAGGGTATCGCCCGTGAAAACCATCTGCGGCTCCGAGCCTTCAAAGGTTATGTAGCTTAGCGATTCGTTTGTGTGCCCAGGGGTGTAGGCGGTTTTTATTTTTGTGTTGCCAACGTTGAGGGTTTCGCCATCCGATAGGTTGTGTTCGCCATACTTGAAGGGCAACTCGTTGCTGTGGGCGATTTCTGCTTCAGTCATGTTTTGGAGCTCCAGCGAGCCTGTGACGTAGTCTTCGTTTCTGTGGGTTTCGAGTATGTATTTGATTTTGGTGCAGTCATGGGCGGCGAGTTGGGTGTAGATTGTGCAGTCGCGGCGTGGGTCTATGACGGCGGCTTCGTCTCCGCTGGTTAAGTAGTAGCTGTTGTGGGCTAAACCCTCAGATTTGACAACTTTAACTTTCATGTTGATCGCCTAATCGGTCCAGTCCAGCAGCCGCCGCTCGCCCTTCAAAGCTTGAATCTCCGTTACATCCTGCACCACTTCCACCGTACCCAAATACTTGCCCTCCGCATCCCGCACAGCGAAAAACCGAATAAAAATCAAGCGTCCATGCGAGTTTATCCAGAATTCAGCGGCGTTTTTGGTGCCTGACCTAAATGATTCGGTTATCCTGTTTACTGTGTCTAAGCTTTTGGATGGGTGGCAGTTTTGCACTTTCATGCCTATGACGCCTTTGGTGCGTAGGAAAATCATTTTGGGTGGGTTGTTGAAGTAGCGGACGGTGTCAGTGTGGTCGATGAAGGTGATTTCGATTGGAAGTGTGTTTAGTAGGGGGTTTAGGATGGTTTGGGTTAAAGCTCCGAAATCAAACTGG
This sequence comes from uncultured archaeon, assembly GCA_963782915.1. Lineage (GTDB taxonomy): Archaea > Thermoproteota > Bathyarchaeia > Bathyarchaeales > Bathycorpusculaceae > Bathycorpusculum. The sequence goes on from CAWALK010000012.1 coordinate 162,963, forward strand.
ACACTGTTTGGTTGAGACAAAAAAATATTCCTCTACATTAAACTACAGATTGTTTGTGATTTAATCCTTTCCAAAAATGCAATTAACCCTTAAAAGTGCAGGTTCCCTAAAGTTATTCGAGACACGTTTATGGGTCGCAATTTGGCGTCTTGGAACCTGCTTGAGGATATGATGCTTGAACTCAAAAGATCAGGAGTAACAATTCCCGATAAAGTCATTGAAGACCTCCGTTCAGTCCAATCCCTGATAAAATTGGGTTGTATGCCCGGCAGCGGCGATGCAATCCAGAAAGCGGAAGCGTTGATGGGGAATGTGGAGGCTTTTGTGGTTACCGAGGGGCAGAAAATGTTTGGGGAAGAGAAGGTTGACGTGTGGCTTAGGCGCTTAGAAGAGGCTAATATGGAAGTCTGCGAACCCACTGGGAAATCAGTTGTGGTTGGGGATAAGTTTGTGACGGGTGTACCACGCGACCAAAAATGGGTCAGGATTGAACCGATAGGTGATATTACAGCCGTGAAGGTTGAGCTGATTGCCAAGGAACAGAACTTGCAAGTGAAAACTCAGCCGGATGGGAAACTTGTGGTTTATGGGCAACCGGAAAACCTCAAAGCCTTCCTCAAAAAAATGACCGCTGAAAAGCCAAACCATAAGCGCCATGTTTCCACAATATAGCGTGATGGCAAACAAGCAATTGCAATTGCACCCGAAAAACAAGCCTCACCCAACAAACCCCTAATCGAAACAAAAAAAACCTCAACAAATGCATGGGTACCTGCCTTGGAAGCCAGCATTTGTCCGGCCTATAAATAAGGGAGGGGACATATGTGAAAGCAATAACGTCTGCTGATTTTTCGGCATTGTCTATTGAAAACAAAATGGCACTATCGCTTCGGGGCTTCGATATGTTTTTACGTTTAAGCCCTCTCTCCTACAAGTGTGAGCTGCCATGATTAGGAAACTGTTTACGTTTGAGGAAGCTAAGCGCGCTATTGAAGCATGTTTTAAGCCGGTATCGTTGGGTGACGAAGAAACTGTGTTGCTCGAAGCCTTCAATCGTGTGCTTAGCGAAGATATAGTTTCGCCTTTTGATATTCCGGGGTTTAACAGTTCACGTTTGGCCGGTTACGCGGTGAGGGCTGCGGATACGGTTTTGGCAAATGAGGATCAACCGGTATCTCTTACTGTCTCTGGCAGTTTAACCGTCGGCGAAACACCCAAACTCGCCCTCGCCAAAGGTGAAGCCGCCGAAGTAGCCGCAGGTGCAGTGCTTCCGCAAGGCGCAGACGCAGTCATCGCCATCGAAGACGCTGAACGCGAAGACGACACACTCCAAATCTACAGCCCAGCCACATCAGGCGATAACATGCGTGTGCAGGGTTCAGACATAAAAGCCGGCTCTGTGGCGCTCAAGAAAGGTCAACTGTTGGGTTCAACAGAAATCGGGGTCTTGGCAGCTTTAGGTTACAAGCAGTTGAAGGTCCTAAAAATTCCGATGATCGCGGTTTTATCCATCGGTAACGAAGTCACCGAACTCGGCAAGCCCCTTTCGCCCGGTAAAAGTTATGATTTGAACTCTTACGGTTTAAGCACTGCTGTTATGGAATGCGGCGCTAAACCCGTCTATTTCGGTGTAGTTCCCGAAGATAAGGCGGCTATCCAGCGGGTTTTAGCTGCTGCGGTAGCTTCCACTGACATGGTTATAGCCTGCACCGACAACCCCGACGTGGCCGAAATCGTTGATTTGCTGGGCAAACCCGGCATCGTCGTCAACGGTATAGCAGCAAAACCCGGGAAATCAACCGCAGCCGCCTTCATCGGCGACAAACCGGTCTTTCTATTACCCAGCAACCCCTCCGCTGCATTATTGATGTATCAACTATTCGCTCGGGTGCTTGTGCAGCGTTTAGGCGGCAGACCAACCGCAGGCTTAAAAGCAGTCAACGCATATGCCGGCTCAAAAATCTTCAGCGCCAAAGGCAGCCGAACCTTCACTATGGTGCAGTTGCAATTTGATGAACAATGCCGCTTAATCGCCCAACCCATCGACGCTGCAGGTCCTGTTTCAGCTTTGGCGTGTGCTGATGGGTTTGTGCAGATAGAAGAAAACGAGCAATTCTTAGATGTTGACCAGGAAGTTACGGTTATGCTGCTGCGGGGTTCAGCCGCAAAAGCTTAGCTTACTCATTTCTTTTAAGAAGCATCTGTACCGTGAATACCCAGGCAAGCACCAGATAGGGCAGCATCAATGCTGTGACTAATAGGTTGCTAAAGCCCACTGAATAGAGTGTGACGCCTGAGAACACAGTGATTGTGACTAACATAATGAAAACCAGCCATGGCGCCCAAGCACGCTTAGTAAACAGGCTATAAGCGGTTATGAGGCTCACGATGCCTAAAAAGCCCATGTGCGGTGGAAAACCGGTGAATGGCAGAAACGCAAGGAGCAGGATGCCTGTTACAGTGTAGAATGCTATGTTTGCGAGTTGGATGCGGTTGAAGCTTTTGAGTTTGGTTGCTATGGACACGGTTGGTTCGCCTTTACCTTTAGCAGTAGGGGTTAAATTAATAAATTTACCCTATTTTATCCAAAATGATGGTGTCTGCGAATGTGGACTTGACCGAAAAACGCTCTTTTTGTCTAAAGCGCTTTTTTCTATAGTTGTTGGTGAAAAGCTGCTATACACAACAACTACCAGCAGGCTTAGTTTTGGCGTCTGTTTTTAGTGAGGCGTTGGTGGCAAGTTGCAGACTGGTTGCGGAGACTTTTGCAAGCAGATCAGTTCGGCTACACCTTAGGTTTAGGGACCTACCTACCTCAGAGCACCTACCCCCTCCCTTATTTATAGACTAACAACTGCTGGGTTGGAGCGTTATGGGTTTGTTGTTTGTTAGGCGGGGGTTTGGGTTGATGTGGGGTTGTTGGGTTTTGAAGTGGTTTTGTATGCAACTGTTTTGGGTTTGGTTGATGCTTCGCGTACCGAAAAATTACTGCAAGTCATTTCTTTTCATGAACTTCTCAAGTAATCCCAAAAAAGTCCGTTGCTCCTCAACCGTTAAATTAGCCATGTGCTTTTTAACATAGCCAGCGAGTACTTCTTCTTTTGTTTGCAGCCACCTTTTGCCTTTCTCAGTTGGGACCACATAGGTGTTTCTGCGGTTAGCCTCATCTTTCACACGCAAAACGTACCCTTTCTTCTCGAGATTGTCAACGTAGCCTGAGGCGGTGCTTTTTTTAATGTCAAACATCTCGGATATGTCGGTCACTTGGAGTTTTTTTAGGTGGGCGTTGTAGAGGATGGCGGTGGCGATGGGGGATAGGTCGCTTTTTCTGCCTTTTTGGAGTCCGAGTGTCATGCTGACGGCTTCGTGTATGAGGTTGAGGGTGCGCTGGAGTTCGGTTTCCATGTGGTTATGTTTGGTTGGGTGGTATAAAAGATGTGTGTATAGTTAGGTTAGGCTAAATATTTATTAAACAGTTAGCATAAGCTAACTATTCGGGCGAGTAACCAATGAACAAACAACACAAAATCCTCCTACTACGAATCAGCTTCTGGGTAGGCGCCATAATCGACGGCTTCGTTGCAATACAACTACTAATACCCAGTTTCTGGGCTTCCTTTAGCGGCTTAACAAGCTATACACCAAGCGCCACACTCAGCTTTGGGCTCATCATTGCAAGCTCGCTGATGTGGGGTTGGACTGGGCTGCTGATTTGGGCAGATAGAAAGCCACTGGAAAGAAAGGGCATCTTGCTTTTGACAACATTTCCTGTAGTTTTTGGTTTGGCAGCAAACAACATTTACGCAACTGCATCAGGACTGATAATGCTTCAATCTGTGCTGGTGCCACTGGCGATTCAATGCATACTAACCGCTCTGTTCCTGTACAGCTACATCAACGCCCGAAAAGAAACCCCGTCTGGCCAATGACGAATTTAATCGTCAAAAAACCTCAAAAGCTAACAGCCACCACTAACACCTATGAGCGGCATCGATTCACTCCACAAAATTCTAAAAGACCCAACCCGCAGAAAAGCCATCCTCCTACTGAACGACGGCAGCCTAACCTACACTGAGTTAATGGATAAACTGGACATTATCAGCACGGGCACACTAAACTATCACCTTAAAGTCCTTGGTGACCTTGTTGAAAAGGATGAAACGACCAATACATACTGGCTAGCCGTGGCAAGCTTGCTTATCAGGTTTTAACACAGTTTCCAGACCAAAGCCAGCCCCTGCAGGATAAACGAATATACAAAGCATGGATAGTAATGACCGCTGCATCTGTGTTTATGGCAGTTATCAGCTGCTATTACCTCCAGATACCGCCTTTTAGAACAGCAGTGATGGTAGCTGTTTTGCTTATCACAACTGCCTTCGCATTTTACATAAGAATAAAACCGGTTTCAAGGGTTACATATGGTTTGAAAAGTTTCGTTTCCACGTTTACCTTATGTGCCGTGTTTTTTTTGCTGGTTTTTGCCTTCATGAAATATTCTGGGCTAACGACGATTAATGCTCCAATCGTCGGCCTATCTTAGTTTTAATGTATTAACTGCAATGCTAATGCACTTTGCTTTCCGAAGGATTTGCAGGTGAGAAAGAAGATGAAGATACGCAATTCCAAGAATAAAACCGTAGATTTCCAATAAATGCGCCTAAGAAATGCTACTTTTATGCGCAATTGGTATTTATAGCCAGACAAACCATAGTTCCAGAATATTCTCTGGCAGGGTGAAGGCACACGCTAGACACAAACTATAGCACAGACAGTCCTGGATACCTTAAAGGGAACGCTGCCCCTGCCTAAACTCGTTAAAATCGGCGCAGACCCGTACCAGACGCTGGTTGTTACGATTATTTCTCAGAACACCGCCGACACCAACACTGAACGTGCCTTCGAGAGCTTATCTAAGCGGTTTGAAATAACGCCCGAAGTGCTTGCGAAGGCAAACATCTGTGAGATTGAAGAATGCATTCGAGTCGGCGGATTATACCAAAGCAAAGCCAAAACCATCCAAACCGCATCAAAAATCATCCTTGAACGGTTCGGCGGAAACCTAAACCCCATCCTGTCCCTGCCAACCGAAGAGGCAAGAAAAACCCTCATGGAGATGCCTGGTGTGGGACCAAAAACCGCCGATGTCGTGCTCCTATTCTCGGCGAATAAACCAACAATCCCAGTAGATACGCACGTTAACCGTGTTTCAAAGCGATTGGGTTTAGCTCCTCCAAAAGGCGGCTATGAAGCTGTCCGTTTAAGCCTCCAATCACTCTTCCAACCCAAAGACTACGCCTCAGTTCATCTGCTACTGATTGCGCATGGCAGAAAAACATGCAAAGCCCAAAAACCCCAATGCCAAACCTGCCCCATAAACAGCAGTTGCCCATCCAACGGAGGCATACAATGAGCAAACCAGTGGTAAAGTTACCCCCAGAAGTCATGGAGTACTTCCCCTACAGCGCCGCACGCCCCCACCAAGACGAATTCATAACCACAGTCAACCAAGCCGTCAACGACCGCAAAAGCGTCCTCATCGAAGGCAGCAACGGCTTAGGAAAAACAATCTCGGCCCTGTCCGCGGTATCTGCCGATTGCGATGAAAAAGAACCTCAAGGTTCTCTACGTCGCCCGCACCCATCGCCAACATGACCGCGTCATCGACGAATTGCGAATGATTTACAAGATGCGCCCAATCACAGGCGTCATCTATCCGTGGACGCAACGAAATGTGCCTAAACGTATTCGCCGCCAAAGGCGCATTCGACTCAAAATCACTCATGGAAGTCTGCGAACTCCTCAAATCAAAAGGCAGATGCCCATACTACAAAAACGTAGAAAGCCGCACCTACGAGTACATTTCACTTCAGCAGCAAGTAGCCAGCAAACCCTACATGGGCTCTGAAATCCTGCGGGTATGCAAGAAAAAAGAAATCTGCCCCTATGAACTCGTTAAAGGTGCAGTGCATGACGCACGAGTTATCGCGTTGAGTTACCTCTATGTTTTTGACCCCCAAATTCGAACGCCGTTTCTCAAGAACTTGGAGACGGAACTTTCAAAAATCATACTTGTAGTCGACGAAGCCCATAACCTGCCAGAAACCGCTGTTGACATCTCAAGCAGCCAACTTACCCTATTCATTTTGAGGCAGGCGGAAATGGAGGCTGAACGATTCGGCTACAAAGACATCGAAGAATTCACCCATTTCTTCCGCAACGAAATGGACAAATTAACCGACAAAATCAGCAAAGAAGAAATAATCTCACCCGACCGCATCCTCGAAATCATAGAAAAACAGGGCGGCATCGCTAAACCACGCGAATTCTTCATCCACATGCATGAAGCAGGCATCGCCATCAAAAAAGCGCTGCTTGCAGAGGGCAAAAACCCCCGCAGCTATATCAATGCCATGGCTGATTTCCTCAACAAATGGTTAGACACCGTTAACGATAATTCCTACATTAACGTAGCCAGCAAATATTACAGTCGAGACGGCAATAAATCGGCTAAACTAGAAATTGTAGCGTTAGACCCAGCTAAAATAACTGAACCCGTCTTCTCCTCAACCTACGCCAACGTAATCATGTCAGGAACCCTTCAACCTCTTGAAGCATACGCACGCATCACTAAACTTCCTGAAAGCACAGTGCGATTCTTAGCGCCTTCACCGTTCCCCAAAGAACACGTTTTCTCAGCGGTTTGCCTAGGCGTTTCCACTTCTATGGATTCACGTACCCCCAAAATGTATCAAACCATGATTGAACGCATAAACGAAGTCGTAAACAGCACCCCAACCAACACAGGCATCTTCACAGCATCATTCCAAGTCCTAAACGCCCTATTATCTGAAGGTTTAGAGCAGCAACTGCTAAAACCACTGTATTGCGAAAAAAGCGGAATGACCTCCAAAGACAACGAGAAACTGGTACATGATTACAAAGCATGCGGCGACAAAGGCGGCGCAGTCTTTTTGGGCGTTCAAGGCGGAAGAACCTCTGAAGGCGTAGATTTCCCAGGTAACCAAATGAATTCCGTGATTGTTGTGGGAGTACCATATGCGGAGCCAACACCCCGCGTCAGAGCACAAATAGATTATTACGAGGACCGTTTCTCTGGCAGAGGAAGAGAATACGGCTATATTTTACCTGCGATGAAAAAGGCTTGTCAAGCAGCTGGCAGACCTATACGCACCCTCGAGGATAAAGGCGCCATAATCTTCCTAGACTACCGATTCTCAAGTGCTTACACGAAAAGCTTCATACCTTCGTGGGTAACAAACGGCATGAAAACCCTACCCGATAAATCAGGCGTCTTAGCTCAAGAAGTCAGAAACTTTTTCAGTAATCAGGCTTGAACTTCCTGAAGCTTCCTGTCCAAAATAACTTTTCCAAACACAAGACGCATGGGCTTTGTAGAAACAGCGGTCTCTATTTTGAGGGTGCGTCTGCCAACGTTTATGGCACGTAAAACGCCGATGCCCAGAAATTTTGTGCCGCGACCATACAAGCCAACGAGGATGCCTTTTTCTGGTTCCTGAGTTTTAGGTACTCCGTTGCGTGGCTCCACGATTATTTGGCTAACGGGGATGCATTGGAGTTTGGATTTTTTGAGGTATTTTGCGTAGGTCATTTCACGGATGGCTTTGCGTCGTTCTGGAGTTCGTAAACTCAGCGACTCTGAGGGTTCGATGGTTATTACTCCGCCTCCGCCTAAATAGGACATGATGGCTTCGAGTTCATCTTGCTTTTGAATGCCAACGACTACGTTGGGTTTGAGTTCTTTAATCAACCCTAACTTGTACCTTAATGCTGCGTCGCCGCTGATGAATCCATCAGTGTTGATGATGATATAGTCAACTTGTTTCTGGTTTAACTCGCTTATCATGCAGGTTAAGCCTTGAATGGTTTTAGCAACCGTGTTAACGGGTGATGTGACGCCTACAAAGTAGCCGTTTTGGAACCTTAAATTGCCCAGTTCAGTCACGGGTTTAGGTGCAACTGCATAAGAAACGGTGGCTGAGGGTCCAATGTCTGATTGCCCTAAGTCGCCATCTAAAACTGCAACGCTGCGGTTGTTTTCCATGAGTTTGTTTAGCATGTATGTGCAGAAGCTGCTTTTCCCCACATCGGAAGCCCCTAAAACCATGATGATTACAGGTTTTAGTTCTAATCCCTGTACGGTTTGGATGGGTTTATTCCATGACTGTGGAATTGTGTTGCCTTCAACTTCTGTAATAGCTGCATTTGCGCCTAACAGTACATTGAGAACTGCAGGTTTCAGTGGCATAGAACGGTTTGCGTTTATCTTTTCGGATTACTACACGTTGCTCTGCTATGAGTGGTTTACCGAATACTTCCACTTTTCCAGACAAGATTTGTACGGATGCTGGACCATCCACCAGTAGAGTTCTATTGGGTTGTACTGTTTGTTGCAAGTGCTTTCCTCCTAACCAATACGCGTCCAGTCCTGCCAGCTATACGGATAGCGGAAGATATATGCCTAATCTTTCTGCTATGCGCAGTAAGGGGTCGATTGGTTCCTGCTTCACCCACCACTTCAAACACAACTTCTGCTGGCAAGGCATCGTCGAGGTCTTGGAGTAGCTCTCTATATACAGGTACACCGTTTCCAATCTTAACCGAAACGCTGGTAACTGAGAAGTTAACGGTCCTTATTATCTTAAGGATACTGTTGACTAATTCGCGGCTGTTATAGCAGTTGCCTTCTTCAATAACTTTTCCATCCGCCAACACAACTAACCCAATTGCCACCCCGGGGTCTATGCCGACTAAGATTTTTTCATATGTTTCTTTACCTAAAAGCAGCTTTTTAACCTCAACCATTAAACAATCCAACTCAGCCGCATCATGGAAAACAAGCACTTTTCCATACTTTACCTTGTCTTTTTCCTCTTCAGTTGTAATAACCAGTTTAGCCCGCGGAGGCACAGATTCGCCGGGAATCACACTTACAAAGTTAATGTCGTTTTCTTTGAGCGCGTTAACTATCTGAAAGTAAGCTCTACCCTGCACCGTTGCAACCGCAACTTTTCCCTTCATAAACCATCCTTAGAGTATACGTTTAAGTGCAAAACAAATTATTATCTTCCAACTAATAATGCTTGACGTGAAAACATGGCGCAAATCTCGACCGGCTGCAACTGCATCGATGGCAAAATCGGCGGAGGCATCAACCCGGAAACCATCATGCTCATCTACGGCGAACCCGAAACAGGCAAATCAACCTTTGCCCTGCAATGCGCCGTCCAATGTGCGCTCCAGAAAGGCAAAGTGCTCTACATAGACTGCGACAACACGTTTTCAACCGAACGCCTCGCCCAAATCGCAGGAAACCGCTTCAGTGAAGTCGCCGAACAAATCGTACTGGTTAAGCCCCGAGATTTCCGCGAACAAACCGCCGTTATTGACCGAATAGAAGACTATACTGTTAACGTTGGCTTAATCATAGTGGATACTTTCACTTCACTCTACAGCGCAAAAGCCGCAGAATCCCCCAAAGCATACAAAGATAACCGAGAATTAAACCGCCAACTAGCCCTTTTAGCGCAAACAGTTAAAACCAAAAAAATTCCACTACTCATGACAAGCCAAGTGCGCAGCGTAATAACCGAGCAATCCTCAAGCGTTCGCCCCGTGGCAAACAGAGTTCTCAAATTCTGGGCAGACACAATCCTATTTTTAAAACCCACAGAGTATCCGCAAACCCTCAAAGCAACAATAGAAAAAACCCCCAACCTTGAAGGCGAAGCAGTATGCTACATACAAATAGGGGAAACAGGAATAACAGATACACAACTCCACTAAACTGCGGTTGACCCCCTGATGGATATCGCCCTGCTAATAGTTGAAGCCTTAAAATTCATCTTTCCCGCCTACTGCGCCAACGGCACACCCGTACTCGCCGGAGGAGGCAAAAAAATGGATTTCGGCAGAAACTTTATCGATGGCAAACGCATCTTCGGCAACAACAAAACTTTTCGGGGTTTCTTCTTCGGCTGGGCAGTCGGCTTCTTGGTGGGGATACTTGAAGGCTTTATTTTCGGCTTCGAAAACTATCCGGTCCTGTTTAGCATATTGATTCCTTTGGGTGCACTTTTGGGTGATTTGACGGGTGCATTCATTAAGCGTAGATTAAGCATTCAACCGGGCGGGTTGTTGCCTATTGTGGACCAGATTGACTTCGTTGTTGGCGCTGTGGTGTTTGCGTTGCCGCTGGCTTTGACTGGTTTGTTTGTGTTGACTTGGCAGGTTGCGGTTGTGGTGTTAGTGATTACTCCGCCGATTCATCTGCTGACTAACTTTGGTGCTTACAAGTTAAAGTTGAAGAAGCATCCCTGGTAGAACTAATGCCTAACTGAAAAAATACTTGTTACAGTTTAGCTATGTGCGATAGTACTGTAAAGTTAAAACGCAAAAATTAAGTTATTAAAAAATAAAAGAAAAGAAAACTTTTAACCGGATTTAATTATAACCGCGGTTTCAAGGAACAGATACGATAACAGCACAAATGTGACACCGATAACCAGAAGCATGTAAGCTTGTCTTGGTTTATAGGCGCTCTTTGTACTCTGATAGATTGAAAGTAAACCTACGAAACCCATCACATAGAGTGTCACGGATATGATTGTATCAGAGACGAATTGAGAGCTTAATCCCGTGGGATCAAGGAAATAGAATTTGCTTCCGTCATAATATGATGGAATGGGCTTTTCTATTAATGTGTATAAGCCGCCTCCGAAGAGGAAAATCGCGTAAGAAAGACCCAATATTGTGATCACGGTTAATGCAGGTGCGTTAGTTGATAATCTACGGAACCATCGGCTAAGCGAGAACGACATGTTTTCGGAGCTCTTCTTTATTTTTCCAGACATTCCTGTTCCTCTTCCTCAATTAGATGCTTTGCTACTTCTTTAGCCCATAATCCAGTTAATGAATTTTTCTGAATCTCACCTAAATAATCCGTCCAAGATAGGGGAGATGCCTTCTGCCACGCCTTGAATTTTTCCAGTACATTCTGGTATGCCCTTAAATGAAGCGGGCAGAAACCGTTTTCTTCTGCTTCTCTTGGACAAATCTTGCACTTCAAGGTTTTACTGCTCCTTTGGTTGGGCATTTTGGGTTTAAACATAACCGCCAAGGCTTCCTACCCCGCATATACACAGCCACTATCGGTGCATGGCAGCTTATGCAGGCATTCGCTAACGGTTTAACTATGCCTGTCTGCGGCAGGGGATATGCTGTGTTGCATTTGCCGTTGAAGTAGTTGGTGCAGCCTACAAAACGTTTTCCTGACTTCTTAGAAGTAATAATAATGAGTTGGCCCCCGCAAGTGGGACATATTCCGACCGTTTTCTCCTCCAATCTCCCGCGTTGCAATGCTTGGCTTAACTGGGCACCGATCGCGGCTTCTTTACTTTTCAATTCAGCCGTAACTAGCGTCAGCGTTTCTGTGGCATTCTTCAATACATTCTGCTTGGTTTCTTTGCCTTCTTGGATAGCCTGCATCCTCTCCTCCAAACCCCTTGTCATCTCCGAAGAAACCACAACAGGACAATACTTCACAAGAACCTCCGTAACTTCAAAGCCCAAATCACTCACCGACAAGCTGTCTGTTCCCTGCAAATACTTCCGATCCTGCAGCGTTTCTATGGTTGATGCCCGAGTGGCTTTTGTTCCGATTTCTTCTTTCTCCATTTTTAGCAGCAAACTGCGGGGATTATATCGTGGAGGAGGCTGCGTGAAATGCTCTTTTAATGAAACCCGTTTCACTTCAACAGGCTGGCCCTCAGTTAGAGGCGGTAAAGTGTCATCCTTCACTTGAACATATGGTCGATAATACTTGAACCAGCCCTCCATCAATGTGCGTGCTAAGCTGAAGCGGAAGGGGTTGCCGTTGAGGCCGATGGTTACGTTGATGCTTTGGCGTATGGCTGGTTCACCGAAAACAGCTAAAAACCGCTTAATTACTAGGTCGAAGAGGTTTTTTGATGCGGTATCTAGGGGTTTTTGCGGTAAATTTCCTGTTGGGTAGATTGCTGGGTGTGCGGGGTCGCTTTTTTTGCCTTCGTTTGGCTTTAGATTGGGTTTTGCGAGGAGTTCTATGGTGTGTTTTGTGTAGTTTGGTGCTTTGCCTAGTTTTTTGAGTATATTTTTGTAGCCGATTGTAGGCGGCAGTTTTTGGCTGCTTGTTCGTGGATAAGAAATCAGGGCGTCGATGTAGAGGTGCTGAAGAATAGTGGAGGTACGCATGGGTGTGTAGCGGAATAGTTTGTAGGCTTCGCTCTGGAGGCTTCCAAGGTCAAAAGGCACAGGCGGATTCACCCCGAATTCGCTTACATTTACTGACTCTATTTTGCCCTCTTTGGTTTTAGCGGCTTCTTTTAGCGCTGTTGCTTCAGCATGGGTCTCGAGGGTTTTTTCATATTGCACATCAAATATTGTGCCATTTATGGTTATTTTCGCGGTTAAACTCCAGTACGGCGTGGGAACGAAGCATTGGATGTCTTTTTCTCGTTCCTCCAAAAACCGAAGTGTGGGTCCCTGTACCCTGCCAGTGCTCAATGTAGCGTATTGTCCGCTGCTGTTTTTTGCGGCTTGAGTGAGCGCCCGAGACAGGTTTATTCCGTAGAGCCAATCAACTTCATGTCGAGTTAACCCTGCTTCCACGAGTGCAAAATCGAGTTTAGGCAGCAAATGCCCATAGGATTCTTGCAGTTCCTCCGTTGTTAAGGTGGAGTATTTCATCCGTTTGGCTTCTTGCTGTTTTTCTCCGCATGCATATTTCAGAATACTGTAACCTATTATGCTGCCTTCAATGTCGTAGTCGCAGCCATCAACAAACCCTGAGGCGTCTTTTGCTAATTCAGAGATAACTTTTAGCCAAACCCGAATCCTCGATGCCTTCCGTTCTGCTAGATATCGTGGTACCCATTGGTAATCAAATACGGGGTAATCCCGTTTGCCCTTCTGTTTGCTTGTGATTGTGTAGAGGTGCCCCAATGCCGGAACAACAACTATTTCTCCGTCTCGATAAGCCTGATAGTAGGGGACACCGTTTGAGAGGATTTTTTGGGGTTTTCCTTCTTTGTCTAGGGCGGTGGCTATTCGGTTTGCTGCATCGGGTTTTTCTGTGATGATTAGGGTGTATTTTTGCAACCGCTTCTCTACCTAGCTGACATTCAGAAACTGAATTGTCAATTAAAAGCTTTACAGTACATGCTAAGCGAGTTAGAGCTTAAAGTTTTTAGCAACTAATAAATACGCCATACAGAATAAATATGCGGGGAATTTGATGCCGCAACGAGTCATTTGTCACGGTTGTCAACATATTTTGTATGAGGGCGCTGAACTCAAGCCTCCGGATGAAGTTATTCAGGACTGTGGGGGAAAATGCCCAAAATGTGGCAGAAAACTTTCATTGTTGCCCCTTGACGTTGAAGTTAAACCTATTATTAAACCCCGTAAGTAAATATTGAAAACAACGGGTTCCTTCTGTTTTAATTTGTATAGCGCTTTGTGAAAATGGATTTGATGCCCAAAAGCAAGTTTATCCTCATAATCGGTTACTTGCGCAAAAGTGGGTTTTAGAATATTTTAGTATCAACTTTGTTTAGTTTCGATTGTATATCTCCAAGGAACAGTTAGGATGGACACTTTTTAAACAAAATACCCCTGCCTAAACAATTACAAATGTTAGAGCCGATTTGGGTCAGGTTTGGAAAGCCATAAATAAATCTCCAATGTGTAAAATAGTACAATCGCAATATACATGGAAAGAGATGGCTTAAAGTGGGGGAAACAGTTAAGGAACGTCTTGGCAAAAGCCTATCAGTTTTTAACAGGTTTGGTATACAGGTAAGCCACGGTACAATCATTGCCACCGCAGCATTACTTTTGATCCTCTTCGTAGCGTTTACCATACGCATATTACCGCTCCGTTGGGAAAACCTCTCGGCAGGTACATCATTACTCAACGAGTTTGACCCCTACTACCAGTTGAGTATTACTCAGCATATGCTAAGCAACGGGTTACTTTCACCCTACACTGAGCCCTGGATTAACGCCATGAAATGGTTCCCAGATGGCTTAGACATGTCTACTTCACTTCCGTCTCTACCAATGACGGCTGCTGTACTATTCAGTATAGCCTCAGTTTTCGGTAAAATCGATTTAATGACTTTCGCTGCCATAATGCCAGCATTCATGGCTGTCATCGCATGTTTGGTGCTTTACTTCGTAGGCAAAGACATGGGCGGCAGAACAGTCGGTTTATTCTCAGCCCTATTCCTCGCGTTAGCGCCCTCATTCTTACAGAGAAGCTCATTGGGCTTCTTCGACACAGAAATCCCCGGTGTCGTCGGGTTAGTATTGTTCATTTTCCTATTCATGCGCTCCATGGATGGTGGCCGTTCACTTAAAGCATCATTATTCTATGCAGTTGGCGCCGGTTTATCTTTGGCGTACTTCATCGCCGGTTGGGGTGCAGCATACTATGTCATTGGTTTAGCATCCCTCTTCGTCTTTGTACTGGTTATGCTCAAGCGGTACAACCCAAGAATGCTCGTTAACTACAGCATAATCTTCGGCATTGCACTCATGATCGGAACCAAGGTTCCTTATCTAGGCCTGAATTATCTGACTTCAGCTGCAATCCTTCCAGTAGCGGCAGTATTCCTCGTGCTAATAATAGCCGAACTCCTGCGAAACAACATCTCAATCAGAAGCAAAATGACCATGGCAATCGCCGCATTAGTAGTAATAGTCGGCGGCTTCACTGCTCTATGGGCAACCGGTTCACTTAGCAGCCTCGCAGGCAAATTCGTATCAGTAGTCGACCCCTTCATCAGGTCAGCTTCACCACTCATCGATTCAGTAGCTGAACAGAGAATCTCTGCATGGGGCAACCTCTACATCGAATTAGGCATAAGCATACTATTCTTCCTCGTCGGTCTCTACTTCACACTGCGAAACCCAACCAACAGAAACGTCTTCCTGTTACTCTTCGCGGCAACCTCACTATACTTCGCAACTTCAATGGTGCGTCTACTCGTACTCTTCGCGCCAGCATTCGCAATAATCGCAGCCATCGGCATAATGGGTTCAATAAAACCATTCTTTGCCCTACTAAAAGAGGCACCACACACCCTTGCGAAGTCCAAACGCAGAATGCCACGGGTAAGCAAAGAATACAGCGGCATCGCACTGCTAGTAATATTCATGATGCTCGTGTCAAGCTTTGCCTTCTCACCCCAAACAGGCGGCACACCAAGAGCAGTAACACAAGCATACGTGCCTACTGCAATCAGTGCTTCAAGTCTTCCTTTGGGCGGAAACGGCCTTAACACTAACGTTCCAGCATGGCTCGACGCGATAAATTGGTTCCATCAGAATTCGAAGCCATCAGAAGTTACCGTCATGTGGTGGGACTACGGAAACTGGTTAAGTGACCTTGGAAACGTAACGTCCATGGCAGATAACACTACAGTTAACAGTACAAAGATCGCTGACGTAGGCTTCGCAATGATGGCCAACGAGAACCAGAGTTTAGCTTTGCTCTCAAAGTACGGTCAAGACCGCGTCAAGTACATCGCTGTCTTCACAGTCCTCGGAATCGGTACAAGCAACGGCCAAACTGTTTTGTATCCAGCAGGCTTCGGCGACGAAGGCAAATGGGTCTGGATGGCAAGAATTTCAGGACAAATGCCTCAAAGATACGTTGACATGGGCTTGATCAGTGCAGCCGACATGTGGACTAACGAAACATCATTCGGCGCAATATAACCAAAATCAATGGCAATGGAACGACCGCGGAATGAACAGCACAGTCGAAGAACTCATGTACTATGCCCAAGCCAAATATGCCGAAACAATAAATGCGCAAGGCCAATACCAACTCCAAATGGACCACACAGCCTCAATGCCCACATACTTCAAAGAAGCATACTTAGCAGGCCTAAACATAGCACCAAACCAATTCAGCGGATTAATCCCAATAGTAGCAATCTACAAGATTGATTGGGCAGCATACAACGCAGCAAACGGCATAAGTTAAGCAGGAAGCGGCTCGAGTGTTCCCAAAGGTTCCCGACCAACATAAAGTTGGTCGACCCTTAATCCCCAACGGTTTAGGCGTTTTTTACGTCCTATTCACCACCGTTTATCTTTTCTTGGTTTATTTCCTCCAGCGCGGTCCTGGGTCTGAACCTGTCTCCGCAGCTTTCACCCTTGCTGCATGTGTCTTGTTCGGCGGCTTCATGGGCATGATGGATGACTGGATAGACCTAAAATGGCGCTACAAAGCCTTCATGCCGTTGATTGCGGCGTTACCATTGATTTACTATGCACAAGTGTTTGGCGCCAGAACCAGCATTTCAGTTCCCTTTGTTGGAACAATCGATTTCGGCGCAGCCTACTTCTTCATAATAATTCCTTTAATCGTTATGATAGTAACAAACACCGTTAACCAGTTAGGTGGCTTAAACGGGTTAGAATCAGTTTGCCCCGCCATAGTCATCGCGGGGTTAATGATTTTCTCGCCGAACTGGCTTCTCATGCTTGGACCACTGCTATTCTGGATAGTGCTCGCCGCCCTAAACGTTTCCGGAAAAATCTTTGTAGGCAACACAGGCTCCTTTGCCATAGGCATGACTATTGCTTCCTTCGCGATTATTTCCGACATGAAAGTTAACCTGATCATTTCGATTATACCCTTCATATTCAATTCAGCGATTATTCTGCTCTCAGTTTTCTTTGTGCACAAAAAAGCAGCCGTAACCTTCGATGGAAAGAAACTGTGCTCGGATAGCCGAAAAAGCTTAGTAACGATCATAACGTATCATCGGCCGTTAACTGAGCGCCAAGTTGTAATCGTCATCTCCTGCATAGTGGCAGTGTTCGCATTGATGGGTTTGCTGATTCAGGTATTATCTTAGTTTTTGCAGTGTCCCCCGAAAGGAAAGGGGTGTTCCTATCAAACCAACCCATCAACACAGCCGTTACCTTTGGCATATCCGTCGTCGTAATCTCGACGGCTCTACTTGTTTGCTTCAAGAAGTACCAAAAAAGCAGAAAAATTAACCTTTGACCCTTTAAATAAGGGGAGGGGAGGTCTCTCTGAGCAATCGCGTGGTTAAGCGCCTAAGAAACTTGCAAGCCGCGTTAACCCAATAATCTCCTCAAAGTTCAAGCCTAACGCATCAAGCACCTGATCAAACGTTGCTTGCAGGTATGCGATGTATTTGTCAGTGTCGATTTCATTTCTTGAGGCTAACTCCACTGGTTTGACGCGTTCTTTGTTGCTGCTTACTTTAACGAAGCTGATAAGGTCGCCTGCTCGGAGTTCTTTGCCGTTCTTCTGGAGCATCAACGCTGCTTTAACATGTTGTGGCGTAGTTTTGGTGTAACTTGCTAAATCGTCGCCTAAGACCACGTGGAAGGCTAATTCGCTGTTGTCTGTCCATTCTCGGCGTTTAATTACGTTGTAGCGTTCGCGGACTATGGCGGCGATGTCTTTTCGGGCTTTCTCGAAATCTTCAGGGTTCTTAACTTTGGCAAGCCGCTCCTTCATCTGATTGAATGCGCCTTTGATAAAGATGGGAATATGCTTTTTCTTGCCAGTTAAGCCTTTAACATCCACTGTGCCGTCTTCGAGGACGCCAAGGTAATTTTTTTTGCGTGAACTAAACACTGCATACCGATAGGTCTTATCAACGTCGATGCCCATACCCAATTCATGTTCGGTATAGTGGACTACGTCTTCGATTTGTTCTTTGGTTGGGTTTTTGAGGAATAAGCTGTCGGTGTCGCCGTAGAGCACTTGGATTCCTACAGTTTTGGCGTGGTTGAGGATTTGGGTGATGCTGTAGCGTCCGATGGCTGCAGTGGCTTCGGCGACTGGTGGGCAATAGAGATCGAAGCTGTCTGCGCCAAACACGCCGTAGCTGGCGTTTAAAATGACTTTTAGCGCGCCTTGTGTGATGCCGTACCAACTGCGTAATTCAGGCGGCAATGACTTGTCTTTGGCTCGGCTTTTGTACCAGCGCACACGCAAATCACGCAGTGATCCAATCAGCAGGCTTTCGAGGGCGCGTTTTTCTGTGCATACCCAGTGCTGCGTATCTGGGATTGTGTGTTTTTTGCATCCTGGGTGGTTGCAGCAAATGGATTGGTAACCCAAATTCCAAACTTTGATGATTGATGGGTACAGGCTGGGAAAGTCCATAACGGCAACGTTAAAGTGAACACCCGGGGTTGGTTCCACGACGATTGCGCCTTTGTATTTCTTGCCTTTGATGACGGCGGTTGTGCTGGTTTTGCCTTTTTTGGTTAAGATGTCTTCCGCATTTGGGATTAGGTAGCCGCGTTTGCGGTGTTCACGATGCATAAAGTTGCGTATCCATCGACTGACGCCCTGTCGGCTGACATCTTCCATGGGCATGCTGGCGATTCTGGCTAAAACCAGCATCAGCTTCATGGCGGAATCGTTTTCGTGGCTGGTTAATTTGTAAGTGATTTCGCTGTCGCGTAGGCAGTAAGCGGCTAATTCGCTGTAGTTGAGGTCGCCGAATGCTTTTTCCAGATGGATTTTTTGTGTGCCGATTAATGCGGTGCCGACATCGTCTAAGCTTACGTCTTTGTATTTGCCGCCGTAAGCATAGATTTGCACACTGCGGTTGAAGAAGAATTTGTAGAGGTCGATGTGGATGCCGTATTTGAGTAGGCAGACGCGTTTGCCTATGTCGATGGGAATCTCGCTTTTCCTAAAGCCCAAGTTGTAGGCACGGTGTGCGAGGTAGCGGAGGTCGAAGTCGTCGCCGTTAAAAGTTAAAATGAATGCGTAATCGTTTAGGACATCAAAGACTTTGCGCAGAAGTATTTCTTCGGACTCGCAGAATTCGACTTCTAAGCCTTTGGTTAATTCTGGGTCGCCGTCTTCCATGCCTTCGCGTTTGAGTACGAGGATTTTTTTGTCGCCGTCGCTGCTATAGATGGAGCAGGCGATTACTGGGCATGCGCCTTCCCGTGCGTCGGGTACTCGTTTGGTTAATGGGGAGTAGACTTCGATGTCTATGGCTGCCCGTCGGAATTGGGGTGCCGGATACTCAAGCAGTTGCGCCCACATCTCAGCGTATTCGCGTTCCTCTTCTGTGCAGTCTTTGAAGAGTTGGCGGATTTCTGTGAGGTTTTTCTGTGCAGACTCCACAACTACGGGTACAAGGCTGTTGTCTTTTACCTCATAAATCATGCCCGGCTGCAACTGTTTGTCGTAGATGTATGATTGGTAATACTTGATTTTGGATTCCCAAATTTTAGCGTCGCTATCTTGAATTTGGGTGCCGAAGACGCGTGGGTAATCTTCTGGGATAATGTCTCGGATTGTGCCGCCGGGTCTGCCGCCGATAGCTAATGGGTCTTTGCAGATGATTTTTGTTACTTCGATCGGTTTATCGTTAAGAGGGTCAAGACGTTTTTCGGTTACGAAACTGTCGAAGCCTTCGTGGCTTTTAACCCGCTCAAAACGTTCCATATCCATTTGGGGGATGCTCGTTAAGCAGTAGGGTAGGTGTCCTGTGTTGTCATACCAGAAGTAGATTTGTCCTGATTCGGGCTCGTAGAGTTTGACTACGGCTTTTTTAAGTCGCCCATCGTATGACGCTGATACAAAGTATGATGGTGGCAGGTTTGCCGGTGAGACTGGCGGGAATGGTTGGCGCTCCCGTTTCTTGCGTTTAACAACCGGAACTTCGGGGATAGGTGCTTCTTCAGCTTTAATTTCAGCTTGGGTTTCTGGTTTGGGTTGCGGAGCTTGCGCTTTAACCTCTTCTTTGACTTGAGGTTTAGCTGGTTGACTAAACCATTTGTCTAGAGTGCTCGCCATCCCATTTTTCCCTTAGCCCCAGTATGGTACATTGACCCCTAAAAGCGTTTACTGAATAAAACCGATAGAACATCCTGTGGTTTTTAGCGAAATAGGCCCAGCTTTTTTGTTGTTTTAGGGCTTTTTATTCGGTGTAGTAACCGTTTAAGCCGTTTAGCACCGATTTTACGCGTGGCTTATGGGTCTTGTGAATGTGGCTATCGACTTCTGTTTTGGTGTCAAATATTTTGCCGCATTCGGGACACATATATTGCCCTGCTCTTGTTTGAGGGGTGCTTCGGCGTTTAGTTATTTGACTCAAATTCTAATAACTCCCAGTTTTAATTAATAAAAAGGGAAAAGATGCATAACTTAATGTGTGCAACATTAACTGTTACGCACTTATTCGTCTTCGTGTTCCTTGCCTTCTTCGATGAGTTCACGGACACGTGGACCACCTTTTGCGCCGCCTTTCTTGCCTGCTTCCTGTACGGTCATTTTTCCTTTTTCCATGTCCATGTCTTCATCTCTACGCTTTTTCGACAAACATGTCACCTCCGTTGTTGGAGCTTGCCATAGAACACATGGACTCTAGCAGGATTGAAAACTTGATAAAGATATGTGGCTGTTAACATGCAGTAACAGTAGCCCACGTTGAAGTCCTTATTTAGGGGCATTGCATTTGGTGTTGTTTGTGATTTAATTTGTTGCGGGAAGCTTGGACAATCGCCATAGAAACATTAAGTTGGATAGAAATGCGCAGACTCAACGAGCGCTCAGCATTAGCAAGGACAATTAAGCAGCTCGGCGCTAAAGACCCAAGCGCTATCCGCTATGCATACGGCTTAGTAGTTGAAACTACAAGGCGAAAGAACATAATCGATAAACTAGTCAACAACGTCGTTGACCCCAAAAAAATCGGTGAATACGACCTTGGCATCCAATCTTTCCTAAGATTATACGTTTACCAAACACGCGTCGTCAAGAACTGGGGTAAATATAACCTCAAAGAAGCAGACAGCATCGCAAGCTTAGGCCGAGCCATACTGGGCTGGGAAGCTATGCGGGAAATCGAACCCTACATAGGCTTCCTGTTAACTCGCCAGTTATCCACCATCATGGAGACCACTAGCGAAGAAGAAAAAGTCGGCTTAGAAACCTATCATCCAACATGGTTTGTAGAGTACTGCTTCAAACTATTCGGCAAAGAAGAAGCAGTCGCATTCTTGAAAGGCAGCCTCAACCCGCCACCAACATACATCCGCCTAAACACCCTAGCGGCATCCGAAGAAGAAATCCTCTCCAAACTTGAAGCAGAAGGCATTAAACTAGAAAAAGTTGAGCAACTAAAATACACTTACAAACTAACCGAATTCAAAACAACCCTGAATAATTCGCCAAGCCTCAAAGCAGGCTTATTCTACGTACAGGACAAAGCCAGCTGCTTCGCAACCCAAGCCGCAAACCCACAGCCAAACAGCACCGTCTTCGACCTCTGCGCCGCCCCAGGAGCAAAAACCACGTATCTCGCCCAGTTAATGCAAAACCAAGGCACCATAATCTCAGTGGATTTCTCCGCTAAACGCATGAAAACCTGGCAAAAAGAAATCGCCCGCATGGGAACCAAAATCGCTGAGCCAGTCGTTGCTGATGCACGGGTGTCTGTGCCTCTTGTCGGCGAAGCAGACCTGCCTAGTGTTGGATCCGCCCTGCACAAGCTCAGGCGTCTTTGCCAAGCAACCCTCCGCAAAATGGCGATTAAGCCCCAAATCCATCGCGAACATGTCGGAGCTCCAGTACAAAATAATCGATAACTGCGCAGACAAAGTCAAAAAAGGCGGTTTCCTGACCTACTCAACCTGCAGCGTAACCGAAGAAGAAAACGAAGGCGTAATCGAACAATTCCTAACAGCGCACCCAGACTTCAAACTCGTCGAGATAGAACCTAAAATCGGCATGCCAGGGCTCCGCGGCTTAACACAGTGCCAACGCCTCTACCCACATATACACCACTGCAACGGCTTCTTCACAGCAAAACTACAGAAAAATTAGAATCTGCCCTATCTTTTATGAACACGGGAATCCCCCGTTCCCCAAAATTTGGTAAGGTGATTATGCGGATGGAAAACCCCAAATTAATCCAGTTAATCGTCACGTTGACAGGTCTGGTTGGCGGAGCCTATCTTTTAGCCATCGCTAATCCACCCATGGATTTCTATTATCTTCTACCGATTTTTGCTATGCTAGGCATAATCGTAGCCAGCGTTGGATTCGTCATAGTGCGCCAAGTAATCAAGGAACTCTCTGCCTAAGCCGAAGAAAAATCGCCCAAGTGTTCTCTGTGGCGTCTCTTTAACATACAGTGGATAAGTCACTTTTGTGCCCTCCACATGAGCGGCTTCGCTTAATTCATGAGTTATCGTGTCTGTTTTGCTTATAATATGCAATACCCTAACACGCCGCGCCACCAAAGCATCAGAGATGAGGTTTCGGTGGCATTTCCAGGGCAACGCCTCCGCACACATCAACGCCACACAGTTCTCCCGTGCCAGCACCACAATTTTTAGGAGGGCATCGGTGAATTCTTTAGTTTGCATATAATCCGCGTATCCCCGAAAACTAGGGTTCCGTAATCCGAGGTTGATGCTGTTGGCTTTGGGGTGGCGTAGTCCGCCGATTTCTGGTAAATGTATGTATTTTATGCCGAGGGGTTTGAGATGGTCGGGGAGGGCTTCTTTGTTGAATTGGGGGTTATGCCGTGAATGCGGGGCAGTGCGGACATCTATGAGTAAGGTGACTCCGTAGGTTTGCAGTAACTCGGTGAATTCTTCGAGTGTGCGTGTAGAGTGCCCAATGGTAAGCACTGTTATGTCTGGTTCCTTACTCAAACCTAAACCTCAAATAGAGATAACTGTTGCGTTAGGATATAAGAATCAAACTATAAAACGCGAGTATAAGGCAATTTGACAGATTTGCTCGCGCTCGAAATAGTTCTCGTGCAACTTTAACGCTTACGTTTAAGAAACACTGCCAAAGCAGTTACAGCTAACGCCAAAAAAGCGACAAGTAATGGAGCAGGGAACTCAGGAATTGCTGCTTGAACAACAACATCGCCATGCATTCCATAAATCTCATCAAAGAAATATTGGCTTACATAGCGGTAGTTCCCTGGGGTGTCGACTGTGAATGTCACCGAACCGTTTGACTGACCTTGAATCGGGTTACTATCTGACCCAATTTGTGCACCCCATAGCACTTGGTCATCAGTATCTACAATAGCCCATGTGTGAGGACCACTTCCAATGTTGTGCAAAATTACCGTCACAGTTTCGCCAGAAGTAAAGACCATTGTTGGTCCAGGTATAAGCATAGTAGTATCATTGTTCCCAAACCCCATTTTTGTGGTTGAAGTAGCGGATTCGCCCGCGTAGATTTCGTAGGTTGCAGCGTTAGCGGTTGCCAGAGAAGCTGAGCCTGCCAAGATTAAGAACAAGAACACTGCCACTGAAAGTAGTGGTTTTTTCATTTCTTACTTTTACCCTAGAGCTACTTCAGGCTTGAGTCTCTAAAGTATTTGTTACAACATCAAAACAACTACATACTAATAGAGTTATTTGATAATTTGGAAAGAATCAAACAGGCGGTTTACAACAGAAATCTTGACAAGGCTTAGTCAAGAAATCTATACAAGAACGCTTTTATCCAGAAAACGCGAGCATAAACTTAGGGCTGTTTATGAGGAAAGTATCTTGTTTTATCATAATTTTTACCACATTACTATTGCTAACATTTGCTGGACCACAACTTGTCAATCAAGCAAAGGCAAATCCCTACATGTACTTCCCCCATGTTACCGAGATTTCACCGCCACCAGGAACACACGCGCCAATAATTAATATTCATACACCACAAAACGGCTCGTCTTATCCAAGAAATAGTATCCCCTTAACTTTTGAAGTAATTATTCCCCAGACAAATGGGAATAAATCCTTGGATTCTATACTGAAATTATACTATATTACCAGTTGGGAACCAAACAAAGTCGTAACAATTGACGGCGCATTTGAAGATAACGCTTCATTACTCAATAAACTTGTATAGTGCACTTGGCGGTGACCTCTCCGTCACCGTTTATGCAGTCGGCTGGGGTGAGTATGAAACAAGACATCCCGTGCTGACGGATGGCTATATAATGAATCATTATTACAACAACTTTAAAATGAACAGTTCCTCGACAGTGAGCTTCACCCAAGACTTTGTTCCACCAAAAATCGCTGTTTTATCTCCGCAAAACAGTAGTTATGACAATTCAGATATTGATTTGAGTTTGACTTCTAACGAAGCGCTTTCTCATATTCTGTATTGCTTGGACGGTAACCAAAATCAAACTATAGCAGGAAACGTGACCTTAACAGGCTTAACAAATGGGGCACATAACGTAACCTTTTATGCAGCTGACTTGGCTGGGTATATGGTTGCTTCAGAAACAACGGATTTCACTGTGACAGAAGGGTCAGAGCCTTTTCCAACAGTGCCTTTCATTGCAGTAATAGGAATAGTGCTGATGGCTATTGTGGGTTTAGTGTCTCTTTTGCTTTACAGAAGGCATCGGAAGCCTGTTTGATTCTGCGGTTCTACCCTTATTATACCAACCTATCCTCTACCACGCCACCATTATCCGAAGATCAAAAAATTTATTCATTGTGATTGGCGTCTCGGCAGCAGCAACCCAACACGAACCATGAACTCTAAACATAGCCGTCTACAAAGCCCATTGGAAGAAGAAGAGTAAGGGAGGTTACGCCATTATCTTCTACTAGAAACTAAATGATCCGTTAGTTGTTGTTGTGTATGAGGTTTTTGGCAACAACACACTGTAAAAAAAGCAACAAACCTGTTTGAGCTTCTAATGAAGGGATAGCTACAGTTCAGTACTGAGCCCTATTGTGTTACTTTATCAGATATCAAAACAACCTCTGCTATGGTTGCAAAATCCACAACCAGCCTGCAACTTGCCACCAACGCTCACTAAAAACAATCACCAAAACTAAGCCTGTTAGGTTGTTGTTGTGTATAAGGCGTTCTCAGGCAACAACCACTATAGAAAAAAACAAATACCCCAAAGACCACTTAAGCATCAGAAATAGGCAGTCAAACACTCAAAAACCAAGCTACACATCATCAAACAGCCGCAATATGCGTTTTCCTTTAATAGGAAAGGTTTTTAGTATAGTTATTATATGAGACTGTGAAAAAGTAGACAGTCTAAAGTGAGGTTAACACATTATGTCCGTATTTGCAGCACCAGGAGCATATGACCGTGCAATAACAGTTTTCTCACCTGATGGACGACTCTTCCAAGTAGAATACGCTATGGAACTCGTCAATCGAGGCGCCACAATCGTCGGCATTCAAACCTCAGAAGGTTTAGTACTGGGGTCAGAGGAAAACATAGAAGTCCTCGAAGAAGCAGGCTACTCATGGAAAATCTTCCGAGTAGACGATCACATCGGAGCAGCCATCGTTGGCTTAAGCTCAGACGCAAGAATCCTAATAGATCAAGCACGAATCTATGCTCAAAGTAACAAATTAACATACGATGAACCCATCGACCTAGAAGTCGTAACAAAAAGAATATGCGACATCCAACAAATGTACACCCAACACGCAGGTGTACGACCGTTCGGTGTCTCCATAATCTTCGGAGGAGTCGACAAAACAGGTCCACGAGTCTTCGGAACACACCCAAGCGGAACATACAGAGGCTACAAAGCCACCGCATTAGGTGCAGGCAGAGAAACAGTCCTTGCTATTCTAAAAGAAGAATACAAAGAAGACCTCTCACTTGACAGCACCATAAAATTAACCGTCAAATGCCTGATAAAAGCTCTTGAAGCACGCCAACTACCACCCAGAATCAAAATCGCCATTATCCCAGCAGCAACCAAAAAAATGGAAATGCTAAACGACAACACCGTCGAAGGATACATCAAAGAGCTGGGTACAAGCAAGTGACATCGCAATGAGCGAAAAGTTCACAGTAGCACGCTTAACCAGAGAAAACGAACACTTTGAAATCCTAGTTAAACCCAACAAAGCACTCGACTACCGAAACGGCAAAACCTCCTCAATAACCGAGGTTTTAGCCGCCGAAATGATTTTTGCAGACGCAAACAAAGGCACCAAAGTATCCGAAGAAGCAATGAAAAAAGCCTTCAAAACCACAGATCCACTCAAAATCGCAGATGAAATCCTCCACAAAGGAACCCTGCAATTAACAACCGACCAAAGAAGAAGAATGGTCGAAGACAAAAAACGCCAAGTAATCGACTTCATAGCACGACAGGCAGTTGACCCAAAAACTAACCTGCCGCATCCACCCATGCGCATCGAAAACGCGATGGAACAAATCCGCTACCCCATAGATCCCTACAAATCAGTTGATGAACAAGCAAAAGACATAGTCAAATTATTAAGACCAATTTTACCACTTAAAGTTGAGCAGGTAAAGGTTGCAATTAAAATCCCCACTCAATACGCCGCCAGAGCTTACGGCACCATCAAAACTTTGGGCACCATCAAACGTGAAGAATGGCGCGGTGACGGCTCATACTATGGCGAACTGGAATTACCCGCAGGCATGTACGCTTCATTGCTAACCAAACTGGGCGACGCAACCAAGGGAAGTGGAGAAGCAAAAATAATCTAAGTAATATGAAAACCACATACAGGTGATTTTATGCCAACATTCTTTGAAAAAAAACAGCTCGTAACGCCCGGAGAATTACTCGCAGAAGGCGACTATCTACCCGGCGAAAACACATTTGTTGAAAACAGCAAGATTTACGCCTCAAGGATCGGACTCGTAGACGCAGACAACAAAAAAGTCAACGTCGTAGCACTCAGAGCATTTTATGTGCCAAAAATGGGTGACATCGTAATAGGTACAGTCATCGAAGTAGGCTTCAACGGCTGGACCGTCGACATTAAAGCACCCTACACAGCAATGCTTCGTGCCTCAGATGTACTTAGCAGACCCTTCAAACCACAAAACGACGAGTTATCTGCAGTCCTAAACGCAGGCGACTTAATCGTTGCCAAAATCGCTTCCTACGACCGCGCACACGACCCCCAATTAACAGTCGGCGAACCCGGCTTGGGCAAAATTACACGCGGCCAAATCCTAAGAGTGACACCTACAAAGATTCCACGCATCATCGGACGCAAAGGCTCCATGATCTCCATGATTAAACAAGAAACCAACTGCCAAATCATCTTAGGCTTAAACGGTGTCATCCTAGTCACTGGCAAAACTCCGGAAGAAGAGGAAGTTGCCATTGGAGCAATCCGAAAGATTGAGGAAGAATCACACACAAGCGGCTTAACTGACCGTATTACCCAGTTATTGAAAGAAAAGAAACCAACAACAACTACACCACAAGTGGAGGAAACACAACAATGAACGATAAATCAGAAAAACTAATTGACAAGAAAGGCATCCGCGGCGACGGAAGAAAAGCGGATGAACTTCGCCCCGTAAGACTTGAAGTAGGCGTACTTTCGCAAGCTGACGGCTCAGCCTATATCGAACACGGCAAGAACAAAATTTTAGCCGCAGCATTCGGTCCAAGAGAAATGCATCCAAAACACCTTGCACAACCAGACAGAATGGTTCTACGCGCAAGATACCACATGGCACCCTTCTCTGTACCGGAAAGAAAATCTCCTGCACCATCCAGAAGAGAAGTTGAATTAAGCAAAGTCATAAAAGAAGCATTAGAACCAGCGCTGTTCCTTGAACTCTACCCAAGAACCGGTGTAGACGTCTTCGTCGAAGTATTGCAAGCTGACGGAGGAACAAGATGTGCAGCTATCACCGCCGCAGCCCTCGCAATTGCCGATGCAGGTGTTCCAATGCGCGACTTAGTCGTTGCATGCGCCGCAGGCAAAGTAGAAGACACAGTAGTCTTAGACCTCTATGATGCAGAAGACAAATTGGGCTCAGCAGACGTTCCAGTTGCTTACATGCCAAACTTAAACGCTGTCACACTGCTACAGATGGACGGCATCTTGGCACCACCAGAATTCGAGAAAGCAGTCAGCATGGCTATGGAAGGATGCAAGAAAATCTATGCAATGCAGAAGGAAGCATTGAAAACAAAATACATGGTTGTTAAAGAGGCTGAAGAATAATGTCATCACTAATAACTAAAGTAAAAATAAAGCAAATTGAGCAGCTTCTAGAAAAAGGCTCACGCCTTGACGAAAGAGGCTTACTTGATACCCGCGAAATCAAAATCGAACAAGGCGTCATCGAAAAAGCAGAAGGCTCAGCCCGTGTTTTCCTCGGTAAAACCCAAGTTCTTGTCGGCGTCAAAGTCGAAACCGGAGAACCATTCCCAGACACACCAAACGACGGCGTCATGACTGTTAACGCAGAACTCGTACCACTCGCACATCCAAGCTTTGAACCGGGACCACCAGACGAAAACAGCATCGAATTAGCCCGTGTTGTTGACAGAGGCATCAGGGAATCACATGCCATCGACACAGAAAAACTCTGTATCGAAGCAGGCAAAAAAGTCTTCGTTGTCTTCGTCGACGTATACATCCTTAACCACGATGGAAACCTAATTGATGCAGCCGCACTCGCAGCCATGGCAGCACTCATGAACACAAAAATGCCAAACTACGAAATAAAAGACGGCGAACTAAAAATCAAGCAAGGCTACACACCACTGCCAATGAAGAGCCACCCAATAACAGTCACCGTAGGCAAAATCAACAACAAACTAATCGTTGACCCTTGGATTGAAGAAGAAACCGTTATGGATGCACGCATAACCTTCGCATCAAACGAGGAAGGTAACATCTGTGCCATTCAGAAGGGTATGTCTGGCTATTTCACACCGCAACAGATTTTAGATGCCTCAAAGATTGCTCTGGACAAAGCAGCAGAACTGCGCAAGAAACTCAATTGGTGAAAATAAGTTGCCTAAGATGAAGAAAGTCGGTCCAACTCGAGGTTTAGGTGTACGTTACGGTTCCACAGTTAGGAAACGCTATATCAAAGTAATGACTGAGCTCAAAAAGCCACACAGATGTTCACAATGCGGTTTTTCACGTGTTAGACGTGTAAGCGTCGGCATTTGGAGCTGTAAAAAATGCGGTTACACCTTTGCAGGTGGAGCGTACACGCCAGTTACTAAACTCGGCACCGTTGCAAAACGTGCAGCTAAAGGCTTACAAGTTGAGGAAGAACAAGCTCCCGCAACTGGAACTGAAGCTGTTGAATCGGCAACTGAAGAAACCACCGAGTAATTTTTTCTTTCCTTTTTAATTTTTGTTTAATTTTGTTTATTACATTAGATTTCTATTGCTTAGTGGATGCTATGCCAACGAAAGCTACTGCAACAATAAACCTCAAATTCACCTCTGAAAAACAAATCGATACATTATTGAATGCATTGATGCCTGAAGCTAAAGCTCCACCAACCAGACGAGCCCGTATTCAACTGAAAAAGGCTGGTTCATTTTTAACGTTGGCGGTTGAAGCGGAGGATACGGTTGCTTTGCGGGCGACGTTGAATGCGTATTTGCGGTGGATAACTTCTACTTTAAACGTTATTGAGGTAGTCGAAAAAGCATAAGGGTTCTTCAGTTGCTCTCAGAGAGACTCCCCTCCCTTATTTATAGGCTGGACGTTTGCAGCTAACTGCTTGCTTCGAGTTTGCATTCATTGGTCAGGGGTTACTTTGGCTAGGTGAATGTTGGGTAAATATTATTCTGGATATGCGTTTGCAGTGGCCTGGTTTGCATTAGTGCTGAAGGTTTACATTGCTCTTTGCTGATGCCTCTTTTCCCTCTTAGATGACTGGGGTAAATAGCAAGTTTTAATAAAACAAACCCCCGATACTCCAAACATAATGCTCAACACCAAAACATTGTTCATCCAAAGCCTAATCCTCATAGCCGTCGGCATTACACTTCTCACTATAAATTGGGTTATTTATGTCCCAAAATTTACTGCGCTTCAACATGACCTTCTCGGATGGGCAAACAATGCCACCCACTCCTCGCCTATGCCTTCTCTCGAAGCATACGGACTCAACTCAACAGCGATAGTAATCAGCAGTATTCTAAGTGGCAGCGGTTTTATTCTGGTATTTCTTGGCAGTGCCTTTCTTTTGATTTTGCTGGTTGCAAGACTCCTTAAACTCAAAAATAAAAATCAAGCAGCAAAGCCACTGTAAGGTAAAGGCTTAAACCTATAGTCGCCAAGTTGCTAAGGAAACAGCATGAAACGCACGTTATACTTGGGATTAATCGGCGCTATTTTGGCTGCAGTATTAGTGGTTGCATTTCTAATTCCTGCTCTGCCACATCGAATAAACCCTGATTCAGTTGGGATTAGCCTACATTCATTCCCAATGCAAGATGCCGAATTAGTGAAAGATAGTGGGGCACATTGGATACGTATCGACTGTAATTCCTCCCAGAGCGACTTTGGCGATTACCTCAAGAACGCAAAACAACACAATCTATCAGTGCTTGCCATTTTAGACAGCTGGATGTTCAATGGGTCTTGCCAATTTACCCTTGACGAATGGAAAAGCAAGGTTACATATTTTGTTTCCCAATATTGCGATCATGTGGATGCTTGGGAAATCTGGAATGAACCCACAAGCCCAACCTACCCACTTTTAAATTTAAACATTACGAACGAGCAATAGCCAAGAAAACATGTCTAAAATAGTAGACTTCTACTATTCAATGGCAGAAACCGCCTATCCAATCATTCATCAGCATGATCCAAACGCAACCATCGTGCTTTTCGGAGGATTAAACCTCTACTCAGGCGGTGACCCTAACCTTGCACTCGACATGGAATTCGCAACTCGACTTGCGGCAAAGGGCATTCAGCAGTATGGCGACGCAATAGCGGTGCATGCTTACCCATGGTCAAATGAAATGAACAGAGTTTTGAACCGCTATAATGATTCAATCTCGATTTACCGGGCTCTTTTCCCCAGCAAGGAGGTATGGGTGACAGAGACAGGGCAAAAGATTCAAGACGGCTGTACGGCGCAGATGCAAGCTGACTATTTGGTTCAAGCACTTGAATTATTTGATGGCAAGGTTGATTGTGTTTTCTGGTATGCCCTCTACGATGATGCAACTGGCAACTTTGGGTTGATAGAAAATGGTGTCCAGCGACCAGCTTATAACTCAATGCAGAAGTCATTAAACCCTTAATTCGCCCTAGTACAAATCAAAGCTTTGGTAAAGCCTTACTACCTACCTCAGAGAGACCTCCCCCTCCCTTTTATAAAGCCGCAGACGAACCAACTTTTAGTTCTCTCTCATTGTCCCTAAAAAAAGGCTTTAACTAAACCCAAGTTAATGTAAGAAAACAGTTTGAGTGTTTCCCACTTCGGGTTCAGTTATGATCTGTTGAGGTATAAACCGCTTGTATAGATAAAGTGTTGAAAACAAAATTATCATTCCTGCAGCAAATATTGGTATTCCTTGGAATAAATATGGTTTAGAACCAGTCACGTGAAGCCCTTCAGGGGTTATAAAGTTCTGTTTTTCAAAGTAGTATATCATGAATTGTCCGATTGCTATCAAAATTAACCCAAGAACATTCAATAATATTTCTAAGCCTGTTATTCTTTTAGTTCTTATATCACTTTTAAAATGAACTTCGCGAGCCCTAAACTGCATCAATCCCCATATAAGAGCGCCGCCTAAAATAGTCTAAATACTATGGCTGAAAATGCCCAGTCGAATCCTGAATAAATATCGAAGGTTTGTCTGTAGACATATACTTGTGTAATTACGAAAGTTAAACCTAATATCCCAAAATTAATTAGATTTATACTGTTGACTAATTCCTTTGTTTTCAAGTCCACGTATTTCGCAACCAAGCGTTAAAAGGTTCTTTGTTAAACGTTTTATAATTTTGCTATAAGTTGCCTCTTCGCCAAGTCTTAACTGTCTCAAAACAAAAGAAAAACACAAAAACCGCCGTTGCCACCAAAGAGAAAACGTATTCCCTATAGAAAACATTGGGCTTCAACACCGTTAACTCCAGCATCAAAACAGCGATTGCAAAAACCGAATAAAAGAAGTACCTCGGAATCAAGAAACGGCTGATTTTTATGCTGTTCTCCAGCAGATACTTGCTAACCAAAAATCCGCCTGCTTCCCTTTTCAGCAGCCCCGCATCCTCGAGCTTAGCCAAATGATAAGTGGCGACTGAAGAACTGCTCAAATCCAGCGCTCTCTGCAACTCCCGAGTGCCCACTGGTTTGCTGCTTTTGAGCAGGAAACGGTAAACTTCCAAAGTGGTTCCCTTGAGCACTTCTTTGGATTCATCGGCAGCTACAGAGCTCATATTCCCATGAATATACTTCAATGGATTTAAGAGCTATCCTTTCTTTGGGCCGCTGTGGTCGTTCGATTTTTAGAACAGTGTTTCGTAAAAATACTATTAAATAAAACCGTTGTGCCTTCATTAGGTATCATAGTCAGGTATGGAATAGTTTGAACCGTAAAATGCTGCTGGCGCCTGTTCTCGCGGTTGTATTGGCTTTATCGTTAGCGGGTGCCCTGAGCATGTTTCCTCAGAGTCAGCCTGAGGGGGGACATATTACTTCCAACCCTGCACCAACTCCGCAACCCACTCATCTACCACAGCCACAGTCTGCTGCTTCTGCGGCAGATTTGTTTTTTGTTCCAGCATTAGCCATATGTGTTTTCGCTATAGTAATCGTTGCCATAGCGGTTGGGGTCCTTTTCTTCAGGGAAAAAAACCTAAAAATGGATTAGTTTAAGGCGAATTAACGCTATTTTGATGTGCTAAAAAACGAACATGACGTGCTAAAGCATTGCATTAAGTACCGCTGCCACCCTGTTACAGACACCTGAGGGAGCTTGAATTAAGTGACAATCCTTATGCCTTCGCCGATTCCATACGTCGTTCTCTTCGTGATAATCACTGTAGTAGCTATGTCTTGTTTGGTTAAATTTTCCTCTTTGAGAAAATACCGCAAAAAAAGGAATTTGCTTGTTTACGGTGTCGTAGCCTTGTTGCTGAGCCTAACAGGTTACCAATCGGTAAACGTAGCGTATCAGGCATCCATGGGTCCAATGATGATTACCTATGACGTAGAATTCCATCGCGCTTCGTTGTATGCGGGGCAAACCAGCCAATTTACTGTGTCTTGTGAGGTTCTTGGACGGCGGGAGACGAGTTTCTATTTAGTGCTAAACGGCGAAAACGCCTCTCTAACCGCTGACACCCAAGAATATGTTCAGATGAACGATACCGCAATCAAAATACTCTTCACCCTAAACAGCCCACATCAGGAGGTAACCAAGATAGTGCACTTTAAAATAAACGAAAACGTCACCAGCTGCCGAATCCAAACTGATACAGAACCAATACAGCCCTCAAATCATGGACCTATCGTTACAGGTGCCACTGACCACATAGATTGCATCCTGAATCCAAGAACTAACAGTTTCAGCTTCACTGATTCGCCAGGACCATGTGTGTGATAAAAATGAACAGCAAAACCATAACCCGTTTCTCCTTCGCAATTCTGCTGGTTCTAGCCGCCTCAATGCTTGAAGTCGCCGTGGCTAACCCACTTAGGACCCCGATGATCTCAGTTAATTCACCCATAAACAACTACGTTTATTCCACTGGTGATGTCTGGCTGCAATTCACTAACTTAGACAGGGTAGACTACAATTTTTCCTCCTACAGTTATAGTCTTGACGGCGGGGCTGCACAACCTACAGATGGCAACACTAAATTAACCAATTTGGCAGCAGGGTCACACAAGTTGATTATCTATGGAAACGGTACCAACAGTATGTACCCTCATTATGGTTCGCTGCTAGAAATCGTCTATTTCAACGTGAACTATTCAGAGGCATGGGTTACTTTCGCCCTGTCTTTCTTGGTGTTTATCGCGGTGGTTTCGCTTGGTTTATTTGTAAACCGAAAAAGGCTTATGGTGCGATTAAGAGGCAAGAAGAACGCTTTCTTCTGGCTTGGACTCTTTGTAGTAGTTTTTGTTTCTATATTTCTTGTGCCAATGGGTTGGAATGAACTCAATAACTATCTGTTCCCCCATGACACTCGAGGTGCAATAAGTCTCTATTTAGTTCCGTCTATTGTTGGCTTCTTAATTTTGCTCCCTGTTGGGTTTCTGTTGATGGCGCTTGGCACTATGCACATAAAATTCCCTAAGTGGGAATCGCCACATCCAAAGAAAAAATAGTGCCTTCTAAGGGTTAACTCTTGTACCGTTCCAGAAAATCAGCTCTTCATAACGGCCCTTAGCATCCGCCAATAAAGTTGGGTAGTTGCATACTATGTCAAAGCCTGCGCCCTTTTGGCGTATGAGGCTGTCCACATCGCTGTAGATGCCGCGGGTTTGGCTGTCACCGCTCCAGAGACCCCAAACAGTGTCCGATGGATTCCTAAATCCAAAGCCATAATCAGCAGGCAAAACATAAGCGGTCTTCACATTTTTGTATTCTGTATCGACGCGTCCATAACTGGAACTGTAATTCCAAAACTTATGAAGCGCAGTCAAATGATCCTGCGTTAAAATACCATACTGTGCTGAATCAACTTTGGGGTAATCAAAAACAATCGCGTATTTCGCCCCATTGTTGTAGGCCAGTAAGAGATCGTCAAATAATTCAGTGCCCGACTCAATGTAGGGTGAACCGGTAAAGTTGCTGTATGTCCAAGTTATCATGGCACCCCAATCCCTATCGAACGTTCGTGCCCCACCACGTACCAATGCGATTTGTTGTTCACGGCTGTTATTCCAACCGAACTCCGCCAAAACTGCATCGTACCCCGCTTGATAATCAAACCAGTATAACCCATAATCAGCCGTCAAAACATCTATTCCAGCATTTTGGTAGTATTCAATCTCTGGATTTAACACATCAACATAGCGTTCTGCTGCTTGTGTGTAGCTGCTGGCGCTTTTAACTTCCTGATATTTGCTGTTATCCAGTTGGTCTCCGCCGGCTTCATCCCACCTGTAAACCGCCACGAATTTGTCACCGTACTTTTCTTTAGCATCAACAACCCATTGTGCCGGCGTGTAATTCATGCCAACCTGAATACTGAGAAGTATTAGTGAATAACACGATGAAGTGCAGACCTGAATCAACGATGTAGTTGCAACTCTCATCCAGCAGAGTCCTGTTTATAGAAACCTCCGGCAACCCCAAGACTACTATGTTGGTGTAGTTTTTTACTTCAGTGACGACTGCTTTTAAGTCGTTAAAGTCGCCGTATGCAACTTCTACGCCTACATAGATTTCAGATGACTTAGCAGATTCAGGGGTCCGTGTTATCATAATAGAAGTCATGATTATCGTTATTGCTACGATTGCTAGAATGGCAACTTGCTGTTTTGATAGCTTCCTTACCTTTGACTGCATAGTAGGGGTATATGTGTGCTGTAAAGAAAAAAGCTTTGCCAAAAGCCGATTTACTTGTATTTAATTTTGAAAACCAAAATAATGACTGCTTGGATGCAAGCAAAAAAGTTCGCGAGAATAATCGGCACATGATTAGTTAACAATCCGTAGATGAACCATAGGAATACACCGGCACAGAAAAGCGAGAACATGCTTATTGAGATGTCTTTGGTTGATTTGGTTTTAACTACCCTGAGTAGCTGTGGAAAAAGCGAAACAGTCGTTATTAGGGCGGCAAGTAAGCCAAGGATTGTTATTATATCCATTGGTTTTCTATGTGACCATTTGATGCTATTTCTATCTTTCTGCTTGAAGACAATTTCTGCCTTAGTCATCAATTAATTTTTAAGTTTTTTCTTTAACGGTTGCCTATATTTTTAGGGGAAGAAAATTATGCTGAATACAATAGCTACCTAATGAACGCTAAATTTATGGGAAGAACTGATTTTAAGTTCAACTCTTTGGTTCATTCGTCCTTTTTGTTTTATTCATTGTTTGTAAGTTTGTTAAGGATATGTATGATTTGTAATTAAAAAATTGATTTTTATCTCATAAATATGCAAAGTTATTTATAGTGATAGCTTCCATAGGCTAAAATGCGTTGGCAAAGGGCAACCGATTGACCAACTATTTCTGGTTACTTTTTGTCAACAAAACTAGGAGAAAGAAAAAATGCAAACAAAATTTAGTAAAACCACGGTTATTGCATTAAGTCTTCTTTTGATACTTTCAATGACCGCCACAATAGCTATACCACAAACGCATGCAGCTCAATTCCCCGGAGTCAAAATCCCCACCTGGGCGTATCTTGAAGTCGTCCCAGACAAAATAGGCGCAGGACAAAACGTTTTGCTAGTCATGTGGATCGACAAACCACCGCCAACTGCAAACGGCATCTACGGCGACCGATGGGTAAACATGTCAATCACAATAACAAAACCCGACGGCACCACTGAAAACTTAGGGCCATTCCAATCTGACGACGCAGGCGGCTACACCGCTACCTACGCACCCGTACAAACAGGCACCTACTCTGCAGTCATGAGCTTCCCCGGCGAAACCTTAACAGGCTCACAAGGAAACGCTGGCTTCGCCAACCTGAACAACGCAAACGTCGGCGACGTCTACGACGCTTCAACCAGCAACACAGTTCACTTCACAGTAGGCGAAGAACAAGTTGCCATGATCCCTGAAAATCCGCTTCCAACAGACTACTGGCAAAACCCAGTACAAGCCTTCAACCACTACTGGTCTACCATTTCCGGTAACTGGCTTGGAATTTCAGCTGTTGAATTCGGAAACACAGGTAACTACAACTTCGCAGGCAACTTCAACCCCTATGCTGAAGCACCCATGACTGGCCACGTCGTATGGGCTCAACCACTCGTTCCGGGATCTCCGGGAGGTCAAATGGGCGGAGAATTCGGCGGCAACGCAGAAAGCAACTTCTACTCAGGCTTCCAATACCAACCAAAATTCTGTCCAATCATCATGAACGGCATACTCTACTACCAAGCAATGCCCAACTATAACTCGCTAACTCAAGGCTTCGTAGCTAAAGACTTAAGATCAGGCGAAACCATCTGGACCAAGAACTACAACAACTACTTTGCAAACGGCTCACAAGACGTCTTACTATGCGGACAAATCTACGTTTACAAGACCATGAACACATACGGTGGACAAGCATACCTCTGGGCAACAAGAGCTAACGGCACAAGCACAAACCTCGACTGCTTTGACGCAGCAACCGGCAACTTCCTCTTCACAGTGTGGGGCGGAGGCGGCGGAGGCTCATTCGGTCGACAGAACTTCCAAGGCAAAGACGGTAGTCTTCTGCAATTATTCGTCAACTCCTCAAACGTTGGCGGAGCAACAAGACAATCTCTAACGCTATGGAACTCAAGCCACTGTGTCAACCCAACTGACAGCCAATTCTTTAACTTCCAACAAAACGGAAACTACCCATACAACACAGGCATAATGTGGTCCGTGCTACTGCCAAACCAGACTTCAACTGGCAGCCCAATTCCAAGCTGGGTATTCGATGACGCAGGTCACTCTGCATGGGACCCAGATAATAACATAATGATCTTGGGCGCTAGCACCGGCATGTACGCAGCATACGGATGGAACCCCGGCTGGGTAATGAAAGTAGCAGTCGACATGAACAAAGGAACACAACTTTGGCTAAAGAACACAACACAAACACCCTTCGCAGCATCAATGATGATGCCCGGCGCATCCAACAGCACCTACGCAGAATACACCAAAGAAACATTCACCTTCATCGGATACAGCACAATCACAGGCGACAAAGTATGGGGACCAACAACACCCTTCGTTAACCCATTAGCATACTACGACCAAACAAGTGCAGTCTGTGCATACGGTAAACTCTACACTTGGACATTCGGCGGAGAAGTCTACTGCTTTGACATGACAACCGGCGCTAAAGTTTGGAACTGGAGTACCGGTGACACTGGATTAAACACTCCATACGGCACCAACCCATTCTGGATCATCGGCAACTACGAAGCAACAGTTGCAGATGGAGTACTCTACCTTGAAACCGGCCACGACTATGGTCCACCACTATTCAGCGGCGCAAAAATCTATGCATTAAACGCAACAACAGGCGAACCAATCTGGGATATACTAAACTTCGCCAGCGGCTCAAGCCTACCAGTAGCATACGGCTACATGCTATCATTCAACGCCTACGACAACCAAATTTACTGCTATGGCAAAGGACAAACCAAAACCACCGTAGACACATCCCCCACCATTAACAACAACGCCAACATGTTGATTACCGGCACCGTCACTGACCAATCACCCGGCAACACTTGTCTAGGCATACCTGCAGCAGGTACACCTGCAATTTCGGATGCTTCCATGAGCAGATGGATGGAATACCT
The DNA here is from genome assembly GCA_963782915.1 of uncultured archaeon. Taxonomy (GTDB): domain Archaea; phylum Thermoproteota; class Bathyarchaeia; order Bathyarchaeales; family Bathycorpusculaceae; genus Bathycorpusculum. The sequence continues at coordinate 201,285 of CAWALK010000012.1, forward strand.
CTACATGCAATCACCAAAACCCACCAACGCCTCAGGCGTTCCAGTAACACTAAGCGTTGTGGACGCAAACGGCAACTTCCGCACCATCGGACAAACCACAACCGACGCAAACGGACAATTCGCATACACCTACACACCAGACATACCCGGAACATACACAGTCATGGCAACATTCGCCGGATCAAACTCGTACTTTACTTCCTCAGCACAAACCCACGTCAACTTTGACATGCCCGCACAAGCTACCGCTTCACCAACAGCTCAACCACAATCAATAGCTGACCAATACTTCCTACCGATGTCAATAATCACAATAGCTGCAATAGTTGTAATCGGCGCTATACTAGCTTTAATGCTTCGCAAACGCCCATAAACTTGGAAATATTTTATTTCCCCTCCCCCTTTTTAGTTTTAAAGAAAAAGCGTCTGGTTAAGTTGTCCCTGCATTTTTATTAGGAGGAATTGATCATTTATGCTTCATGGTCAACAGTATTTAATTTCTGCCAAAACAATACGCCTTCCTTGACTAGGGAAGGTTTAAATAAATACTGACTCATTTCGTATATGCTTCAAAGTTAAAAAACGGATGAAAATTCAGCATGTCACAGGAATACCGCTATATTGTTCGTATTATGGGTACAGACGTTCAGGGTACCCTTAAGACGTCTTACGCAGTTGCGCAAGTCAAAGGCGTCAGCTCGAGTCTTTCCAATGCAGTCCTCAAGAAGGCAGGCGTAAACCCTGACCTCCGCGTCGGTCTCATAACTGAATCAGACGTTTCCAAAATAGAGGACGTTATCCGGGATCCAGCGAAATACGGCATCCCAGCATGGATGTACAACCGTCGAAAAGACAGCGACACCGGAAAAGACGTGCACGTTTTAAGCGCAGAACTTGCATTCAAGATAAAAACTGATATTGATGGGGCCAAAGAAATCAGGTCTTGGCGCGGATACCGCCACGCTTACAGCCTGAAAGTAAGAGGCCAAAGAACTAAAACTACTGGACGCGCAGGCAAAGCTTTGGGTGTTAAGAAGAAGACTCTTCTTCAGAAACCCGGCGGAGCCCCAGCTGAAGGAGGCAAATAAGCATGGGAGATCCAAGGAAGCAACGTAAGAAATTCGATACGCCACGTTTCCGCTGGCGAAAAGATGTCCTCCAAGAAGAATTAAAACTTCTAGGGCAATATGGCCTGCGAAACAAGCATGAACTCTGGAGACATAAAACTACACTATCCAAGACCAGAGGCATTGCCCGTACATTAATCAGTAAATCCACTGAAGAACGTGCAAAGATGGAAATGGAATTGCTGGCCCAACTTAAAAAGAAGGGTATCCTACAGGAAACTGCAGTGCTCGACAACGTACTCGACTTAACAATCGAAGACATCTTAGAGCGTAGACTGCAAACAATCGTTTTCCGCAAGGGACTAGCACGCACAACATTCCAAGCACGCCAACTAATCACACACGGTCACGTAACAATCGACAACCGCAGAGTAACCATCCCCGGCTACATCGTACAAAAAGAAGAAGAAGCCAAAATCGTCTACTCACCAGAAAGCGCAATTGCAAAACAAGAACATGCTCTACGTGTCGGATTAACAGTGGTCGCTAAACAACCAGAAGTTAGACAACAACAAAGAGGCCGAAGAGGCGGACGCGGAGGCGGCAGATTTTGAGCAACGCAAACAGTAAACGTAACGATAAATGGGCAATAGTCCACATCTTTAGCTCCTACAACAACACCCTAATACACATCACCGACATATCCGGTGCAGAAACAATCTCACGCACAACCGGCGGTATGTTCGTTAAAGCAGACCGCATGGAATCATCACCATACGCAGCAATGCGTGCAGCAACAGGCGCAGCAGAAATCGCACGAGATAAAGGAATCACCGCAATACACATCAAAGTTCGCGCCCCAGGCGGAAGCGGACCAAGAACTCCAGGCCCCGGTGCACAAGCAGCAATCAGAGCACTCGCAAGATTCGGATTCAAAATTGAACGCATCGAAGAAGTTACCCCAATTCCACACGACGGCACAAGAAGGCCTGGTGGAAGAAGAGGAAGAAGAGTCTAAACTCTTTCCCATCCCATATTATTTAAGGGAAAAATACAAATAATGCACCGAAATATCCTATTGACCGAAAATCCGTTATAGGAACCTTATTGGAGTGTCTCAGCAAGTGAAAATTGAAATCTTGGAAAAAAACGATATCAACCTCCGCATAATTGTACGTGATGCGGATACGGCTTTAATGAACGCTTTACGACGTTTAGCACTTGCTGAAGTTCAATGCATGGCTATCGAAGAAGTTGTCATGATAGAAAACTCATCAATTCTGCAGGACGAAATCATCGCCCACAGGCTTGGATTAACACCACTCCGTACAGACTTAGATGCATATAACACTCCAGAAGAATGTGAATGCCAAAGCGAATTCGGTTGCTCAAAATGCCGAGTAACACTCACCTTAGACGCTGAGGCAAAAGACGGCACAAGAACCGTATACTCTGGCGAAATCGTCTCTGAAAACCCAGAGGTACTTCCAGTATCAGACAAGATCCCAATCGTTAAACTAGCTAAAAACCAGAAACTAAAGCTTGAAGCCTATGCACGGCTCGGCAAAGGCAAAACCCACGCAAAGTGGCAGCCAGTTTCAATGTGTGCATACAAGTATTACCCAAAAATCACTACTCCAACCGAGAAATGTGAAGACTGCATAAAATGCGCTGAAATCTGCCCCAAGAAAGTCTACGCAGTCAAAGACGGCAAAGTTGAAGTCAAAGACCTGCTAGCCTGCATCTTATGCATGGACTGTGTCGAAGCATGTCCAAAGAAGCCTGCACCATTAGCGGTTGAGTGGGAAAAGAACGCATTCGTAATGAATATTGAATCTACAGGTGCGCTTCCTCCAGAGCGTGTGCTCAAAGAAGCCACTAAACTGTTAGGCAAACAATTAAACGAGTTTGAAGAACAAATCAAGGCGGAACAACAACAATGAGAGAAACAAAAACTACCAACCCCCAATTAATCGAACTTATCAGTCGTCTACGCAAACTAAGCAAAGAACAAGAAGCCCCAATCTGGCTAGACGTAGCAGACCACCTAGCAAAATCACGCAGCCAACGCGTAACAACAAACCTGAGCACAATTAACAGACACACAGAAAAAGACGACGTCGTGCTTGTTCCAGGCAAAATCTTAGCATCAGGCGAACTTAACCACGCCGTAACAGTTGTTTCCTTCGAAGCTTCTGACTCAGCAAAAGCAAAAGTCACAGGCGCAAAAGGAAAATACCTCACGATCCCAGAGCTACTGGAGAAAAACCCCAAAGGCTCAAAAGTAAAAATCATTCGGTGAAAAGAAAATGTCACAAACAACAACTAAATCAGCCGTTACATTTGTGAATGCTGAAGGCCAAGTCGTCGGCCGTATGTGCAGCAAAATCGCCAAACGTCTCCTCAACGGCGAAGAAGTCATAATACTCAACGCTGAAAAAGCAGTTTTCTCAGGCAAAAAGAAAGCCAAAGTCCTCGAAGCCCACATATTCCTAGAAGTCGGCGCACCAGCACGTGGACCATTCCACTACCGCAGACCAGACAGATTCCTACGCAAAACCGTCCGTGGTATGGTACCATTCAAGCAGCCAAGAGGCAAAGCAGCCTACAAACGCCTAAAAGCATACATGGGCGTACCAGTAGAATTTGCAAACGAAAAAATGATCTCTTTCGATGATGCCCTATCAACAGATTTGAAAGGGCCGCACTTCACCCTTGGCGAATTAGCCAAAGAAATCGGGTGGAGAAACAGGATGGAATAATTATGCCAACAACCGCAAAAAAAGTCCTCGTAGTAAGTGGAAAACGAAAAACAGCAGTAGCCCGCGCCATAATCAGACCAGGCGTAGGTAAAATACGCATAAACTTGACTCCAGTTGAAATTTACGAACCCGACATTGCCAAAGCAAAAATCATGGAGCCACTCCTTCAAGCAGGCGGAGATGTCTGGCAACAACTAGACATGGACGTTAAAACCAGCGGCGGAGGCTACATGGGACAGGCAGAAGCAGCACGCATGGCAATCGCGAACGGTTTGCTCAAATGGACCAAGAGTACACACCTGCGCACGGTATTTGCCGAATACGACAGAACCATGATTGCAGGCGACTCGAGAACCAAAGAGACAAAGAAAGTCGGCGGAGCAGGCGCACGGTCTAAAGAACAGAAAAGCTACAGATAAGGAGAGAAGAAAACGTGATTATTCCCGTAAGATGCTTCACCTGCGGCAAGTTGGTTGGAGACCGATGGGACGAATTCACACGCCGAATTAAGACAGGCGAAAATGCAAGCGACGTGCTTGACAGCCTTGGCCTTAAACGCTATTGCTGCCGACGTATGCTTCTCTCTAACGTTGAAATCATCGATGAAGTTCTGCGCTTCTATGAAGAAGCAGAGAAACGCAAAGAAGCGCGTAACTTCTACTAAATTTTTTATTTTTTTGTTTTAAATTTTAGCATTAGCTGTTGCTATACCATTTTAGAGTCGCTTACTGTTAGCCTTAGGTTTGGGTGGTTTATTGCGAATTTATTGGGTCTATTACTTCCAAAACAGGCTAAAATGAAACGGTTAAGCCAGAAAAAAAGGGCAACTCCTATATGCTAGGTTTCTGCTTGATTTGCACAGAGACAGATTCCAATGAACCGAGAAAATTATAAATCAAAAAGAACTCAGCCAAAACGCACAAGCACAGTCAGCAGAGCCAAAATCCAAATGCTTCGAAAACCAGTAATAACAGCAACCGATTCAGCTAAAAAACTCTCTGCCATTTACTCGCGTAAGACTGAATGGACCACCAGAGTTATTCCTAAACTAAGAGAAAAGTAACCGTTCGTTTAAAGAATGGTTTTCAAAAACTTATTTTCTATTTCTTAAATTTTAAGCGCTTCAGATGCAACCACAATTTTTGAACCTCGAATTTCAGTGTTTAGCTGCGGCTAAAAAAACAAGCAGAACAGGAATCTTTATAATCATTCTACAAGTTTCAAGAGAACAGTGAATAATATGGCTGATTCAATACAAACCAGAGTACAAGCAGCCCTCGACGATATACGCCCCCAAATCCAAATGGACGGCGGCGACGTAGAACTCGTAGCTGTAGAAGGCGGAATTGTGAAGGTTCGCTTGGTTGGACACTGTGCAGGTTGCCCAATGTCTCAGATGACACTGAAAAATGGCATTGAAGCCCACCTTAAGTCAGTTGTTCCAGAAGTCCTAAGTGTAGAAGCGGTACGTTAAGTTAACGGATCGCAAATTATTTTTTTATTAATTTAATATTTTACCTCTTGGATAGACGAAGTCATCACAAGAATTATTATTGATTCTCTGTTGCGCTTGACGCCCAGCCAATGCTATGGCTTTTAGTAGATTTTCCAAAGTATAAGTGGAGTCTACCTGAACTTGATTTTGGGGTGGTTGCATCCACAGCTGCACTCCCGGAGCTTTCAACATGCACAAACTTCCCCGTCTTGTACCTTATCAGCGGAAGGGCTTTTGAGAAGGTAGTTATTACCAGTTCTCCCTCTGTGCCCTCGGCGGATTTGCTGAGTAGCTGTGCTTTTTGGTGCCCAACGGGGATAATTTCGGGAACACAAGTGTCTAGCCAGACATGAACTCCGCTGTGGCTGGGGCATTCTGACCAAAACGCCATGTGCTCGATAGGCGAGTAAACCTGATATTTCTCTAAAGATGAATAAGCCTCCGAAAGGCTGTTTTGTTCTTCTCCATAAAAGACGCCGATTCGCGCCTCAGACAGAACATCCCTCACCGAGGTGTTCATTGAACCCAACTTTTCAGCAAACGCTTTAGCATTCCTTGTTGAAGCAAAAATTGCGGTCGGACGCCTCTTTTGAATAAAGTTAATCCAGGACATTCCAAGCGCATCATACCACTCCAACGACCCAATAATAAACTCCAACCCACAGCCCTTCGACGCTTCAGCGTATGACCAAAGATAAGGTATGAAAGAGCCAATTCTGGGCGGCGTATCAACGATGACGAGGACTATGTCTCCTTTCTGTAACCCGACGGTGTGGCTCATTCTTGTTAGCATTGGTGCGATTGCCATGAAGTCTTCGGCGCTGTAGGGGTACCATTCATGTGTGTTTGGTTGGTCGTAGCCTAGGAACCATTGGCTGACTGGGGCGATGCAGGTTTTGTTGGGTTTTGCTCGGGTGGTTTCAAACAGATTTTTTCTGGTCAGGAAAGGGAACTGGTTTAGGTCGCTTATGTTTAGGAGCATGTCTGGAGTAACGTGGGCGGGTTTCCAGAGTTTCTTGTAGAGCGGCGACTGATATGCCATTTTGAGGGTTTCTTTGAGTTTTTGTTCCTGCAACTCTTGGTCCTGTTTTGTGAATTGCTGCCATTTCTCTTGTACTTCAAGCATTACCATGTTTATTCGCCCTCGTATATTACGGTCCCATTCTGGGTAGCTTTTTTGCCTCTGCTTAGGAGCGGTTCAATTGTGACTTGTGGTTGAGCGAGAATTTTGTTTTCGAGCCCCGTTTTAATGACGTCTACTTCGAGTACCCTGTTTGCGATTACACTTTTGAATGCTTCAGGGTTGCTAATTGTGTCGCTTGGTTCAAGCCGAACGATTATTTTGGGACGATAGTCTTCTCTGCTAATCTGCAGCTGCCACCTTCTCGCTTGCCCAAACTCAGTTGCTGAAAGCACTTTGTCTTCCAGTTTAGCGAATGGAAACCGTATCGCACCCATGCAAATGATTGAGATGTCCGAGCGCCTTGGAACCTTAATTCTCGGATGAGTAATTCCGCAGCCGCACGGTTCAGTGCCAACTACTTCGATGAGGTCTCCGAATCTGTAACGAATCAGTGGGAGCGCTTCGCCAAAGGTGGTGAGGACATATTCGCCTCGCATGCCCTTTTCTGTGTCCCAAAGCGGAACAGCCTTGGGCACATATGTGTTGTCTGTGCGTTCTTTTTCGAGTTCAGCTTCAGGAATGATTTCTGGCAGGCAAATGTCCAGCCACAGATGCATGCCATTATGCATACGGCATTCAACCGAGGGCGGCATGAACTCGGTGAAAGTGTACATTTCATACGGTTCTATCCCGTACATTCTGGTTAGAACTTCTCTGTATGGGTCAAGGGGTTCACCGCCGAATAGTCCCCATTTGAACTTGGTGAGGTCTTTGGGCTTGATTTTCTTAGCCCGAGTTAAGAGGTATACGAGGAGTTTTTTTGGGGTCTTCTGTTTGCTGAATTGCTGTTTGGCAACTTTTGGGGCGGATTCCTCTATGATTTCCGCTAACCGAGCCGCTAAGCTGGGGAAAGCCAGCATAACGTTTGGTTTAGTGTCAAATGCAAAATTGAATATTTCATCATCGTCCGTTTGTGTGAGGGCGATGGTGATGCATTGGAGGGGATTGTTGTTTTCGATTCCTCGGATGGCGTTTAGGATTGCTAATCCATCTTCCACGTAGGGTGGCGGTGCGGTGACGGTGACGAGTTTGAGGTTGCCTGAGGTGGGCATCATGTTGTATAGTCGGTCGCGGATTTGCGTGAACAACTCTATATCTCTGCGGCCATACGGCAACCACTTTGACAATCCAGTTGTGCCTGTAGTTGAGAACCAATGTACAGGTTTGGCGCATAATATTTGGTCGAGGGGCTGCTCATATATGGCTTTGCGGACTTCTCGGCTTGTGGTATAAGGGAGCTTGGCGAAGTCAGCGTAGCTTTTGATTTCTTGGGGTTTGATGCCTGCTGCTTTCCATTTTGCATTGTATAAGTTTGAGTTACTGGCCCTCTCTAAAGTCTGGTAATAGAGCAAATTTTGCATGCTAAGCTGGGCTAACTGGTCTAGGGGAAGATGTAGGGTATCCATTAAGGAATCGCCAGGAAACTTTGATAAAACTCTAAGTCGTTAGAAGGGGAGTTGACTATGATTTTGATGGTTTGCGGGTTGGGCCAGTTAAAGTTTTTCAAGCGGTCTACCGTAGTTAACCAGACCTACCGCTGTTTGGAGTATTAAAGTGAGCGGTTCTGGAAAACTATCTCTGACATTCAGTTTTCGAATAAACATCTGCGCTTCCTTGAGGAAGACACAAAAAAGCGGTTGTAACACTAACTTTTTAAGGCAAGACAAAATGGAAATCTTCATATAACTTCTCTAAGCTAAGAAGCTTCCATGAAAAACGCTTTTGGCTTAGAGCTCCCTGAAATAAAAGCGATTGTAACCGATAAAAGCGTCAAAGAAACCATTAGCTCCCTGCTTTTACCAGTACTGATTTATCTGGGTGTTCCAACAAACGAATCAAAAGTAATCATCACTGACTGTTTACATGCAGCAGCCAATTACTCACAGCTCGAAGCTTACGAAGAGCAAGCCCACTATATTTTGGAAAGAGCGCAGGTTGCCCAAAAAATCCCAGAGAAACTCTCGGCAAGAGCCAGCTTAGTATATTCGCAGATTGCACCCTATCTGTTGCCGGGTAGCGTTTTAGACTATGGCTGTGGCGATGGCAAAGTAGCTGAACTTATAGCCAAAAATAAACATCAAGAGGTTACGTTAACTGACGTTTATGAACACCCGCATATTAAAGAAACAGGGCTGAAATTTCAACTCTTCCAGCAAGGCGGTAAAACCTTGTTTGGCGATGAGGTATTCGATAATACTCTTGCCTTGACGGTTTATCATCACAGTAGCGACCCGATAAATTCAATACGTGATACTTGTCAGGGTTACCAAGAAGAATGGTAGAGTAATCGTTATCGAATCAGTCTATGGCATAACTGGGCAAGATTTGCCTGAAGCTATGCAACAAAAAGCCAAGGATTACTTGATGTTGTCTGCTGAGCAGCAGAGGAAAATCAACATTTTCTTCGACCACTTCTACAACCGCGTCCTACATTATAGCAAAGATGTAAAAACGAAGGTTAATGTGCCCTTCAACTTCAACACCCCATTCAATTGGGAAACGGTGTTTGCTAAATATGGGCTTAAGCAGGAGGCGCTTGTTCATCTTGGATTGGATCAGCCGACGGTCCCAGAATACCACACTCTCCATGTCCTAAGAAAAGTTTGAAACGATCAATTCTTTAGCGCTATTGTGGAGCTACTTGGCATCTCTGCCCGTGAAGCCTAAATAGTCCTTGATAGTTGGTGACCCGCTATGGCCAGCCAATTCGTAATCGAGACAAAAGACCTTAGAAAAACCTTTGCGTCTAAAGAGCATGGTGTAAAAAAAGAGGTTGAAGCCGTAAAAGGCATCAATTTAACAGTTAGCAGAGGCGAAATCTTCGGTTTCTTGGGTCCAAATGGCGCTGGCAAATCTACCACTCAAAAGATGCTTTCCACACTAATGTGTCCGAGCAATGGTGAAGCCAAGGTTCTTGGGTATGACTTGGTGAAACAACAGGAGCAGATTCGACAGAACGTTGGATGTGTAAGTCAAGCAGGCGGAGCAGATTTAGCTTCTACCGGTACCGAAAACTTGGTTCTTCAAGCCCAACTCTACGGTATAGCTGCTGAAACCGCCAAAAAATCAGCCGCTGAATTTTCAGAGCGATTCCAAATGAGCTCATTCATAGATAGAGCAGCGTCAACTTATTCTGGCGGGCAAAAACGTCGATTAGACATCGCTCTTGGAATGATCCATCACCCTCAACTGCTCCTTCTTGACGAGCCCACAACGGGTCTTGATCCCCAAAGCCGAGCATATCTATGGGAAGAGATAAAGAAACTCAAAACCGACGGAGTCACCATTTTCCTAACCACACAATACATGGATGAAGCCGACAAGCTGTGTGATACAATAGCCATTATGGACCATGGCAAAGTCATTGTCACCGGGACACCGGAGCAGCTGAAAGATTCGGTTGGCGGCGACACCATAGTATTCAGTTTCACCTCGGAAGACACCGCAAAGAAAGCTGAAACTCTGCTAACAGGGCAAGTCAACTATGAACAAATCCGGACAACCAACAGCTCCGTATATCTAACAATAAAAAATGGTGAACGTGCCATGCCCGATCTTCTGCGTTTGCTTGATGGCTACAACCTGCAAGTGCAGGGAGTCACACTTTCTAGGCCAAGTTTAGACGATGTTTTCTTGAAATATACCGGGCGTTCACTTAGAGAGGACGGAAAACCACAATGAAGCTCTTAACTGACACTAAATTGATGTTTCTCAATAGCATGCGGCATACTCTCAAGAGTCCAGTTTTCATTTTGGTAAGCATGTTCCAGCCCTTGATGTACTTGTTTCTGTATATGCCCCTTCTAAGCGGTTTAGGAAATGCCCCGGGATTATCAGGAGGAAACACCGCCAACGTTTTCATACCTGGGCTCTTGGTTATGCAGGCAATCTTCGGCTGTGCATTCGTCGGGTTTGCATTAATCGATGATATCCGCTCAGGCGTTATCCACCGTTACCTTGTTACCCCCGTGAGCCGCTCCTCGATTCTATTGGGCAGAGTTCTGCGCGATGCAGTTATCCTGCTTGCCCAATGCATACTCATTACGTTGGTTGCGATTCCTTTCGGTTTAACTGTAAGCGTGCCGGGCTTCGCATTATCTCTGGTTCTCTACGCATTGATTGGCATAACCATGTCAAGCATTTCCTATGGGTTTGCGCTCATCTATAAAGTTGAAGATGCCCTCGCACCTACCATGAACACCCTAACACTGCCTATATCCTTGCTTTCAGGCATCATATTGCCTTTGGCGCTTGCGCCATTGTGGCTTCAATACCTTGCGAAAGCTGATCCTTTCTCATACGGCGTTGATGCGGTGCGTGCATTGTTTGTTGGAGACTTCCAAAACATCGGTATACTCTACGGTTTTGTTATAGTGGGGGTTTTGGCGGTTGTTGTTTTCTATTGGGGGCTAAATGCTCTTAAGAAAATGGCAACTTAACAGCCCAACCCATTGCCGTAGCCGGCAGGCACAAAAAAGTTGAGGACCAATAAATATTATGTTTTCATAAAGCTTTAGAGCTAAACCCAACAATAGATGAGTGGGTTAAGAGGGAATGTATCTGATGGTTCGCCATCACGCATGCATCTCCACAAAACTCTTATCCCCTTCTCCTCAAAAGCAAAACCGCGTATTCTATCTTGACATTTTTTCTTGCAGATGAGCCGTTGAGCAGTGGCGGTCCCATTCGGCTATGGAATCGAATGTTTTGTTGTCGGCTAAGCAGAGGTATTTGCCGTCTGGGGTTCGTTTTGGTCCTAAGTTGGCTTTGTTGGTTCGTTTAAATGGTTGTGACAAAAATTCACCTCCAATCTATCTCCAGCAGAACACAGAGCGTAGAAAAAACTTTTGTGACTGCAAAAAGAAACACCACTCGGACGCAATGCTTTAGGGAGACACTCAAGTTCGCCATTAAAATTTAAGGAAAAGTTTAGCAGGTTTTTTTTCCGCAGAGCTTCATTTCTTCCAAGTCATAGAAAGTGTTGACGAATTCGTCGATGCTTGCTTCCAAGGCTTTTTGTCCTTTTTCTGTGAGTGAGTAGCGTTTGTTTTCGTCTACTTTGAGTATGTCTGTTTTGTGTAGGTTTTTTAGGACTGGGTATATGGTTCCTGGGCTTGGTTTTTTTCCTCGTCGTTTTTCTAGTTCTTGGGCGATTTCTGCGCCGGTTTTTGGGTCTTTGCGTACTAGCCATGCTATGAGGAAGGAGAGTAATCCTTTGGAGCCACATTCGGTCATAGGTAGTCGTTTGGGGTTGTTGATATTAAAGTTTGTTGGGTGGTTATCGGGTTTGCGATATATTTATATCTGCATTTATCGCATAACCAATATCGTAAACCCAATACAATCCGCTTGGAGAAAAACCCATGACCCACAAAATATACTATTTCTCCGCAACAGGCAACTCACTACAAATTACCCACCAACTATCAAAAAAACTAACCGACTGCACAATAAAATCAATGGCAACCCAACCCCCCGACCAACCAGTCGGTGGACCCACAGAATCCGTCGGCTTCGTATTCCCCGTCTACTACTTCGGCATACCCCGAATAGTCAAACGATTCGTCGAAAACCTCCCAATACTCTCAGAAACCTACTGCTTCGCAATCACAAACTTTGGAGCAACCCCACTCGACACATTAGGCATGCTCGATGACATCCTCCAAAAGAAAAATCTGCACTTGTCCTATGCTGACGGAGTAGCGATGCCCGACAATTACATCCCCCGCTACGACGCAGTTGCACCTGAAAAAGCCCAAAAAATGCTAGAAACCGCAGCCAGCAGAATCGATGAAGCCGCCCAAGACATCACCCAACGAAAACTAAAACCAGTAAAAAGAAAAGCCAAGTTACTGGGAAAAACAGTGAGCCGTCTTACCTTATACAGGGATATCTCGGGGTACGACAAAAAATTTGCAGCAAACAGCAACTGCGTCGGCTGCGGATTATGCAGCCAAATATGCCCAGTAGGCAACATAAAGCTCGAGGACCAGCACCCGGTTTGGCAACACAACTGTGAACGATGCATGGCATGCATTCATTGGTGCCCCAGCGAAGCAATCCAGTACGGCAAAAAAACGGTTGAGCGAACCAGATACCATAATCCAAGCGTTAAGGCTAAGGATATTGTCGAGGGAAATCGAGGGCTTTTGAGTTCCTAGTAATCATGTTTTGGTAAATTAACGGCAGTCTAATAAGCACAAAAAACCAATCAGTGCCTTAGGAGACCCTGCATTTGAAAGTCCTCTTCATCGAGCCGCCCAAAGACATATGGTTTGTCATGGGCGAATACCTGCCGCCGCCCTATGGCATCATCCAACTCGCCGCCTACCTGGAAAAAGCAAGTCGAAAATGTCCAGCTGGAGATTTTGGATTGCAACGCAGAAAAGATTGATTGGAAAATGATGGAGACGCGTATCTCCGCTTCTAACCCGGATGTAGTGGCTTGCGCTTCCTTGGCTACTTGTAACACTTATGCTGTTGTGAAAACTCTTGAAACCGCTAAACGAATGGCACCAAAAGCCCTCACCGTAACAGGCGGGCAACACTTTACTGCAACAGCCCAGGACAGCCTTCAACGTTACCCCGAAATCGATGTCATCATCCGAAATGAGGGTGAACAGACTTTAGCTGAATTAGTAAAAGCCCGCCAAAGCGGTGCAGGTTTCCAAAACATTGCTAGGCATCTCCTATCAGAAACGGCACAGCAATCACACATAACCCGCCAAGACCCCTGATTGCAAACCTCGAGGACCTGCCGTTTCCAGGCTACCACCTCGTCAAAGAAAACATGCCCAAATACCACTTCTCCGATTATGGCGGGCAAAAATGCGCCCTACGCACTCATCGAGGGAGCAAGGGGATGCAACCACCAATGCACCTTCTGCACTCAGTGGCGGCATTGGCAAGCTTGCTGGCGCCTAAAACCTGCGAAGCGTATTGCAGACGAAATGGCGTATGTTAATCGGGAGTTTGGCAGCCAAATGATCTGGTTAACCGACGACAACTTTGGAACCGGGCAGCGCCCCGCCGAGATTGCGGAGGAAATCATCGCCAAACAATTACCTAAAGACGTGACATGGTTTGTTCAAGCCAGATGCGACGATATAATCCGCAACAAAGACATTCTGCCCCGATTGGCTAAATCAGGGTTAAACTGGGTGCTGCTCGGAGTAGAAAATTCGAGTCCCTCCACGTTGGATTACTTCAAAAAAGGCATCACACCCAACGATGCAAAAACGGCGGTGAAACTGCTACAAGACAACGGCATCTTCGCCCACGCCATGGTCATCATCGGAAACCGCAAAGACACCCACCAATCCATCCTTCAACTCAGAGAATTCGCCAACGATTTAGACCCCGACTTCATAATGTTTGGCATCTTAACGCCTTTCCCCGGCACAGAAGTCTACGCTGAAGCAGAACGCAACGGCTGGATAGAAGACCGCAACTGGAACCACTATGACATGATCCACGCCATAATGCCCACCGAAACACTCTACCACCCATCAAGTACAAGAGGAACTCTATGGCTGCTACCGTGGCTTCTACGGCTCTTGGAACAGGCGATTAGGCGGATTCTTCTCAAGTAACCCAATGAAACGGCGCACTTTTAGGCATATGGCAACTTGGGGCGTGACGGGCAAAATAAAATCGATGTTCTAGGCGAACACTTTGCCGCAACCTGTGTCTTCCAAGTTTTTCTTGCTCTTCTTAGTGGCTGTTTCAATTGTTGGGTTAGCGCTTGTGCCGCTTCTTTTGCTTCAACCTAACCTGCAAGGAGACCTGTCACCTCTTAGACAACCCCTCGTAAGTGCACTGTACGGTGTAGTCTGCGTTTTGGGCATAGTTGCGGTGTTTTATCCGGGTAGATGCCGTTTGATGTTCCAAAAACCAGCCGCTTCCCCCAACCCACAGAAAACTGCTTCTTCGGCCGTAGGGTTTAGGGGGCACCATCCAGACTGCGAAAAATTCGAGGCTAATCGGATTGCATTCAGGGGTTCGGTTTTTTGTGCTGCATGCACTGGCTTGCTGATTGGGGCAATAGCTGCTATGGCGGGGATAGTCTTGTTTTCTTTAGGCTACTTTAGTTTAGGTGCTGGAAATCTTTGGGTTTTGGCAGCTGGAGAAGTGTTGATGCTTGTGGGGTTAGCTCAAATAAAATTGGGCGGTTACATCAAAATGGCTGTGAATGCCCTGTTTGTGGTTGGCTCCTGCATAGTTTTGGTTGCGGCGGATTTGGCTGCTGGGAGCTTTCTGGTTGATGCGTATGTGCTTGGGTTGATCGTTTTTATGTTGTGGTTTAGGATTTTGCTCTCAGAATGGAACAATAAAAAAACTTGTTTGATGTGTGGGCGTTGCGTTTAAGATGGGGTTGGGGGGCGTTCGCGGTATCGTCTTTGCCTATACAATGCGCCTAAAACGAGCAGTATGCCGAAGATGATTATTATGAATGGCCAGATATCTATTGATATTTGGTATGCCGCTTGCAAGAATAGGCTTAACCCAACAAGGATTACGATGACGCCTATGACAAGAGTTACAATCATGCCGCCGTTTGGTAAGCCGAAGCATTCGTTTTCCATTCGCCGGTAGTGTTCTCGGTCGCTTCCGGGGTAACGTTGGCCGACTGTGTAGAGGGGTGCGCCGCAGTTTGTACAGTTGGTGTTGGTGTCTGCGTTTTGGGTGCCACATTTGCTGCAATAAACCATTAGGAATTCCTCAATCATGAGTAACCCCGTTTTGCCTTTAAGACTTGCGGTTACAAGAAATTCTGGAAAATCAGCTGTTTAGATTAAGAGATTAATTTTTCGACATTTTTGCCCTTCAAGCACTAAAAGAAATTTATTAGGACCTTGGGATTTGAACCGACATCTATAGAACCCAGGGCTATCCCCACATGGCGCGGTGCCATTAAGATAAAAACTAACTATTCCTCTCGGGTCTTTTGTCTTTGAAGCCGGTCAGCCTTCTTCTTCTTGCGCTTGTCATCTCTGCCTTTCTTCGTTTCCGGTTTAGGTTTTGACCTGTCTTGTTGTCCTGTTTCGCCTTTCTTTGACATTTACAATTTCTTCCTACATAAAAGAAGTGGCTTCTTCTTGTTCTTGAAGGTATCCTTGCATTCTTGCACATCAAAGGAGTAACCTCAATATTTTTTTATTTTATAAAAAATTAGCAAGCGTAGAATATCAATTTCAATGGTACAAAGTCTTAAATCCGCATAACAATAAACATCGGCTTGAGTAATGCTATGAAATGCCCTTCTTGCGATCAAACACTTAAACGAACAGAGGGTGTATGCGGCGAGTACACTCTGCCTTAATCCCCAATGCCCTGAAAACAAGAAACCACACATAGGGGCATACAAAGGGTTTTTCGGGCTTACTCAAGCAGAAATATGCCAAAATTATAATGCATCATTTACTAAAAAATCGATGGAAGAAATAAGAAAATAATAGCCAACCCTAAAATAAGATAGGTGAGCTATAAATTATGGAATTGAGGATGAAAATTTTGACAAACGTTTTATGTACATGTTCTAATTGTGGCAGCAACCACATTGATGAGGATGAAGATATCGTTAAGTGCCTTGATTGTGGCATGGGCAAGTATAAGCAGGATAGGCATAAGAAATATTTTGTTTAATTGCAAAAATAATGATTTTGAAAATAGAAAATTGCGTTTTTTATCTTTTTCTAATTTAGTGATATCTCGACGAATTGTGGGTCTCCCGATTTAAAACCGGGGTCTAAACCTATCATCAATTGGTCAATTCGAAAATGATATGGTTAAACATTGAAAGTTGAATTGAAAACTTTAACTCTGCTCATGTCTACATAAGGCTCCAAGATATGGTTGCCATGCATTTTGAAAACGTCATATTTCCCGACTCTCTAAGCTTCCACTGCAAATGCTGCGGAGTCTGCTGTAGAGACCAACCACCAGATATTAATTTGAAAGAACAACAAAAAATAGAAGCTAAAGGCTTCGTGGATTTTTTAGAAGCACCTAACGATCCTCAAAACAGGAATATCCGCAAAAAACAAGATGGAAGCTGCATTTTCTTTACCGAAGAAAACACATGTAAGATTCATGACGTCAAACCGTCGATATGCAGTTTGGAGCCATTCATCATAACAGACTTTGATCCTAAAACAAACAAGATATTTGTGGACTTAAATCCGCTTGCAGCCAAAAACTGCAAAGGCATCTCTAAGGGCGAAATGGTTGCTCCAGAAGAAATCGCAAAAGCTGCCCAAACAATCGTGAAAGACTGTTTAGAAATAGTCGCTGTAAAAACGGGGCTTCCGGTTACAGATAAGAGGGTTGCTTCATTAACAAGGAAATTATTGTGTCTTTGATTACAATGAATTGTTGAGCTTCAATTTGCAGCTAATCTTTTTGGTGTTTTATTTAGCCGTCTAACAGGCTTGAACTGCTTGCAGAATCAGCCACAACCAGCCTGCAACCGCCAAAACATGCCCACACCAAAACAGCCGCTGCAGCCAAGCCTGCTGGTTGTTGTTGAAATAAGAGGGGCCCACAGCAACAACTAACATAAAAAAACAAGCAATTCAGAAGTGATGGATTGGTGGGGTCTCCTGGATTTGAACCGGCGTCTATAGAGCCAAGTCTACTCCACCCGGCAGGCGCTTAATGAAAATATCTCCCGCCGAACAAAATATAGAAAACAGTCACGAAAATATACAACCCTAAACTAACTACAGGAGCCCCAAACGAAAACGCCGTGGCTAACCCATAAACCGTAGGTCCCACAAGAGCGATCTTACTCCTTTTTGAGATTACTTCTAGGTCGGGTTCCTCGTGGGTTAAATGCCGTATTCGAGGATAGAACCAAAGAACATTGAACAGTATCGAAATCGCCAAAGCGTTTAACCCATAAGTGAACACGGCAACAGGTTGCATAGGGTATCTTCCCAGCAATGCCGTAGAGAAGGGTGCAAGCGCGATACTCATCAGCAAGAGAATATTGATCCACAAAACTTTCAGGTCGACCACTTCAATATGTCTTAGCATGTTTTGATGGCTTATCCAAAGAACCCCCAGGAAGACAAAAGTGATGATATAAGCGAAGAAGTCGGGAAGTAAGCCGTAAAGGTCGGCTTCAAGTGTGGCTTCGGTGCTCGGGCCAGTTATTGTTGGTACTACTAAGCTTAGGACTAAAATGGTCATGACGGTTGCAAATAAACCGTCGGCGAGAGTTTCTATTCTGTCTATAGTAAAGCCGTAAGAATTCTTAGGTGGCATTTTATGCGAAAACACCTCTAAAACGCTATCATTTTAACTGTCTAAAAGCTAAAAGTTGATTGGTGGGGCCTCCCGGATTTGAACCGGAGTCTATAGAGCCCAAGTCTACAAGCCTGGACCAAGCTAGCCGAAGGCCCCACACAGTGTTGGTGGAACAGTATTTCCCCTGCACCCATAAAAACCTTGTCAAAACCCAAACCGAAACCGTTGCAGGAAACAGCGGTTGATGGGCGTTGAGCATCCTTTTTTATGGTGCTTTTATTTCTAATCGGTTTTTGGTTTTGGCTTGTACGAATCTGTAGCGGGGGCAAGTGTAGCAGTTGCGGTCGCTGCAGTAGAGTGCGATTTTTTCGGGGATTTTGGCTGAGTTTAGGAGTGCGCTGCATGTTTTTTTGCTTGTAAGGTATCGGCATGCCATTCTTAATCACCGTTTGGAATGGGTGGTTCCTAAATGTGGGAGAAGAAAACTATTGTTCATGGTTGCTTTGGTTGATGGGTTGTGGGTTTTCTCCGATTTTTTGTGGTTTTTGGTTTTGTTTGGCTTGCATAAAAAGTTCCACCTTTAGTTAAACTTCTAAAAAGTATTAACTAAACTATTGGTGAAAAGCACTCATAAAGGTAGCGGTTGCTTATCTGCCAAAAACCATGAATAAACAACTTTTTTGATATCACCCGTTTGCTGGGAGGGGGTTCGTCTTGGGTTTTTGCGGTTTTTATGTAAGGTGACCCTCGCCATTAGTCAGCTAATAGAAAAAAAAAGAAAACAAACCAAGCTGACTTCTCGACGACCCTAACAGCAAGATTAACCCAAGAAGCAATCAGACAGGGTATTTGGCATATAGCCTATAGATGCTTTTAGTATTTTCAAGTGCTTTATGTCTTAGCGAAAGCAGAGATAGGCCCAGTAACAGGAAAATAGCGCCTAAACCCATTACGCCCACA
This sequence comes from uncultured archaeon, assembly GCA_963782915.1. Classification (GTDB taxonomy): domain Archaea; phylum Thermoproteota; class Bathyarchaeia; order Bathyarchaeales; family Bathycorpusculaceae; genus Bathycorpusculum. The sequence continues at coordinate 220,002 of CAWALK010000012.1, forward strand.
ATAGCCAAGACAGAAACCAACCATATTGTATTAAAATAGCTTGGCAGTGAGTTTTCTGTGTCAATAACCGATGATCTCAAATCTCCAAGTGTACTATTCACATTATCCAGCTGGACAGTTATACCGTTTATTCTGTTGGGTACATCAGCGGCTTGTTGTCGAATGGAGTTTATGCTTGTGGATACGCTTTGAAGTTTGGATGCTGCATCAGTTATTGGTTGACCTATCGAGGATATGGTGGTTCCGACTGAACCAAAAGGGCTAACTCCAGCGATGGAGATGCTGCCTAATGTTTGCCCAGCGCCAGTCACTGTTGAGCCGATGGAGGTCAGGTTGGTTGCGATGTTGCCGGTTAATTCGCCGCTGCTCGATAATGCTGGTATACTGATGTTTGTGGCGTCGCTTAGGTATAGTAGGGTGACTTGGGTTGAGTTTATGGCGTTTTGCGCACTTAGTAGAGCATTATCTGCTTTGGTGAGATAAGCTGAGGCGGTGGATTGTATGTTGTTTAGGGTGTTGTTTATGATTGGGAGGGCGATGCCTGCGCCGATTATGATGCCTATCCCTAGAATGATGCATATTATGCCAGTAAAAAAGGGTATTTTCATGTCAGTCATAAAAAATGCCTTTCCTTGAAAAACAGAAAACCGAAAGCACTATGCTAAATCAGTGTGTGAATTTTAAGGTTTGTTTGCCTGAGTGAAGCTCAAAACCTATCTTCTTTATCGCTCAAAGACGTCGCGTGATCTCCAGCCGAGCCTTTTTTGTATCTATAAATGTGGAGGAGATAGATTGCCCTATCAGCAGACTCTTAATTCCTTGGCGCTTTGAAGGCATAAAGCACATACAGCCTGCACATAAGCCTTATATTTTCAAAGTTAACCTTCTCTGACTGAAGGCTCAAAGCATGCACAAAAAACTCTTGATTCCGGGTCCAACAGAAGTAAGTAAAGAAATACTAAATGAACAAACCCAGTACCTAATTGGCCATAGAGAAAAAGAGTTCTCCGACCTATACGGCGGAATCACAGGTAAAATCGCAAAATATTTCCAATTAACAGCCGATTACAAACCAACAGTCACCACTGGTTCAGGAACATTGTGGTTTGACATAATCGGCAGAAGCATAGTAAAAGAAAAAGCGCTTGCATGCGTCAATGGAGCATTCTCCAAACGCTGTGCACAAACCCTCGCTTCATGCGGCAAACAAACCGATGTCTTCGAGGTTGAAATGGGCAAAGCAATCAAACCAGATATGGTTGCAGAAAAACTTGCCACAGGCAAATACGACACCCTAACCGTTTGCCACAACGAAACCTCTTCAGGTGTCCGAAGCCCAATCGCTGAAATCGGTAAAATGGTCAAAAAAGAATACCCCGACATCATCTTCGCCGTAGATGCGGTCTCCTCAATGGCAGGCGACAAAACATTACCCTCAGAATTCAACTGCGACATCGTCTTTGGCAGCACCCAAAAATGCTTCGCACTGCCACCTGGATTAGCAGTTGCACTTGTTAGCGACCGAGCAATCCAACGTGCCACCCAAGTGCCCAACAGAGGCGCATACACCGACCTAGTCGACATCTTCGAATTCGAAAAGAAACATCAAACACCCTTCACACCAAACGTCTCATTACTCTATGCACTAAACAAACGCATGGACCTATTGCTCGAGGAAACCTACGATAAAGTCTACCAACGCCACCAAGACATGGCAACCTACACCCAGAACTGGGCAAAGAAACACTTCAGCATGTTCCCAGAACCAGGCTACGAATCCATCACTGTGAGCTGCATAAACAGCAACGGCAAAGACGTCAAAGCATTAAACCAGAAACTCGCAGAAAAAGGCTACATGATCTCTGGCGGCTACGGAAAATTAGCTGACAAAACCTTCCGCATCGGCCACATGGGCGAATGGAACCTCGATGGCATCAAAGACGTAATCGCTCAAATCGACTCTATTTGGGGATTGTAGTGACCATTAAAATCCTTGTTAGCGACAAAATCGCTGACGAAGGCATCAAAACCCTCCAAGAAGAAGGCTATGAGGTAACTCGGGGATGGGATATTCCCAAACCTGACCTCCCCAAAATCATCGGCGAATACGACGTTTTAATTGTACGCAGCGCAACCAAAGTTAAAGGAGAACTTTTAGACAACGCCAAAAAACTCCGTGTAATCGGCAGAGCAGGCGAAGGTTTAGATAACGTTGACTATGAACGCGCCAAACAAATGGGTATAACATTGGTTAATACGCCGCATGTTTCCTACATCAGCGTCTCCGAACTCACCATCGGCCACATGTTAGCACTCGCCCGAAACATCGTACAAAGCACTTTAACTTTGCGTGATGGGAAATGGGAAAAAGAAAAACTCATGGGCATTGAACTTAACGGTAAAACTTTGGGGGTAATCGGCTGCGGTTACATCGGCAAAGACGTCGAACGCTTAGCATTGGCGTTGGGTATGAAAGTGATTGTAGTCGAAGAATGCGTCTACGACCGATTTGTACCCTTAACCGATATGTTGCCTCAAGCAGACTTCATAACAATCCATGTACCATTAACACCGAAAACCCGCCACCTGCTTTCCACCAAAGAATTTGACTTAATGAAGAAAGGCGTACGTATCATCGACTGCTCACGTGGCGGCGTAATCGACCAAGAAGCCCTCTACCAAGCACTCATCAGCGGCAAAGTTGCAGGCGCAGCCTTGGATGTCTTCGAAGAGGAACCACCCAAAAACAACAAACTCCTCACGCTACCAAACGTGATTGCTACGCCACATATGGGTGCCCAAACATTTGAAGCGCAACATCGGGCAAGCATACAAATAGCCAATAACGTTATAGATGCGCTTGAAAAACTGAAACTGTGAGTTGACACTGCTTGGTTGACATTAGACCCTTCAAAGCCATAACTTACACGCCAAAAGCGGGCAAAACAGAAAACCTCATCACACAACCCTACGACAAAATCGACGTAGAAATGCAAAAACAATACTACGCTTTGTCACCATACAATTTCTGCCGCCTCATTCTGCCCATGGAAGAAGACAAGTATAATGTGGCGAATCAACGCATTTCGCAGTGGCTATCTGAAGGCGCTATGGCTAAAGAGAGTCAACCGGCATTCTTCATTTCCCGCCAAGAATTCAACTTAGAAGGCAAACGCATTGCCCGAACAGGCATAATTGCGGCAGTGGAGCTTCATCCATACAGCGATAACATAGTTTTTCCGCATGAAGCCACTTTCAAAGCGCCAAAAGCTGACAGATTAAACATGCTACGCACCGTCCAAAAAGACCTCGAACCAGTATTCCTCATGTACCAAGACCCTGAACAAAAAACCATCGCATACATGGCGGAAGTAGCTAAAACCAAGCCAATGATAGAAACAACCGATTCATTGGGTGTTAAGCATACAGTTTGGAAAGTTTCTGATCCACAAAAAATCGCTGAATTAAAAGCGCTCATTGCCCCCAAAGTCGTAGTCATCAACGATGGTCACCACCGATATGAAAGCGCAGTTGCCTACCGCGATGAAATGCGCAGCAAGGGCAACTGGACAGAAGATCAAGCCTTCAATTTTTACATGTGTTATATGGTTCCGGTTCAAGAACCGGGATTAGTGGTTTTACCAACCCATAGATTGCTAAAGAAGTACAAGTTAACACCCGATGTGGTTGATGGGTTAAAATGCTTCTTTGAAGTCTCAGATATCAAGCCCACGGTGGAAGCTATCGAAGCTTTCTTAGCCAGCCACGTTGGCGAACATGCATTCTGCGCCTATGACGGCGCTAAAGCATGCGGCTTAATTCTAAAACATGATCCCTCAGTCCTTCAATATGTATCTCAAACGGTGTCGAAAGAAACCAAAGTCTTCGACGTAGTCATCCTGCGAGATATCGTGTTTAAGCAGGTTTTAAAAACGGGCCAATTAACCATAGACGACACAATCCTCTATGAGCGCTGGGCAAAAGACGCCGTTGCAAAAGTCAGCCGCGGCGAAGCAAGCATAGCGTTTCTGGTGAATCCGATTAAGGCTAAAACAGTTGCAGAAGTTGCGGTGCAGCATGAAGTTTTACCTGAAAAGAGCACTGATTTTTATCCGAAACTGGTATCAGGCTTAGTGCTTATGGATATTTCTGCTAGCGAAAAACTCTAAGCAGAACATCCATTTTAGCGTTTTTTTGTATACAACAATTATTTATTAAGACACAGAGAGTAAACGCTAAACAGCTAAAAAGAGGAAAAACAATTGACAAGTGAAGTAGAAAAAGTAGAGAAACCAGCTTCTGTCCCAACACAAATCAAACCCATCACAAGATACACAGCAGAATTAATCGGCACAATGGTTCTAGTACTCATGGGCTGCGGCAGCGCAGTCATCGCAGGCTATAACATCGGATTCTTAGGCATCTCATTCGCTTTCGGTATTGCGGTGATGGCAATGGTGTATGCCATCGGCGGCATAAGCGGCTGCCACATAAACCCCGCTATCACTGTTTCAATGCTTATCGCAAGAAAAATCAGCGTAAAAGATGCCGCTTTATACATAGTTTTCCAATGCATCGGTGCAATAATCGGAGCAGGCATACTCTATTCCATAGCAAGCGGTATTCCATCGTATAGTTTGGCAACAACAGGTTTAGGCCAAAACGGTTACGGAACAGCTTCCCCAGCAGGATACAATTTGATGTCAGCATTAATTGCAGAAATCGTATTGACTTTCATCTTTGTACTTGTCGTGCATGGCTCAACTCATGAACGTGTGCCAAAAGGATTCGCAGGTTTATCCATCGGCATTGAGTTTGGTGCTAATTCACCTCGTTGGTATACCAATCACCGGAACATCAGTGAATCCCGCAAGAAGTTTAGGCCCAGCCTTATTTGTCGGCGGAACTAGCGCTGAATCAAGTTTGGTTATTCATAGTGGCTCCAATCATCGGCGGCATCATAGCTGCTCTTGTCTGGAAACTCTTCAAGTAACCAAGAAGCAAGCAACCAACCATTTCCCCCACCCTTTTTTTGGGGTAAAAGGATTATTTAACGAATTTAGTGGGTTGACGCTTGAATCGTTTCTTACAGACTAAGCTGCAGAAATGGAAGGTTTCTCCTTCGTAAGAAATTTTGAACTTTGCAGTATTCTCATCGAGAACTGCGCCGCAAACTGGATCTCTCATTGACATTAGGTGTATTATAGCCTCACTGCATCAATTCGCATTTCACCCTTTTATGGTTAGTGGTGCCTTAAAGTTAAAGCGACAAGAAAACTGTGGCTTTTCTCCGAATAGGTGTTATTTGGAGGCTATTTCTAGTACTTAACCAATTTTTCTATTTGTAGTTGTTGCCGAAAAGCCGCTATACACAACAACAACCAACGGGTTTGGTTTTGGCGTCTGTTTTGGGGTTGGCTGGTTTAGGCGGTTGCAGGCTGGTTGCGGCGGTTTGGGCAAGCAACTCGGTTTTAAGTGCAGGTGGACCTACCTACCTCAGAGGCACCTACCCCTCCCTTATATAAAGAATACATAAGCGTACTTTTGTTGCTTTGCCGAGGTACCCCCTCCCTCTATATATAGACTGAATTTGTGAATAATTGAACAGCGCAAATCCAGTTGAGCAATATCACAGCACACCACTTATTCGCATTGGACACCCATAAAAAGAAATCCACCACATAAAAAAGTCAGAACCTGCTCCAACCATTTACCGACGTGGAGGAAGAGATCGAAAACCGTTTTACCGATTTGCTGAGTGCATTAACACTAGATGATAATCAACTTGTAGTTTTTAGCGTAAATTACATAAGGTACGCTAGTGTTAGCCAAGTAATCGGTGCACAATGACAAGTAGTAACAAAACAATCACGTCTTGCCTTTTTTATGCTTGCACTGTTAAGTCTAAGCTTGATTGCAGCCCTTCCAAGGGATACAGCTGCGCAGTCAAGAGAACACTTGGGAACTCAAAATACCCAAAACACCTCTAGGAGACGTTTATGGCGCAGTTGCCGCAGACGGCAAAATTTACGTTTTCCGAAGTGGCTTTTTCTGCCATGACCCCGCCACTGGCGTCTCGCACCGAAAAAGCACCTTTAAGAATACCGTTTGAATGGGAAGGTAAAGGAGACGACTGCGCCTATACAGCAGTGACGCTGCAAAACGAGATTTATGTGATAGGCGGAGTTCACAAGGGTAGACAGAACAAAGAATTCGATTTTGTAAAAATCTACGACACTACCCATGACTCATGGAGAAATGGCACTGTTCCAAGTTACCAAATAGAATATTTCCCCATAGCTAACGCGGTTGATGGAAAAATCTATCTTTTGGATGGAAGAAGTGGACACCTTGAAATGTTTGTTCCATCTTCTGACAGTTGGACCGCCAAAACTCCATTTCCAGTTTGGTATCTCGCCATGGAAATACAGGACCCACGAATAGATCAAACGGTTGTAATTAACGACAGAATTTATTGTTTCACTTCGCCAAACTATAATTCGCCCCCTCGCATGATAATTTATGATACAAAGACTGACAATTGGTTATCTGGAACCAACCCACCTGTTACAAATTCTCAAGCCTCTCATCTTACATTTGTATGCGCAACAACGGGACGTTTTGCTCCACAAAGAATCTACTATATCGGGGCACAATCATATTATCCAACAACTCCAGCTTTCAGTTATGTCTATGATCTGTTAAATGATTCTTGGAGCACCGCAGAATCCCTTTCTACTTCAACTTTAGGTTACTCTGCCCGCACCGTGTTGAATGATAAAATATATTATTTTGCAGTTAACGGCAGCCAAGTTGAAGTGTACACTCCGATTGGGTACAGCACAACGCCTTTGGCGCTTTCGCCATCGCCAACTTACCCACAAAATAGCATTTTACCCAAAACAAATTATGTGGTTTATGCGCAAGTAGCTGTTGGGGTTATAATCGCTGTATCTATTTTTCTGGTAGCAATTCACTTGCGTAAGTCAAAAGCCAAGAAAAGAAAGATATCTAGCGACAATTAAACTGTTGTAATTAAGTATACCAAAAAACGAAAAGAATCCCTCTAAAGAGGGCGCTAATTAACTGATTGAGACTGTGTCGTTTTCTACTGTTACTTTATTGCCTGTCTTAAATTTGGAGACGTCAATTTTGTCTACGAATGGGTATTTCGCTGATGATGGCTCCGACTGCGACGATGGTTTCGGTTTCTTTGTTTATCATGGCTGCTGGGGCGACGCCGTTCTTTTTTAGGCGATAGAGCGTGTAGCTGCCCACTGTGCTGCCTTTGCCCTGTGGGAAGACGAGGATTTTGCCCTTCACGCTGACGCCGTTTAATTCGTGCCCTTTTTCCATAACTACGCCTGTGTTGGGGTCAACTCCGCCATAGAAGCTAATAGGCATCGTAGTTACCAGTGCTTCGCCTTGGGCTTTGCCTTTGTAGATTATTCGTGCCTTTTAATTGTTCCATTTTCCGGTCACCGCTGCATTAACGCATTCTTCCATACTGCCCATCTTGGTTTTCATGAGGCTCTGTCTCGAGTAGAAGCAGCCCTTCGCCGATGTGGTTGCTAAGGCTTTGAATCTGCCTTTTAATGGCGCTACTGCCATGCAGGTGTCGCATGCGAATTTGCCGCCTGCTGCTTCGATGGTGGCTGTGTAGCCGCGTTTGTCCGCTAATTGTTTGGCTGTTCGTGAGGTTGCTACCCAGAGTTCTGTGCCTTCTTTGACTTTTTTGCCTTCGAGTAAGTCTGGCGATTTCTTGGATTTCTTTGATTGAGCAATGGGGGCAGCCGACGCAGACAAAATCTATGTCCTCTACGATCGTCGTTGATGTTGTCGTAGGCGTTTTTGATGTCTGCTGCTTCGATGGTTACTGTTTCTTTGGGTTGGGTTTGGGCTTCTGCTCCTGGTGTTATGCCTTTCATGTAGAAGAGCGGTTTAGCGCCGTAAGTTACTACTGAGGCGCAGAAGCTTTTGAGTTCATCCAGGGTTGCCGTTTTGATGCCTGTGATGTAGGGGATTTTGTTTTCTGCTTTTTTGCCGATGGCGTAGCCGAGTGCGCCCCAATCTGAGAGTTTGGTTAAGGGGGTGTTTACTTGGACGTGGACATCTGGCACACGGTTTTCGTCGAGGTGTAAGCCGTAGCAGGGGGTTTTGCCCACAAATGCTGCTGCCAGTGCAGATGGTCCGCCTTCGCGGTTGGTGCGTGCACCCAACACTGAGTTGGCAAAAGTGACTGCGCTGCTTTCTGACCATGCGATGTGTTCGCCGTAGAGTGGCAGGTTGCCGATGAGGTAGGGTGTGCAGGTGCAGCTGATTAGGATGCCCATGCGTTGGAATGCGTCGATGACGAGGTTTTGTTTTTCTGCGAATTCGGGGCTGATGCCGAGTTGCTTCCAGTTTTCGAGGTCCATGCCTGCTGGGTTTAGGGTGGTCAGGACTTTGACTCTGCCATCCTTTGCGAGTGAGTCGAGGAATTCTAATCCGGCATCGCCGAGGTTATGGTAGCTTACGCCGGCTACTTGGACGCTGCCTACATCGATGAGGCTTTTAGCGCCGAAAATTTCTCCCAGCGCAACCAAGATTTCCATGCTTTTGCGGACGGCGTAGCCTTCTTTGCCATCCAGCATTGCTTGCTCTTGCTTAGTCAATTCCATAGCTATCACAGGTACTTGTTTAGGTCAACTTTTACGTAGTCTACTTTACTAAAGCCTTTTCCCGTCGAAACCAAGGGTGCGGTGGCGTCTAAGCCTGCTTTGGCTGTGGTCGCCTTTTTGCCCTCGCTTAAGTCGCCTGAGGGGTCAAGAGATGAGCCGGGCTGGTTAGAGAGGATGACGCTGTTTTTGTCTGCTTGGAAACGTGTAGCGATTGCCCATTCCACGTCGTGTGGGTCATAGATGTTGATGTCTTCGTCGACTATGACGCAGTGCTTGAGTGAGCCATGCCCCTTGAAGGTGGCATCTATGGCTTTTCTGCCGTCATCCGGGTTTTGTTTTTTGATTTGGACAACGGCGTGTAGCCAGCTGCATCCGCCGGGTGTGATGTAGACGTCTTTGCATTGGCAGACTTTGCTGACTTCTTTGTAGATGGTTGGTTCTTTGGGCATGCCCATTAGGAATTTGTGCTCGTTTCTGCCCGCAAGGATGGTTTGGTAAATGGGGTTTTGGCGGTGTGTGACGCATTTGATTTCGACCACGGGCTGTTGGCGTGTGCGGTCAACGATGCCGGTCAAGTCAAGGAAGGGTCCCTCTGTGGCTTTCTCTTTGGTAATTCTGCCTTCAAAGACGAATTCGCAGTCAGCGGGGACTTCTAAGTCAACTGTTTTACATTTCACCAAATCAGTTTTTTCTAGCACGTTTGCCATGCTTAACTCGTCAGCGCCCATCGGCAGGGTGGTGGCTGCTGAAAGCAGGGTTGCGGTTGAGTTGCCAAGGCAAATTGCGATGTCTAATTCGCCGCCTGCCTTAGCCAGCGCGGTATCTGTGCCTCTGTGCTCGACGATGCGGGCGACAAAATGGTTCTTGTCTTTAAGCATCAATCGGTGGAAGCACATGTTGCGTTTGCCCGTTTCCGGGTCTTTGACGATGGAGACGGCTGAGGCGATGTATTTTCCGCCGTCCTTGTCGGTGTAATGCATTATTGGGAGTTTGGTTAAGTCCACATCTGCGCCTGTATGGACGACTTCTTGGCAAGGGGCTTTCTCTACCATTTGTGGCGCAACTGGATGCTCGATGGCGTCAAGCAGTTTTGGCAGAAGTTGCTCTTTTGTGATGCCCATACTGCGGCAAATCAGCTCTTTAGAAGAAACCAACCCAGCCACCACTGGGATGCTGGATTCTTTGACGTTCTCGAAAAGGACTGGTTTTTCGCCGAGTGCAGCGATGATGCCTGCCATCTCAAACTCGGTTGAGACGGGCTTTGTGATCTTGGTTAATTCATTGGTTTTTTGGAGTTGTTCTATAAAGTTTCTTAAGCCCACTTTGGTTCGCCTTTAGCAGATTTAGCTGGTTGCTTCTTAAAAAACAATCGGCGTTTTGTCTTTTTTCTTTTGGGTGGGGGCAGTGCGGTTTGGGGTGTCCCATCCCATCTGGGGGTTGTGGGGGCGGTTGGTTTTTGTGTTTGGGCTGATTTTCAAGTGTTTTGTGGGTGGGTGGAGCTCTTTTTTTGTCCCATCGGGTATGTTGAGCTATGTTGGGTGGGATGGGGTGCGGATGGGGCAGTATGTTGAGTTGAGCAGATTTTTTGTTGGGCAATTTTTTGTTCTTCAGGTTCTGAGTAGGGAATTTATAAGTTTCTAGTGGCAACAGAGTTATCGATAGTTATGCCGGGTAAAGTGTGGAAGGCAGAAGAAGAAGCACAATTAAGAGCCCTTGTTGAAGCCAACTTGAACGTGGATGAAATCGCTGCTAAACTCAAAAAGACGCCCAAAGCAGTGATTACAAAAAGTCAACGTTTGGGTTTGCAGTTGCAGGTTAAGGGATATGTTGATACTGCGATTGATCTTCCAAGGGAGTTGCTCAGTGTTGAGGAAACCGCAAAGATCCTATCAGGTGTCTTAAAGGCGTCCGTTAAACCCGGGTTGAACAGGCTTGAGGTCCAGCGGTTGATGGCTGTTGCTAACATCTCAAAGACGTATAAGGAAATAATTGTTGACTACATCCACATGCGAGAGGTGGAAGAAAAATTAGAGGAGGTAGTTGAGCAGAATGCGGCGCTCCAGCAGGCGATTCGAGAAATTCGGGAAAGAACCCCGAGCTTATCGCCCCAACCAGTTCCTAGCTAAGTACCGTGAGCTTGAGCGGGAACATAATCAACTTAGGCAAACAGTTACGGAGCGGACGCAACAATTAAGCGCTAATACTGCTGACTTTTTTGAGCAGGTCTTGGGTTTTAAACTCTTTGCCTATCAAAAAGAGTTCGCGGATATCTTTGAAAATAACCAGTTTACGGCTGCCCGTTGGTGTCGCCAAAGCGGAAAAAGCCAAACCATATCTGCGCTGCTGCTAAAGTACGCGGTTACCCACCCCAACGCGGAGATCGGTATAGTGGGGCCTTCTTGGCGGCAAACCAAAAGAATCATATCACGAATAGCCATCCTCGCCCACAAGCTACCACCAAGCATTGTCTTTAAGCCACAAAAAACCCGGATCAGTTTTGTTAACGGAAGCAGCATTGAAGCTTTCCCTAACAACCCTGAAACAATCAGAGGCCCAACATTTGATGTAGTGTATGCGGATGAGTTCAACTTTGTAGCTAACGACCAAGACCTCTACGACGCCATCCTCTACACGCTTGCAACTACCAATGGTAAATTCGTCTGCAGCAGCACGCCCTGGAACACTGATAGCGTCTTTTACAAGATTTTTAACCATAAGAATTTTGGGGAATTCAAAACTTCGCATGTTACATTCAATCAGGCGCTAAGCCCAAATGGTCCACTCTTGCCAAAAACCCTGCAGAGTATCAAGACGCAGATGGGCGAGGACCCCTCCCGTTGGCAGAGGGAAATGATGGCGGATTGGGTTGAAGACGATAACGTCTGGCTAAATCAGAGCCTAATTGCTTCCTGTATTGGCACTGAAAAAAGTTGCAGCATGGATCTACAGTTGTTTAACTCCGAGAAAAGCTATGAAGGCGACTTCTATTTGGGTTTGGACCCGGCACAAACCAGGGACTTTCACGTGTTGTCAGTGGTGGAGGTAGTTGATGAAAAGCTTTTGCTGAGGCATCTAAAGATTTTTCCACATCCCACCTATGACGCCACCGTTTTGGGTTACATCAAAGCCCTGCAAGATCGCTGGGGCGGATTCCAAAAAATTCGAGTCGACATCACCCGTGAAGGTCCAAGCTTCATTGCTGACATGGAAAATGCCGACATAGAGAATGCTGAGGGCGTTAACTTCAGTGTACCCCGCAAAAGCGAGATGGCCAACCTACTTAAGAAACGCATGCAAGACAGACGCTTCTTCTATCCCATGGTGTCGTTTGAGAAACCATACCGGGGCGATATCTGCAACGAGTTAAATATAGAGCGGTTTGCGCTGCGTGCAGACGGAGGATTATCATTTAGTCATCCGCAGGGAACACACGACGACGTTTTCTGGAGTATAGCCTTAGCTGTATATGCAACGGCTGACATGGCACCTGAACCCTACTTGGCAGTTATGCCAAGGTAATCGGAAAATGTTAGATTCCGCAACCAATTTCGCCATATAGGTGCAGAGCCCAAGATAGACCCTGAGATATCGTCTAAATCGCGATAGTGGAGCGGCAAAAATATCCTACAACGAGCAATTAGGCCCGGATATGGGCATAGAAGCAATCACCTACCAGAGTCAAAGTCGACGATGGCAGAAATGAACCAAAAACTAAGCACTTTTAACAGAATAGTAATCTACCCCAAATACCGAGCTATATGTCTCCGAGAAAAAATAAATCGCGTTAAAACCCACCGCGTGTTGGTGCTGAATAATTTGATGGTGATGAATATTTTTCAGTCGTTGATTCGTGTTTGTTATCCTCGGGAAAGCATGCAAGGACCCGATCGTTTCGGGTTGTTTGCGTTGTATGAGTCGCAGAATAAATGATTCTGTGGACTAGAGAGATCTTACACCTAACTTTGGTCCAGAACCTGGTTTAAAGGTACGTTGATTGAGCTGGGCTTTGTGCAACACTCGAAACCTTAACTAACCAAGCATCCCAGTAGTCAGTTCCAAAAGTGTTTGTGGAACCTGACAGTACAAAACCTCGTCACTAGATAATCATAGAAATCAATTGGTCGTCACCTGTTCCTCCGTAGGTTTGATTCCATAAATGTTGCCAGAAGAATCGGTCTTAACTAACCAAGCGTCCGCTTTGCCCTCACCCGAAGAGGCTGTGTAGCCTGCAGTGGCGTATCCGCCGTCGAATGTTTGTATTACAGAAAAAGCCCACTCCGCTCAGGTTCCTCCGAAGGTTTTGCTCCAAACCTGACTGCCAGACTGGGTTGAATCAGTGAATGCGTCAATTGTATTGGGCGCATTTGCCGCTGCAACTGTTACGATCAACAGCAAAACCAAGCTTTTGTTTAGGATACTCATGGGTTCGCTTTTTATGGCGGGCAATAAATATCCTTATTTGTCCAATTTTCTTGTCTAAGTCTTGTGAAGGTTTCTGGACTAAATCGGTGGCGTCGATAGCGGTCGATTACAATCTTAATTGGCACTGTTTAGATGCGTAAAAACTAAAAAGAAATTGAGACTGGGCTTTTGTGCCCAGCTGTTTAGTAGGTTACGATGCCGATTCTGGTCATCAAATAATCGTAGCCTGCACCTTTGAAGGCACCTACGACTTTACCTTGAACTTCTTTGCCGGGAGTCAGTGCAACCATGCAACCTCCGCCTCCGCCGCCGGTCAACTTGGCGCCGAATGCACCCTGCTTACGGGCGATATCAACGAGTTGGTCAAGTTCTTTGCTGGACACGCCGATTTCTTGGAGTATGCGGTGGTTTTCGTTCATGAGGTCGCCGCATTTTTTGAGATCGCCTGCTTCGAGTGCTTTTCGCCCTGCAACTGCTAGAGATTCCGCTTGTTTGAAGAGTGGGTCATATTTGGCTGGGTTAGCTTTTTTGCGGTCAGCGACGCCTTCAACCATGGCTTTGGTGTTGGCGGTTTTGCCTGTGCTGCCGATGACGATTTCGATTGGTTTGCGTACATGGATTTTTTCGACGAGGTCTTGTCCGCCTGCGGGGTTTTTCTTGAACCACATTAAGCCGCCGTAGGTTGCTGCGGTGTTGTCGATGCCTGATGGGTTGCCTGCGTAGGCTTTTTCGCCCTCGTAGGCGACTGCGTTGATTTGCTCGTTGGTTAAGCCTAAGTTGAGTTCTTCGCTGATGGCTCGTGCGATGGCGACGCTGGATGCTGCTGAAGCGCCTAGGCCGCTGAAGCCGGGTAATGTGCCGCCTATCCAGATGTCAAGCGGAGTTTTGGGGTCTAATTTCATGGCTTTTAGCATGCGTTCGATGGATTCGATTTGCTGGAGCCGTTTTTCTTCGCCGTAGCCTTTGGCGGTTTTGCGGTCGTCTTTTACGTTTAAGCCTTTTATGGCTTTTTTGACTTCTGCATCAGTGGAGGAATCAATCGCTGAAACTATGCCGGGAACTCCGTGGACAACGAAGTGTTCGCCGAATAGGATAACTTTTCCGTAACCTGAACCTTTACCCATTGTATGTTCACCTTGAAAGGTAGGTATGGGTTGCTTTTAGATAAAAATGTATGTTTTAGGAAGCAATTTTTGTTGCGGCTTTGATTCTAAATGGGGGGTTACGTTTGGTTGTCTAGTGCCCGATTGAAGTTCCGCAGCTTATCCTGCAGCAGCACCAACGCCAAAGCAATCGCCCCGGCAGCCGCCGCCGCAATCCCCGCAGTCAAACCGAAATAGTTGCTATAGGTTACGTAGCGGTTGACTTCGTAGTTGACCTCTTTGCTGGTTGAGTCAGGATTATAGAAAACAATGTAGCGTGTGACCTGCTGATTTTCTTGTACCCATGCACTGATTGTGAATTGGCCCTTAGTGCCATTGAAGTTGGGGTTCATAGGTACGGTGGTGCCGTTTGGCCAGTACCCAACCGTTCCGTTTTCATTATTAACGTAAACTTCCACGAAACCGATGTCGGCATCAACTTGGAAGGTGTAGTCGCCTGTTTGATCTTGATAAGTTATGCATTGCTGGCCGTTTGCAGCTAAGGGGGTGATGCCTTTTGAAACTGTCTCTTGCCCCTGCAACGGATGGGAAAAAGTGTTTGCCGCCCAGAGCCCCGCCCCAAGAAGAATAATGGCGATTAATAATGAGGCGCCTTTTTTGCCAGTCCACTTGAAAGTCACAACTTTTGCCCTATTCTTAACCGTCCATACAGCGGGAACAGCCAAGAAACCTAGTACACCCGCCGCCATGAGAGCAATCCCTGCATAATAGCCTGCAGGATTTGATTCATACCAGTCACGCGAAACCTCAAAATTCACCTGCTGCACAGCCGCTTCTGGGTTCCAGAAAACAACGTTAGCAACATCCGAAGAACGCGTTAACTACTCTCCAGTAATCCATTCTGTAAGAATCATAATTGCCATGGTCCTCGGTTCCAGCCCATGACGCATTATAGTTGCCGCATAGCCAATCTTGTAGGGATTGATTGGAGATGGCGGCGGAAAAAACTGTGCCCGAATCCTTTGGAATACTAACATAAAGAGTGTAATCCCCCGACGCATCAAGCGGAACACTTCGATAGGTTGTTTGGTTGGCTGCTAAAGGGAAAGTTTCTGAACTTACAGCTACAGACCTTGCCTGAGGCCCAGAATAGTTCTCCTCCACGATCCATCCTGAAATAAGCATTAACACCGCAATCGCCAATACAAGAACCGAGAGCTTTCTGAAACGTGACATGTTATTCTATAAGGCGTTGGCTTGTTGGGGTAAAGCCATTTGTGCGTACAAAAAAGTACCGTCTAACCCTTATAGCCCACAGAGGGGTGCTTTAAACAGAAAGGCATAAACCGTATGAGTCACGCAAAAACCGTTTATCGGGGCTTCACTGCTGCATCCAGTGCAATCTGTTTATTCTTGACTGCGCTTTGGCTGCCCCGCTACCTGAATCTGGCGGTTTCGTTAGCGTTTTTTGCCGTTTTAGCGGTTCCCTTCGCCTTAAACTGCCTCAAAACATTGGATCAATCAAACCAGCATAACCCCGATGCCCATGAAAGCGTCAAAAAAGCAAAAACATTCCTGATGGCACTGCAGGGGTTTGGGTTTGCCTGCTGGTTCTTCGATGTCATCTCAACCATATTTCTAATTAACATTTTAGGGACAGCTGAGGAGCTGAACATTCTGGGTTGGCCTTTTAGTGCGTTGGGTGCGTTGGCGTTTTATGTGCCGATGGTTTTTGTAGCTTACTTTTTGCTGTTTGGTATGAAATCAAAGTTGTCGTTCTATGGGACAGCGGTGATTTCTGTGTTGGTGGTGTTTATGGGCGCTTTGAACCTTAATGCTGCACTGTATAACTTTGGCAAAATCGATCCTTATTCGTCGTTGGGGGATTTTGTGGTGGTTGGGTTGTGGCTTGGGGTTTTGGCGGTTTTGGCAGTTGTTAATGTTGCCGCTGTTAGAGCTAAAAGACAAGCTTGATGTGGAATAATCGGAAAACCGCTAACTTGAGTTAGTAGGACTTTTCCCACTATATTCCTTGGCAAGAAGTCTTTTTATTGCCATCAGGTTCTATTAGCTATCTATGGGTGCTATAGCCAAAGGTTCTGTTAGTCCCAGCATCAAGACGTACTTAGTGATTGGGCTTGGCGTTATTGGTGCAATTTTACTTGTTCTTGGCATTATACTTTCAATATACGGATTTAATGCAGGCATTGGGCTGGCTGTTTTTGGCTTAATAATTATAATAGTTACAGTCATCGTTTTCATAGTGGCGACGGACGGTATAGACACATCACCTGGAGGTTACATCAATTCTGGACCATAAACAAACAAAGCATCGAAAAACCGCTAAACTAAATCAAATATCTTTCGAGCGATGTAGTGGACCCATCCTATGTTTATTGTTAGGTCAAGAAACCTTGACTGGGCTTAGTCAAGAAACCTATACAAGAATACTTTTAACCAAAGTCCACCCTAAAGAGGAATATGCGAAAAACTGGTAAGGTCTTAGTAGTACTGATAGCCGTAATCTTCCTAAGTTCAATGGCTGTCTTCCAAACTGCACCAGTTAAAGCACAATCAAAAACAATCGTTGTTCCTGATGATTATCCAATGATTGCTTCAGCGATGGGAAATGCAACAAATGGCGATATAATACTTGTAAGGTCAGGAACTTACAATGAACTGACGTTACAGACAAACAAGAGCATATCATTGATTGGTGAAGGTTCAACCAGCACCATAGTTAACCTGCATCCACCAAGTGAACCAATATACATTATGGGACAATATACCGGCATGGGAGCAACGGCGATCTATTTTCGTGCAAATAATTTGGTTATGTCAGGATTAACAATAAACAGCTATGGAGGCATGTCTGTCATTGGCAATAATGCGATTATTATGGGTAATACGATTAATGATTATGCGCAGTCTTGGTTCAACGTCGTAGGCAACTATGAAACCATCTCAAACAACACGTCAAACACAGTTATCAATGTTGAATGCTCCTATTCGAAAATCTGTGGTAACAATGGAATAGGCGGTATAAGTAATTCTGGTTCTTTCAATTCTATCTTCGCCAATAATATGGCGATGGTTGTAGGTGGTTATTTTAGTAGTTCGAACCTTTATTATGGGAACATTGTTAAAAAATGGAAAAGGTATCTATGTGGGCAATAGTGATATTGTTTATAACAATACCATTACTCAATGCACTCAAGGTATCTGTATTGCACAAGGTTCACACAACGTTATCGTTGGTAACACTATAACTTATAATTCTGGACCAGGTCTTGCAACAGTAAGTTATGTGCAAGGTAGTTTGCAAACGAATACTGGATTCGATAATACTAGTTTACGGGAACAATGTGGCTCATAATGCTATTGGTGTTCGTACTTTCACTCTTAATATTTGGCATGGGGCAACTATACTTTCTATGATAATAATTTCGTTGACAATGCGCAACAAGCAGAAGTCATTGTTTCTAATTCCACATCGACTTATGAGAACTATTTATGGCAAAACCGTCCTTGGAGCGATTACTGGAATAATAGTGGAGCGGGCAATTACTGGAGCGATTACTTGTCCTAGTTACCCTAATGCGTCTCAAGTAGAATTATCGGCGGTATGGAATACGCCTTACGTTGTAGGTGGCATAAACTGGATAATTTTCCACTTATAATCCTTTCAACGCTTCAAGTTTGAATGTCCAAGTACCTTCTTGGGCAGATGTTAAAATTCCAACTCCGCTTCTAACGCCTTCATTTCCAACACCCCATCTTTCTAAATCTACGGGTTCCACTCCAATAGCTTCTCCCAGTCCTGCCGTTCCAGAGTTGTCTTGGTTAGCAATCTTGCCTTTTCTTTTAGCCACCCCTTTGATTGCCTTAGTACTTCTAAGAAAAAAGAGGAGCTAAAATGAACAAACCTGTCTTAGCCCTAATACTAATCTTAGCAGCCTCAAGCCTAATAATAACCCAAACAGCCTCCGCAGTATCTAAACCAATGACGCCAGAATTCACCGTACAGTACGTTGATAACTCATACGATATACCCCCAAATTACACCACAGACCCCTATACAGGAAGAAACACCACCACAAACGGTTCAGGCGAACATATAGACGACTGCTCGGTAACATTCACAATCGAAAACCAACCGTTTACACCCTATACCGATGCAAGCGGCAACCAAATTCAACTATACTATAACTTTAGATTCAAAGGCCACTACGGCGACACATGGATCTACTACCCATTCAATGGCACACAAACCACTCATTCCTACGGTGCATATTCAGGCGGATTCTTCAAACCCTATCCAGCTTCAACCAACACATACACAATTTACTCCATTAAACTCAGTACATTGCTAGCCCACACTTACGGCAGTGACATTCCATCCGGCAGCACACTTGATTTTCAAGTGCAGACACAGATAGGCCACATTGATCCGATAAACTCAGGCATGATAGCAGGGAATTTCTATAACTTCACCGGAGAATCAAGTGACTGGAGCAGCATCCAGACTGTAACAGTAGGGAAGGGTTCGGTATCTGTACCGACGCCGACACAATCTGCACCGACCCCAACAGAACCCGCTTCACAGAACCCAAATTACCCAGCCACCAGCCCAATACAACCAGCCACCCAGACGGATACACTGCTGGGTCTTGATTGGAGGGATATGGCTATTGTTCTATTGGCTGTGGCGCTTGGCACAGTGGTTTTGGTTGTGGTGTTTTCGCGCAGGAAACATGGCGCGGTATCTTCACCTTAGTTTTTCTCGCTTAGCAGTAGATCAGAAGTTTGTTCTGCTGCAGAAGTCTCCTCAACCAGCCTGCAACCGCCTAAACTAACCAATACCAAAACAGCTGCTGCACACAAGTTTGCTGGTTGTTGTTGAAATAAGAAGGGCACATGGCAACAACCAAATAAAGGAAAACAAGCAACCCCCAAAGTAAATCTACTGTTAAACAAGCGGCTATGTCTCTCCCTGAGAAGTTACGTGGTTTCTCCATGGACAAAGCTGCCCCTCTGCGGTATGTGCTAGAAGCTATGGAGCTATCTTTCCGAAACCTAAAATAAGCCCCTAACAAAAATATAGCCACTTGAGGTTATAGTTGCGTGTCATCAATCATCGAGGACCTCATTGCCCGAAAAATTTTCAATAACCGCGGCGATGAAACCATAGAAGTCGATGTAATCACTGCGGGTGGATTCGGACGTGCAGGTGCTCCAGCAGGCAAAAGCAGAGGCAAAGCTGAAGTAGTATACTATCCACAAGGCGGCGTTGAGGCAGCCATAAAAAAAGTCGATGATTTGATTGCACCTGAACTTGCAGGCTTAAACGCCGATTTCCAAGAAGAAATCGACAATACACTCCACGAAATCGATGGAACCACAGATTTCAAGAACATCGGCGGAAACACCGCATTCGCCGTAAGCCTCGCAAACGCAGAAGCAGCAGCCAACGCCACGGATTATTATTATTCCAGTTTCTTGGCGGAAACGCAGCAACCACCCTACCTTACCCATTGGGTAACTGCATAAGCGGCGGCGCACATGCCCGCGGCAAAGCACCCAGCGTACAAGAATACCTAGCGTTGCCCCATGGCGCGGAAAGTTTCCTCGAAGCCCAAACCGCCAATACACAAATCCACAAAAAAATCGGAGACTCACTCAAAAAGAAATCCACCACGTTTAACGGTGGCAAAAGCGACGAAGGCGCATGGATAGCAAACATCTCAACCGACGACGCCTTCGAAGTTATGGCTAAAGCCTGCGAAGAAGTAGGCAACGAAATGGATTTCGAATGCGGCTTTGGCATAGACGTTGCAGCTAGCAGTTTCTGGAAGCCAAAAGAAGAAAAATATATCTATGAAAACGAAGGCATAAAACGCGATACAGCCGAACAACTCGAGTACATGCTAAGTTTAATAGAGAAATATCATTTAGAATATGTTGAAGATCCATTCCATGAAGATGACTTCGACAGCTTCGCAGAACTTACCAAGAAATCAAAGAATTGCTTAATTTGCGGCGACGATTTGTTCACAACTAATACTGAAAGGTTAAATAACGGAATTAAGATTAACGCTGGAAACGCTATCATCATCAAAGTCAACCAGATAGGCACATTAACCGATGCAGCTGAAACAATCGAGACCGCATTACGCAACGGTTATGTTCCTGTCGTGTCACATCGGTCAGGCGACACATGCGATTGGCACATCGCCCATTTGGCTGTAGCCTACAAATGCCCAGTCATCAAAACTGGCACAGTTGAAGGTTCACGTATAGCCAAACTAAACGAGCTAATACGCATCGAGCATTTCCTTGGCAACAGAGCCAAAATGGCTGACCTAAATATACACTAAAGAGAAGATGAACCCAATGTCTGAAGACCAAGTTAAAGAAAATCAACCAACAGAAAACCCGGAAGAAGAGCAAGAAGAAGAAATCGAAACCGTAGAGGCTCCACAAGAAGAAACCACTGAAGTCGCCGCTGAAGAAACCGCAGAAGGCGAAGCAGAGGAAGAAGAAGCACAGGAAGCCCAACCGGAAGAAACCCTCCTTCTACCAAGAGACACCCTGCTCTCCGCAGGCATCCACATCGGCACAAGGATGAAAACACTCGACATGGAACCATTCATCTACCGTGTCCGACCAGACGGCTTATTCGTCTTAGACGTCAAAAAAACAGACGACCGCATCAGAGTAACAGCAAAATTCCTTTCACGATATGAACCATCCAAAGTTGCCATAGCAGCAACCCGCCTATACGCACATGAACCAGTCAAAATGTTCTGCAAACTAACAGGCGCAACACCACTCATCGGCAGATTCATCCCAGGCCAACTATCAAATCCACAATACAAAAACCGCGTTGACCCAGAAGTCATCCTCGTATGTGACCCACGTGCAGACGCACAAGCAGTCAAAGAAGCATCCACCGTCGGCATACCCATCGTTGCACTCTGCAGCACAGACAACGAATTCTCAGGCGTAGACCTAGTCATCCCAACCAACAACAAAGGCCGCCGTGCACTCGCAGTCATATTCTGGCTCTTAGCACGCCAAGTCCTCAGAGAAAGAGGCGAATTAGGCGCAGACAAAGACCCATCCGTAACCATCGAAGACTTTGAAGCAAAAGTCACACGCGAAGAGGAGGAGGACACCTAAAAGTTTGTCTCCGCTCCGGCGTGCAGTAGTTGCTTCTCAATTTTATGAGGGCAGCGCCGAAGCGCTCAGAGCACAACTTAACGGTTGTTTTCTCCATAAACTCGGACCACAAAAAACCCCCAAAATTAACCAAACAACTCACCCACGAAACATCGTGGGTTTAATTTGTCCCCACGCAGGCTACTTGTATAGTGGCCCCGTGGCGGCATCTGCTTTTTACGAATTAGCTATCGATGGCAAACCCGACACTGTCGTTCTTTTAGGACCTAACCATACTGGGTATGGCAGCGCACTTTCAATTATGCGTGAGGGCACATGGCAAACCCCACTTGGCAATGTGGAAATCGATTCGGCAGTGGCTGATGCGATTCTTGCATGAAACCAAAATTTTAGACGTTGACGAACTTGCGCACCGCTTTGAGCATTCACTCGAAGTCCAACTGCCTTTCCTGCAGTATCTCTATGGCAACGCATTCAAGATTGTGCCCATTTCGTTTTTGATGCAGGATTATGATTCAGCAGTTGAAGTTGGCAGAGCACTGGTTGAAGCCTTGGATGCCACAAATTCAGTTGTAATTGCCTCTTCTGACATGACCCACTATGAACCTGCGAAGGTGGCGGCAGCTAAAGACCACGCCGCCCTCGAAGCAAGTCACCGCCCTAAATGCCAAAGGCTTCTACGAAACCGTTGAAAGCCAGAACATCACCGCATGCGGCTACGCCCCAATAACCGCATTAATCACCTATGCAGTCGGCGTCAACGCAAAAGCCGAATTGTTCAGCTACCATAACAGCGGCGACATAACAGGCGACCCCTCAAGCGTCGTCGGCTATGCAGCAGTAAAATTCAGCAAGTAGCTGCTCCGAAAAAATCTTATACACAATGCCCTGTATTTAGCAACCAAGGGATAACAGGCATGAAAATCAATTACTTAGGCCTAATAGCCGCAATACTCGCCATTGCAGGTTTAGCACTACCATGGTTCACTTTTACGATGAATGCACCCTACGATAACATCAACGCAGCCTTCACCGTTTACCTCTACCAAATCCAAGGCACCATAAACGGGGTTTCAGCCACTGCATTTGCCAACGTCTGGTTTGTCTTTGGCGGTTTAGCTTTAGCGGCAGTTACTGTTGTATGCTGTTTTGCTGGGGCTTTTTTGGCGGGTAGGAAAGGGCAGGTTTTGCTGTTGCTGGCTGGCATCATGGCGTTGCTTTCTATGGTGGCATTTGGCGGCGGGTTGCTAATGAGCGACTATGTACGCACAGCCTTAGAACCTGGTGCGGTGATGGCTTTCTTCCCAAGCAACGCTTTAGGCATAACAACTGACACTGCAATGGGCGCTTTTTACAATAACATAGAGTGGTGGCTTGGTTATGGTTTCTGGGTAACCATAGGCACTGCGATACTGGCGTTTATGGCTGCTGTGGCTCCTTCGCTTTCAAAGAAGTCTGCGGCTAAATCAACCGAAAAATAAACTTTTTTCCTTTTTTGAACTTTATCGTTAAACAGTAAATCTAACTATGAACTTTGTACCCTTTCCTTCCTCACTTTCAAACGTAACTGTTCCACCCATAGCTTCAGTCATACGTTTAACCACGGCTAAACCGAAGCCTTGTCCCGTCGATTTGGTGGTCATTAAAGGCATGAAGAGTTTAGCTTGGACCTCTTTTGGTATGCCTTCGCCTGTATCTTGGATTGATATTTCTGTTTGGCCTGCACTGTTGGTTGCTGTTATTGTTAGATTTCCACCGTTAGGCATAGCTTGTACCGCGTTTTGAGTTAAATTGACGAGTATGCGCTTTATCATCGTAGAATCAGCGATTAGCAATGGAAGGTTACCTGAGGTTTTCAGGTTTACTTCTACTTTGTCTGAAATAGTTACCATCGCTAAGGCGTTTTTTATTATCTGTTCGACATCTATTTGTTCTTTTTTAGGGTTTAAGGGTCTGGCAAAATCTTGTAAGTCTGCAACTATTTTGTTTATGTAGAGTAGGTTTTCTTCTATGCTTTGGATGTTTTCTTGAAGCGGTAGTTTACTTTCGTCATCGGAAAGTGAGTTAATTTTCTTTTTGGTTAGGTAAAGATGATTGGTTATCGCCTGCAATGGGTTTCTTATGTCGTGACCCACCATGCCTGCCGTTGCTCCAATTGCTGATAGCCGTTCTGCATCTTTGAGTTGTCTTGTTCTCTCTTCCGCTAATTGCTCCATTTGAGATGCATATTCTTCAACTTCAATAGCTTTCTTTTCTAACTTATTCTGCAGTTCCTTCTGAGTGTTAAGAGCTTTAGCAAGCTTTAGATTGGCATGGCTAATTTTTGAAATTTTATCTGATAATTTAGAGTAGAATTGCATGAGGGTTTCTGTTTGAATCCGGTTATATTTTGGAATACGTTCAAAGGCTGCCAAATAGGCGATTTTATCAAAACCGTATTTTTCTGCTTGAGTTTCAAACAGCTTCCGATCTGGGACTTCATCATCAAAAAAGAATTGCCCGAAGAACACGTTGCCTACATGTTTATCTCCTATGAAAAGCGGTGTAACGACATCCCACATATTATTTTTGCATTTATAGAAGCGCACTTGACCCTTCTCTAACCCGCTTGAGAGTTCAAGGTCACTTTCTTTGCAGTTTTTACATGTCTGTGGGTTAGTTCGATGGAATTTGAAGCAAATATCTTGCCAGCCTGTACCCACCAGGACATTACCTTTAAGGTCTATGAGTGCAAAACCCATGTTTGTAACTGTATAGAGGTAATCCATCGTTGCCTGTAGGGATGGTACGTCAATTATGTTGGCTAAGTCTTTTTCTCCCAGTTCAATTTCGGGGCAAAGTACCGAATCAAGTTTTAGCTGTAGGCGCTCTTCGCTTTCATGCAGCGATTGTTCAACGTTTTTACGTCGAGTTACGTCTTCAAATATACCTGCAAAATAGCCTTTCTTGGGGCTGTATACCGTAATAGATAACCAAACGCCTAGTTGCTTAAAGAAAAGCTCGGATTTCTCCCCTAATCCAGTTTGGGCAATCTTCCCAAGTTTGTCTAATAATTGTGAACCAGCCATCTTTAATTCAGGCATTAATTCAGTTGCTTTCTTCCCAATCAAAGCCTCTTTCTTTACACCCATAATTCGCTCGAAGGCTTCGTTAACTTCTAAACAAACGAAATCACAGGGTTTCTCTTCCTCATCGAAAATTGTTTGGCAATAAACAAATCCATTTAGCATGTTGGCAAATAGAGAGTGGTATTTCTCTTTGGACTCACGCAATTCGCTCTCGGCGAGTCGCTGTTGAAGAATTTTGTTAAGTTCACTCGCAATGACTTCCAGCTGGACAATATCCTCTTCCGAGTAGGGGGTTTTTTTGTTGCCAACGCCGAAAATGTTGCCGACTTTACCCTGCTCAAGCATGGGGATGCTCAACATTCGTTTAATCGGGACATGGCCTTCTGGTAAGCCTTTCTGATTTGGGCTTGCCGCGAAGTCGTTATATATGATTGGCTTTTTTAGGCGGACGCAATCTGCCCAGTTCCCTGCTTTTTCAATGGGGTAATGGGTGGAATAATTTGCAGTGCAATTCTTGAGTGCTTGCTTATTCCAAGTGGTCAATACTATGGTTTTTTCATCTTTGCCGACGAAATGGAAAAAGCCAATTTGGCTCTTGGTTAATTTGACGGCGAGGTCAAGGAAGTATTCATAGAGGTCGTTTTCATAGAGGCTTTGGGCTTTTCGGTATAATTCAAGAAGAAATCTGCCCTGATCCTTCGTATCCTCACCCTTAGCTTCTGCCAAAGTTCCCTCTCTCTTCTAAGTATTCAGTTATTGAATAAAAAAAGTCTGCTTTCGCCCTATATATTCTAACGTATGTCTGGGAATAAACCAACCTTGGATTTTAGGAATATCCCTGACAGATCTTATGGTTAAGATAGGTTGCCTTGTAAAATTGGTCTAGTTAATACTCTTGCAGTAGTTTATCAAAGAAGGCTTTTGTTTTAGCGATGTCTTCCATGGGTGTGCCGTGTTTTAGTTCCAGCGTTATTGGTCCCTCGTAACCGCACCCATGTAGTGTTGTGAGGAAATGGGTTAACTCGGGCGCTTTCTCCATGAATGGTTGATGGGATTTGTTTGCCATATGCACGTTGCAGACCCGCTTGCCATATTTATCCAGAAGTTCATCCATCACTTTAGTTTCTAAGGCATGGCATAAATCAAAGGTAATTCCCATCTCGCCCTCTGGGTCAATAACGCCGAATACCTCTTCTAGCTGCTCAACGTTCTTGCCAAAACCCGTCGAGTTAAACGACAGATTCTCCAGTGACAGCTTGATGCCCAGTTTTTTGGCGAAGGGTTTGATTTCCCCAAAAACTTCAGCTAAACACTCCTCCCTGACCTGTCTTGGCAACTGTTTGGAAACGTTCGAATGCACAGTCATCAATTGGGCATGCAATGCTCGGGCGCATTCAAGCGAGATTTTGCCATAATAAACCGCCTGATGCACCTCAATCGGGTCCTTAACATGCAAAACCGCGGAGTGCAGTGTTAAACAGTTCAAGCCTGAAGCCGCCAACGCCTTCTGCTCGCGGTAAACGTCGGTGTCATGCTCTTTTTTGATGGATTTCATGTTGAATTCGATGTCATGAAACCCAAGCTGTTTAGCGGCAGCAAAGTTCTCGTTTATGCGTAGCTTGCTAAAGATTCCGTTGGATAAACTTAACCTCATTTCGTCACTACCTTCTCAAAACAGATAAGGCTCAATTTGCCAGAAACCGCCTCTGTCTTAAACGCCCTATAACCCTCTTTTTCGTACAAATGGATATTTTTAGCGCTCTTGATTCCAGTGAAAAGCTCAAAGCGTTTACAAGAGGCACATTTGCGTTCAATTTCGGAGAGCAGCTTTTTTCCGATGCCCTGATTCTGAAATTTGGGGTCAACAACTAATCTGCCGATATGACAGGTTCCATTGTTCAAAGATGCCCTGACTGACCCAACGATTTTGCCATCGACTGTGGCTTTGAGAAAAATGTGGTTCTTGAAAAGTTGTTTTAACTCTTCTATGGTTTCTGTGAGCGGAGGAATCTCGAAGTCGTTGTATGCTTTTGCTTCGCTTTGGAATGCTTCTTTTTGAAGCAGCAGTATTTCCGCTGCGTCATTGATGTCTGCGGTTTCAATCTGCAACTCTGTATCCTCTTGCTGTTTATGCTTAATACTTGCTCAATGTAGCTTATGCGTTTTATGTTGGCTTGCTTTTTTGTTGTTCCCGCAACCTCTTGATATGCGCATCATGGCTGATGTCTTCAGCCGTATCCATCGGCGGCCTAAAACTGCGTTTCTTTAGGGTTTCCT
Organism: uncultured archaeon; assembly: GCA_963782915.1. Lineage (GTDB taxonomy): Archaea > Thermoproteota > Bathyarchaeia > Bathyarchaeales > Bathycorpusculaceae > Bathycorpusculum. The sequence goes on from CAWALK010000012.1 coordinate 246,714, forward strand.
CCATTTCTTTTTCTTCTTCTTTTGTCATAAGATGGATTCAGGGTCTGTTTAGAATAAGCCTTTGTTGTATCAGAGTGTCTCTACAGATATCTTGCAGTCCGGTTTTACCAAACTGGCGATATTTCTAAGAAGAGAACGCTAAACGTTACAATTAAAAAATTATATACTAATTGAGTTGTTAAAGAAAGTACTAATGCTAAATGATTGCAGCCAAGACACCCAAATACTAACACGACTAGGGTTAACTCCTCTTCAGGCTGAAGTATACCTGACTCTTGCCAAAATGGATAAAGCAACCATCAGAACCCTTTCTTCAATTTTAAAAATAGATCGAGCAAACATCTACCGAGTATTAACAAGATTACAAGAGCTTGAATTGGTTAAAAAATTATTAACTAACCCCAATATTTTCAAGGCCTTACCTGCGATTGAGGGCATCCAGATGTTACTTGACCAGAAAGAGGCAGAAGACCAAAAAATTAAAACTCAGACTAAAGAACTAATAAAAAAATACAAAAATACTTACCAAAGCGCTGTGGACGAAAAAAACTGCGAGTTCGCTCTAATTCCTCACGGAAAATTCACCAAGCGAAAAGTAGCTGAAATGATTAGTTCAAACCAAAAAACCCATGAAATTATCATTTATTGGAGTGACTTTGCCTCCGACCAAAACGCAGTTGTTGCTATGTGGAAAGAAGTCTTGCTTAAGAATATAAAAATGAGAATTATCGTTTTCTTACAGGAAAACGAAGAGCTACCTGCAAAAATAATTGCCATAAAGAAAAATCCTTTGTTTGAAATCAGAAAAACACTATCCACCCCTAAAGCAACATTATCGATAATTGACGGAAAACAAGCACTCATCAGTGTTACGCCAATTATTTTACCTGGCGGGAAACCTGGTTTGTGGATTAATAATCCTGGAGTTGTTAGCTTAATCCAAGAATATTTTGAGTCAACATGGCGAAATTCTCAAGATTTGCCGTAGCATCCGTCAGGATTCAAGCTATTTTGGTCTCTAGCTAGCCCAATTCAAAGGTTGCTATTGTAGCCTACACACGCCATTGATTAAAAATAAAAAATGCAAAAGGTAGGCCTATAACCTTAAGGAGAATAAAAATTGAAACAATTTTCTAAAAACAAAACTATTGCAACCTCGATAATCGCAATTCTTCTACTAAGTACCGCTATAACACTTACTTCTGTACCCACCGCAGGAGCCCATACCCCTGCATGGCAGATACCAACTTTTGCTTTCATCAACGTTTCACCCAACCCTGCTGGAATAGGTCAACAAGTAGCCGTCGTAGTCTGGCTTGACAAGATACCTGACGGCGCCTTAATTACAAACAACATCCGTTTCCACAACTTCAAAGTCGTAATCACTGCGCCAGATGGAACAACTGAAACAGTAAATTGGGAAACCGTTTCTGATACCACATCATCAGCGTATACAGCTTTTACCCCTGACCAAATTGGAACTTATACATTCAACTTTACCTTCCCAGGACAAAAATACACCGACTACACATACAGTACAACCTCAGCATACGTAAACGATACATACCTACCCAGTACAGCATCCACAACTTTGACAGTACAAGAAGAACCAGCACCAGGCGGAGACATAACACCCCTGCCAACAGAGTACTGGTCAAGACCTATCGAAGGACAAAATGCCAACTGGTTCCAAATATCTTCAAACTACATCAACCCATTCGGCGCAGCCTACAGCTTCGGCTCAGTACGACTCCAACCAGACGGCACCGCTCCAGATAGCGCACACATCATGTGGAGCAAACCAATCACCTTCGGCGGCATCATCGGTGGAAATAACGAAGCCCAATTACCAAACTCACCTACAGCCCCAACAGGCGTTGAAGGTGCAGCATTCTACACTGGTCTATCATACGAAACAAAATTCAACACACCAATCGTCATCAGCGGCAGACTTTACTACGGATTACCCCACAGCAACAACGGTGCTGGCGGCGGATTCATCTGTGTCGACTTACGCACAGGCCAACAAATATGGATGCAAAACTACACCGTAAACCCATCATTCGGCGCAATCATAAACACTGAAACACCAAACCAACACGGCGCAATATCATACTTAATCGCAACTCAAGGCACCACTTGGATGATGTTTGATCCATGGGACGGAACCTGGGTATTCAACATAACTGACGTACCAGCAGGAACCAGAAGTTACGGACCATACGGCGAACCAATCATCTACCAAATCAACCTCGCAAACAAATGGCTAGCCCTATGGAACTTCACACAAGTCGTAAGCAACGGTCCAGTAAACCTCTTAGGAGCCAACGGATACCGACCAGTAAATGCCATCTACAACACAACACAACGCCAATCATACTCTTGGAACGTAACCCTTCCAACTCTACCTACAACAGGTGCAGGCATAGGATGGGCAATCGATAACGACTTACTGCTAGGCTATGGCAACATGAGATCCAGTTTCGGTCAACCGACTTGGGGTGGCGTCGCAGAAGGCAGCACTACACAATATGGAACTGTCTGGGCAGTCAGCCTCAAAGATACCTCCAGAGGCACACTCATGTGGACCAAAAACATCCAAGTGCCCGCAGGCAACATTACATTACAACTCGGTACAGTGGACCCAACAAACCGTATTTTCTTCGTAAGCACTAAAGAAACAATGCAGTGGTACGGCTATGACCTTGACACTGGCAACGCTAAATGGGGCCCAGTCGGTAACACACGCTCATTCAACTACTACCCAACCATCGGAAGCGGCGGTGTTGCACAAATCGGCTATGTCGCATACGGTAAACTCTACGTCGGCGGCTACGGCGGCGAAGTCTTCTGCTATGACACAAAAACAGGCAATGAACTCTGGACTTACGGTGGCGGCGGCGCAGGCAACAGCACAAACAGCGGAACTGAAACCTCATGGGGACTATACCCAACATTCATCGCATCAATAGCTGATGGAAAAGTCTACGTATACAACAACGAACACTCTCCAAACGTACCCCTCTACAGAGACGAAAAAGTACGATGCCTAAACGCTACAACAGGCCAAGAACTTTGGACCCTTGACAGCTGGGCTGCAGTAGGCGGCTTCGGCGACTTTGGCTTCCCAACAGCAGACGGACAAATAGCATACCTCAACGCCTACGACATGGAAGTCTACTCCATCGGCAAAGGACCAAGCGCAATGACCGTCGACGCACCAAAATCAGCGGTTGAACTAGGCAAATCCTTAGTTATCAGCGGTACAGTCACCGATATCTCTGCAGGCACAAAGCAAGCCGAACAATTAGCACGCTTCCCCAACGGTGTTGCAGCAGTCTCCGACGCAAGCATGGGCAGCTGGATGGAATATGTCTACATGCAAAAGTCACTCCCAACAAACGTTGTTGGTGTGACTGTCGAACTCAGTGTCGTTGACTCAAACGGAAACTACCGATCCATCGGAACAACAACCGCAGACGCAGACGGATTCTTCAGCTATAGCTGGATCCCAGACATCGAAGGTAAATACACAGTCTATGCTTCCTTTGCTGGCAGTAACTCTTACTATCCATCACATGCAGTCACAGCTTTCACAGTTGACACAACCGCAGCAGCAACCTCAACACAACAACCAACTCAGGGAACCTCTTTAGCTGATCAGTACATTCTTCCGGGAATCATCGCTATCATTGTTGCTATAGTCATTGGCTTTGCAGCTACAATACTGATCCTAAGAAAGAAATAATAAGCGTAAAAAACCAAATCAACTTTCCCTCCCTTTTTTAGTTTAAATTAGCGTCTCAAACTGGGGCTGAGTGGGCTTCTGGAAATTTCACGTATCTGCCTGCCCAGGTGTTGCGTGAGATAGCATTTGCATTTGCTCTTCTCCTAAGTTGATCCAGAGCTCCAGCAAACCCAGCATAAAGTTAGTTTGTTGTTTAGGGCTTTTTTTGTTCGGTTTTATCAGATGAGATTGCTTATAGAGATGACTGGCGGTCTGGATTTTAGCGGACGAATGTTTTCTGATTGCAATTCTAGTGCCTGGCTGTATTTTGTTGTGCACTGATTCCTTTGCCGTTCACTGTCCATCAAGCAATTATGGGTTCAACTCTTGGTTTAATCTATATATAGGGGAGGGGGTACCTCGGCAGAGCAACAAAGCCCCCTGCAAACCGTATCTTTTAGGTCTCTGCCGCAAGCGCATAGCAACCATAAAAGCCGCCTAACAACCGCACAAACCCACCCGTTTCAAACCAACAAACGCCTACCCCCGCTTTGTTCTTATCTGCATTCGTGGAGCCTATAAGTAGAGGGGGGATAGACAAAAAATCGCACAAGCTACCATTAAAAAACTGTGCAATCGCAAGGTTTATGGAATAATTTAAAATAACCCCTCTTGTTTATATCAAGGAAATACAAACAAAACAGGCATAGGGGAACAAGAAAGTCATGAGTGATGAAGGCGATACATTCTGGGTATCCTTTGCAGAAAGAATCTTCGGTTTAGCTTTAATCGTAATCGGCGCAATAATGCTTTACTTCACAGCTACAACAGCTGAAATCGGCGGATTTGGCGTATTCTTCGGTGTGCTAAGCGTCATCTTAGTTATCATCGGCGTATTCCTCTTAGTCGTTAAGCCGCCACAATAAACCCCAAAATTTTATTCCCTTCTTTCAACCACAATTCTACAGTTAGCAACCAACGCAGCAATCACACCCAACGCTGCAAGCCAAGGCGCAAAAACCACACCCACGACACCGACGGTTGCCGGAATCTCTAACAAAGTTTTACCTGCCTCATCCTTCACAATCAAACGCGTAACATTCCCTTCATGCAACAGTTGGCCAACACGATCAACCAAATCCTTGCCAGAAACCTTGTATTCTTCACTCGTAAACTTCGCCGTCGGAGCACCGCAAACAGGGCAATATTTATCGTCGGCTTTTAACGGTGAACCACATTTAACGCAATAAGGCAAATCAAACACCAATCAACCAGAAGTCACAGAAGAAATAAAAGCTTTATCAAAACAAGCAAAAGCTACATTAGCCACTTAAAACACAAAATAGAATGAACGTATTTATTAACTAACAGTAGATACATTTTCAGCTTAATTATTAGGAGAAATAACCGAGATGCCCACTCGCCAACCAATAGTCTGTGTTCTAGGACATGTAGATGCAGGCAAAACCAGCCTACTCGATGAACTGCGCAAAACTAACGTTCAACTGCGTGAAGCAGGCGGCATGACCCAGCATATCGGTGCAAGCTTTTTCCCTGTGGAAACCCTAAAGCAGCTTATTGGACCCTACATGGTTACGTTTAAAACAGGCATCGAAATCCCCGGCTTATTAATCGTTGATACACCCGGCCACGAAGCCTTCACAAACCTCAGGCGCAGAGGCGGAAGCGTCGCAGACATCGCAATCCTTGTTGTCAACGCCGTACGCGGCTTCGAAGCACAAACCTTCGAATGCATAGAGATACTAAAAGCAAAAAAAACACCCTTCATAGTAGCAGTTAACCAAATTGACCGCATCCCCGGCTGGAAAATCCATGACCACGCGCCCTTTCTGCAATCGTATAATGCTCAATCGAGCTTTGTACAAGAAGAACTAAACAACAGCCTCTACCGTGTTATGGGCGAATTCAGCCGTCTCCAATTTAAAACAGACCGATTCGACCACATTAAAGATTTCACCCAAAACATCGCTTTGGTGCCAACCAGCGCCAAAACCGGCGAAGGCTTATCCGAATTAGTTATGGTTTTGGTTGGGTTAACGCAGCAGTTCCTCAAAAAACGCTTGCAAACCACCGATACCGCAGCAAAAGGCTCCATCCTCGAAGTAAAAGAGGAACCCGGTTTAGGAGTCACCTTAAACACAATCGTTTACGACGGCACACTACACAGAGACGATTTAGTCGTGGTAGGCGGCAAAGACGGCCCCATCTCCGCACGAGTCCGCACTATTCTTGTACCCAAACCGCTGGATGAGATGCGTGATCCCCGGGACAAATTCACAAGCGTCGATGTTGTTTACGCGAGTGCAGGAGTAAAAATCGTTGCACCCGGCTTAGAAACAGCGTTGGCCGGAGCACCATTACTGGCAGTGCCACAGGGTGAAGATGTAAACAAATACTGCAAACAGATCACAGAAGAAATCGGCAGAATCCGAATCACCAAAGAAATCGACGGCGTCATCGCCAAAGCAGACACGCTGGGTTCTTTGGAAGCTATGGCTGAAATCCTCAAAGCCAACAACGTGCAGGTCCGCATAGCCGACATCGGCGACATAAGCAAACGCGACGTAATCGAAGCATCCGTCGTAAAACAACGCCAACCCCTCGTCGGCGCAATCTTAGCATTCGGCGTTAAAACTTTGCCTGACGCAGAAACAGAAGCAGAAAATAGCGGCGTTAAAATCTTCAAAGACCCAATCATTTACAACTTAATCGACAACTACCTAGAATGGGTAAAGACTAAGCGTGAGGCTAAAAGCGAAGAAGAATTCGATGCCCTCATTAAACCCGGCAAAGTCCAGGTTTTGCCTAACTGTATTTTCCGCCGAGCCAAACCCTTAGTTGTCGGCGTAGCAATTCAGGGTGGACGATTGAAACCGAAGGTGTCGCTTATCCGTGCAGAAGACGGCTCAGACCTTGGTGAGATCGAGCAGATTCAGGATAAAGGTAAAGCAATCGGCGAAGCCAAAGTCGGCATGGAAGTCGCGATTTCCATGGATAAACCCATCGCCGGCAGGCACATCTTTGAACGCGATGTCCTATTTGTAAAAGTTCCCGAGAAAGATGCCAAGATACTCTTGACAACTCATCTGGATGATTTGACCTCCGCGGAAGTGGATGTGCTAAAAGAGTACGTTAACATGATGCGTAAAAAGATTCCCTTCTGGGCAGGCGTCATGTAAGCGCAAGAGTTCCTTTTGCTCTCTGCGACCTACCCCCCTCTATATATAGGTACTAAAAGTCTCAAGAGGCGTTTGTTGCTCTTACAGAGAACCCTCCATAGGTTTTACATAGAACCGCTGATGGGCTCCAAATGTTTCGTTCTTTCCCATACATTCTTTTTTAGGTGTGCCTAAACCTTTATATGATTTTACCGCAGATTTAGGTATGCCTAAAAAAATTAGGGATGAGGACCCATGCAACAAAAATCAACACAAGATTACCTCAAAGCCGTATACGGGCTATCAAAAAACGGAGACCTCGTCGGCAACACCCAAATAGCCAAAAAACTCGACGTTGCCCCCGCAAGCGTAACGGAGATGCTAAAAAAACTCTCCGAAGAAGGATACGTCAAATATTCACCCTACCACGGCAGCACCCTCACAGAGAAAGGCCTAATCGAAGCTCAAAAAGTCACCCGCAAGCACCGGCTTCTGGAAAAATTCCTTACTGACGTGCTTCATATTGGTAAAGACAAGGTTCACACCCAAGCATGCCAAATGGAACATGCCCTCTCAGATGAAGCAGAAGAATCCCTCTGCCGCCTACTCAAACACCCCGACACCTGCAGCGACGACGGCAAAACCATACCCGCCTGCGACTTGCCATTTTCTACCTGCGAAGAATGCATAAAACTCCACGAGCAAGGGCTTAGAAGAAGTCGGCAAACGCCATGCAAACTTAACCCCAATTCGCGAGTTAAAGAGCGGCAAATACGGCAAAATCAGCTTCATCCGAGGCGAACATAAGGTTCTGCAGCGCCTATTGGATATGGGGCTTAACTCCTGGAACAAGGATCAGTGTTGTCAAAGGTGGCGCCGATGGATGGACCCGTCGAAGTTTCTGTGCGCGGCTCCAAGTTGGCGATTGGGCAAGACATCGCCTGCAACGTTTTCGTTGAAGTTGAAAAAGAAGCCGTTAAGGAGGCATAAGCGTGTCATGCCACACGGAACCAACGACCTCCAAAGCCAAATCAGCCAACGGCAAAAACGGTAAAAAACTAACCTTCGCCTTAGCAGGCAACGCCAACGTCGGCAAAAGCGTCATATTCAACCAACTCACCGGTTCAAACCAAATAATCGGCAACTGGCCAGGCAAAACCATCGACCGAGCAGAAGGCACCCTAAGCTTCGAAGGATACGAAATCAAAATCATCGATTTACCAGGCATCTACTCATTCTCCACGTTTTCAATGGAGGAACTCGTATCCAGAGACTACATTGCACTCGAGAAACCCGACGCCGTCATCAACGTCGTCGATGCATCAGTGTTGGAACGCAACCTCTTCTTCACCCTGCAACTACTTGAGATGAATGCGCCGCTAGTTCTGGTTCTAAACCAAGTGGATGTTGCCAGAAGCAAAGGCATGATTATCGACAAAGACAAACTGCAAGACACCCTGGGCGTACCAGTGGTCTTTGCCACAGCAACTCGCGGTGAAGGCGTCTACGAAGCAGTTAAAGAAGCAGTTAAAGTCGCCACACACAAACCCAAACCTAAGCACCTCAAATACCGAAAAGAGCTTGAAGAAAAAATCGAGCAACTACAACGCATAATCGAGAAAGAAAACATTGAACTTCAGTATCCCCCACGGTGGCTATCGATTAAGCTGCTGGAAGGCGACGCAGAAATCACCAAAATCGTCGCAGCCAAATCCCAAACAATCGCCAACGCCGCTAAAACCATAGCTGCCGAGTTGCAGAAGAGCTGCCAAGAACAATGCTTCTCAATCATCGCCTCCGAACGCTATGCAGCTAGCAAGTTCCGTTGTTGCATCGGCGCTTCAGCAGAGCGAAATATGGAATACCTTCTCAGACAAACTCGAATGGGTAACCACCCACAGAGTATTCGGCTACGTAACCTCCGCAGGTGTCATAGCTGGTTTGCTGCTCTGGACCTTCTTCGTCGGCAACGCCCTCTCAGGCTTAATTGCAGGCGGATTAGGCATGATTCAACCCGTCGACCCCGCCTTAACAACGACACAGCCAATCCTAGCCGTCATACTCAACGGTGTATGGGGAGGCATAACCGCAGGATTAACCCTAATCATCCCGTTTGTGGTACCCTTCTATCTGCTCTTGGCATTCATAGAGGATTCAGGCATCTTAACCCGTGTTGCATTCATGATGGACAGCGCCATGCACAAGATGGGCTTACACGGCAAAGCCTTAATCCCCATCATCTTGGGGTACGGCTGCAGTGTGCCAGCGATTCAATCCTGCAAAATCATGGAAACCCGACGGGAACGCCTCTTAGCAGCATTTGCCATCACGTTTGCACCCTGCTCTGCAAGAACGCTTGTACTGTTTGGTATGGTAGGCTTATTCGTCGGCATCCAGTGGGCACTGCTGCTATACGCCGTGGATATAGCCGTTATCTTTGCAATGGGCAGAGTCGCCATGAAAGCCATTCCAGGCAAATCAACAGGGTTAATCATGGAGATGAGCAGCTTCAAGCGACCCTCAATGAAGGTTGTGCTAAAGCAGACATGGACACGCACTAAATCCATCATCTACGTCGTGTTCCCAATCTACATCTTAGGCAGTGCACTCATCCAAGCCCTATACGCTTTAAACGTATTAACGCCGTTGGGCAACGCGTTGGCTCCAGTAACTGTTGGGTGGCTAGGCTTGCCCGTGATTGCTGGGGTGCTGCTCATCTTGGGTACAATTCGCAAAGAATTCGTGCTCGTAGGCGCAGTGGCAATCCTTGGCACCACTAACTTACTGGTCGGCTTTACCCCCGTGCAGTTAGTTGTTATGGCGCTGGTTGCAATGCTCTATATCCCATGCGTATCCGCCGTGGCTATATTGGGTAAAGAATTCGGCTGGAAAGCCACGGCAGTGATAACTGCGGCAAACATAGGCGTGGCGCTGTTGGTGGGTGGCTTAGCGTTTCGGCTGCTTTCACTATTCGTTTAATTATCTTCTTTTTTAGCTTTGCAGCCCTCATTTGTCGACAAAATTATCGATTTGTGAGGCCCATTTTGTTCATAAAATCAAGGATTTGTTTGTACCCTTTTAGGTACTGTTTTCCTTTTTCGGTAAGCCTAAGCGTAGTCTCGTTTTCAATTAAGCCGAGGCGATGAAGCTCAGAAATATAGTTTTTAAATCGGTCAAAAGGCACGTTGATGCGGTTCTGAATCCGCGTTAGCACTATTTTTTCGCTGTTCGCTTCTTCGTTTAGCACTGCCAACAGGTCGCCGTATATTTCCATTTTACTGCGCGGAATCTTTTTCATCTATTGGTTTTCCTTTGGATTGTAAAAGGTTCGATAGGCAACTAAAAGAAAAACGGCTAGACCAGCTAAGCGAACAGCCAAGCCAAACCAACCCAAAAATGTGGTGCTACTTGTAACGAATACGGTCGGTAACACTGCTGTCACTAGCAAAAGACACTGGCTTATTGCAAGGAAAATGAATCCAATAGGTACCCATAGTTTTGTCAGTTCTGGGTGAGCTCTATAATTTCTTAGTGTGTGGACAATAATGTACGATAAGAATACTATTGTAAGACTTCGAATGAATAACAGGGCACCTGTATATTGCATCAAATCTGCTTGTGGAGTGTATATCAGTATTAGGGATGAAGCGACGAGAGCAACTATCAAGAGACTGAGGGTTAGATCCCATAGTAACCGATAAGTTTGTGTTGTTTTTGTAGAAAAATAATAGGTAAGTGCAAGGAATACAAATGCAAATACTCTCGTGAAGTGAGCAAGCCATGATAATGCAGCATTATGCAGAAATGGTGTCGTTAACAACATGATAGTAAAAACATAATTTATACCGAGAATGCCAAATCCAAGAGGCAACCCCAGATACCTGCCTTGTTTTGTGAGTTGGTATGGTTTTAGCATAAACCTGACAAGGATAAGGCAGGCAATTGCGGAAACGGCCTCAACTGTAATCCTCGCTAAATCGGTATCCATGCACAACATTTATGCTGCCCTTTTTTTAGTGTTTGCCCTCGTTTTTCTACATCTTTTAGGCTTTATGGCTTAAACAAGCACGATAATTCCACATTTTTTTGTCTTCACGCAGTGTGCATGAAGCTTAATACGAAAAACTATCCACTATGAATTTATCAAATTTAGGAGAGAGAGAAAAAAAGAATGAAATATTCAACAAAAACTATAGCGATTGTTATCATAACTGCTTTAGCAATCTCAATGTTCACGGGATTTGCAACAGCAGTAGCAGAACCAGAAAGACGCGTTACATATGCATACATTGGAGCAACTCCAAATCCAATCGGAATCAACCAAGAAACCCTACTACACATAGGCATTACTCAACAGTACATGGGCGTATACGGCGGCTGGGATGGACTCACAGTGAAAGTAACAGACCCAGACGGCGAAGTTACAACATTGGGACCTTTCGAGACAGATCCAACTGGCGGAACAGGCAGTATATTTGTCCCAACCAAAGTAGGCAACTACACATTGCAGACATTCTTCCCTGAACAAATCAACGACATAGCAATCCCAGCAGGCTTCGGTAACCCATTACCCAAAGGCACCATAATGCTAGCCAGCAACAGCACAATCCTAACCTTAGCAGTTCAACAGGAGCCAGTACCAATATACCAAGAACACGCATTACCAACAGAATACTGGAGCAGACCAATCGACACTCAACTGCGCACCTGGACTGTGCTCGCTGGCAACTGGCAGAGAAACCCAGATAACCTTGTGACACAGGGCAACCTTGATGCACCTGAAACTGCACACATTTTATGGGCAAAGCCACTTGTGCTCGGTGGAATCGTTGGTGCAGAAACAGGCGACAAAACTTGGACAACAGGTGACGCATATCAAGGACAATTCAACAGCCCAGTAATCCTAAACGGAGTCTTATACTACAACACATACTCAGTTTCAGACGCAAAAGCCGGCAATCCGAACCAGGGCATCAAAGCAGTAGACCTACGGAACAGGTGAAGACATCTGGTACAGAAACGGTTCAAGACTAGCTTTTGGACAAATATTATACGTAAACACCATGAACATGCAGGGCGCGTACGGCTACATTTGGACAACAGAGGGCTCAACTTGGACAGCATACGATGCAGGAAACGGTGACTATGTCTACAAGATGGTAGGCGTACCAAGCGGTGTGACAGTTATCGGACCTAACAATGAAATACTCATTTACACAGTCAACAACAAAGGATGGATGACCTGCTGGAACTCTACATCAGTGGTAAACCGAGGACACTGGAACAATGCATCACAAGCATGGGACTGGGAATTCGGACGCTACTGGAACCCACGCGGCATCACACCAACATTAAACAGCACATGGGATGCATCGAACGGATACATGTGGAACGTTACAGTTCAAGCTGGCTTGTCTGGTGCAGCATACGCTAAAATCGGTGACAAACTAGTTGGGCAATCAATCAACCTGAAAAACGTAACTACATGGGCAGTAAATCTACACAAAGGACAGGAAGGTCAACTGCTATTCAACGAAGTATGGAATGCACCAAGTGACTGGTTTGATGGCTACCAAACAATCAGCCGCATAGCAGGAAGCATCGACAACGGATTAGTCGCTGTTTGGAGCAAAGAAACCCAAAGGGCTTGGGGCTTTAGCACAGACACTGGCAAACTCATGTGGGGACCAACAAAACCACAGGATTACCTTGACATGTTCGGAATACAATCACTGATAACTGACGGCAAACTGTTTACACAAGGCATGAGCGGCATACTCTACGCATACGAGGCAAAGACAGGAAAGCTGCTATACACCTACAAAGCCGACGATACATACAACCAGAATCTCTGGGCAAACCAATGGAACATTAGACCACTTTTCGTAGCTGCCGGAAAACTATACATGGGCACAGCAGAGCACTCATCAAATGACCCAAGACCGAAAGGCGCAGCATTCTCAGCGATTAACATCACTGACGGTACAGAAATTTTCGACGCAAACGGACTCTTCAAACAAACTGAATGGGGCGGCAGAGCTATCATCGGCGACAGCATCATCGCAGCACTAGACACCTATGATCAACGTATCTATACCATCGGCAGAGGACCAACGGCCTTGACGGTTGATGCACCTGATGTTTCGATGGAATTAGGTAAGACAGTTGTCATCAGAGGATCAATAACCGACATTTCAGCAGGCACCAGCGACTACTCTATCGCAGCTCGATTCCCCAACGGTGTACCAGCAGTCTCTGACGAATCACAAACATCCTGGATGCTCTATGTCTACAAGAACTTTGAGCGACCATCAAACGCTTCAGGTGTACCTATCGAACTCAGCGTTCTAGACACAAACGGTAACTACCGAACAATTGGCACAACAACAAGCAATGCAGACGGATTCTTCAACTACAACTGGAAACCAGACATCAACGGAGCCTACACACTCTACGCATCATTTGGCGGAAGCAAAGCATACTGGCCATCACACGCAGTAACATCATTCGCAGTCGATCCAGCAGCAGCAACACCCACATCACAACCAGCAATTGAGCAAGCACCAGTAACCACATACATCGCAGCAGCCGCAGCAGCAATCATAATCGCAATCGTAATCATCGGCGCAATGCTCGCCTTGATGATAAGGAAACGTTAAAATCGCAAAAAAGGGAAAATCCTTTTCCCACCCTTTTATTTTAAACCAAAAGTGCAGTATTCTGCGGCTTTAATTATTTAAGGAAAAACTATTGAGAAGCGGTAAATCCAACTTGTACTTTGATATGGCATAACTTGTAGAATTCGCCTCAACCCGCCTTCAACCTAAACCAATCGCAGAAGCAAAAAAGCAGTCAACAGCAAAGCCCCTAAGAAGATAATGAGGATAGGTGGTCAGTTTCTTATTCTTTATACTAAAAACAGAAAGCTACAGGCTAACCTGCAAGCTATTTGTGAAACCAGCTCCAAGCCGTCTTAGAGCACGTACATTATTAGGTAGAAGATTTCTCCTGAGAGAAACGCAAACCACCAGACACCAAATAGAACCTTCGTTAACTTGCGGTGCCAAACGTTGGGTGCTTTACGCTTAATCATCAAGATACCCATGGATAGTACCACAACCTCAAGTGCCATGACTATGACTGCGATTGCGCCATGAACTCCAAAATAAGCCGTTAAAACAGGCGTAAACTGGATGCCTGAACCCTCAACTTGCCCGCCAAATGAGCGGTAAAGCATGTAGCCAATCGACATTACTAAATCCCAAGTGATGGCTATTGCACCTGTGACTGGGTGAAAACGGTTTTTGCCTCTGCCGCTGAGGAATGCGTGGACAAAGAAGAATGCGACTGGGATTAATCCGATTGCTACAACGGTGCTTGCTAAGGGTGCGAGTGTCATAGTTATGCCTTGTTGAAAGTTGGGGATGGACTAAAGCGGCATATTAGGTTGGCGGTGTCTTCGACGCGATTTTTGCGACAACCACGGCACCGGTGAATATGCTGTTATTGATGAATGTTATCTCTTTTCCTGAATCAAGCAGTATGGTTGTGTGGAAGCCTGTTACCTCTTTGATTATGCCCTCTTCGTTGCGAAATGAGGTAGCCACTCGGTCGCCGACGACATAGGGAAGCCGCGTCTCCAGCTTTGCCTCCGGAGGAAGGATTGCTGTTACGATGACGCCGCCTGAAGCAATAGCACTGTTAGGGATGGTGATTTGCCCCATATCAGTTCTAATGCGCATAACAAGGGCAGTCATATCCGAGACTTTGCCCGGCATGTTGTTAACCATGACGTCATCGCCGATTTTGAATTTGTAAGTAGTAAAGACAAGTGCGCCTGAAAGTATGCCGCCGACGAACGTGGAAATGATTATTCCTACTGTAACGGAGATTATGCCGGCGCTTGCTAGAAGAGCGGGGAGGGTAACGCCGAAGAAGCCTAAGACAACAAATGCTGTGACGGTAAGAGCAACCCCAACTAGTAAGTATTGGGCGATGGTTGCAGCTTGAACGCCGATATGTGGAGTTAAGAGCCTTTTTACGTGTGTTATTAAGTAAATGGCAACTATCATAAATGCAAAAACGATAGATATGTCACCCAAGAGGTTGAATGGGTCGGATAGATTTGTTGCTCCAACCACAAAGAGTTCAAAGAAAGCAACCGTGAGCCCTGCTAGCACAACTACGGATACGATGAAAACAACCAGTTTCTTTAGCGAAGAAATAACGCCTGCCAACTTAGCCAATCCTCAGCAATTAGGTAGCTATCATATTTCATATGGGTTTTCCCAAAAACGAGAACAATTATATCGAATGCATGTTTAATTTGAAGTATGTCAACTAAAGCTCCGAATTGCCCCTGCCCAAAAAGAGACTGTGTGCGCCATGGCGACTGCACTGAATGTGTGCGGTATCATAAAGCGAAGAATGAAGACCCCTACTGCGCAAGGTAATGGGTAAAACAACCTTCTACTTGATCAGTAACCATGCTATCAAATGAGTAGGTACGTTGCAATTTTTCAACAGCAATATGAGAAATAGCTAAAACGGGATCTCGACTGAAAAATCTACGCTTTGCGTATGAGATTCTTGTTCAATTCTCAAAATTTAATAGTATTTGGAATGATTAAAAAGGGAACAGCCGCCAGTTGAATTATTCAGCGTTTACTTGCGTAGCTTTAGTTTTGGCGGCGGTTTCAATTTTAAGAGTGGGCGGCAGCACAGTATTCACTGAATCCCTCACTGCAACATGTGTAGGTGACATGATTTCGACGCCTGCCCTCTTGAAGTCGGTAAGTATATTGTTGATGAGGTCACTTTTGATGTTAATGAGCCGGTTTGGTTCATCCGTGTAAGCGTTGATTTCATAAGTTATTGAGTAGTTGCCAAGGTCTCTAAATAGCACAAACGGTGTTTTGCCATCTGTTTGTACTATACCTTTTGTCTTCTTGGCACTTTCAATGAGCAGTCTTTGCGCTTGATCCTTATCGATATCATAACCCAGCGTAACTGGAATATAGATTAGCACCTCTTTTAAGGCACTAAAGTTTCGAATTTCTTTACCCATTACGATTAAATTTGGAATACTGATGACTTCATCTTTTATGGTTTTTACTCTTGTGAAAAAAATACCTACTTCAATAATGTCGCCGTAGCTATCACCGATTTGTACACGGTCGCCAACTTTGAACTCGTTGGTTCCACCCAGAATAGCATAACCTAGCACGTTTCCTAGAACACTCGATGAGAAAAGCCCTAAGATGAAGGTTAAACCAATAACCAAACTATTTCCAAGAAGACCTGCAACCCATGTACCTATGGTGGCGTATGCCCAGATTAGAACAAGAGCTATACCACCTAAAACGTAAACCAAGTAGGTTAAGTATCTAACCAGGGATTTGTTTGTTTTTTGTACAGATTCTCGGCCGCGAACTATTTTTCCCAGTGCAGGAGAAAAAGAAATTATTGTTGCGGGGATAATCATTTTTCTTGAAATCGCCAAAAAGAACCAGACAATGCCAGAAAAAATGATTTTCTGTATAACGCCATAAATAGTCAGTTGCATGGTTTCATCACCGAAGTACGCAAAAGAACCTAATCGGTAGGCTACTTCGAGTATGATAAAGAAAATGATTATTGCGCCAATTCGTACCGCTGCCCATCCGATGTATTCGCTAATGATGGATGTGCGTGTTTTCTGCTGGGTCTTCTGCAATTGATTAGCCCTCGAACGGTTAGAGACTCAATGGTTTGGTTATATAAATTTTTCATCAATACTGGGCAAACGATTCCGGCTGGATTGTCTTATAGCAAATTTTATTTACTCGCCACCACTAATTGTATAGTGGAGTTTTTGGTCACTTGTTTATCGCGAACAAGCCGTCCATTCTAATCATTGATGATGACCTAGCTATACTAAGAGTGTTCTCGCGGATTTTCCAGAAAAACGGCTACTCCGTTACAGTTGCAACTAAGGGTACAGAAGCATTAGAGAAGCTGAGCCTTAACCGTTTTGATGTGGCATTGATTGATTTCTGTTTGCCGGACATGGAAGGCACTGAGCTTTTTCCGGCAATCGAGCATTCTTCGCCAGATGCAGTCAAAATTATGTTGACTGGCAAAACGTTTGGACAGGGATGTATTGAGGGTTTGGATGCCCTTTTGGGTAAGCCGATTCAACCTGATAAACTGTTAAGCCTAATCGATAGTAAATTGAAGAACAAGAACATAGAAAGTTAACGGTTCATTCTTTGGCGTTTTCGGGTTCTTTTTTGGGTTGTTTCTAGCAGTTGCTCCACAGTTGAGAACCCTGTTAAGTGGATTTGGCTTGTGCATTTGTTGCAGCGTAAGACGACTTCTTCTAAACCGATGCTGTTTATGTTTATGTCAAGTATGTTGTAGGCTTCGTTTGAGTTGTCGTCCGGTGAGATTTTTGATCCGCAGTGTGGGCATGGGAAAGCTCCTTTCGTATCCATTGCTGATAGGCTGATTTTGTAGGCGGTTATTTGTTTGGCTTGTTTTGGTTTCATATTGTTTCCCCCTTGTTTGGTTAGTTTTCTGCGGGAAAATATTAATCCCTTTACCCAAATTAGACCAAGATTGGTTGAACCCATAGTGAAACCAAAAAGAGTCGAAGATTATTCAAGGCTTAATGGAAAATAAAGGAGAAAAGCCAGCTTAATCAAAAACTAAAATTTATGAAAAACTCGTCAACATAAAAACCTCAGACCCCGACCCAGCAGTACCCAAAATAGATTGCTCCAGCACAGAGGACTGAAAGGGAACAGCCAAAATGGCGAACTTACGATTGCTGAAGCTGCTTTTTACGAAGTTCCCGTTGCTGCTGCAGAATAGCAGTAGCTATAGTAGCCAAGAAAATCACGGCAAACGCAAAGATAGCGATGCCAATTTTGTAGCTAAAATCAATATCTGCATAGAAAAGCGCAAGCATCGTAACCAGCATCAATGCTAAGACAAGTGCTTCTTGAATGGTGCCGAAGACTTTGTTGAGGTTTCCAAAACTCAATTTTACACACCGTTATCTGGTTGTGCTCATGCGTGGGATATTAATTTTCTGTTATAAAGCAGGGGTTAGTCAGGATATTTTCAAAACAGAAACCCAAAACACAAGAGATACTAATCGGTCCCCTTTGCGGTTTCGGGGTATTGATTTATGAAAATTGTAAAATAATAGAAACTGGGGGTTTAGCAGCAGATTTAGAGGCTGTTTGTAGATACTTCTTTCACTCGGCTCTCGATGAATTCGGCGACTTTCTCTTCACTGAATTTCCGTTCGTTCTCTTGGTCATAGATTTGCTGTTTAACGGTAGCGAGTAGTTTTTCAACGTCAACTGGTTTAAGTAGGTATGCGTCTGCGTTCTTGTTTAAGGCTGATATGGCGTTTTGCATTGAGGGGTAACCTGTGACCATTATTTTGCGTGTTCTTGGGACGCTGTCTTTGAGGAGTTTTAACAGTTCGACTCCTTCCATGTCGGGCAATCTGATGTCGAGTAATGCAACGTTATAGTTTTTCTCTGTCGTCTTCTGAATTGCCTCTTTACCTGTAGCTGCCAAATCAACTAGGTAACCTTCGTCCTGAAGGATAGCTTTCATTGTTGTGCGGATTGTTTCGTCGTCGTCGACAACGAGGATTCTGGGATGCTTATCCATACATTTTCACCTCCATTTTCATTCTCTAAATCAACTGGTAGAGTTATCGTGAAAGTTGTTCCTTGACCCTTAACGGTTTTAACAGATATTGAGCCTCTGTGTGCTTCAATGATGCGTTTGCATATTGCTAAACCAAAGCCCATGCCCTGCGCCTTCGTGGTAAAGAGGGGCGAGAACAGTTTTGGCAGGATCTCATCGCCTATGCCTATTCCGGTATCTGCAAAAGATATCTCTAAGCCACCCTTAACTTCTTTGCCCTCAACGGTAATTTTGCCGCCGTCAGGCATAGCGTCAACCGCGTTTTTTATGAGGTTTGTGAAGACTCTTTTTGTCTTGTCAGGGTCGACTTTAATGATTGGCGTTTGGGATAGTTTATTTTTGACTTTTACGTTTTCGGGGATATTCATGATAATTAATGAGTCATCGAGTAGCTTTTTGGGAGATTGACTTTCCAATGCCAGATGGATTTCTCGGGAGTAATCTAAGAGGTCATTTATGATTCGGTTAGAATAATCTACGCATTTATCGATGGTTTCAAGCATTTCTCTTGCTTGACCGGGCGGTAGTTGACTGCCTTTTTTCTTCATGAAGTAGACTGAGTTTTTGATGCCGGTTAAGGGGTTTCTTAAGTCGTGCCCAATCATGCCGGCTAATTCGCCGATGGCTGCTAAACGCTCAGACTTAACAAGGTCTGCCTGTGTTTTTTTGAGTTCACCTGTTCTTTTCTGCACTATTTCTTCTAGTAACTGGGAATATTCAGCCAATTTGTTCTGCAGGCGTTTTCTTTCGTTAATGTCGATGGCAATCTCTAAGGCGGCAATGACTTTTCCATTTTTGTCTTTGATGGGTGTACTGATTAGTTCAGTCCACACGTCTCTGTCTTGGGTTTTTCTGTGGTAGTCACGTCGAACGATGGCTTCGCCGTTTTCGAAGACTCTTTTAACGCCGCATCCTTCACAGACTTCTTTTGAGCCTCCGCCAAAGGTTTCATAGCAGTACTTGTTCTCGAGTTTACCACAACCGGTTAATTCTTGCGCTGTCCGGTTTGCCCAAATGATACGGTAATCTCGACTAACGATCGATAACACGACATTGGTGCTTGTTGTAACACTCTCAAGAAGGTCTTTTTCTTGTCTGAGTGCTTCTTCCATTGCTTTCCATTCAGTGATATCCTTGATTATCGCAAGGAGGCAATTTTGGTTGTTTACCTTCACTGAGACGACTGAGAGGTCAATTGGGAATGAGGTACCGTCGCTTCTTAGCGCTGTTAATCCGAATTGCCGCTTTGATACAGAAGCCTTACTTAAATCAGCAAGGAATTCTAAATGTCTGCTGTGTGCTTGGGGCGGGATGACTAGTTCACTTAGTTTTTTACCTAAAGCTTGTTCTGATGAGAAGCCAAAGGTTTTCTCTGCAGCAGGATTCCAGTACAGAATATGGTCCTCTGCATCGCTCAACACTATCCCATCCATTGCAGAGGTACTTATAGCGCGAAAACGTTCTTCGCTAGATCGCAGATCATCTTCTAACTGTTTGTGCTTTGTTATATCTTCTAATTCAACAACAAAAAGGACTGGTTTACCGTTGGAGTTTCTTATTGCATTTATAATGACTCTTCCAATGATGGTAGTGCCGTCTTTTCTGATATAGCGTTTCTGATCTACGAATGAAGGGATTTCGCCTCTTTCAAGCATGGTAATGTTTTTGAAACTTCTAGCTAACTCATCTGGGTGAGTAAGCTCCTTAAAAGTAAGCTTACGCAATTCGGTCTCGCTATATCCAAGAATTTTGCAGAATGCCTCGTTGGCAGTTAAGAAATTACGAGATTTGTCTGACGTAGCTATTCCGATGGGGGCATTAGCAACTACTGCTTTTGACAATTCCTCGCTTGCTTTAAGCGCCCTTTCTGCCTTTTTACGCTGAGAAATGTCAGAAATTACCGCTAAATAGCCTGTTTTCTTTTTTTGGTCATCGGTTATTATGGATATTGTGACAAGTGTATCGATGTGGCTTCCGTTTTTTTGGGGAAAAGCATATTCATACTGTCCCTTCGTATTTTCAGCTGTAAAACCAATGAGAATGCCCCTGATTTTCTCAACCCAATCAGCATCTAAAAAGTCGAAAAGCGTCTTACCAAGCATTTCACTTTCTTGGTACCCCAGCATCTGAGCCATACGTGGATTAACAAAGACACTAACATAGTCATTATCTATTGCCCAGATGCCTTCTTCTGCAACTTTAACAAGCTGCCGATAGCGTGCTTCACTAGCCATTAGGGCGTTTTGGACTTTTTTGCCTTCCGTTACATCATGCGCAATGCAGTGTAAGTAGGTTTTTCCCTGCGATTTGAAGGCTTTATTTGTAACCCCAACAGAACATATTTCACCTGTTTTTGTTCTATGTTTAGTTTCAAATTCTCCGCCACCATTTTTGACTAATTCCTTTAGGTGAGCTTTCACTTGCTCAGGGGTTTCTTCTGCTTGGATATCAAAAATTGTTATTTTTTCGAATTCTTGTCGGGAATAACCCAACTGTAGGTGTGCAATATCGTTAAATTCAGCGAAACTTGCGGTTTCTGGGTCGATAACCATGACGCCGATTGGTGCTTGACTAAAAAGTGCATGATACCTTTGTTCCGCCTCTTTGAGCTTTTGATTGGATAGTTTTCTTCGGGTAATGTCTTTCACCACTGCCACTGCATTCCATTTGCCGCCAGAACGCATAGAAGAGAGGGATAGTTCTGCGGGGAATTCGCTGCCATCTTTGCGGCATGCAGTAACCTCCACGTTTCCCACCGTGAAGTACCCTAACCCTGTGTTACTGAAGCTTTTTACGCTCTGTTGAATGCGGTCTTTTCCTTCCTTGCACATCGTTTTTGGAACTACAAGTTCATGGATTACTTTGCCGAGTGCTTCATCGTTTGTATAGCCAAACGTTATTTCGGCAGCAGGATTCCAATAAGTAACTTTTGCGTCTTCATTGACTAAAATCAGGGGGTCTTTTATTGATCGTGCAATCCCGTTAAATCGTTCCTCGCTGGTCCGTAGGGCAGTACGCATCTTTTTGGTGTGTGTCACGTCATGGAAAACTACTACATCGAGCACTTGCCCATTGTATTCGACTATTTTGGCGTTTACTTCAAGCAGAATCTCTTGTCCATTCCTGCCTCTCAAGGTTACTCTATATGGCTCAATGGAGTTGCCGCTTAGTCTCTTTTTGAGGTTTTCTTTGATAAGTATGGTCTGTTTTTCATTGAAGATCTTTAGCTCAAAAAAGTTTTTGTTAATAAAATCTTCCATTTTTACGTCTATGATTTTCTCTACAATGGGGTTTGAAGCTATGATTCGTCCTGAAGAATCCATCACTACTACTGGATCGGCGATGAAACCTATTATTGCTGAAAAGGCATCATCGGCTTTTTTGGTCAGGTTTCGCTCCGTCATCCAGTAGAACCTCTATGTCACCAGTTTTGCCTTCACCCTCCATACATAACTTAACCAGCTTCAGGTATTTTTCAAAGGTTAAATCGGGTACAAGCCATTTTGGTCCAACCCATTTATAATTGCAATTAACTTTCTCATTGAGATTTTTCATTATCAAAATCTCAAGCGGAGTTGAAGCTTGCCCAAAAATCCGATCAAGAGCATCTGTGAAATCTTCAACCCTATCAGGGATATCCTGCTTAGGCAATCCAAACTTGTTTTCTAAATGGAAATATATGGATGTTTTTACGTTTTGACCAAGCGCTGTAAAGGCTACATCTATGGCATCTAATAGTATCACTGCAAATTTCTTCTCAGTTTTTGTTTTAGCCAAATCCGTCAGCCCGATATAGTTGCTTGCTTCGCCCATTATTCGTCTCTGAATATACTGCTAAAGTGATATAAAAGAAAGTAAAGGCTTATGAAGCCAAAATCCACACTGCAAATTCATCACTTATCCAAATAGTAGATCAGCGTTTTTTCGCCAAAAATTGCTATGTTGGGAGTAAAAATTGTGTGTGTGTGTGAACAACAGTAGTGTACAAATCCCTAGCAAACCCTATAAACGAAAAAGCAATAGTATAAGCTTTTATACGTATGTTGCTGAGAGATGTTAAAAAGAAGAGTATCGCTTCCGCGAGAGGGGTAAAAGACTAAGTGCCGTACATCAAAAAAATTGAGTTGAAGGGCTTTAAGTCTTTTGGGCCACAAACAGTCAAGGTTAACTTTGACAAGGGTTTCACAGCGATTACTGGACCCAACGGAAGCGGCAAAACCAACATCATGGACGCATTACTCTTCTCACTGGGAGAACTTAGCACCAGAAGGCTCAGAGCAGAAAACTCTGCCAAACTAATTTTCCACGGCTCAGAAAAAGGCGGCTTAGAAAAAGCCAAAATGGCCAAAGTAGTCGTCCAATTCGACAACACAGACGGCTTAATGCCCGTAGACACAACCACCGTCACCATCAGCCGTGAAGTCTACCGCAACGGCCAAAGCGTCTACCGCCTAAACGGACGCAGAATGAGCCGTACCCATATCACCGAAACCCTCTCTATGGCTGCCATTAGCAGCTTGAGTAATAACATTATCCCACAGGGCACAATCACCAGGTTAACAGACCTAAACGCTCTAGAACGCCGCAAAATCATTGAAGATCTCATCGGCATAGCCCAATATGACGCAGAAAAAACCGAAGCAGAAGAAAAACTCCGCGCCGCCGACATCTCCATCCGAACAGCCATGGGCAGAATCGACGAAGTCCAAAAACGCCTCGACGACTTAGAACGCGAACGCAACCAACTCCTCCGCTACAACTTCATACAAACCGAAACCCGCAAGTTCCAAGCAGTCAAAGTTTCAAGTGACATAGCCGCGCAGAACATCAAAATCGCTGAAAGCACCACCCAAGCCCTAACAGTCAAAGAACGCGTAGACAAACTAAAAGAACAGCGTGATCTGCGCAGAAATAGACGACATGAAATTGAGGGTGACTGGCGCAAACTCAGCGGGGAAGGCTTAGAACAAGGCGGCTCCGAAGTCCTAAAAGTCCAAATTAAAGTCGGCGAATTAAAATCCAAATTAACTGAATTAAACTCCAGAATTAATTCTGGGCAATCAAGCCTTGACAGTTTCAAACGAGTCAAAGAAAACAACATTGCCCAACATGACAGCTTACAAAAAGAAATCCGTGACAACCGACTTAAAATCCGCCAGTACCGCGCAGAATTCGAAAAAATCAAAGCTGAATTAGCTGAAAAGCAGGCGCAGCATGAAACCTTAGCAAAAGAAACTGCACAGCTATGGGAAGGATTGGACGGCAACAATCAGCAGATACATCAGCTTGACGGCCAAACAGATGGCTATGTTAGGCGTTTGGCGTTTTTGCGTTCTGAATACAAACAGGACAAAGCCGCACTTGCGTTTATGTGTGGGTAGACTCAAGAACCTTAACGCTCGTAAAGAAAAATTCATCACAAGTCAAGCCGAAATCGAGAAATCACTCGGCGAACTCGAACAAGTGCAAAGGGACCAGAAAGCCCAACTCAAAAACCTCGAGCACATGATCGAGAAAAAGAAGCTGCAGAAAGAAATGGTGCAGAAAGAGATTGAAGACGCCGAAAAAATCGCTACCTCCGCAAAGGATGCTGTTATCGAATTCGCCACCCAACGCGACTTAGCCGCCACCATCGCAGCAGAAGAGAAAGCGCTTCGCGGCGTGGAAGAGATGGGTAATGTTGGCGCCATCAATGGCATCCAGGGCAGACTGCGCAACTTGGTAAAAATCGATAAAAGCTTCAAGAAAGCCATCGACGCCGCCGCAACAGGTTGGCTAGATGCATTAGTAGTTAAAGACATTGAAGTCGCCTTCACCTGCACCGAATCGCTGCGTCGTATGAAGTTGGGCAGAATCAAAATCATTCCCCTCCAAGGCGCTATAAACCCCAAAAACAAGCCAGTGCCCAAACGCGAAGGCGTCATGGGACCATTGAGCAGCTTCATGAAGTACGAAAGCAGCTGTGAAATAGCGGTAAACTATGTTTTCGGCGATACCATCGTAGTCTCAAACGACAAAACAGGTTTTGCACTCTCAAACGAGGGTTACCGAGCCGTCACAGTCAGCGGCGACGTTTTCGAACCAGGCGCATTTGAAAGCGGCTACTACCGAGCCCCAATAGATTTCTCAACGATTATTCCAAGCGAGAATGCACTCAAAAGCCTCGATGAAGCCGTCAAAGCCCTGCAAACCCATCTTACTCAACGGGGCACAGACATCATTGGCATCGAAGAAGAACTTGAGCACAACAAAATCGATATGACCCGCCTTGAAGAAGGCATCGCAACCTTAGAGCGCGAAATTATCCGTGTCCGCCGAGGCGTCAAACGCACACAATTCAACATACGCCACATCGACAAATACGGCAGCAAACTGGAACGTGAAGCAGCCGCCTTCAAAGGCCGCATGAGCGTATACCGCAACGAACGCAACAACATCAAAATTAACCTCAAAAGAATCCACACCCAAGTCGCCGAACTCAGACTAAAAACCGATATTGGCCACATCCAAGAACTTGAGGTGCAGCGTGAAAAGTTCGGTGAAGAAGTCAACACCCTACGCCAACGCTTAGGCTCCATGCAAACGGAGATTAACACTAACCAATCCCAGTTTGACCGTGTCCTGCGTATCGGATACAAGAACACAAAGGTTCAGCTTTCAAAAATTGATCAGCAGCAGGAGAAGTTGCAAAAGGAACTCGCCGACGCCATCGTTGAGCGTGATGCAATCAAGATAGAAACCGATGGGTTGGAAAAGAGCCGGGTTGAATTATCCAATGCGGTGCTCTCAGCCCGTGAGGAATCCAAAAAGTTTACTTCGCAAATTGACACTATCGACTCTGAGCTTCGACTTCTAGATACGGAGTATGAGCAGGCCGATAAACTTCAGAACCAATTGCATGTGAGCATGGAGACTGCTCAGCTTCGTCTTCAGCAACTGCAATCGCAACTCAAACTCTACGGTTACGAGCAACCACTTGAAACCACGCAGCGACAGGTACAAGACGCTGAAACTACCGTCCGCATGATGCAGTTCGAAATGGACCGCATCGGCGCAGTCAACCAACTCGCCGCAGCCCACTACGCCGACCAAATCAGCCGCTACCGAGAACTCTCCGTGCGCCTAAACGAGTTGGAACGCGAAAAACAAGCTATAGTTGCGTTTATGGATGAAATCGAAGCTAAAAAACGCAAAGTCTTCATGACTGCATTCGAAAAAATCAATGCAAGCTTAACCGTTTACTTCGAAAAAATGACCGGCGGCGGCAGCGCCACACTCAAACTCGAAAACCCAGAGGAGCCTTTCTCCGGGGGTATCGACATGATTGTGCAGTTCCCCAACAAACCCTCCATCACCGTCAGTGGAGCCAGCGGTGGCGAACGATCCATCTCAGCAGTCGCCTTCATATTCTCACTTAAAGAATTCTCGCCTGCGGCATTCTATATCCTCGACGAAGTTGACGCCCACTTAGACGCTTACCACACTACCAAACTCGCCGAAACCATCCTCTCAGAAGCCGGTAAAACCCAGTTTATAATCATCAGCTTACGGCCTGAAATGGTTAACAAAGCCCAGAGAATCTACGGTGTCTACGAACGCAACGGTATATCAAGCGTTGTAACAGCGAAGTTCCCGCCGGAGGCGCCAGCAAGCTAATGTCGTCAACAACAGCCTCGACCGCTCCGATGCGTAGGCCGTTTTATCTGCGTCCACCCTGGAACATCCTCTTTGAAATTAGCAAGCTTGAGAAGCTTACTCCATGGAACGTTAACATAGCTTATTTGTTGCGCACTTTTCTCTCTGAGATGGAGAAGAGCGGTCCTGAAAAAGTTGATTTCAGAGCTTCAGGCGTCGCATTGGATTCTTCTGCATTAATCTATTTGATGAAGTCAAAGCTGTTGCTTACTCTCCAAGAGCCGCCTGCGCCGATTCTGAAGGTTCCGACGGATTTTGTTCCGCCGCCGCTATTTCTGCCACTGCGACATGAACTGACTTCTACGACTATTCAGCATCTGCTTGAAGTCCTTGACGATGTTTTAAAGGGTGAAAAACTGCTTAGCCTCAATCATGTGATCGAGCAGCACCCCATTCTGCCAGCAGTAACCGACTTGCTGCCAAAATTCGACAGATTCATCGCTGAATTAGAATTTGAAGTTGACAAACTCTTCGCCATCCTAATGGAGAAAACCGGTGGACAGGGCATCGTCGA
Source organism: uncultured archaeon (assembly GCA_963782915.1). GTDB lineage: Archaea > Thermoproteota > Bathyarchaeia > Bathyarchaeales > Bathycorpusculaceae > Bathycorpusculum. The sequence continues at coordinate 273,538 of CAWALK010000012.1, forward strand.
CTTCTCAAGCCTCTCCAAAGGCGCGACGCGTATAGAAGCGCTGAGAATGTTTATTTATCTGCTATTCCTTGCCCAGGATGGCATGGTTAGCCTGTGGCAGAATGAAGAAACCGAAGAACTCTACATAGCTGTGGGGAAATTAAACGTTGGAAAAGCCGAACGACCAACCAATTAATCAAGACAAACCGATTCAGGTAGCTCCGGCTCCTGAACCAGTGCAAACTACACTTCCTGAACCGGAACCCGCAGTGGATACTAACGAACGCAAAACCCATGTGCTACGACTGCTTGAAGCCGCCCTCTATGTTGCCGGACGCCCCCTTGACTTAAACGAGTTATGCCAAGTTGTAGGCAGCCGCAGCAAAAAACGGGTCATCAGCTATGCTGAGATGCTAATGGAGCAATACAAAGCCCGCAACAGCCCCATGGAGGTACTGGCACTAAAAGATGAACGCTACGTTTTGCAGGTTAAAGCCGAATTCACGCCTCTAATCAAAAAACTTGTCAACCGCCCATTGTTATCGGCGGGTCCACTAAAAACGCTCTCATACATTGCTTATCGCCAACCCATCAGCCAAAAAAGAGTCGTTGAAGTTCGTGGGCAACACGCTTACGGACATGTTAAGATGCTCAAGGACATGGGTTTGATTATGACGGAACGCATGGGGCGCTCATTGGCGTTGAAGACGACTGATTACTTTGCTGATTACTTTGGCTTAACTCAGGATATGTCTGTTCTTAAGAGGGATTTGCGTAAGATTTTCGGTGAAGCCATCAAAGAAGACATGGCTGAGCGGGAAAAGAAGGAAGCTGAGGAAGAGAAACAGGCGATGGCTGAAATAGAGGAACCGAAAGAAAACCGCGGCTCCCAAGAAAACAAAGCTAAACAAGCATAAGAAAAAAGGAAAAGAGGCAAATAATTTTGCCTTTGTTACCTCATCATTTTCCTGAATTGATGCATCGTCACGCCTATACTCAAAAGTGCGATAAGCAGCAGCACTCCGCCGGCAGCGAATATGGTTCCCCATTCAAATCCTGTAAGGGTTAACCCCCGCAAGGCGTTTGTCGTGAAGGTAATGGGGTTGATGTTTGCGAGTGTTTGCATCCAATCAGGCAGTAAGGCAAGCGGCATGAAGGCGGTGCTTATGAAGATCAGCGGGAACGTTAGGAACATGCTTAATCCAGTGACTGTTTCGGCGCTTTTTGTTGTTAACCCTAATGCTAGCGAGAAGCCTGAGCCTGCAATTGCGAAGATAGCCATTGTTATGAGGATCAATATTATGCCGGGTGCTCCTGTTATGAAGTTAGCACCCATCAGAGCTGATAGTACTGAGTAGTATGGCGGATTGAATGACTATTCTGACTGCATCGCTAAGTAGTCGCCCAAGCAGAATGGCTGGTCTGCTAACGGGTGTTACGAGTAGCTTGGAGAGGTATTCTGAATCATAGTCTTCGACTAACGCTGATCCGGACTGCATAGCAGTGCTAAACGCCATCATCAGCAGGATGCCCGCGACTGCAAATTCAAGGTAGCCCCCGGTTGGGAAACCCGGCATGTTTCCTAAAGAACTAAACAACTGAGTAAATATCGCAAGAAACATCACCGGCGTCAAAAGCGAGAGCAGAAACAGCGTTGGCGAACGTAGGAACTTCTTCATTGACCTAGTAAACATGTACCAAACATCATAACCAAAATCGTTTGTCATCTCTTTAGCCTCCTAATGGAAGGGTATCTTCCGCTTTTTGGGCATCTTCTCAAAAGCATGGATAGGCTTTTTCTGAAGCTCTTCAGGCCGAATCCTTCTACCCGTGTGCTGAAGAAAGACATCATCTAACGAGGGCGAGGAGAAGCTTACTGAAGCTAGTGGAATCTTGTTAAGATCAAAGGCTCGCACGATTTCGGGGATAATTTGTCCCGCATTCTGTGCAATAACGGCTAGTCCCTCATCAGTGTCGATTACTTTTGTAACGCCGCCGATGTTGCCTGCGATTTTTCTCGGTTTCTCTTTACTTTCAGGGCTGTTCTCAGTTAGTTTGATAGCGATGGTGTCTCCGCCGATCTGCTGTTTCAACTCTGCAGGAGACCCGCTTATGATCAGTTGACCATGGTCGATTATGAAGAGGCGCTTGCAGAGTTTGTCAGCCTCGTCCAAATACTGCGTTGTTAGGAAAACTGTAACGCCCTGAGTTTTGTTTATTTCTTCGAGGTAGCGCCATATTGCCGCACGAGACTGCGGGTCTAATCCCAACGTGGGTTCGTCTAGGAAGAGCAGTTTTGGCTTATGAACCAAAGCGGATGCCAAATCGAGTCGCCGCTTCATTCCTCCCGAGTACTGGGAAGCTTTCTTGTCTGCTACTTCCACAAGACCAACTAAGCTGAGCAGTTCATTGACGCGTTGCTCGAGGGCTGCTCCGTGCATTCTTTGCAGGTGCCCTTGTAGCATCAGGTTTTCTCTTCCTGTCAAGTCATCGTCAACTATGGTGTATTGGCTTTGGACACCGATTAATCGGCGGATTTCTTTTGCATTGGTTTTTACATCGTAGCCTGCTATGGTTACTTGCCCGGAGGTTTTCTCCAAGAGGGTTGTTAGGACTTTTATGGTGGTGGTTTTTCCTGCGCCGTTTGGGCCTAGGAAACCGAAGAATTCCCCTTCTTTGATTGAGAAGGAGATATCGTTAACGGCTTTTGTGCCATCAGGATACACTTCCACGAGGTTTTCTACTTTTATGATATCTGACATTTAATCGCCGGATACCCTGAGGTGGGACTATGCGGATTAGTTTTATAGCGGATATATCCTCTCCAAAATCTTTATGGCTCCACCCAACTATTGCAGGGTATGCGAAGACTGATACTAGAGTTCCAAAAACAAGAAGTCGAAAAACTCCATGGCGCCATTCCCCTGCATGACATAAAAACGTTTGAAATCATCCAACTGCTCAGACATGACGAGGAAGAGTTCGCTGCAATCTGCAGAATAGAACCGACAAACGCAGACATGGACTTCTCAAATTTGACTTCAGATGAGGGGCTTGAGAACTTTTCAGGAGCCCAAATTCTTGAAAAAGAAAAAAGCGGAGCCTACATCATCTTCGTAAAACATAAACCCGTACCTGTAGACCTGACCAGTTCCTTGTTTAAAGGTGAAGGCGGCTATGTTGTTTCAACCGAAATCCATGAAGACAGAGTTAAAATGACCTATTTGGGAACCGCCAAACAAATAAAAGACATCCTCGACGCAATCAATCAGCATGGCGTGCGCTACAAGATTTTGTCTCTTACTGACGCAAAATTCTCGCTTAATTCCCCGCTTAACGGTTTGACCGAGAAGCAGAGAAAAGTCTTGATCGCAGCCTATGACTTGGGGTATTATAGCCTCCCAAGGCGCATCAGCACTGAGCAACTGGCGAAGAGGCTTAATTTGCATAAGTCGGCGCTGCAGGTGCATAGGCGGAAGGCGGAGATGCGTTTGATTGCTGAAGTGCTTAAAGAGCGAGCATAGGATTTGGTCCAAAGTGAGATTCGGTGATTCGTCAAAAGAGATATTGCTGAACAGGAAAAGAAGATAACTAAGCAAGCAAGACAAGCATTACCGAGGCAAGTGTACTCTAAGAGAGCATCAAAATCAAAGAGCTAACAAACAGGACTGAACTGATAGACTGCTCTTGCTTCATTAAAACGGTGCAGTTGTTGGATTAATCATGCTGACGTTGTAGTCTTCAAGTTTTCTAAAATGTTCTTCATCGGCTGTGTAAATTAGCTTTGTGTTCTCCGTCATGCATGCGGCTATTAGGGCATCGTTTACTGGGATGTTTGTTTTCTTTGCCCATTGAACAGCTTTTTGGCATGCTTCCTTTGTTATTGATAAGTATCCGAGTCGTCTTGAACTTAGAAGAGTGCTCATTCTTGATTCGGCTTCGCTGCAACTGAGCAGTTTTCTTAGAACCGTAAAAACTTCAACTATAATGATGGGATTAACCGCTAAAATGTAGTTTAGCTCGCCTTTTAGCCCGTTCTCCAGCAGGTTTAAGCATTTTTCGTGCCTTGTCTTGTCGGGGTAGTCTTTCAGCATTGCGTAAACTATAATGTTAGAGTCAACTATCGCAAGCGGTTTCGATTCGGCGTTGTTTATTCTTGCCAAGTTGTTTCTTCCATTATTTCTTGGAGTTTTTCGGGTGTCACATATTTTTTGAGTTTCGCTGGTTTTTGTAGCATTTGCCATACGGGGTCGTCTTCAAGTTTTTCGTTGGTAAAGTCTAGAACGTTTACTTTGAAGCTATGGTCGTCGAGGGGTTCGATGATTACGGTAGTGCCTGGCTTTAGGTGTGTTTGGGCTCTGGTTTTTTTGTCTATTAGTATTCTGTGTTTTTGGTCAACTTTGGATGTTGACATATTTTTTCCCACGTTTATTTCCCACTCAGTCCTAAATAAAACTTTTGCCAATACCAACCTCCCCAAAATTTCATATAATTCGAAGGCACCCTAAGCACAGTGCCTACGGCCTCATCGCAGTAAACAAGGCGTACCTCATTCTGGCGAACTCGAGCAATCGATAAAGAAGCCACAGTGCAACTCGACCATTACAGGGAAGGATACAATTACGCGGGTTTAGTCACGGCGTTGGTCTACTCGTAGGACGGGACACTTTTGTTCTGGTATGCTAATAGAAGGCAGATATCGAGTTTTAACAGGGCAATAGATAACGAAGAGTAAGAACTGGATTATCTTGGGAGTTAGACCTTTTTGTCTTTATATAGGGGATAGGGTGTCCTTTGAGAGTAACAAACCTTCGATGCAGCTTTGCATCTGCTTGCTAAAGTCTCCACAACCAGCCAGCAATGTGAATCAGACGCAGACACAAAAAAGCAACCGACGGCGCAGTCTACTGGTTGTTGTTGTGTATAGGAGATTTTCACCAACAACACACTGTAGAAGAAGAGGTCAAGAAACACTGAACAGTAACCTTTAAACGGATACGTTTATATTGAAATCTACAGTTTTAGTGACTACTCGAATCAAGGAAATGTAGAATATGTCTACCCATAGCAGTCTATACAAAAGAAAACTCACAGGCGGCAAAAAACGAGCTTACCGCAGCAAGAAACTCTACGAAGCAGGCGGATACCCAGCAGAGACAACTCTTGGTGAGCCAAGAAGAAAATGCAAAAGAGCTATTGGCGGTAACGTAAGAATCAAAGCATTAAGTGACAAATTCGCTTCAGTAACAGACCCAAAAAGCGGCAAAACAGAGAAATCTGAAATAGTTCGTGTTGTCAAAAACGGAGCAAACGTTGACTATAACCGCAGAGGAGTCATCACAAAAGGCGCAGAAATCGAAACTGAATTGGGCTTAGCTAAAGTTACAAGTCGTCCAGGCTGCGACGGCGTAATCAGCGCAGTCCTAATCACTAAAGAAAAAGCCTAATTTTCCCTTTTAAAATATAAAAAAATATTTTTATTTGTTTAATGTTTTAGCGTTTAGTCTGCACGGGTTGCTGCTGATTCTTAATTTTCACAAGCTGCTTAGCTAACTTTTTAATTATGGCTTCTTTAGCTTCGTTCTTCTCAACCAGCAACATACCGCTCTTAGACCAGTGCATCTTGGGGAAATGGGCTTCAAGATTAATTTCGTTCTCTAAACCCAACTTATCAGCCGCTTCTTTAATTTCAACAATCTTGGGGGAAATCACCGCTTGACTCTTAGGCACACGGCGCCCTTCCTCTCTAGACTTGTTAATATCGAAGTATACTGGCCAAATGATGGCTTTGTCAAGTTTCCGCATTCATGTCACCTATTTTTGGGCAAAGTAAACAGTTAGTTTTTCGCCGACTTCGTTTACCCGCACAAAGCCGAACCGTTCAAACTGTATGATGTCGTCTGGCTTTAACTTTTTGCAGGCATCCTCAGCAAAGCCTTCGATGACTGTGGCGTCTTGCTGGACTACGTCTGTTTTGTATTCTGCGCCTTTAGGGATCCACTGGATGAGTTGGGCCTTGAGTTTACGCACATCGTCATAGGATTCGCTCGCATACGATGCGGTTACGCAGTTGTCGGTTACTGTTTGGATTTGTATGTTGAATAGTTCCATGAGGCGCATGGTTTGCTGGGGCTGCATGGCTTGAGCGTCTTTTTGGGCAATCCACAAACTGGCCGTACACTCATCACCTTCGGGTTTAACGGTGTATTCGCGGAAGCCCCGTTCAGGGTGCTCCGAATGCAGCGGCAGCTTTGCCTGGAAAATCTTGGGTAACCCAGACACTTTGAGTTCGACTGGTGATGCTACGAAGAAGTAGCGGTTGCTGGTGGAGTCAAGAATTTTACGGTTGTAAGAATTCAGGTTCTCCCAGCTCAAGGTTACATCGTTGGGTTTGATGCCTACGTCAACGATCATTTTCTTGATAGCTTCAGGGGTAATGCCGCGTTTTCTCAGCGCCGCAAAAGTGCCGAGTCGTGGGTCGTCGAAGTCTGCGTAGTCACCCTCTTTGATGCCTGCAACAATCTTGGATTTGGATAAGTGCTGCGCCCGTGATTTTTAGTCTGCCGTAATGGATGGCTTCGGGGTATTCCCAGCCGAGGTGCTGGTACATGTATTTCTGGCGCACCATGTTGGTGAAGTGTTCTTTGCCTCGGATGATATGGGTCATGCCCATCAGGTGGTCATCTAAGCCTGCTGCCAAGTTGTATAGTGGCCAAAGGATGTATTTGCTGCCGACCCGTGGGTGAGGATACTTTTTGGTATCGATTATGCGCAGTGCTGGCCAATCGCGGATGGCTGGGTTTGGATGGTCCAGTTCGGTTTTTATGCGGACTACTGCTTGTCCTTCTTGGTATCCGCCTGCGAGCATTTTGTGCCAACGCTCCAGCTGCTCATTGGCGGGTAGGTTTCGGCATGGGCAAGCCTCTTTCAACAAAGTTCGGTTATGGAATTCTTCAGCGGGGCATTCGCAGACATATGCGTTGCCGTCCCCGACCATCTTCTCAACATATCCGTAGTAGATTTCGAGGCGGTCGCTTTGGATGTATTCTTCGTCCCATGTGCAGCCGAGCCATTTGAGGTCTCTGCGGATGGCTTCATAATATTCCAGGGATGGCTTCTTGGTTTTGGGGTCGGTGTCTTCGAAGCGTAGGATGAATTTGCCGCTGTACATGCGGGCGTATTCGTGGCTTAGCACTATAGCGCGTGCGGAGCCCAAGTGCAGTACGCAGTCTGGGTTAGGTGAAAATCTGGTTACGATTTGCTTGTATTTGTCCGCGTTTGGCAGCGGAGGCAGTTTTTTCTCTTCTGCCTCATGCTTCTTTTGGGTATCGGGCCAATTCGCCTCAACAATAGCTTTCTGTTCAGCTAATGATAAACTGTTAACTTCAGCTACAACCGCGTTGATAACGCCTGAAAGTTCCTTGATTTTGCTGCGGTACTCTGCTTTTTCGCCGAGAACTTTGCCTACCATTGCGCCTGCTTGCGCTTTACCATCATGACTAACCGCGTTCAACAATGCGGCTTTACGGATAAACTCACGTAATTCATTATCGTTTTCTAATGCCAAACCTGATACGCTCGCATTTACTTGTTTCGTGTTATCAAGAATTCAGCGAACGCTTTTAATTTTTCCTTAGCTTCGGGCGTAGGAAGAAGCTTATCTACCTCACTCCAGCTGTCCACAACCATCTTTTCCGCGACTGCTTTGACATGCTCAAACGCGCCATATTTTTTGATGATGGCGATTGCTTCGTCGCGTAGGTTTTGGTCAAACGTGTGCATGTTGAGGATTTCGATTAAGCGTTGTTTGTCTGCAGCGTTGGCTTTTTGGAGTGTGTAGATGACTAGTAGGGAGCGTTTGCCTTCGCTTATGTCGCCGCCTGCGCCGCCTTTCTTTTTAGCGAATTCCTCGCCGATTAAATCTAAGTACGTCATCTTGCATCTGGAATGCGACGCCTATGCATTCGGCTAATCGCCCAAGCTTCTCAACCAGTTTGCCATCGGCATCTGAGAGAACCGCAGCCATTTTTGCAGCCATACGCGCCAGCGTGCCTGTTTTGTAGGCGCACATCTGCAAGTAATCCTGCTCACTCAGGTTGTCAGCGTTGGCTAAACTTCGGTGCCAAGCTATATCCATGGCTTGCCCCATACTGAGGTTAATCATTTCCTGCACGTAAATCTCATAAACATCCCGCTGCGCCTCAGCAGAGAGCTTGTCTCTGTTTGCCATTATGGGTAAAAGCGGCAGGTAATACATGGCGTTGCCTGCGTTTACGGAGATGTCGAGTTGGAAGATTTTGTAGGTGCAGGGTTTGCCTCTGCGCATCTCACTGGAGTCTTCGATGTCGTCGATAACTAAGGTGCCGTTGTGGATGACTTCGGGGATAACTGCGAAGTCAAGGCAGTAATCAGCCTGTTTGCCCAGTGCTTCACAGATAAGTAGGAAAAGTGCGGGTCTCCACCGTTTTCCGCCTCTGTCAAGCATATCCCAGATTGGGTCAGCTATAGCTTTGTTGAGTGGTTCAAGGTTATAGCTATAGAGGGGAGGATTTACTTTGAAGAGAACTGCTTCTTTGGTGAATTTTCTTGGGAGATATTTTTCTATTGCTTTGTCGACTTTTGGTGCTGTTTCTTCAAGATACTTTTCGATGTCCATGTTAGTATGCTCCTCGTTTTGCATATTTTTGGAGGTTGAAACCTCGGGCAGTTAACCATTCGGCTGTTTTGCCAGTGATGACAACTGGTGTGTTTGCTAAATCTGTGATTTTTTCTACGCCGACAAGGAACATAACGTTGCGGAGTTCCTCTATTAGGCATTGGAGTTTCTGTTCGGTTTCTTTTGTGCCTTTAACGGCTGTTTGGAGAATAGGCTGGACTATGCTGGCTAAGCTGGCGTTTAATGACTAGGGCTTTGGCGATGTCTGTGCCGCTGCGAACTCCGCCAGATGCGATTAATGGGAGTTTAACGGTTTGGGCTGACTCAATCAGGCTTACAGCGGTGGTTATGCCCCAATCCCATAGTGCTTCACCCAAGAAATGCTGGATTTCGCCTTCTTTCTTTGAGACACGGTGGTATTCGACTGCTGCAAAGCTTGTTCCGCCGACTCCGCCGATGTCGATGGCTTTTACGCCTGCGTTTTCGAGGGCTTTGGCGTCTTCGGCTGAGATGCCTGCGCCCGTTTCTTTTACGATGACTGGTTGGTCTATTGCGCCTGCGATTTCCTCTATTTTGGCGAGGACACCTTTGAAGTTAGTTTGACCTTCTGGCTGCACAGCTTCCTGCAACGCATTCAAGTGTACTGCAACTGCGTCGGCATCTATCATTTCAACGATGCGTTTGACTTCTTTCACGCCATAACCATGGACAAGTTGGACTCCGCCGACGTTAGCGATTAAGAATGCGTGGGGTGCTTTTTCACGTGCAACCCTGTAAGTGCGTTCTAGGGTGCTGTTTTCTATGGCGGCTCTTTGGCTACCAACACCCATGCCTAACCCAAGTTTTTCTACCGCTTCGGCTATGGCTGTGTTGATTTTGATGGCTTCTTCGGTGCCGCCAGTCATAGCGCCAACAATAATTGGGGCAGAGAATTTTTTGCCTAAAAAAGAAGTTGAAAGATTAATTTTGGCTTTATCGGTTTCTGGCAATGCTCGGTGAACCAAGTTGGATGTCTTCAAAGCCTGCTGTGGCTTTCTTAGCTTGCGCTTTATCATCCAAACAGATACGAATATGGTCTACTTTGCGTTTGCCAGTTTCCTCAGCCATTCTACGCCTTCTCTATTTCAGTGCCTAACACACTTTGGTCTGTTAAGGCTCTAAAGATAGATAACCCTTTTGTGGCGCCTGTGATGGTTACTTTAACGCCTGCTTCGACGGCTGGGATTAACTCGGCGATTTTGCCTGCCATGCCGCCTGTAATGTCGGTGCCTTGGGCTTTTCCGATTTTGGGTTGTATCTCTTTTAGTTCTTGTAGGTTTAGTTTTTTGTAGGCTTTGGCGTTTGGGTTAAGTTTGGGGTCTGAGTCGAATAATCCGTCTGTGTCGGTTCCGACTACGATTTTTGAGGCTTTGTATTTGATGGCGAGCCATGATACGAGTGAGTCTCCTGAGAGGACTGTGAAACCCATTTTTTCGTCGAGAACAACATCGCCGTACATGACTGGTATGAAATTCATTTTTTGGTACGCTTTTAGGAGGGTTTCGTCGAAGTATTTGACTTTGCCATTTTCGGTTATGAAGGAGCCTGATGGTGCGATGCTGACCGCTGGGATTTCATGCCAAATCAATGCGTCCATGACTAAGCCGTTTAGCACTGTCATGACGTGGTGTGTTTCGGCGAATCCCAGTTTCTGGGTTGGGTCTTCTTTGTAACCGTCTTTTATGCCGTATTTGGCTGCTGTTGGGTGACCGAAGCTTCCGCCGCCGTGAACTATGATTAGGTTATCTAGGTCTGCCCGCTTGATTTCTTCTGCTAAGCGGTTGATGATTTCTGTTTTTGCGGCTAATTCTCCAGTCTTGTCAGTGATGGCTGAACCGCCGATTTTTAGAATGATTGGTCTTGCATCGCTCATCGTAAATCGTACCTTAACTATGAGTATTTATGTTCTGGTAATTTAACGTTGCAGTTGGTTTGCTGTGCCGTCTTGAAGGGTTATGGGGTTGTTTGTTTTATTTTTGGAGGCGTCTGTTTTGGTATGCACAGGTTTTTGGTAAGTATTGCGGGTTTTGATATGTTTGCTGTGCGGTTTTTTCTACAGTGTGTTGTTGCCGAAAATGCCCTATACACAACAACAACCAGCGGATTGTGGAAATGCTTGCTTTTTTTGTTCTGCGGCTGGTGTGGGTTGCAGGTTGGTTGCGGCGGTTTCTGTAAGCAACTCGGTTTTAGGTGCTGGTGGACCTACCTACCTCAGAGGTACCTACCCCTCCCTTATTTAAAGAATAAATAGAGTAGGCTGCTGTTGCTCTGCCGACCTACCCCTCCCCTATATATAGATTCAACCGTAGGTTCAATTATCCAGTGAAGCGGGGATCAGAACAATCACACAACCAACCAAACGCTGTACGTTTGCTGAAGAACACCCAGGAAAAGCATGCGTTTGCGGGTTACCACCTGCTGGATCTAATGCTATTGTTAAGCAGCTGCTTCAGCTGTCGAGATGTTTTGTCTATGGAGTCACTGGTTTCTTCTAACTGGGGAAAATCTGCACTTAAAAATTCGTAATGTTCTAGCGGGATCAATTCGGCAATGTTTCGTAGGGTGTTTTCGCTTGATAACTGGCGCTGTTTTGAAGAAGGGGTATTTTGAACAAAGAGAAGTCATTTAAGTCAGCTTGTTTTTGGAAAAAAGGGAGAGAGCTCTAAAGCTCACCCATATCTAGGTCTATTCCTCGGGTTCTCGGTCCTTGACGAAAGCCATGACGGCGACGATTGCGGCTATGACGCTGATAATTATGGCTGCATAGACCAATATGCTGTCTGCGTTTTCTCCCGCTGGGCCGGTTGAGCCTTTTGCGCCTTTGTCTCCTGTTTGGCCTGTGTCTCCTTTGGGTCCTGTTAGGTCTGGGACGATTATGGCTGTGTTTGCCATTGCGCCTGTTCTGGTTTGAGCCATTAAAGTGTAGTTGCCGCTGATGCTTGTTGGGATGATCAGTGTTACGGAGAAGTTGCCGAGATTATCGGTTACTCCGATGTCAGTGAAGTTGAATACTGGACCAGTAGCGCCTGCCAGTACGAAGCCGACGCCATCCATTTGGCCAAAACCGCTGCCGGTTACTTTGATGAGGTTGCTGTTGGCGGGTGAAGCAGTGATTTTTGGTGTTGCTGAGTTTGTGATGGTGTATACTGTGCTTGCAGTTACTGTGGAGGTTTTAGCGTATATGATGTAGGTTCCAGGGGCGGCGGATGGTAAGGTGACACTGTTTGCGAATTGACCGATGCTGCTGGTTGTTATATGTTCAGTGAAGTTATACACGACTACGCCGGTGGTTGCATTTGCCAGAGCAAGGTAAACGGTTTCGTTTGCGTTGAACATGTTGCCGATTACATTGATTACGTTGCTATTGCTGGTTGGAGCAACTGTTAAGGTTGCCACAGTGTTTGCGCTTGCAGTTGCCAATATGGGCGTAGCCAGCATGATGCAAAGCGCCACCAAGATTGCAAAGATATGTTTTCTATTCTTTTGTGGTTGTTTTTGGTTCATTCATATTCCTCCTATTCGTATCTCAAGGCTTCTACAGGTCTAAGCTTAGATGCTCTCCATGATGGATACAGGGCAAAGATAACGCTAATACCAACACCGAAACCAAACGCGCCTACGAGCACTAACGGAGTTAATACTGGCGTTAAAGTTATCCCGCCGGCTGACCCGAGCAACCCTGAACCTAAGATGTTGGCGACGACAATTGCTAAGCCATAGCCAGCAACTATACCGATGACTGCACCCAGTACGCCAATGATTGCTGCTTCGCCTATGAAAATTGACAGTACAGTTCTGCGTTTCATGCCTAATGCTTTCAGGATGCCTATTTCGCGAGTGCGCTCAATCATCGAGACAAGCATGATGTTCATTATGCCAACGCCTGCGACTAGTAGCGAGATGCCTGCGATGCCAACGAGGAACAATTGTATAATGCTAAAGATTGAATTAATCGTGGCAAGCATGGATGTAGATGACATAACAGAGACGTCGGAGCCATATTCGTCTTTGATTGCTTTAGTTACTGCGTCGATGGTGGCGGAGTCGCTGTTTGTGAGTTTCACGATGATCATGCTGCATTTAGTGGTGCCAAAGAAGTTTTCTGCTTCCTTGATAGGCATGTAGACGCCTGTATCAGATGGACCAGATAGGCTTAAGCCGCCGACTTCTTCAAGTACACCGGTAACAGTGACGCTGCTAAGTTTCATTTGTAAGCGGATATGTTGTGGAGTTAGTCCAACTGACGTTGATATGGTCGCCTGTGTTGAAGTAGATTGTACCGTTATCGCCGGGATCGTTCACGTGGGCGCCTATAACAACCTCGTTGTTGTCGGGGTTATTTGGGATGCTGCCGTCTTTTGCTACAAACGTGGAGCTGTACACTTCGGGGTAGGTTTCAAAATCAACGCCGTATAGAGTGACAGACCCATTGAGGTTCTCACTTACGATGTATCCACTACGACTGATAACCGGAGTTACCGTTTCAATATCGGTAGACAACGAGCTAATTATCTCGGTATCGTTGAGGTAGAGTGCAAACCCTGAATCACCACTTGAAGTACTAGCGCCTCCGCCAAACCCTTGATTGGGACTTGGAGGTCCGCTAATACCGCCAAGAGCGCCGCCACCCGCAGTCAAAACTAGAGTGTCAGCAGACAAGCCATCATTTAACTGGCTTGTTAACGATGTCTGCAACCCTTGAGTGATTGATAGAAGCGCCACAATAGCCGCGATACCAATCACTACACCTAGAGTTGTTAATGCTGCTTTCAGCTTGCGAAGCCTAATGGCATTGAAAGAAAAACCGAAAATATCAGATGTTCGCATTTTAATTCACAACTTCCTCGGCTATATTGCCATCAACCATTCGCACAGTTCTTGAAGCCTCATGGGCTAATTTTTCATCGTGCGTAACCATGATGATGCTGACTTTTTTTTCCACATTTAGCATATGGATTAAATCCATCACTTCCCGTGCCGTCTTGGAGTCAACGTTTCCAGTCGGCTCGTCTAAGCAAAAGGAATTTGGGATTGTTAGCTAATGCGCGTGCAACAGCTACACGTTGCTGTTGTCCACCACTCAATTCAGCAGGTTTATGCTTCATTCTATCCTTTAGACCTACAGTTTCAAGAAGCTCAACTGCGCGTTTGCGTCTTTTCCGTTTACTCATGTTAGCTATTGACATGGATAATTCGACGTTGTCACGGGCGCTTAATCTTGGGATTAGGTTAAAGAATTGGAAAACAAAGCCTATTTTGAGTCTTAGTTCCGAAAGTTGGTTATCGTTAAGCATTGCGATGTCCATGCCATCTATCAGAAGCCTTCCCGATGTGGGTTTATCTAGTGCTCCGATAAGATTGAGCATTGTTGACTTGCCGCTTCCAGACGGTCCAAGTATTGATACGAATTCGCCGTCGCCAACATGAAGGTTTACTCCTCGTAGGGCTTCGACGGGCACTTTTCCAAGCATATAGGTTTTCTTCAAATCTATAGCTTCAACTATTGCTACCATTTTTTTACCTCGTTCCTGGATATATTTGAATGCAATATATTGGGGCGGCTTAAAAGGCGGACTCATTCGGAGGGAGTACTAAGGTGAATTCGATCATGGAATAATGAATACCCAATTCATCAGATGAGAGAAAAAAGGAAAAGGAAATCAAGAAATGATTCAGAATTAAATTAGGTATGAACTTTTAGTCGAGGAAATTTAAGTTGCCCAACATACTTCATTATCCAGTTTACAAGATCATCATATGCTTGGTGAACCCTCTTTAGTTAAACATACCAAATTGTCCTCATTAACTACGATAAAACCCCGTTCAGACATCCAAGCTAAATATTTCACCAATTTATCATATGCCAAACCCGTGGAAGTGGCTAGAGCAGTTTTGTTCATTTTATTTTTTTCTTTCAACGCCTTTATTATGCGGGCGATGACGTAGAGGTCGGGTTTAGAACTCTGCTCGCTCAAGCTCATTGCTAAACCACCGCAACTCCCAAAGTAGCTTATCTAAAGCACGAATTTCTGCATAACGTCTTGACAGATCACGTCTCAACAAAAGGTAAACCAGTGGAAAAGAGAGTAGGAACAAAATTGGTCCACCAAAAAAGACATGCCCTAGGTCAAATATGAAAGAAATACTGCTAACAACAAGACCAATCGCAAACAGAGTTATTACCCAATAAGCAGCCGCCTTCAATAGCCCATAAGCTGCATAACCGACTCGACCTAAGGAGATTTCATCAAATGTCGCAGACCAATCAATTTCTAACAATATCTTAACTGCTGAGGGAAAACCCTGTGTAAGCTCCTCTTTCCATTCGCCTTTTTTTACGGATCGAATTTTTCTTCGAATATAGAGTACACCGACGATTACCCCTGAAATTGGAAGAAGTAACAGAAGAAGAGAGAATGTAAAGAAGAGAGAGTTATCGGGAGCCGCTGTCAGGTTTAAGAAGTTTAAGTATCCGCCGATTGCCAGAAAAACCATTAGAGCACTAAGAACAATCAAAGCGAATGGCTTAAGTGATCGGTATAGAGCGTTGTATTCTTTGACGTGATCAAGAGTCTCCATTAGCTCAGCTACTTTTTTTACTACTGTTTGTTCTGTTAACTGTGAGGTTTGGGCGGTTTTTTCTTCCATTTTTTACATCGGAGACTCCAGAAGGAGGCTTGTATCAAAGCACTAAGGTTAATTTCAGGGGATATAAATTGAACTCCCTCCGAATGAGCAGCGCAGCTACACACTGCCAAAAAAAGAATAGGGTTTGCTTAGCAAACAAACCTCATCAAAGAATGAATGGCAAGATAGCCCCTGCCAATACCAAGCCCAAGCAAGCAACAGCCACAATTACCGTTACTTGGTAAACGCGGTTCTCACTCATTCGTTTGCCCGCAAGCTTCTTCAGCGTTATGTTGAAGATTCTGCCGCCGTCCATTGGGTAAATCGGCAATGCATTAAAGATTGCCAAATTGAAGTTAACGAACCATATCCAGAAGAGCAAGTTTGCAACAATCGCCCAACCAGAACCCAGCGGACTCGTATAGAATGGTGCCAATGTGTCTGAGAAGGGAATGTAGCCTGCGGCAAGTGTTGGAGGAACCATGTACATGGCGAGGCGTTCTATGGAGAATGTCTGGTAATTAGCTAACCGCTCCTGAGTTGCTAAGTCAAAGATTGAAACGCCCATAACTGTGCGGTTATCCGATACAGTTACGTTTACGATGGTTGTGAATGTATCCTGCCAACTGTCGCCCCTTGCCACAGTTACCTGTATTGTGTCGCCTGCGGTTTTGTTATCCATAATCGCCTTAAGCATAGTAGAATTGGTAACAGACATGTTATCGATGGAAACAAGGACATCTTTAGGCAGCAAACCAGCAGTTTGAGCAGGCATACCAGCCGTAACATCGTTAATGTAAACACCGTTAACCATCGGAGTCAAACCGCCCACCAAAACGATAAGGCATAGCAAGCAAGCTGCACCTACTAGCATGTTTCCGCCGACGCCTGCAGCCATAACTTTGAGGGATGGTCGGGGTTTTGCAGTTTTCAGTTGCTCTTCATCGACATCCACGAAGGCGCCTATGGGGATAATTAGGAAGAATAGTAAACCGCTGGATTTTACGTTGAAGCCGTTGTTTCGGGCGACGATTCCGTGTGCTCCTTCGTGTAATGCAATTGCTAGCACGATAGCTACCCATCCGTAAACTATGGGGAGCATTGGGTTGATTCCAGGGAGCATCAACAAGGCACCTGGGCCCATTTCTTTTACAACTTGACCAACCGCGGGGTTGTTTATCAAACTGATTAAGCTGCCCACTATGAGGTAGAGTGCAATCCCAGCTACAAGGGGCACCATGGCAAGGAACAGCCATGAAATGTAGCGTGCACCACGCATGGAGCCTAACTTGTCGAAGATAAATGAGAAACGTTTAGTCCTCACGGTTAGCATTGGAAACTTGAAATCAACTGTTTTCTCTTCAGATTGTTGTTCAGTTGGCTGATTTTCGCCTTCGCTGTCTTGTGTCAATGCCTAAATCGCTCAACTAAAAACAGGTTTTCAACAACATAAACCTAGCGCAAATTCCGCCCCATTACTGTTTTGGCTCGTAATATATCGATTTTAGAAATCTGCTTCTTAAGCAAAGTCAGCAAATTACTGTTTGAGAAGGAAAAGAGAAGGAAGGAGAAGGCTTACGTACCACCTTAAGACAGCGGTGCTTCCGAGTTTCGTACTAGTGCTCATGGGCTCAATCGACTGTATAACTACGGTTATCGGCATTCTGTACTTTGGCGCAGTTGAGCTTAATCCAGTGTTAGCAGGAGTAGTCAGCAACATTCCGCTGTTTATGGTGCTTAAGCTTTCAGCGACATTCTGCATTGGGGGCACCTACATTTTAGCCAGAAAAATATTGAATACTGCCCACGATAAATCGACCAAAAGCTTCCGATACTCAAACATCCTAATGAAAGCTGTTTACGCAGGCTTAGTTATCTTCTTAGTTACAGTTGTAGTTAACAATTTCACGGTCCTCTTAGCCTAAACCATTTTTTATTAGTCTGAACCTTCCCGTCGAAGACAGACTACAGTGCTTTTGAGCATAAATCAAATATTGGTCTACCTACAACTCTAAAATAGTCAAGCACCAAGAGCAAAAAATAAAGAAACGCTTAACTGTAAAAGCACACGATATATGAAGCTTGAGAGGACGAAATAATGCCGTTCAATCTATTCCGCAAAAAGAAAGAAACAGAACAGAAAACTCTAGCAACGCCAACGCAAGAACCACCACAAGAAACGCCAACTCAAGAAGCACCACCTCAGGTTACACCCGAAGATGCGCCTGAACATATCGTCCCAGAAGAGGAACCAACCCCTGAAGCGGCACCCCAACCGGCAGAGGCTGTTGAGGAGCAACCGCAGGAACCCGAAACAGTAGTAGCTGCTGAGGAACAACCACAAGAAACACCCGCACTGGCGCCAGTCCAAGAACCGCCACAAGAGCAACCATCAGAAGCACAGCCAACGGAACAGAAACCAACCCCAGTTGAACCGGCAAACAAAACCTACCTAAAAGCTATGCCACTAAAAGAATTAGCGGACATAGACAACGTCAAAAACGAAGTTAGAAACGGCAACATCATAATTCTACGAGTCACACCTCTTGCAGGAAAAAGCATCGAGGACGTAAAAACCGCAGTTAACGAGTTATTCTCATTTGCCGAATCAATCGGCGGCGACATCGCACGCCTCGGAGAGGAACGTGTAGTTGTTTGTCCTAAACAAATTAGAATTTGGCGGGAGAAAACTCCAGCGCCAGTAAGGGATAATCAACCGGTTCCTACAGTAGCCTAAAGGTTTCCAGTGTAGCTGGAACTACTGTATTTATTCCGGCTTTTTGGTCTAAGAAGTTGCCGAAGTTTAATGTTTTCTGTTTTTCGCCGTGGACTACGAAGATGCGTTCTGGTTTTGGTGTTAAATGTGTTAGGTAGTTTACGAGTTGTCTGCGGTCGCTGTGCCCTGAGAAGCCTTCGATGGTGTTTGTGCCCATTTTGACGCTGAGTGCACCCATTTTGCCTTCGTTATCCATCATGGTTACTTCGCCGACGCCTTTCTGTACGCGTCTGCCCATGGTGCCTTCAATTTGGTAGCTTACGAAGATGATTGAGTTGCGTTCGTCTGCTGCCCAATTCTTGAAGTACTCGATAACTGGTCCGCCTTCAAGCATACCTGAGGTTGCCAAGACAATGCATGGTTCGCCTTCCATTATGCTGCTGCGTTGGCTTGGGTGATCAACAATGGTGAAGTAGTCGGATTGGAATGGGTTGACTTCTTCGTGTAGGATGCTGTGGCGTACTTCTCTGCCGAGGTATTCTGGGTAAGCGGTGTGGATGGCTGTGGCTTCGCTGATCATGCCTTCGATGAATACTGGGGCTTCCTTCATCATGCCGCGTTTCATGTAGCCGTCGATGACAAGCATAATTTCTTGTGCACGTCCGACTGCGGGGACGGGGATGAGGACTTTGCCTTTGCGTTCAAGAGTGGTGTTGATGACTTTGGTTAATGCCTCTTCTGCTTCTACACGGCTAGGGACGATGTCGTCTGGGCCGCTGTAGGTGGATTCGGTGATGACTGTTTCGATGCGTGGAAACTCTGTTGCGGCTGCTTCGAGTAGCATGGTTCTGCCGAATTTGTAGTCGCCTGTGTAGACGATGTTGTGTAAGCCTTCGCCTATGTGTAAGTGAACCATTGCGCCGCCTAAGATGTGCCCTGAATTGTGCAGGGTTAATCTGATGTCTGGGGCAATGTCGGTGACAACGCCGAAGCGCAGTGGAATAGTGTGTAAGACGCATTCGCGGACGTCTTTTGAGTCATAGAATGGTGTTACACCCTGCTTGTTAGCGACATCCAAGTAGTCCAACTGGAGCATAGTCATTAAGTTGGATGTTGGAGCTGAACAGTAGATTGGTCCGTCATAGCCGTATTTGTAGAGGAATGGGACTAAGCCGCAGTGGTCAAGGTGGGCGTGGCTGATGACGACGGCGTCTAATTGGTCAATCTGGAATTCGGGTGAATCGAACCTTGGGAAAGACTCGAAAGGTCGATTGGTGCCCGGGTGAATACCGCAGTCCAACATTACGCTGCTTTCGCGGGTTTTAAGCAGGAAGCATGAGCGACCTACTTCTTGTGCGCCGCCCAAAACGGTTAATCGTATGTCTCCGACATCATAGGTTTTTGGTCGGAAGATACGTTCGCCGACGTTTCGCAGGATACGTTCCCGTTCTTTGCTCTCTGAGTGGAGGTAGTGGCGCATGTGAGTGATAATTTTGGATTTAATCGGCGGACTCCTAAGTACGTGGGGGCGCCATTTTGTTTTCTTAATGATTTCTTGGAGGACTGCACCGTTTCTGCCGATGACTAAGCCTGGCTTTTTGGTTTCAATGATGATTTCGCCTAGGCTGGGATCAAAGTTTATGTCCGTTATTTCGGCTTCAGGTGCGATTAATTCACGTGTGATTCTTTCCGCTTCAGCTTCTGGGATACGTACGGATGGGTCGGGGCGGATGACGATTCTTTTTCTGATAACACCGACTATCTCCGCTACGATGCTGCTTTGATCAACCAAAATTTCGGGTCGTTTAGTATAAACCGCAAGCATAGGTCCCTCGTATTCGATACGGGTGACTTCAGCTTCACGGGGAACTTTTTCTAGAATATATTGACTTATTTCTATCTTATCTCTATCTTTTTCTTGTGTTCGCGCCACAGTAATTAACTTCCTGCTTTAAGCAGATTAGATTTCTCTTCGTCGGTCAATTCCTTGTAACCATGCTCGTTAATGACGATGATGTTGTAGCTGTTGCCAGATGCGACATCGCGTTTCATGGCTGCGTTGACGGCTCTAGCGATTATGGGTAATATCTCGCTTATGGGCTTGTCTTCCTTGAATTTGTCTTCGAGGACACCGTAAGCAACCGGTGAACCGGAACCTGTGGAAACCATCTTTTCCTCAGTTAAGCTGCCATATGGATCCAAGTTGTAAACGTGTGGTCCGGTGTCGTCTATGCCTCCGACTAGGACCTGAGTTGCTAATGGAATATAGCGTGCTTGGAATAGCAGGTTAGCGACTAATCTTGCCGCTGAAGAAACTGGGATGGGACGGTTCATGTTAATTTTGTATAAGTGAGCGTTTGCGATTAGGATGTCTACGACGCGTTGGGCGTCAGCGACGGTTCCGGCGATGGTCATGCCGATGTGGTCGTCGATTTTGTAGACTTTTTTGCCTGCTTTGTGAGCAACATAATAGCCCATGGTTACACGTGTGTCTGATGCTAAGATTACACCGTCTTTGCAGACGACGCCGATTGTTGTGGTTCCTTTAAGGACTAGTTGGCTAGCTACATTATTTTGTGACATAGTTTGATGCTCCCTAAAACTCCGTTTTGCGGAATGCCCATCCACTAGGAAGTAGCATGATTTAATCTTTCTAAGGCATTAATTAAAGATTTCGCCAACTCTGATACAGTCATGTGGAGACGTGGGCTAAAGGTTTTTAGGAAAGTTGATGATTTTTAGTGCGCATTGGCGGGTGAGTGGTTCTCCTACCCGTTCCGCCAAAGAAAATAAAACCCGGGAGTAGGGAGAAATGCATTTGAAAATAGGATCAAAAAACTTAGCTTTAATTGCAATGTATGCTGCGTTGTATGCAGCGCTTAGTTATCGGTTTAGGACTTCTTGTCTTATGGGCCGCTTCAAGTTCGAGTGGCAGATTCAATGGTTGCTGCGGTGCCGATTTTTGGCTTAGCAGGCGTTTTAGGCCACACACTTGGAGTGTTCATCGCTAATCTTGTTCTCCACTGCAGGGTTACTTGACTTGTTAAACACAATACCCTCCTTTGTCATGGCTTACTTGTGTATATTATACTTACAACGAAAACAAGCAATGACTACACAGTAATCGTAACCTGCATCGCTTATTCAGCGGTTCTGGGTATAACAGTCGGCTGGATGCTATCTTACCTCTATGGGTACCCATTGCTTGTAACCATCGGCTATGTAATCATTGGAAACATTATTGCCAGCGTACTCATTGGATGGCCACTGTTTAAGGTCCTAAAAAAAGCGGGGATTCAGAGATGGTTTGAGAATGGACGGGGCAAATATGCTCATCCTCCCCAAAGTCAAAAGGAAAGTGAACAATGATGAATCAGGCAAAGAAATGTGTAATCGTTCTTAGCGGCGGACCAGACTCAGCCACCGTCGCTTATTGGGCAAAAGCAGAAGGCTACCAAATCTACCCCATCACATTCAACTACGGACAAATCGCCGTCAAAGAAACCCAATCCGCCCAGCAAATCGCAGAGAAACTCGGCACCACCACCAAAATCATCGACCTCTCAAACCTCAAAACTATCTTCAGCGGCGCCACCTCACTCGTCAACCGAGACATCCCCCTAACAGCCGAATTCAGCAGCCCCATCATCGTACCCTTCCGCAACGCCATCTTCCTCTCAGCCGCCGTCGCATACGCAGTCACCGTAGGCGCAACCCACATCTTCTATGGCGCACAAGGCAGCGATGAACCCAACTACCCCGATTGCAGGCGCGAATTCTATGAAGCCTTCGAAAAAGCTGCACGACTAGGAACAGAGCAGGAAATAACTATTGAAGCACCCTTTAACGGATACAAAAAATCGGAATTGCTCAAGGAAGCCGTTAAGTTGGGAGTGCCGCTTGAGCTCACATGGTCCTGCTACCGTGATGGCGAAAAGCATTGCGGAAAATGCGAGTCCTGTGTTAACCGCAAAAAAGCGTTTGCTGAAGCAGACTTAGCTGACCCCACAACGTATGAAACTTAACTCTTATTTTTCAGTAAATTAAATATCAAGCTCCAAACCTTTGGTAGCATATGGCATTGAGTAAGCTCAAGACTGAGCCTAGCAATAATATTGCTTTTGCTGTTCGCCTTCCAACCTATACTTTCAGCTCAAGGGGAGATAACGGCATCCAGCCAACTAGTTGATGCACGGGGTACTGGTGGCCAACTGTTCCTTGATTCACGGAATATCCCACACATTTTTTATCTACATGAAACTCAGGACGTAAGAGACCCTCCAAGCCCATTGTATTACGCTGTTTGGACAGGCCAAAACTGGAGTATAAACGTTGTAAAAGAAGCCAGCGGAAACAAACTATTAGTAGACTCAAACAACAAACCCCACCTAATTAACATCATCAATGGCTCATTCGAAGACTACCCTTTAATTGGCGACAATTGGGAAATCGCTAATCTTGGGTTATCTCCTGTGTCAGGCAAAACGCTGGCATTAGATTCAAATGGTAAACTGTACCAGCTTTATGCTAATTATACCCACATCAATAGCACTTATACGTCTACGGTGAGCGTTGCCATTTGGACTAAGTCAGGCATGACACATGAGAAAGTAGATGAAAAAATAAGCAACTCGCCTCTAGAGACTTTGACCCCTGATTCCTTAGTTCTTGACTCCATGGGAAGACCGCATGTCACCTATACGGAGACAGCACTGAATACAATTGAGGGAAACCAACAAACATTTACGGTTAACAATATCAAATATGCGATCTTAATAGGCCAAAATTGGATAACCCAAACTGCCGCTACAAATATGGTCTCGCTTTATCCGCGAATGAGCGATACTGTTCTTGATTCGCAAGGGCTGCCTCACTTATGCTTTGTTTACGATAATTCAACCTATCTTCCTGATGGCTACTCCACAGATAGGAGAGTTCTTGAATACCTTTACTGGAACGGTTTCTCATGGATCCAGCAAGTTGTTAACCCAGAGGCTCAGTATATCACTTCCATGAATCCAGTTGTTCATTTGGACAGCTTGGGCAAACCGCAAATATATTACTATAATCAAAACTATCAGGACGAAAACAAGTCGGGTTTGATGGTCGCGTATTGGACAGGGGCAGCATGGGAGAATCAAAAGATTTGGCAATTACCGCATAATGATTACGGCTCTCAATCCCAATATATCTCCAACCTAGAATTCGATTCTAATGGAAACTTATACTTTACCTACCGTTCAGCAATGGGGACTTACCACAGTGCATTGAGGTACGGCAACTTAACCTATGTCTCCTTAGAAGCACCCAATTTCATTGAAGTACCATCAACGCAAATAGTACTGCCGGTTCTCATTATATTCACAGCAATTTTACTGGTTGTCTGTGTCCTTGGAAGAAAAAGGCTATTATCAAAGAAAAGATGATTTTAGAAGAGGGTTTTCTGTTTTTCACAGGATACCAAACTGGAAACCCTAACACCAATCAACCTCATTTTCCGCTCCGTATACAGATAGGGCAGCAGTAGTTCTTTGGCGGTTTTCTTTAGGTCTTCAACTCGATTAGTTAGGCGGGGTAGGGTTTTGCTTTTTGTGTGGGTTTCGAAGCCTTGGTAGCGGATTTTGACGGTTACTGTTTTGAAAAGCAGTTTTTGGTCGGTGGTTTCTTTGGCTACGTTTTCGCAGAGTGCGTCGAGGGCTTGAAGTATAGCGGCTGGGTCGGCTGTGTCTTCTTCGAAGGTTGTTTCGTGGCTGACGCTTTTGACGCCCTCACGTTCCTCCACTTCGCTACGATCCAAACCTTTAGCCATTAAATGCATCTGCATCCCCATCACCCCAAACATGGAACTCAAAACGGAGGGGTCGTATCGGGCTAAGTCGCCGATGGTGTTTATGCCTAAGGCTTTTAGTTTAGGCTCAGTTTTCTTTCCTACCCACAGCAGCTTGCGCACTGGCAAGGGGTCGAGGAATTTTTGGGCGTCCTCTTCTTTGACGATTGTTAAGCCGTCGGGTTTTTGGAAGTCGCTGGCGACTTTGGCGATTAACTTGTTGGGTCCTACTCCGATTGAGGCGGTAAGGTGCTCAGTGTTTTTTATGTCCTGTTTTATCTGGCGTGCCAGTGTTTCAGCTTCTGTCCAATCCTTCACTCTATCAGTTACGTCCATGAAGGCTTCGTCGATGCCCCATTGCTCAAATTTGCCGGCGTATTTGCGGGCTATCGCCATGATTTCACCCGAGACTTTGATGTAGAGTGGAAAGTTGGGCGGCAGATACACAGCTTTTGGGCAGAGCCGCCAAGCCTGCGAAATAGGCATTCCTGAACGTATGCCTGAGGCGCGGGCTTCATAGTTGCTTGTGCTCACTACTCCTCTGCCTTTGCCCTCTTTAGGGTCTGAACCGACTATGACTGGGTTGCCTTTGATTGTGGGGTTTTCCCTTTCTTCGACTGCGGTGTAGAAGTGGTCCATATCTAAGTGGAAAATTATCCTCATGCCGATGTCACCCGCACCTTACTTTCCCTTTTTCTTGCTTGACTATTAGGCTTTTCTACCCTCGGTCTATGGCTACTCAATCAAGGTTTTCTCCAAGAGTCCAAACAAACCAGCTTGCCAGTTCCTCAGAACTCGCGTCTCGATCCCGAATTACCGCAAGTTATTACGCTTAAACGCTTACGCAAAAGTTCTCTATAATAAAGAAACAACTCGAGAAGTAGCCGAGCACTGTACTTGTAGTATTATTGGGTAAGTCAGATTTTTTTTGGCTTGTTAACTTAAACTATATCTCTAAACTCAAGAAAACTTTTTCTATTTTCTCGGGAAAACAAAGGAAAGATAAGCAAACCATTTGATCATAAGATGCGATTTTGCCGCCGCCATAGAAGCGCTGACTTACCTGTTAATTCTAAATTTTAGGGAATGCGCTGTTGAGACACACAAAGGGTAATTATATACAAGCGGTATTTGTCGGTATGAGTTCGTTCAGATGGCTGAAACGCTAACGCTTGATGTAGGCTGTGGTAAATTTCCCAAAGGCGATGTGAATGCAGATATATCCAGAACAAAGGAAGTTAAAATCCCAAATTTTGTTATTGCTGACACACGTTATTTACCCTTCAAAGATCGCTGTTTTGTTACGGTTTTCTCCAGCCATACGATTGAGCATGTGGAAAATCCTCATAAGATGCTTGATGAGTTATGGCGAGTTTCCATGTCGAAAGTTATTGTTAAGTGTCCATATAGATTTGGGAGTGGGGCAAAGAGACCGTCGCATATTAATTTTTTTGATAAAAAATGGTTTAAGCAAGAATTTGATAGACGAGGGGTTGGGCATTGTGAGCGTATTAGTGTGTTTGATTTTCCTTTGACAAATAGGCTCTCAAACGATTTTAACGATTATGCTATAAGAGTTGACAAGGGTTTTGGTTGGAGAATTGTTCGCCACATTGAATTTGTCTTTAGTCATTTGTTTAATATTGGTTTTGAGGTTGAATGTGAAGTAACAAAGTAAGCCCTT
This sequence comes from uncultured archaeon, assembly GCA_963782915.1. GTDB lineage: Archaea > Thermoproteota > Bathyarchaeia > Bathyarchaeales > Bathycorpusculaceae > Bathycorpusculum. Next base: position 299,066 of record CAWALK010000012.1, read on the forward strand.
TGCATAGTCCTCGTTACCCTTATTAGGTAACTTCAGATTTTGTTTTTATCATAATGACTTTGACGGATCATTTCTGAGTGTTAATTAGAGTCGTGAAGCTTTTTTTAGTTTTTCCAATAATGTGTCAAGTGTAACATCAAATAAGGTAATTTTTAGCTCAGAGTCTCCATTTACAGGAAAAGGAAATTGTAAGAAAGGGTCTATTTCCAAAGAAAAGCATGCATGTCTAAGTGGAAGATGAAGCGTTTAGGGTGCATTTCGTTCAAGAAGCCTTGTGCTTGTTGGGGATTTGAACTTATCGAAGGAAAGGATGCTTTGTTGTTTAGTGTAACAGAAGACTGTAGGTTTCTTGTTTTTCTCAGAGTGTTGTTGCCGAAAACTCCCAATATACATCAACAATCAGCAGATTGTGCGGTAGATTGCTTTTTGGCTTCTGCATTGGGTTTGGGTTGCAGGTTGGTTGTGGAGACTTCTGCAAGCAGACCAGACTTTTCATGCATGATAAGGGAGAGGGTAACGCAAGAAACGTTCGATCTACGGCTTACCTATGTATTGATCCATAGTTTGTGAATTTTCATCCTGAATTTTGGCAGGCTCAACAATCACATTCATTTCAATAATATCACTGTATTCTTTCATGGTTTTAGCTTCGATTTCTGCCGAAAGTTTCGCCGCTTCCTTCACAGTCATGTTACTATCAACGGTAATGTGCAAGTCGCCGATAATGTATGAGCCAACCTTACGCAAGCGTATATTGTGCACGCTCTTCACCTGTTCGAACGTATTAGCTATGGATTCTACCGCTGCGACGGTTTCTGGTGAATGGAAAGCGTCGAGCAGTACAAGCGAGGCTTCCTTGATTATGGTGTAGACCATGGTGAAGACGAATAGGGAAATGATTATACCCGCGATGGCGTCGGTTTGGGCTATGCCAAAATATGTGCCTAATGCAATGCCGACGAACGCGGTTATTGAGGTGAGTACGTCTTTGATGGAGTTGGTTGCGTCTGTTTTAAGCGCCATTGAATCGTATTTTTTGGCTGCTCTGCGCTTGTAAACCAATAAAACGGCAGATACAGAGGCGGCGGCAAGTGCTACAATCATGGCTACTTCGGGGTTCGCTACGGGTTTAGGGTTGGATAAATTCTGATATGACTCGAATAATACGACTATACCCAGTGATGCCATGAATACGGCTGCGATTATGCTGCTTAGGGTTTCAAAGCGGTAGTAGCCGAAATGGAAGCTTCGGTCAGGCGCTTTTCTTGAGATGCGCAATCCAATCCAGACGATGAGTGAGACGCCTGCATCAGCGAATGATTGGGTACCGTCAGCGATAAGGGCAATGCTTAACGTGAATATGCCCATAACTACTTCGACTAAACCCACCATTAATTGAACTAAAAACGATTTTTTTGCTACTTTTCCGCCTTGAACAAGGTTCGATGCCAACTATTTTCAACTGTGAATCTCTTATGTGAACTACGCTAAAAAGATTGACCTACAATAAAGTGAGCAGTTATGTTGTTAAGTTATTGTTTGGTTCCAATAGAAAACATGGCTGTAATTGCTTAGCAGGGGTGCCGTGACTTCCTGTTCGTCATAGAGAATGTCCAATTGGGCGCCATACTGATTTGTCAGTGCCTCTACGTCATGGTAGATTTTTGCCGATAAAGTATCATTGGCGAATAAGCCCCAGATGCGGTCGTCTGCAGTTCGGAAGCCAAACCCATAATCCTTCGGCACTACATAGGCGACTTGGGGCTGGTTTAAGCCGAAACTATCGGGGTCAGCGTGAAGTGCATTCCAGAAGTTTTGGAGAGCCACAAAATGCTCCTCTTCAAGGATGCCGTATTGGTTGCCAGTTAAGTTGGGGTAGCTAAAAACGAAGGCGTATTTGGCGCCCGAACTGTAAGATAATGCTAAATCATTATACAACTCTTGTCCGCTTTCAAGATAATGCGGTTCCTGATTGTATTTCCAGTTGATTATCACACCCCAATCTCTGTTGAACGCTGATGCGGCACCCCGATTCAAGGCGATGATGCGTTGCCTGCTTTCGTTTCCAACGAATTCAGCGAAGACTGCGGTATAATTTGCTTTGTAATCAAACCAGTTAAGCGCGTAGTCGGCAGTGAAAACTCTTGGCGTATAGGGATAGTAGTAGTTGGTCATTTGTGAGAGGTTACCGACGTAGCTTTGTGAGGCTTCACTGTAGCTTGTGGCGTTATGGATTATTGCGGATAAGCCTTGGTCGAGTTGGTTTCCGCCTGGTTCATCGATTTTATAGATTCCTAAGAATTTTTCGCCATATTTTTGTTGTGCGTCAACCATCCAATTGGTGATATTGTAGTTGTCTGACCAATTGTACTGGTCTAAGCCAGTGAAGAGGACAATAAAGTTTAGGTCCGACTGGGTAATGTAGTCGCATGATTCGATCCAAAGCAGTTCGGTTAAACGAAATAGCAGGTGAACCTATGACGAAGAGGTTTGTGTAATCCTTGACTTTGTCAACTAACGCCTTGAGTGGGGCTGTGTCGTTTGCATAAGCGTATTCAACCCCCACGTAGAATGGTCTATGCTGAGTTGGGGGACTAAAATAGCCGTTGGCAAAGAATACGGATAGCGAAACTGCTGCTATGAGTAGAATGGTGGTTGCGATGGCAAGTTTTCGTTTCAACTTTTCAGCCAACCGTGAATACTATTGAATTCGCTGTGTATTTAACATTAAACCTTCTTCGCCATAAGCATCGGCATTTTTTGGGTTGATTTGTTCTTTATATAAGGGGAGGGGAGGTAGCGCAGAGCAACAAAGCCCATCTGCGACGCCTTATCGCTATACCTTTAAGGCTCAAACTAATATCTCACAAACGAATTTACTATCATAGGGAAGCAACCGAACATGGATGTTTTTGAAGCAGTCCAAGAACGAAAATCAATCCGCGCCTACCAAGACAAACCCATTCCAAGAGAGAAACTTGAGCGGATACTTGAAGCAGGAAGATTAGCACCCTCAGCGATCAATAGGGAACCATGGCATTTCATTGTGGTAACAAACAGTGAAAAACGCAAGGCACTCTCAAAAGGGCTCTATGCCAAATTCGTAGCTGGGGCACCGCTTGTGATTGTTGTTTGCGGCGACAAAAAAGCTTCACCAGAATGGTACGCCGTCGATGCTTCTTTGGCAGTGGAAAATATGGTTTTAACTGCTGTAAGCGAAGGTTTCGGTACATGCTGTGTGGGAAGCTTCAACGAAGCCGACGTCAAAGCCCTGCTAAAGATTCCTGAGAATTTTGAAGTTATAGTTATGATTCCAATCGGTTACCCACAGGGAAAAACTGGATTTATCCAGCAAACTCTTGCATTTGGTGAGGTCAAGAAAAGTAATCAGCGACGTTGCAAGCGAAGAAGAATTCGGCAAACCGTTTGTGCCACAAAAAATCTTTGAATCCTAACTTTTCACCCCCACCTTTGGAAACCCAATCCACACTTAGTAACGGCTAAATACAACAAAGCCCAATTCCGTTGATATTCAGAAGCGTGGGAAGATCCTAAAATGACTGATTTGCCCGATATAGTTGCACATTTAATTGAAGCATCCAAAAAACACGAGCAGTACCGCGACAAAGAATGCATAAACATGATTGCCAGCGAAGGCATAAAATCCCCAGCTGTTTGCCAAATGCTCGACATGAGCCATGACCTTGCCACTCGTTATGCAGAAGGCGAAAACGATGCGGTTGGCCATGTTAAGAAGCGGTATTATCAAGGGCAAAAATACATGTCCCAAATAGAGGACCTCGCCACAGACTCAATTAAAAGCTTATTTGGCGCCTCTTGGGCGGATGTCCGCTTAATCTCAGGCACCCACGCCAACACAGCCACCTTCAAAGGCTTATCCTTAGCATCAAAAAACAACAAAATGGTCGTCACACCACTGAGCTGCGGCGCACACATAAGCCATGACTACACAGGCTTAGCAGGCAGCATCCTTGGCATCGACAACATAAACCACGTTTACAACATAGACGAATTCAACATAGACGCAGAAAAATCAGCCTATGTCATCCGCGCAGCTAAACCAGGCATCGTCACGTTTGGCGGCAGCCTATTCTTGTTCCCACATCCAATTAAAGAACTCAAAGAAGTCTGCAACGAAGTAGGCGCATACATAGCCTACGACGCAGCCCACGTTTTGGGTTTGATTGCAGGCGGCCAATTCCAGGATCCACTCCGCGAAGGCGCAGACTTCATCACCGCATCCACCCACAAAACGTTCCCAGGTCCACAGGGAGGAGTCATAATGGGCAACCCAGACACCCCCGCAAAAGAGAAAGCTGTGCGAAAAATCCAGCACTCAGTGTTCCCATTAACTGCATCCAGCACCCACCTCGGCAGACTACCCGCATTGGGCATTGCCTGCTTGGAAATGAAGGTGTTTGGCAAAGACTTAGCATTCCAAATCGTCAAAAACGCTCAAACCGCAGGTCAGTACCTCTGCGAAAACGGCGTTAAAGTGCTTGCTGAAAAGAAAGGCTTCACACGCAGCCACCAAATCGGACTCGACGTAAGAGGCTTCGGCGGCGGCAACCGTGTCGCACAAGAACTCGAAGACGCCAACATTATCCTCAACAAGAACCTGCTGCCATATGATGATCAAGCAAGCAAAGAAAACCCATCGGGCTTGCGCGTTGGTTTCCAAGATATTACAAGGCGCGGCATGAAAGAAGGTGACATAAAACACCTCTGCGACTTAATGATGGACATCATCAAGAGCAAACGCAAGCCATCTGAAGTTAAGGTAGATGTTTTAGCGCTTAAGAAGGAGTTCTGCGGCGTTAAGTATGGCTTCCAAAGTGTTGAAGAAGCTCTCAAATACGTAAAGTAGTCACGGCCCTTTTTTTGGGGGTCTTTCAAAGATTTATTTTATTTTTTAAGCGCAACAACGTTTGAGCAGTTAGATGCCGATATTATCAAATTTATTAAGTGAAATCATCAGACTTCAAAGAGAAAGAATAGACAGCTACCTCTTTGCTTTGGGCAACCGAATCTGCAGGTTTTTCCTAAAGATTAATTAGTTGACAGCATCAATTTAGCTCTGAAAACTATGTCACTGGATTTCCTAACAGGGCTATTCTTGGTCGTAGCAATAGGCTTCCTAATCCTCATGATTTTGCTGCCAAGGTATGGTCCACACTACACATCCAAGCTGACTTGCCCCAGTTGCCGCAAAAGCTTCAATTTCCACTGGATACCAGGGGCCACCATAGCCTCACTAATACGCCGCAACTACCGAGTCCTCAAATGCCCCTACTGCCACAATAAATCCACCTTTGACATTATGGCAACAAGAGTTGCATCAGCAAAAAAGCCCAAAGTTAAGCAGAAAGCGTAAGTAGCAAGCGTTTAGGGCAGAGAACTTTATTATCAAGCTAAGCAATCACTTTTTCAATTAGAATTCAAGGTGAATCTTGGCATGAAGGTATTACTTAATGATGGTTTAGAGAAAGAGGGCTTAGCGATTTTCCAGCAAGCTGGCATAGAAACAGACACTAAAAAACGTGATCCAGCACAGCTTGTAGCTGAAATAGGCCAATTTGACGCCCTAGTTGTTAGAAGCGCCACAAAAGTTACCCGCGAAATCATAGAAGCAGGCGCAAAGGGAAAACTCAAAATCATCGGACGCGCAGGCGTCGGATTCGACAATATCGACGCAGTTGCAGCCTCCGAAAACGGCATCGTCGTAAAGATTGCACCGTTCGGAAGCACAAACGCTGTTGCCGAATTAGCATTAGACTTAATGTTATCCATCTCACGTAATACACCCCAAGCACACCATTCGCTGAAGAATGGGGTTTGGATAAAAAAGAAGCTTGAAGGCAGAGAACTCGCCTACAAAACGCTAGGCTTAATTGGGTGCGGCAGAATCGGCCAAAAAGTCGCTAACATTGCCAAACGCGGCTTTGAAATGGAAGTTATCGGCTATGACATTAAACCCTGCCCAGAAAGTGGAATCAAATTCTTAGCAACCAAAGAGGATGTGTTGGCTAAAGCGGATTACATCAGTGTCCACACAGGCGGCAAAGACGTCATCATCGGCGCAAAAGAACTCGCAATAATGAAGCCAACAGCCTATATCATCAACACATCCAGAGGCAACAACATCGACCAACAAGCCCTCTACACCGCGTTAAAAGACGGCAAAATCGGCGGCTACGCAACAGACGTCTACAAAGAAGAACCCAAAGCAGAAAACGACCCCTTCACAGACAAACTAAAAGAACTCGACAACGTCGTATTAAGCAGCCACCTCGGCGCCTCTACAGTTGAAGCGCAAAGGGAAACCTCAACTGAAATGGCACGCGTCCTCACCAGTTACCTCTTAGGCGGAGACTTCACAAACGCAGTAAACGCAGGCGAATCCATTGAAGTCGAAGAAAAACAGGTCTTCACACTCTTCATCCATCACAAAGACGTCCCAGGCGTATTCGCAAATATCGACAAAGTCCTCGCAGATTGCAACATAAACATCCGCGCAAACTACAGCCGCCAAATCAACACAGGCTACGCAATCTCAGTCTACGTACTCCACCAAACCGCTACACCAGAAATCGTTGCTAAACTCAAAGCAGTCCCCAACGTCTGCAACGTTAAATTCTAAGGGATTTTTTCCCTTTCTATTTCTTAGGGTCTGTCGCGTAGCTTCTTTTGATTACCATACGGTTTAGCCATACTTTTCCAGCCCATATTAGCAAACATAGTTAACAGAAACTTAGGCATGACTGTTTTCGCAATCAACTCCGTGGCTTCTTTAGACACAGTTGAGCCCTCCAAGAGGTTCTGTGCGGTTAAGTCAAGGGCTCTTTTAACGTTTTTCATCATCGGTGCTTTCTCGAGTGGCAAGCCATTTATCATGGCTCCAGCGCCTAGCGTTAATCCCCCAGCCCACTCATACCCCGCCTCTTTGGAAAATTGTTTGCAGATTGATATGGCGGTGGCGTTTTGTTTGCTATCTGGAAAACCGTTGTTAACGATTGCTAAAATTCGTGTGAGTTTAGTTAATGCCGTTTTTTTGCGGTTTTCAGCTATTTTTTCTAAGGCTAAAATTAGGCCTGCAGGGGGCGAGTCTACGTAGAGGGGAAACGCTAAAATTAAAAGATCGCTGTCAGCGACTTGTGATAACATTTCTGCTTGTTTTTCTTGATTGTGTATTGCGGCTTGAGCATGTATTTTGCTGATTTCGTACCCGCCATTTTGCAGCTTGTCAAGCAGGTATGTACCTAAAGAGTTAGAAGTGCTGTTAAAACCGTGCGGGCTGCCTATGAATAGTAATGCTTTTTTTGAACTCAACTTTTTACCTCCAGATTGGTAAGTAAGCCGCTGATTTTGCTTGCTACGGTTGCGTGGTTGTCTGATTCGTATATTATTGTCGTAGCCTGTTTTGGTGCTTGCCAGTTAAGCGAATTCCGATAAAGGAGCGTTTTGAAGATGGTTTCGCTTTCTGGGTCAGGTTGAGGCAAGACGCCGATTGCTGCGATATTATGCTTTTTATCGTACCGTTGCGGATGATGAATTTCGCCTTTGTATTTTTCCATAAATGGCAATATTGTGGGGATTTGGCGGTCAAGTACCTTTTTGAGTTCATACGAGTAACCGCCGAAAACTATTGGTGTCACATAAATAAGTAAATCCGCATGGGGTAACTTGGATGCTATTTCTCTAGCTGGGTCATCTATTACGCATTGACCGGGGGTTTTAACCCAGCAACCGAAGCAACCTAAGCAATCCGAGACTTTAAGGTCACGCAGCCTATAGGTTGAAACGTTGCCGACCTTTTGCAGAGCTAATAGTAGCGTTTCGTTTGATTCGTCAACTTTTCGGTCATTGGTTCTTGCTCCGTTTAGCACCACTACATCCAAGTGAATACACTCACCGAATTGGCTTTTTTAACGCAAGTTGTAGATAGATTTTTGCCCCATCGATATATAAGCTGGATTAGGGCTAAAAGGTAACCTATGAAATTAGGCGTGTTGTTTTCAGGCGGCAAGGATTCCACTCTTGCCCTACATTTAGCGGCAGAAAAAGAGCAGGTAGCATGCCTAATCACGCTTGTTTCCCGCAACCCTGAAAGTTACATGTTTCACACGCCAAACATCGAAGTAACAGTTTTGCAGGCTGAGGCGTTGGGGTTGCCGATGGTTTCAGTGGAAACGGAGGGTAAAAAAGAGGAGGAACTCGCCGATCTGGAACGCGCTATCGCCGAAGCTAAAAGCAAAATTTGGTATCGAAGGCGTCGTGACTGGAGCGGTGGAATCTGTGTATCAGGCGTCGCGGGTTCAACGCATCTGCAACAATTTAGACCTCTGGTGCTTTAACCCCCTTTGGAAGCATGACCAAAAAGCACTCCTCGAAACACTAATCACTAAACAGTTCCAAGTTATCATTTCAGGTGTCTTCGCTTATCCGTTGGATGAGAAATGGCTGGGCAAACCACTCGATATCCAAATGATAGCGAAGTTAGTTGAGCTTCAGGGCAGATACGGCATCAGCCCCTCAGGAGAAGGCGGCGAAATCGAAACAACAGTACTCGACGCACCGATGTTTAAACAAAAAATCATAATCACTGAGTTCAGCGGTTGAGTGGCGGGGTAGCTCTGGAGTTTACGTTATCAAAGATGCTCGTCTGGTGCCAAAATGATACTGGTCATAGACATGAATTACAAGCGGGATTCGCTGGGGTATAACGAATTCGTTTTGCCCATTGTTTCAGTCCTTGAACCGCTTGAGAAGTGTGTTGCGAAGCACTTCTTGGATGTTGACCCTTCGGACCTGGATGGTTACAGTAGAATCATCCTGTCTGGAACCACGCTCAAGGACTTCGAGGCCCAAAGACACCTCGACACCTTGCAGTGGATAAAAAATTGCAACAAACCCATCTTAGGAGTTTGCGCAGGCATGCAAATCACAAGCCTCATCTACGGTGTGCCCTTAACGCCATGCCTGCAGGTGGGAATGACGGAGATCACCACACAAAAAGCCAACCCGCTATTCGAAGGTACCTTCCAAGCCTACACTCTCCACAGCCTCTCAGTTAAGCCATCGGAAACCTTTGAGGTCTTGGCAAATTCAGCAAAATGCATCCAAGCCGTTAAACATAAACAAAAACCAATCTATGGAGTCTTATTCCACCCCGAAGTGCGAAACCAAGGGATTTTAAAAAAATTCTTGCAGGTTCAATAAAAAAGAGGGAAAAGTAGGGAAATTAGGGCTGTTTTAAGTTGCGGCTAAACCAGTCGTTGATGCAGGTAATCCTGCTATGTTCGTTACTTGCCAGAGACCGCCGTCGGTTGGGTACACTTTGAACCCTGTGATGTTGTTGCCGTTTAAGTGCATATAGAAATTCACTGTTGTTGCTTAATGCCAAATCGAGCGCTGGAGAACTGACTTTTGCTGCGATTGAGCTGGATAGGAGTAGAATGCCGTTAGATGCGATTGCATAGGTTGAGATTGTTCCGCTTGCAGCGTTAGTTGTGAAAGCCCAATCACCAGCGGTTGTTGTTAATAGCCAGCAGGGAGCCATTTGGAAGTCTGGCAATGCGCCGCTGATTGTTCGCAGTGAACCGTTAGGAGTCCAAGTGAACGAGGACACAGTGTTGGATGCTGCTTCACTCATAACCAGAAAGCCGTTTGGTGTGAATGCGAATCCGAAGGGTCCGTTGCCTACTGAAGTCATCATGTTAGGTGCGCTTGCTACTCCTGTGCTTGAAACAGCGTAGATGTCGGTCATGTTGGCGGCTTTTTCAGTGACGACCAGCATTGTTCCAGTGGGGTTGAATCCGATTTGTTCTGGTGAACTATTCTTGACTCCGCTTAAGGGTTGAGTTGATCCCGCAATGAAGGTTAACTTTCCAGTCTGGTTAACCATGAATCCTGCGATGTTGCCAGCTACGGTTGCTGAACCATTATTGAGGACATAGACCCAGTTGCCGTTGACTGTAATGCTTATTGGTGCCATGCCATGCGAACTAACAACGTCTGTAAGTGTTAATGCTGTGTTGTTGACTTGGAACACGGATATGTTGTCGCTGCCTGCGTTGACGACAAAAAGCCATTTGCCATCCTGACTAAGGGTGACTGCGCCTTGACTGTCAAGTTTACTGCCAGTGCCATTGCCCATTGTTGGGGTACTGCCAGAAACCACCAATGTACCGTCGGACATGCGGTTGAATTGCCAAACATTATTCGCCATTGCATTGTCGATTGTGTAGACTTTGCCGACCACTGTTACCGTTGTTGCATTAATCATTGTTGCTGCAGAGACCATCGCTAAAACAGCTACTAAAATTGTTGCGATTGCTAAAAGTTTCTTTCTCATGCTTTGTTTCATCCTCTTTTACTAGTTGAGGATACCTTCATCGGAGGAAAACCGTGTTTATACGATTATGTGGGTTGGATTGATTCAATTGCGGGAAGCCGCAGCTACAAGAAGATAGTCACAGGCGCACGCATGTTACCGTTTGGCAAAAAAGGTTAAAAGTTAAGACATCATTCCTTTTGTAGTGAAGTTTTAGGAGGATTTTTGTTTTGGTTAACAAGTTACCAGTAGAGAAACTTAGGAATGTCTGTGACGCTAATTTTATGCATTGCGAATCAACAAAGGATTTGGTGCCACTAGCTGAAATTATTGGGCAAGAACGCGCTGTCCGTGCCCTCAAGTTTGGGTTAGGCATCAAAAATCACGGCTTCAACATGTATGTAGCTGGGTATCCAGGGACAGGGCGAAAAACTGCGGTCAAAAGCTTCGTGGAAGCCCAAGCTAAAACGCAACCTGTACCCGCTGACTGGTGCTACGTGAACAATTTCGGCAACCAATATGAACCCAAAGCGATCCAGTTGCCGCCAGGTAAGGGCAAAGAATTCCGCGAAGACACCAAAAGCTTCATCGAAAACGTCAAAACCGCACTTCCGAAAGCTTTTGAAAGCGAAGATTACGTGGCAAGAAGAGAAGCAACCCTGCGGGGCTTAGAGAATAATCGAAAACAACTCATCGATGCCCTAAACGCAAAAGCACAAAGCGAAGGCTTCGTAATCCAAACAACCCCCGTTGGCTTGCTGCTCATTCCAGTTTTAGACGGCAAACCACTCAGCGAAGAAGAAATACTTGCGTTACCACAGAAAACGAAAGATAAGTTAGCTGAGAAGCGGGAGAAACTTGAGAAAGAATTCACCAACACAATGCGTCAACTCATCGATATGGAACGGCAGATTCATGAGGCCTTAAAGAAGCTCAACAAAGAAGTGGCTCTGTATGCTCTTGGTAGCCAAATGCAGAATCTACTGGAAAAGTATCAGGCTACTTCCGAAGTTACGGGTTTCCTCAAAGCCGTCGAGAATGATATTTTGGATAATTTAGCCCAGTTCGTCCGAAGAGGCGGCGCAGAAGCCCAACAGCAGCTGCCCTTTGCGATGCCATGGATGAAAGAGGAACCATACAAAAAATATGAAGTCAACGTCGTCATCGACAACTCTGAAACCAAAGGTGCACCCGTAGTCGTGGAAACCAACCCAACCTACCATAACCTGCTGGGCAGAACCGAGAAGGAAGCTCAATTCGGCGCGTTAACCACCGATTTTAGCATGATCCGAGGAGGCTCCATCCACAAAGCCAACGGCGGCTACCTTATCATACCAGTCGAGGATTTGCTGCGCAACCCCTTCAGCTACGACGGCTTAAAACGGGACCTAAGAGACGGTAACATGGCTATCGAGGAACCCGAAGAACGCTATGGATTTTTGAGCGTTAAAACCCTCAAACCCCAACCTATCCCATTAACAGCCAAAGTCATACTCATCGGAGACCCCAACATATACCAGATGATGTTCAGCTTAGACCCAGACTTCCGTGAACTCTTCAAAATCAAAGCTGAATTCGATACCACAATGCCTCGTACCGAGGAGAAAGTCAGACAGTACGGAGCCTTTGTATGCGGCTTATGCGAGAAAGAAAACCTAAAACATCTCGATGGTGGCGGATTAGCCAAACTAATCGAATACAGCTCAAGAATCATAGAGGACCAGTATAAACTCTCTACACAATTCTCCCATATCGCTGATGTCGTAAGAGAAGCGAACTTCTACGCGGAACTGGACAAGTCTGAATTTATCACAGCGGATCATGTCAAAAGAGCGATAGAAGAAAAGATCTATCGCAGCAAACTCATTCAAGAAAAAATCCAAGAAATGATAGCCCGAGGCTTCTTCCTCATCGATACCCATGAACAGACGGTGGGGCAAGTCAACGGCTTATCCGTTATGGGCTTGGGTGACTTTGCGTTTGGCATGCCTTCACGTGTCACTGTTAGCATCGGATTGGGCAGAGAAGGCGTAATCGACATTGAAAGAGAAGCCAAAATGGGTGGACCCATCCACACCAAAGGTGTACTGATCTTAAGCGGTTACATGAACGACAAATACGCACGCGACAAACCACTAAGCCTCAACGCCAGATTGGTTTTTGAGCAGAACTATGAGGGCGTCGAAGGCGACAGCGCATCCAGCACCGAACTCTACAGCATCCTCTCCTCACTCAGCGGACTGCCAATAAAACAGAACCTCGCCGTTACGGGCTCAGTGAACCAGAAGGGCGAAGTGCAAGCTATCGGTGGCGTCAACGAGAAAATCGAGGGTTTCTTTGAAGTCTGCAAAGCCAAAGGACTCAGCGGCGAGCAGGGCGTCATGATTCCTGAGAGCAACGTGCAGAATCTGATGCTAAAAGAAGAAGTCTTGGATGCGGTGAAGGCTGGGCAATTCAATATCTACTCGGTGAAGTCGATTGATGAGGGCATCGAAGTTTTAACTGGCACAAAGGCTGGGCAACGGAAAGTAGACGGCACCTATGAAGAGGGCACAGTGAATTTCTTGGTGGATAAGGCGTTGCGGGAGATGGCGGATAAACTCAAAGAGTACCCAGCTGTTGAGATGAAACCCAGAAAAACCGAAGAGTAATCTTATCCTCTTCTTTTTATTTTTGTGATTGTTGCACTCGCTGTTGTTTTGGTTGCTGCGTTTTAGCGAAGAAAATAGCCTTGCCTATTTATCCTTTAAATAAGGGAGGGGGTAGGTGCTTTGAGGTAGGTAGGCCAGTGTGTTTTGCCAACCGTATCTGCTTGTGGAAATCTCCATAACCAACCTGCAATCTCCATTTAACGCAGAAACCACTAAGCAGCCGCCAGCAAAGCCTACAGAAAAAAGAAGGGTAAAGGAGCGCTCTACCTTATTCTAACAATAAAAACCCTCTGCCAAAAAAAACAAGCAATCAACCGATTAAAAACGGGCATAGGCAGATTTGCATGTGTATATCTGTTCTTCAGTAACAAGAAACTGGCGCAAAACCAAAAGAATTAAGACTACTGATACCGATTTCTGCTCAAGATTGTAGCTAATCAAAGCTTAACTACCCAACCTTAGAATAATTTGTCAGGTGCAAGCGGTGTCAAAGAGAAGAATTCAGCGTAAACGAAGCAAAGGCTTAGTATTATTACTGCTTCCCGCGCTTATCTTCATCGGCGTCATCGGTTGGCTAGCTTATACGTTGGAACTGCCAAGTCGAAAAGCCCCAAAACACCAGCCTAAGACACTCCGAACCCAAACTGGCGACGACGGCGTAACATTATTCCCAGCAATCTACGAAGAAAACCAAGAATTACCCAATCAATAACCCGTTTGCGCCACAAAAACCTGGGTTAATCGCTTACTTGTTGTACACCTGACACAGTCACAACACCATTTATAGTCGGTAAAATAATATTTTTTTGCGAGAAATAGCCATCCAAGAGGTACACCCAAGCTTGGCGGGTCAGCAGGTTAAAACGGACGCATCATCCCCCAAGACCCATAAGAAGGATATGGGATCTACTTTTGATGTGCGCTGCGGGTTAACAGTGGCGATCCGTCCAGGCATACTTTTGGATACTCACTTTTAGTCACCTCTCCCCTCTACAGGCATGTCGTTTCTGCATCGGTACTTATTAGCGCTATGAAGCAAATGCTAACTTCCGTGAAACTACATTGAGTTACAAAGAACGTATGCACCCAAAAGTAAGCAAAGCAGAAATCGACCTCTTCAAAGCATTAAGCCAAGCTAACCTAACAACCGGCATGGTTACACAGCAACAAATCATCCTAAAATCCACCCTACCCGACTTCTGCTGGATGGAGAAACGCAAAATCGTCTACCTCGACGGCAACCCGGTGCATAAAAAAGACAAACAACTAGAACACGACGAAGAAATCGACAATCTCCTAACAAAACAAGGTTGGGATGTGTTGCGCATAAAGTATGATCCGCCATTAACCGAGAAGGGCTTGGCAAAGATTATGGCGCAGGTTAAAGAGTTTTTAAACGCGGACGAGGAACCTGTCAGGTACGAGCCTGAGCTTTTTCCGTAACGTTTTAGTTAACCAACAAATTTCTAGTGGTACAGCAATTTTTTGAGGTTTAAATTATGAGTCAAAAGGCAGACGTAGTCATCATCGGCGCCGGACCGGCCGGATTGAGTGCAGCCATCTACACATCATGGCTTGGACTAAAAACAACCGTTTTAGAGTCAGGGATTTCAGGCGGCAGAGCATATTTAGCGCCGAAAATCGAGAATTACCCCGGTTTCCCCGAAGGAATCAAAGGCAGCGAACTCACCGAAAAAATGAGAATGCAGGCAGAACGCTTCAAAGCCCAATTGCAAAGCGACGAAGAGGTTGTAGGAATCGAAATCAAGGACTCAAAGAAACAAGTGATTTCGCGTAAGCAAACCTATGAAGCCTCCGCAATCATCATAGCCACCGGAACACAGAGACGAAAACTCCGCGTTGAGGGCGAAACAGAATTTTTGGGCAGAGGTGTAAGTTACTGCGCCACCTGCGACGGACCCTTCTTCCGCAAAAAAGCGGTGGCGGTGGTTGGTAATAGTGAGGAAGCAGCGATTGATGCGTTGGCACTCTGCGACTTAGCCTCCAAAGTTACTATCGTTAGTCAAGAGGAGAGGCTTGAAATGGAGGGTGCACTGCTTGATAGGTTGAGGACTAAAACTAACGTTGAATTTGTTATGGGTAAAGTTACCCAAATCGAGGGCGACCAAGTGGTGAGTGCCATAAAAATCGAGGATTTCCAAACCAAACAGGAACTAGAGCGTGAAGTTAAAGGGGTCTTTGTTGCTTTGGGCGGGGTTCCACTTAACGGCGATAGTACAGAAAGCCGGTATAGCTACGGATAGGACAGGATGTTTAACGGTTGATAGGCGTCAGCAAACCAATGTTGCCGGTGTCTTCGCTGCGGGAGACTGCACCTGCGGAGGTATGCAGGTTGTTACGGCTGCCGGTGAGGGCGCAATAGCAGGGATGAGGGCTTCGGCGTATATCAGAAGAGGCACCGCTTAACCTCTTCGTTTGATTGCTTCCTTTTTAAAAATTAATCCAAATAGTATCATTTTACGTTTCGGAATAAATACCAAAACAGAACAATCGAAACAAGATAGATTATCCCTGATAAAATAAAAGGCGCTGCCAAAAGCCCCAAACTCAACAGGTAAGCACCCAAAAAAGTGCTCAAAGCATTAGGCAAACTCCACAACGCCGAACTTATCCCTGAAGCTACACCCCGCTCATCCTCAACTACAATACCCATAATCAGCGACTGCTCCAGTGGAGTGGACAGATTTATCAGAAAACTTCGAACTGTATATGTAAACCCAGCCAAAATAAAACCTGGCGCAAAAGGAGTTGCAAACATGAAGATTGTTGAGACCCCCTGAGTAATCGTGATAGCTTTAACGATACCGACTCTTTTTGCTAGCCAGGGTCCAGTTAACGTTGCTGCTCCAGTTACCATGGCAGATAACCCCAGTATGGGGCCGCTGACTGTATCTAAGATGCCATATTGTAACCCCAGCCATGCAGTCATCAATGGAACCACCAAGCCTGCGCCCACAGCAACCAAGGCACTAGTGAAGATATATCGCAATAACGGATCAGTCGATTTATGAGGCAAAAGATTCCGCCAGGCGACTCCATGTCTTTTGACTCTTCGGGGTTCACTGACGCCTAACATGAACAAGGTTGAGCTTAGGCTCAGGATTGCTAAAATGATGTAGAGTAGAATGTGCCCTTCTTGGTTGTTAAACCCATAACTCTCAAAAATGAGTATTACAGGAATAATCAAGCTGCCTACACCAAACGCTAAACTTTGCACAAAACCAAACAACGAGTAGGCGCTGGTTCGCCGTTTTTCCTGTGCTTTCTCGGCAAGCAATGCGTTGGCAGAAGCCGCAAAAGCCGCTTCAGAAACTCCTTCTATAACTGCTGCTGCCAGCAAAACTGCAACGTTGGTGGTTAATGCGAAGACTGCGATTATGGCGCTTGCCATTATGTTTCCGACTATGTAGAGCCTTTTTCTTCCGTATTTGTCAGCGGCAGCGCCCAAGGGGATGCTTGCAACAAAAGTCGATATCCCCATAACCGTTATAATTAAACCCATTATTGGAATTGATAAGCCCTGAACTGCAGTTAGGAAGAAAGCGATGTCAGTGTAGAACATGCCGTAGGCAACAAAAGGCAATGCAGCTGAGTAAATCAGGTATTTAGCCTCTCGGGGCAATCCACGGTAACTGCTGAACAAAATATATTCATCTGCTAAAAATTAGCTTATCTATAGGATAATGTGGCGTTTTCTGACTTATCCTTTGCTATACCAAAAACAGCTAAACCCCACAAAGAGCATTAATCGTCCAAAAAAGCGTAAAACAATGGAAAAAACATCAGCTTTTTGAGTATCTAACCTATATAGGGAAATGTACAATGTAGGATGTCGGTTTTCAAGAAAGAGTCCAACCCAGTTGGGGGTCCTCGCTTTTTCAAGACAGCTCTGGCAAACAAAAATCGGAAGAGAAAAGAGTTTGAACCACAAAAAACCTGCAGTAATGGAGTATCTCGCATTCCTATCGATAAAGAACGGCATGTACCTCAGCGAAATCTACCAAGCCTTAGTTGTAGCCAGAGAAAAACAGAAAACCACCTGCAAAGACCTAACGGTTGAGTACCGAGGCAGCGTAAAAAGAGAGGCTATTTTCCTAATTACCAAAGGTCCAACCATGATTGGGCAATTCCGAGTGGCAGAAGAACTACTGCGCAAAACAGACATCTGTTTCGAAAGCTGGCTAGACACCGACAAAATACGCAAACAACTGAATAGGCGCACACCGAAAATGGCAGTTATGGTTCAAGACATGCGCCATGGAATGAAAAAAGTCAACTTAGAAGCAAAAGTCATTGAAACCCCAGAAGCGTCAATAGTGCAGACACGTTATGGAAACAGCGCCAAATTAACCAACGCTATGGTTGCTGACGAGACAGGAAAAATTAAGCTTTGCCTCTGGAATGAACAAGCTGACCAAATAGCGGTTGGGGATACCGTGCAGATTAAAGATGCGTCAGTCGCTACTTTTAAGGGTGAGAGGCAGTTGCGTCTTGGCAAAAATGGGACAATTACGGTCATGCCCAAAATAGTGGAAATCAAGCCAGTTCAGAAGAGCTAAAAAAGCTTCATTTATCCTTTTTAGATAACACGCAAAAAGCAACAGTGCCAACTGGGCAAATTTACGATGACTTTAGCTGCTGGACTATAAGAAAAATTTAGATGCAATCAACGCATAACATGCCTGCAAGGTGTGACTGAAAATAAACGATTTTCCGCCCGTAACCTTCAAACTCGGAAACGGCGAAACAAAAAGCGACCGCGAATGGCTAAAAAAGAAAAAAGAGTACCTTGACAAACTATGGGGTACAAGCGGCCCAAAAATACTGCGGAAAATCGAAGAAGCCTGCGGTGACACCTTCACAAACACCTCCAAACAAGACGGAATCATAGTTCTACTGCACAAGAAAACGCCAAAAAGCGAAATCAGCGGTTTCCTCAACGAGGAGAATCCCCTTGAAATCAACTTGTTTCTAACAAAAAGTGATGCCACCGATTCTTTAAAGGAACTTTTGGTCCGTACGCTTGCTCATTCGTTTATTCAGCAACAGTATGAGTTTCATTTTAGGATGAGGGAGCAAACATTGTTTGAGGACATTTTGGCGGATGAACTGGTTACTTCGATGGTTAGTTTTACGGTGTTGGGAAGAAAGCTTGGAAAAGCAAACTGCGCCGAAGCACTTGACCAAGCTATAGAGCAGACAGTTTATAGGTTATCACAGAAGACAGCGCGAACTAAACTGGTGGATACCCTGTACGGTTTCTTTCAAGAGCAACCTGCAAACGGTAAGAACCAGAAAAGGGATGTTTTAGCAAGCCGAGAAGAGTTAATATCCAAACTACTTGAATTCTTACCCAAAACCGATAACATCAATTAATTATTAAGAATTTGGCGCCGAGAGGGGGATTCGAACCCCCGTGGCCCCGAAAGGCCACAAGCTATCAGGTAACCTCCTGAAGAGGTGAATCTCCAGGCTTGCTCCCTGCCTGGCTAGGAGACCTCGGCATACAATGTACCAGTAGCCAGTGGCTGGTTTGCACAAGTTCTCTGACTTTTGCAGAATTTAAAGCTTTATCGAAGTTAAGCTATGCTGAATCGTTGAGCAACTGTTATTAAAACAATCAAGCAGAAAGAACGGCCTTCAAAGAGAGGAAAAGCCGTCAATTGGCTGTATCGGTAAAGAGATGGATGCACCTGCCCAATCAAGTCTGAGTATATTCAGGTTAATCACGAAGCTATGCATAGGATTATTGAGGGATAGGTAACTATTTGGGATTATCCAGCCAAAAATTAGTGCTATATATAAGGGAGGGGGGTCTGTGCAGAGCAACAAAATCGGTGGCATGTTAGTTTATGGGTTTTTTCCATCCGCCATTGCTAAACCGTGCAATGCAACCAAACGGAAGTGCCAGTACAACCACATCAATCACGGCTATAAACGTAAACGACAGCCCCAACGCCGTCTGTAACACGATATTCGCCGTAGAGAATGCCAAGAGCAGGAATATGCCGTTTAACCAGAACCCAACTTGCCAACCCTTCGTTCCAAACAGCAAGTTAATGATGAAAATGTTTAGCACCCCCACAATTATCGGTTGAATCAGGTAGGTTGTGAACATTAAAAAGAAGAAACCCAGCGGCGGCATATACGTCATGAAAGAATCTCTTGCACCCTCCAACGCCACCTGAATCGCAATCAGTATGACTGCTAAGGTTAAGCCTTGAAGCAGCAACTTCTCTATCAAGCGTAAACTCTGCAATCTGTTACACAGTTTATTTAGCATTGGCAGCAATCCATTCACCTACCGCAGTTTCTGTTGGAGTATCCCTTATACCGTAACTATCATAGGCACTGTTCCAGTAAACAAGCCAGCATCCCTTAAGACCCATATTCTTGTAGAGTTCCAGTCCTTTAATCATGAAGTCGCTTTGGGCTTGATGATTAGTTGTTGACATGCCAAACTCTGTAATCACCACGTCTCGGTCTGTTATTTTTTGGAGGTTAGTAACGAAATGAGGGGACAGTACCACGAAGGCATCCATGAAAACGTCCAAGCCCACAAAATTCAGTTTCGGGGCTAACTCAATGGGTACATTGCTTCTTAGGATGTAGCCTATTCCAAAGTTAGTGTAGTATTCGACTGAGAGATGATGTGCCTCAATGGTGTTGTACATGAGGTTAAATTTGGAGGTTATTTCATCGTCGGTAAACATGGAACCAAGAGACCAAGTCGAGGATAGTTCTGGTTCATTGAAGATTTGGATGTACTTGAGGTGTCCACCCCAGCGGTCAAGGTAGTAATCTACTTTCGAAGCTTCATCAAGGTTTTTGACAACCAATGCAACGGCTAAACCATAACTATCCGTCGCTGAAAAGAAAGCGTCATTCTTTCGGTTCTGGATGTTGTTGATGTCGGTTGGGTTGCATTCAAGAGTAATCCTGATCACTTTAAAGCCCAAATCATGGATGCGACCGACCTGCCCATAAATCTGGTCTAACTCGTCCTGCTCATACACGTAGTGTATGCCGACTTGGAACTCAGAGTTCCCTTTCTGGGCTGAAGCAAAATATTGATAGGGGAAAAACACTTGGACAAAGAAGAACAATATACACATCGTAATAACGATTAAGTTTTTGATTAAGCTCCTGTTTGTGAAGCCTACAAAACCGTGAACGATACCCGAAACGATTTTGCTCATAGCCACCATAATGGAGGCAAGCGCTTTTATATTTAATCAAAAGAAAGGTGCTAAAACAAGAAAACGAAATTAAAAAATAAAGAAAAAATTTGTTTAGAAGAAGCCCTGAATTGGGGAATCTTCTTTGGCAATTGCGCCCTTGATTTCTTCGATTTTGGTCTTTGTCAAATGTTTAATGTCGTTAAAGCTTGACATTTCACCATAGCTAACCAAAGTAATAGCGGTGCCTTCTTCGCCTTTGCGTGCTGTTCTGCCGATGCGGTGGAAGTACACTGGTGGGTCGTTGGGTACGTCATAGTTGATGATGTGTGTGATGCCTTCGATGTCTAAGCCTCTTGCTGCAACGTCAGTTGCTACGAGTATGTTGCGTCTGCCATGTTTGAATTCCATGATTGAGCGGTCGCGTTGTGCTTGTGTGAAGCCTGCGTGGAGGACGTGTGTGTGGAAGCCGTGTTTGTAGAGTTGATCAGCTAAGCGGCTGGTTTCGTGGCGTGTTCTGCAGAATACAATGACTTTTTCGACGCGGTCATCTTGTAGTAAGTCGCAGAGGGCGTTTAGTTTGCCGCCTTGATTTACTACGGCATAGTATTGTTTCATTTGGGTTAGGGCGATTTCGTCTTTGCTTACGAGGATTTTCTGTGGGTTCTTCATGTACTTGTTGGATATGCGCATGACGCTTTCGTCCATGGTTGCGCTGAAGAGGGCGGTTTGGCGGTCTTTAGGTGTTTTTGAGAGTATGAATTCGATGTCTTCGATGAAGCCCATGTCTAGCATGCGGTCTGCTTCGTCTAAAACGACAAAGCGGACTGAGGCTAAGTTTAGTACACGTCTTTCCATGAGGTCGATGAGTCTGCCGGGTGTGCCGACGACTATTTGGACTCCGTTAGCAAGTGCATGCACCTGCTTGTTGATGGATTCTCCGCCGTAAACAGCGAGAACCTTCACCTTTGCGAATTTGCCAAATTTAGCTATGTTTTCAGCTACTTGGTTGGCTAACTCGCGAGTAGGAGCCAAAACGAGTGCTTGTACTCCGCGGACTTCACGGTTTAGTTTCTGTACCATAGGGACGCCGAAAGCGGCAGTTTTGCCTGTTCCGGTTTGTGCTTGCCCGATGACATCTTTACCTTCTAGTAGGGGCATTATTGCTTGAGCTTGAATAGGAAAAAGTGCATCAAACCCGAGCTCGTTTATACTTTTTAGGACTTCTGGTGATAATGGTAAGTCCTTAAATGATTGAACTTGCATTTTATCGATTTATCTTCTGCCACAGATGTTTCTTCATGGATTCCTAAAAGCTAAAGCCTTTTGTGATACATGAGTTAATGTGACAGCCTCCAATGGTGTCGGGGCGTATAAAAACATTTAGCAAAAATCTAAGCAAAGCAGATGTCATTGAAACCTGAAAATACTAGGAACACCGCAAAGCTGCTTGAAGGGTTATTTTGGGTCAGCGAAATTTGACGTGCTCTCACAGCCATAGGCTCGAAGCCGTCGCCTCACATCATCCCACGCTATGAAGCAGGGCAGGGAAATTTATCTATTTTGATGACAAAAGAAGAGAAAGAAAAAAGCTATTTTTAGCCGTAAACTTGATTGACAAAGTCAGATGCTCGAGCGTTAAGGTTTTCGCTTTCCCCGATTTTAACCACAACAGCGTTTGACAATGCACCGCCGCTTTGCAAGGCTGGAACAGCATCTTTAATTTGGGCAACATCTGAGTCTGTGGTTGAACCCTGACCGCTGCCAAAGACGCCTACTTTGGTGTCAGCGTCATGTTTGAGGTTGCTTAGGGCATCTTTAACTGAGCTGGTGGGTGCGCCTGCATAGATGGGTCCGCCGATGATTATAATGTCGTAGCCTGTGGTGTTAGCGGCTGACGTGCTTTTTATGCCTGCCACTGTAACTGTCATGTTCTTTGCCAAAAGGTCATTTGCGACTTGGTTGGCGACACGTGTTGATGCGCCGGATAATCCCGGGTCATAGAGCACCAATGCTGTTCCCATGGGTGCCACAGTCGGTTCCATGGTCTGTGAGCCCGTTGCGGTGTAAGCAACCAAATCCAAGAAGAATACTGCGCCGACAACGGCGACTATTATGATTAATACGGCAAATATTGCCAAGATTATTTTGAGTATTTTCCTCATAATTCTGCCTCTTTTTCGTTAGTTGTTATTCGGGGTTTTTTCCATAAAAAACTTGTGTATCAGCCAAAAATCGTACAAAAAACCAATGCACAAAACATGGTTTATCCCTCAAAGTCCAATCGTGCTTTAACGACAAATGACGAATCTAAATCCTTAAACCGCTCCGAGAGAAGGATAGCATAATGCGTGTTATGGTGGAGGTGAAAAAGAGAATGATATTCCGCGAAGAAGAGGATGAATGGGAAGAAGGCGAAGATGAGGAATGGGAAGAAGAGGAATGGTAAGCTTGCCGGCTGAAGTATCTTTTATTATCTTTCTTTTAGGTTTCGGTTAGGGTTTTGAGGTTGTTTTTTTGGGTAACCGATGAGAACACCAGTGCTGTTTTGCCCAAGTATGCGGGGTTGTGTTGTATCTACGTTTAATCAGCTTTTTTGCGGTCTTAAATTTATAACTGGGTAGTTGAATTCAAGTAGTGGACGTTTACTAATGACGCGACTTGCCGTATTAAACACCGACAAATGCAAAACCAAAAAATGCAACCAACTCTGTGTACACTTCTGCCCAATGGTACGCAGCCGGACAGAAGCCATCAGAGTCGAAGGCGACAAAGCCATAATCTCCGAAACACTTTGCAGCGGATGCGGCATCTGCGTCAAAAAATGCCCCTTCCAAGCCATATCCATAGTCAACTTACCCGACGAACTCGAAAAGGATTGCAGCCACCGCTTCGGCGAAAACAGTTTCAAACTCTTCCGCCTACCAATGCCTGCACCCGGCACAGTCTTGGGCTTGTTGGGGCAAAACGGCATAGGCAAAAGCACTACCCTAAAAGTTTTCTCAGGCGAAATCAAACCCAACCTAGGCAAATACGATGATCCGCCGGAATGGAATGAAATCATCCAGTACTACCGGGGTTCAAGCCTTCAAGATTACTTCACAAGGCTTAGCGAGAAAAAAATCAAAGTCAGCAACAAACCCCAATACGTCGACAAAATTCCCAAAGCCATAAGCGGCAAAGCAGGCGATTTGCTCGATAAAGTGGATGAACGCAATCAATTGGACGCCATCGCTGACGAGTTGGAGTTACGCAAAATTTGGGACCGCCCACTGGACGTGTTGAGCGGCGGCGAATTGCAGCGTGTAGCTGTTGCTGCGGCGCTTAGCAGAGATGCAGATGTGTATCTTTTCGATGAACCCTCCAGTTACTTAGACGTAAAACAGCGCCTCGTCGTAGCACGGGCAATCCGCAGCTTAAAAGAGCAACAGAAAACCGTAATCGTCGCCGAACATGACTTAGCCATCATCGACTACCTCTCAGATCAAATCTGCGTCTTCTACGGTGAACCAGGCGTCTACGGAGTCGTCAGCCACGTACACGGCGTAAGAACAGGCATCAACATTTACCTCCAAGGCTACATTCCCGACGAAAACATAATGTTCCGCAAAGAAAGCATCGTTTTCCACGAGAAACCCCCAAGCACAGGAGAAAACATCGGTGCACCCCTGCTCAAATGGGAGCGGATGGAGAAGACTTTCAAGGGCTTCAAACTCGCAGTTGAACCCGGCGAAATCAGAAGCGGCGAAATCATCGGCATCTTGGGACCCAACGGCATCGGCAAAACCACCTTCGTGAAAATGCTTGCCGGCATAGATGAAACCGATGATAAACGGCAAATTAGCAAATTAACCGTGAGTTACAAGCCCCAATACATCGCCCCAGACTTCGAAGGCACAGTACAGGAACTGCTGATGAGTGTGGCTAAAGAGAACTTTATTTCCAGCTGGTACAAAACCGAAATCGCCACACCCCTGCGCCTGCAAGTTCTCATGGACCGCAATGTTATGGAACTCAGCGGAGGAGAACTCCAAAAAGTCGCCATCGCCGCATGCTTAAGCCGCAAAACCGACCTATTCCTGCTCGACGAACCCAGCGCATACCTCGACGTTGAAGAACGCCTAAACGTAGCCAAAACCCTACGCAGAGTCGTAGAAGCCCACGGCATCCCCGCCTTCGTCGTCGAACACGACGTAGTCACACAGGACTTCATCGCAGACCGCCTCATGGTCTTCAACGGCGAACCCGGCGTCAGCGGCCTCGCCCATCCACCGACCACACTGAGAGGCGGCATGAACACCTTCCTCAAAGAAATGGACATAACCTTCCGCAGAGACTCCACCACCTACCGCCCACGCGTCAACAAAGAAGACTCACAGATGGACAAATTCCAGAAGAGCATCGGCGAATACTACTACACCAAAATCAACAAAGAAGCAGACAAAGAGGAAGAAGCCAAGAAAAAGAAGTAACCGCTTTAGGTTTCTCTGTTTTCTTTCATTTTTTACTTTATGCAAGGGAGTAGCTTTGGACCAGTTTGCTCCACAACACCAGTAACCCACAAACCCAGACGCCACAACACACGCCCGCCTCTGCTTCGAAATAAATGATCCACACCAACAATAAACAAACAAAGCCAAACCGCACCCCAACCACAAACAAACACCCCTAAAAACACCAAAAACCGCTTTACCCATAAACACCAAACCCAACAAGCACCGCAAGAAGCCTTAAAGTTTATATTTGCGTTCGGATTTTGCAATAATCCGAATTAAACAAGATTCTACTAAAGTAGGGATAACGATATGGCGTATTTAACAACAACAGGTTCAGGACAGCCAGTCCTCATCCTCAAAGAAGGAACAACCCGCAGCAGAGGCAAAGAAGCCCAGCGAAACAACATTATGGCAGCCCGAGTAATCGGTGAAGTACTAAAAACAACCTTAGGCCCAAGAGGCATGGATAAAATGCTCATCGACAGCCTAGGTGACATCACCATCACCAACGACGGCGCAGCCATCCTAAAAGAAATCGACGTAGAACACCCCGCTGCAAAAATGATGGTTGAAATCGCCAGAACACAAGACGACATGGTCGGCGACGGAACCACCAGCGCAGTAGTCCTAGCAAGCGAATTACTCCGCAAAGCCGAAGAACTCCTCGACCAAAACATACACCCAACCATCCTCGTCAGCGGCTACCGCAAAGCAAGCCAAAAAGCCATCGAAGTCATCAACAACACCGCAGTACCACTCGACATCAACGACCGCAAAAAACTCCTCACAGTCGCATTAACCTCAATGAGCAGCAAAGCAGTCGGCTCAGCAAAAGACCACCTCGCAGAAATCAGCATCGACGCAGTCAAACAAATCGCTGAAGTCCGCGGAGGCAAAACAATCGCTGACATAGACAACATCCAATTAATCAAGAAAACAGGCAAAAGCCTCCTTGAAACACAACTAATCCAAGGCATCGTCATCGACAAAGAAGTCGTCAACCCAGGCATGCCCAAAAAGAAAGAAAACGCAAAAATCGCACTACTCGACTCAGCCCTCGAAATCGAAAAAACCGAAATCACCGCTGAAATCAGAATAAAAGACCCCTCACAAATGAAAGCCTTCCTAGACCAAGAAACCACCATGATCCAAGACATGGTCACAAAAGTCAAAGCCTCAGGCGCAGACATCATCTTCTGCCAAAAAGGCGTAGACGACATGGTCCAGCACTTCCTCGCAAAAGAAGGCATCATGGCAGCACGCAGAGTAAAAGAATCCGACATGGAAAAACTCGCACGCGCCACAGGCGGCAGAATCGTTAGCGACCTCGACGACCTAAAGAAAGACGACCTAGGATTTGCAGGCCACGTTGAAGAACGCAAAATCGGCGACGACAAAATGATCTTCGTCGAAAAATGCAAAGACCCACACAGCGTAGCCATCCTTATCCGCGCAGGCTTAGAACGCATGGTTGACGAAGCCGAACGCGCAATGGTTGATTCACTCTCAGTCGTATCCGACGTCATCGAGAACAACAAAATCGTTCCAGGCGGCGGCGCAATCGAAATCGAAATGGCAAAAGAACTCCGCAAATACGCAACCAAAGTCGGCGGACGCGAACAACTCGCAGTTGAAGCATTCGCAGACGCAGTCGAAGTCATCCCAAGAACACTCGCAGAAAACGCAGGCCTCGAACCAATCGACATCCTCGTTGAACTCCGCCAAGTACACGACAAAGCAGACGGCAAATACATGGGCATCAACGTATTCACAGGCAAACTCCAAGACAGCATCGCAAACGGCGTCATCGAACCAATCATGGTCAAAGAACAAGCAATCAAATCAGCATCCGAATCCGCAGCTACTGATCCTACGCATCGACGACGTAATCACCGCCAAAGCACCAAAAGGCGGTCCGGGCGGCCCAGGTGGAATGGGCGGCATGGGCGAAGAATAAACTTCCCCACTTAACTTTTATTTTTGTTTTAATCCTTTTACAACTTAGCAAATAATCATCGATTCTGCGTTATTTTTTGTTTTTTGAGAGGTTGGTTTATTAAAACGGACTCAATACGTGAGTGTTAACAAGTTGGCGAGCGTAAGCATTGTCACTGGTTGAGTCAATACTCATAGTCGCTGGGTTAATCGTCTTTGAGGTAGTTAACAGTGTTGACAACGCCATCGTGAACGCCAGCGTTCTAAAAACTATGAATGCTCTTTGGCGCAAACGTTTCCTGCTCATCGGCATCTTCACATCAGTCTTCTTAGTCAGGTTCATTCTTCCACTGATTATTGTTTGGATTTCTGTGCCCACCATAAGCGGCCAAGACCTCTTCCTAGCCTTTACAGGGCAAAGTCAAGTTGCAGCAGACGCTATAGAAGCCCAAAAACCCCTAATTCTAATGTTCGGAGGCGTCTTCCTGCTATATCTCTACGTACACTGGCTATTCCTCGAAAAGAAAGAACCCCTCTTCATTGAGCGCTTCCTAAAAGAGAAGCATGGCGTATGGTTCTTTGCTTTGCAGCTATACATCTTGGTCATTGTAATGTATCTTGCACGGGCAGACTCGATGGTTATGCTTGCAGCCGCCATCGGCAGCGCCACCTTCTTTATACTGTACGGTTTAAAGCAGACTGCTGAGGAAGGCGAACGCAACCTAGTTCAGGGTGCTGGCAGCATGAGTAACGCCTCAAAATTCCTATACCTAGAAGTCTTGACATGACTTTTAGCTTCGACGGCGTCATCGGAGCCTTCGCATTTACCATAAACCTAATCTTGATTTTAATCGGTATCGGAATCGGCGCTATTGTGGTCAGGGAATTAACCATCAGAGGTATCGATACCATCGCCAAATACAAATACCTCAAAAACGGTGCCTTAACCTCAATTGGTTTCCTCGGTTTGTTTATGATACTTGAAGCCTTCCACGTCGAGTTGCCAACAGTTTTACCAATAATCATCACTTTCGCGCTCGTCGGCGTAGCATTCTGGCTGTCAAAGCGGGCATTACCCAAAACCGCCCCTGC
This sequence comes from uncultured archaeon, assembly GCA_963782915.1. Taxonomy (GTDB): domain Archaea; phylum Thermoproteota; class Bathyarchaeia; order Bathyarchaeales; family Bathycorpusculaceae; genus Bathycorpusculum. The sequence continues at coordinate 326,793 of CAWALK010000012.1, forward strand.
ACAATCAAACGCATAGAACCAAGCAAGCCTTACAGACAGGTTTTGTTGTAAACTTACGAAAACCTATTTATTTCTAAGAGAGCAACAACTGTTGGCTCAAACGTGCTCCGGTAGTATAGTCCGGTCAAGTATGCCGGCCTCTCGAGTCGGCGACCCGGGTCCAAATCCCGGCCGGAGCACTTCAACTTCTCTCAAATTTCGGCTTGCTAATTGAGACCGAATGTTCTTTTTAAAATTGGATCAAGGATATACGGGCTTGCAGATTCATAGCTTCATTAGTTAAAATGTCGTGGTCGCCTTCGATTCTAATGAAATGTGTTTCAACGCCTGCTGCTTCGAGTTTAGCATTGAATGCTTCGGCGACTTGTATGGGCACAATTCGGTCGTTAACGCCATGCACAAAGACAAAGGCTGGGTCGCCTGAGGAAAGTAGGTTACTGGTGAAGCTTCATTCCATAACTCGGGGTTTTGGCTGTAGGTAACGCCGCCAAATTGGCTGCTCACAATTGTAATTAAGCAAGTTGAGGTTCTCGGTTTTATTTTGCCCCACGAACTCTAAATCTTCCACTCCATCATAGTTGACTACTAAGCAGACTTGGCTATGGATTGTTCCGTTAAAGTTGTGGTTATTCAAGAAAGACTCATTTCCGAAAGCGTTCCAATTAGCGAGGCTAAGTGTGCTCCAGCGCTGCTTCCCATTACAGCGATTTTTTGTGTATCCACATGATAGTTAGCCGCGTTTGCTTGGATGAAGGTGAGTGCTGAAATTACGTCTTCGATGTTTTGTGGCCAAGCTGTTCGGTTTGGAGCCGCGAGGGTGTAGTCGATTGAGAAACCCGCGATTCCCCGTTTAGCATACAGTTGGGCTATTTCGCTGAAGTCGCTGCGGTTGCCTTCTGCCCATCCGCCGCCATGGATGTATATTATTGCTGGGAATGGTCCGTTGCCTTCTGGCAGATAAACATCCATAAGGTGGTATGGGTTAGAATCATCCACGTATCGGATGCCTGATTGCGTGGTAAAAGTTGTTGTTTCTGGCAGCAGCGTCGATTCACCCAGTTGTTGGTTGCCTAAAAATGCAAAGAGGGATACAGTGACTACTACAACTATTATGATGGCAATTGCTGGGTAGCGTTTTCTCAAAGCTCTGGTCCTCAACTAGGCCTTAGCTTTAAGTTAACACTTCAGCGTCGAACTAAAGTATTCTTATAAAAAACCACCATTTGACCAATAAAGTGGTAGAAAAGAATCTTTGGTCGATACTTCAAAGCCATCAATACAAGCGGAATGCCACCGAGCAAAACCCCAATTCTTACCGCTTGATAGAGATAAAACATTGGTCCGCTGGCAAACAAAGCTTCGCCCTGCCCAAAAATGTAGGTTAAGATTACGAAGCTGATGAAGGGTTCTGAGAGGTAGATGAAGGCGCTGTGGTCGGCTATCTGTTTGGCGAAGCCGTTAACTGGGATCTTGATTTTTCTCAATGCGAGCAAAGCTAAGAGGACTAATCCCATTGTTAGGGCGATGCTGCGGCAGTTAAAGTAAACGTTTGCTACTAAAGCGTTAAGAACGGTGTTGTAGTTGAATAATCCTGAGAAGTCAATTGCAAACATTGCTACTATGGGTGTGGCTACTAAAGCCATTTTGTAGTTCATTAATTTCTCGTAGAGCTTGAATTTGCTGATGTAGAAGCCAAAGACGAAAACGAGCATGTATTGATTGAATAATCCGTCAAGCCGTAATGGTGCTTCATAGGTCCAAAGTATAGTTGTGCCGATGAGCACGCTGGTAATTGTGAGCAATTGGGTTTTTGTGTTTTTAACGTATCTTTCGAGTACACAGGTTATGACCATGAATAGCAACATAAAGGGTATGAACCAGAGTGTTCCCCAATTGTAGACCGAGTTTAACCCAGCGAAAACGTTTAGCATAGAAACTTGGGAGAATAGCGCCATCGGTGTAGTTTGTGCTCCCATGGCTGAATCTAGTAACAGATAAAACACTACTGCTGCTACGAATGGGACGTAGAGTGTTAGGGCTTTTGATTTGAAGAATTGTTTGAGGCTTTTTCCTTTTTTCAAAAACGATGAATATGCTAAGTATCCGCCGACGAAGAAGAATGTGCTCAGCAAGAACCATTCGGCTGGTTTCATGATGTTGGGGTATGCAAAGAGGAGGTCGCTGTGGACGAAGATGAGTAGCACTAGGGCGGTGATTTTTAGGATGGTCAATTCGGAGATTGGCTTAGAATGTGGCTGAACCTTGACCTGTATTTCATCGTAAGTCATCATATACACCAGTATTTTCTCAGCTACACGCCAAGTTACCTTTTAACTGTTTCGGTTGAAAAACAAGCGCTGCTCCCAAAGCAATACGGCTGAGAAATCTATCGAGAATAAAAAGCCCCAAATTCAAGAATGTCTAGTGGTACAACACATATTCACAAAAGCCCCAAAATCCACTAAAGTCCAATCTTGGGAAAAAGTGGTAATTAAAAAGGAGTTTTTTTATTTGTAGGTTAAGGTTGAGCAGAGGTCTTCTACAGTGCGGTTAAGCGTTAATTCTGCCATGTTGCGGCTGTAATCCATGATGCGTCTTGTGCTGTCGAAGATGAGGCGTAGAATGGATACGACGTTGGGGTCGAATTTTTTGCTTGAAATCAGCATCATCAACTCGTTTTCTGTGGCGACGATTGATTCGCGTTTTGAGATGAGTTTTTCTGCGTCTTTGTAGTCGCGTTTGAAGACTGCTTTGACTGCGTCTTCATATTGCTGCTGGGCTAAGGTGAAGTAGCTGACGAGTTGCGAGTAGACTTCTTCGTCTAAACGGTTTTTTATGAAGAGTGTTTCGTTGTCGATTAGTTTTTGGAAGGTGCCGATGTGGTTGACGATGTTTATGGCGTTTTCGCCGATGTTTTCTATGTCGTTGACGGCGATGCGGTAGAGTAGGAATTCTTTGGGTGTGCTGAAGCCGAGTTCGCGGTATAGGTTGCGTTCGATGCCGTATTTGAGTTGGCGCACTATGTAGAGGCCGAGGCGGTTTACGTCGTTTCGGCAGTGGATGACGTTTTCGAAGAGTTCTGTGGTTGGGTCTTTGAGTGATCCGATGGCGTCTCGGTTTGCTGCTAAAGCTACGATGGCCATGCGGCGGATGGCTTTTTCGATGCCGAATTCGGAGTGTTTGATTAGGATTTGGAGTGTTATTTCGTCTGGTGTTTCGTCGATGATTTCTGCTCCGAGGAATTTGTCGCGGACGAAGTTTTTGGTTTCTGTTTTATATTTTTGGATGTCTTGGCCTTTGAAGTGAATCCGTATGATGTCGGCGCCGATTGCGTAGAGTGCTCTTATCATGCGCAGGGCTGATTCGGGGCCTTCTTTGGGGTCGACGTTTATGCAGTATTCTTTGGGTTTGGCGGTGTTGTTTTTGCCTTCTTTTTCCATGATTTTTCGTGGGACTAGGGTTATGGTGTTGTCGGGTTGGATGTTGAACGCGATTTCGCTGCCTCGTTTTAAGCCGATGTCTTCTACCCATTCTTTGGGGAGTGAGATGATGTATGAGCCTCTGCCTGTGCATTGGACTCTTCGGTATCCAAGGTCTTTTTCTGCCACATTCTTCACCGTGGTAAATGTTTCGTGTATATAGCATTCTTCGTTAACTAGCATATAAATGATTTTCAACAAAGTTATATAGAATACATGCCATTTGGTGCCATTATCAACCGAATGAAGGATCGAAGATGCCGCAAAACACCTGCAAAATAGTAATCCAAGACCATAACACAACCACTGTAAGTAAGGGTGTTTTCAGCACAAAAGATGTTGAACTACACATTCTCATGCTTACCTACAGACCCTAAAAATCCCAAAAAAAGAGAGGGTTGAATTATAGATGAAGAAAATTATTGCTAAGCAAGAAGCCTGTATCGGCTGCGGACTATGCGAAGTCTACTGCACCACCGCGCATTCAAAGTCCAAAGACATAATCAAAGCCTACAACAGCGAACGCCCCAAACCCATAAGCCGCGTCCGCCGAGAAGTGCAAAAACCAGTCTCATTCGCCATCCAATGCCGCCACTGCGAAGACGCACCCTGCGTTACCGCCTGCCTAACAGGCGCCATGACTAAAGATGCCAAAACAGGCGAAGTTAAACATAACAAAGAAAAATGCATGGGCTGCTGGACCTGCATAATGGTTTGCCCATACGGAGCCATAAAAATGGACAAAGAAAACAAAGTTGTCGCCAAATGCGACCTCTGCCAAGACTTAGCGGAGCCAGCATGCGTAGCCAACTGCCCCAATCAGGCATTGGTATTCAAAGAGGTAAAATCCTAATGGCAAAGTACGTAATAGTTGGGGCTTCTGCAGCTGGCATCGGCGCAGTTGAAGCCATACGAACCGTTGATCCAGTCGGATCCATAGCTGTCATTTCGGATGAGGCTTGTCCACATTATAGTCGCCCCATGATTAGCGATTTTGTCAGCGGTAAAGCAGATTTTCATAAGATGAAGTGCCGAGAAGACGGCTTCTGGAAAGACAAAAGCGTAGAGACCCTTACAGCCCAAAAAGTGATTTCCCTAAACTTAACCGAGAAAGTAGTGATGCTTGAAAACGGCGAAAAGGTACCATACGAAAAGCTTCTGCTTGCAACAGGCGGCAAACCCTTCGTCCCCAAAATGGAAGGGCAAGAAAAAGACGGCGTATTCACATTCACCACCATACAAGACGCACAGCGCTTAACAGCGAAAATCGAAGCCATAAACGCAAAGTCTGCGGTAGTTATCGGGGCAGGCTTGATTGGCTTAAGCGTAACCGAAGCCTTGAACAAGCGGGGTTTGAAGGTTACGATGGTTGAGTTGCAAGAAAAAATCCTCAGCTTAATCCTTGACCCCAAAGCTTCCGAACTCGTCGAAAGCACCGTTCGAGCAGCAGGCGTGGACATCGTAACTGGGCAATCAGTCCAGAAAATCATAGGCAAACAAGATAACGAAAGCATGGTCGGCGGCGTAGTCTTAACCAAAGGCAACACCGTACCCTGCGACTTAGTCATAGTAGCCATCGGCGTAATCCCCAGAACCGAATTGGTAGCGGGCACAGCCATAAAAACCAACAGAGGCATAATAGTAGACAACACAATGCAAACCAACCTCCCAGACGTTTACGCTAGCGGCGACGTAGCAGAAGCCTACGATTTCATCCTAAACCAGAACCGCCTCCTCCCACTTTGGCCCTTAGCAATCCAAGAAGGCCGAATAGCAGGCCTCAACATGGCAGGACAGAAAACCCTCTACAACGGCGGGACAAACATGAGCAGCCTAAAATACTTCGGCATCCCCATCGTTTCCATCGGTTTAGCTAACCCCAAAGACGACCCAACGCTTGAAGTGCTCATAAAAGCCGATGTTGAACACAAAGTCTACAAAAAAATTGTCCTACGAGGCAACATCATCGTTGGCATGACTTTAGTTGGCTGCATAGAACGCGCCGGCATACTCTTCCACCTCATGAAAAACGCAGTAACCGTTAAGAAGTTTAAGGAGCAACTGCTCGCAGACGACTTCGGCTTAGCCACATTGCCGGTTGGTTTGCAGAAGAAAATGAGTGTGATACAATAATGGATCAATTTGACCAGAAAACAATAATCAACCCATACGGCGACGACAAAGACTTCTCAGCCTGCGGCATATTCGCCATGATGAACACCAGCGGAGCACGCTTCGGCTGCAAAGACCCAGTCAAAGCCATGGTTAACATGCATGACCGAGGCAACGGCTTAGGCGGAGGCTTCGCAGTCTATGGCATCTACCCTGAATTCAAAGACTACTACGCATTCCACGTCATGTACCTAAGCAAGGATGCTAAAGAAAGAACTGACCGCATACTAGCATCCCACTTCGACATCATCTACGACGAGGAAATGCAGACACGCCCCGCTAACGTACGTGATCCACCCGTGGTTTGGCGCTACTTCGCATCGCCTAAAAAGCGTCGCCCAGCAGGCCAAAGTGAAGAGGACTACGTGGTAGACGCTATCATGCGCATAAACACTGAGAGCGGTAAAGCGTTCGTGTTCTCAAGCGGCAAAGACATGGGCGTCTTCAAAGGTGTTGGTTTCCCGGAGGATGTTGCGGATTTCTTCTGTCTCGAAGACTATCAAGGTTACCTATGGTCATGTCACAGTCGTTTCCCAACAAACACACCCGGCTGGTGGGGCGGAGCACACCCATTCAACATCTTAGATTGGACAGTCGTACACAACGGTGAACTCTCATCCTACGGCATTAACCGTCGCTACCTCGAAATGCACGGTTACAAATGCACCATGGTCACAGACACCGAAGTCATCGCCTACGCAGTTGATCTCTTGATGCGGCGCCAACACTTGCCCATAGAGTTACTGGTGAAAGTGTTTGCTTCACCCCTATGGAACGAAATCGACACTATGGAACCTAAACAAGCCGAATTAATGCGTATGCTGCGCCAAACCTACGGCAGCTTACTCATGAACGGACCATTTAGCATAGTAATCGCCCACCACGGTGAAATGATTGGATTAACTGACCGTATCAAGCTGCGTCCAATGGTTGCAGGCCAAAAAGGCGATGTAACCTACATTTCCTCAGAAGAAGCAGCTATGCGATTGGTCTCCCCTCAACTGGATCGTTTCTGGTGTCCACGAGGCGGAGAACCCGTAATTGTCCGACTAAAGAACCAGAAGAACGGAGGACTCTAACATGACTAACATGAAAAGCTACATTAACCCGGAATATCTCGTCGAACGTGACCCTCGACGTTGCATCCGCTGTAAAGTATGCACTAACCAATGCACCTACGACAGCCACTGCTATGACGCCGAAAGCGACACCATAGTCAGCAAGGACGAGAACTGCGTTAACTGTCAACGTTGTGTAACTTTCTGTCCCACACACGCTATTACCATACGCAAGAACCCCAACGCAAACCGAGACAACGCCAACTGGACAGTGGAAGCCATCCGCGACCTCAAGCGTCATGCGGAAAGCGGCGGCGTACAAATCACCGGTATGGGCAACGATAAACCCGCATTCAGCTACTGGGACCGCTTACTGCTAAACGCCAGCCAAGTCACCAACCCATCCATCGACCCTTTACGTGAACCTATGGAAATCCGCACTTACCTCGGCGCAAAACCTGACCGCCTAGAATTCAACTTCAAAGATGACATGCCCGAACTCAAAACCAAACTTACCCCCCAGCTCTGCCTTGACACCCCAATCATGTTCTCGGCTATGTCGTATGGCGCCATTAGCTTAAACGTTCATGCGTCATTGGCGCGTGCAGCATCCGAATGTGGCACATACTTCAACACAGGTGAAGGCGGCTTAGACAAGAGCCTCTATCAATACGGCGACCGCGCCATCGTTCAAGTTGCGTCAGGCCGCTTCGGAGTACACCCAAGCTACCTAAACGCGGCAGCAGCTGTCGAAATCAAGATTGGTCAAGGTGCAAAACCCGGCATCGGCGGCCATTTACCCGGCGAAAAAGTCACCGAGTTAGTCGCGAAAACTCGTATGATTCCGCAAGGCACAGACGCGCTGTCACCCTATCCGCAACACGACATATACTCCATCGAAGACCTCCGCCAACTAATCTACGCCATCAAAGAAGCCACCAACTACACCAAACCTGTCTCAGTCAAAGTGGCAGCGGTACATAACATCGCAGCCATCGCAAGCGGCATCGTTCGTGCAGGCGCAGACATAATCGCCATGGACGGCGTTCGCGGTTCAACAGGTGCAGCTCCAAAAGTTATCCGAGATAACGTCGGCATACCCATCGAGTTAGCATTAGCCCAGGTGGACCAGCGTCTACGTGACGAAGGCATCCGTAACCAAGCTTCCATCGTTGCTGCAGGCGGCTTCCGAAGCTCAGCAGACGTCTTCAAAGCCATCGCCTTAGGTGCCGATGCAGTTTACATTGCAACCGGCGCATTGGTCGCTATGGGCTGCACGGTATGTCAGAAATGCTACACAGGCAAATGCCCATGGGGCATCGCAACCAGTGACGCCTGGATTGGCAAACGCATTAACCCCGACATCGCTTCACAACGCCTCATCAACCTACTCCACAGCTGGAGTCATGAAATCAAGGACATGATGGGCGGCATGGGTATCAACGCAATCGAAAGCTTACGCGGCAACCGATTGGCACTGCGAGGAGTCGGCTTAAACGCGCAAGAGCTTGAGACTTTAGGCGTTAAAATGGCAGGAGCATAAGGCAATGCAAGTACCACAACGAGTTAACTCTACAGAAATCGACCCCCAATACCAAAACCGAGTAGTTTACCAAGACAAAGTCGTTAAAGTTGACGCTGAAGGCATCTACTACCGAGACCTCAACAGCATCCTGCGTGCACTGGTGCAGAGAGGCGGCATAGAAAAAATCGAAATCCACAACGTATGCGGACAACGCTACATCGGCACCGACCTAAACACCAACATCATAATAGAAGTCTACGGCACCCCCGGCAACGATTTAGCAGCATTCCTAAACGGACCCAAAATCGTCATCCACGGCAACGCACAAGACGCAAGCGGCAACACCATGAACGAAGGCGAAATCGTCGTCCACGGACACGCAGGCGACTTAACAGGCCACAGCATGCGGGGCGGCAGAATCTTTGTCAAAGACTATGTTGGCTACCGCGTCGGCATCCACATGAAAGAATACGAGCAGAAAGTACCAACCATTGTCATCGGCGAAACAGCAGGCGACTTCCTAGCCGAGTACATGGCAGGCGGCGTTATTTGCGTCTTGGGCTTGAATCTGAAAGAGGGTGAAAAATGCATGTCCCGCTTTGTTGCCACTGGAATGCATGGGGGCGTTATGTATGAGCGTGGAGAAATCTTTACTCCAGAAGCAGGCACCAAAGTCGAACCCGCTGGCAAACGCGACATGAAAACCATCGATAAATTAGTCAATGACTACTGCGGCTACTTTGGCGGCGACGCAAAAGCCATCCTGTCAGCGAAGTTCTACAAGATATTGCCGCTTTCGAAGCGTCCATACGAGAAGCTCTTCTCACACTAAACCTTTCTTTTTGTTTTCTCTTCTTTTGTGACTGCCAAGCCTCAATCACATACCAATAAAAGCCGTCTACAGCACATTCTGTATCGAGAGCTAAACCGTCAAAATCAAATTTACTTGAGGTAAATGAAAATGAGTAAACCTAAACCGAAAAAGGCGCCCCCATACCTCTATGAGGGTCCATCCCCAACCAAAGATGACATGGTTGAAGAAACTGACGATGTCTATGATACCGACCAACGAGAGGCTATGCTTGACGATGACGAAGTTACCGCTGCCGAAGCAGGCTTCATGGAGGGCCACGAACAGGAACCTCCAAGCAAAAAGGAAACCCGCAAAAACGCAATTAGCCACACTGACGAAGTTGCCACCGAGTTAGCGAAGGAAGACGCAGAAGACGACTAAATTTTGGCGCCCTTTGGGGCATTCAACGAAAGTTGAAGCCTAAGTTACCTCTATAAATAGGGGGAAGGGTACCTCGGCAGAGCAGCAAGAGCTTAGTTGTGTCCATATTTATGTTCTGAAAAAGCAGTGACTATGCATTTGCTGAGGGCATATGGTTCCACTCCGCACTAATGCCAACTAAGCTGCTGCAAGTGCATACCAAAACAGGTTTTACCTAACATTCAGTTATCTTCAACAGCGCCCTCTCAATGAGTGCAAATCTAAAGTTAGATAAAAACTGCAAACGCACAGTCTATAAATAAGGGAGGGGGTACCTTGGCAGAGCAACAAACCTATTTTTTACGAATATTACACTGAACCACTTTAGGACAAACCAAACATTCATCCTGCATACTGCCCGCTGGAGCATTAAGCAACCCGTTGAAGTGGGCGCATTTTGCGGGTGAATCAAAAACCATCGGGTACTCAGCGGCTCTTACATCCACAACTTTGGATTTCTCGGTTACTATGTTGAGCCGTGACATGCAGTAGGGGCAAGCATAATGCGATTGCCTGGGAATAGTTGAGGTGTCGGTAATCACGGTTGGCTTATCAAAGTGCTTTTCGCAGCCCTTGTAGGGGCATCGTAGCTTGTCTTGTGAACCGTGGTTAAAAAGTTGCATACCTCTCAAGCCTAACATTGCTGTATCGTAAACTTTAATAAACGTATCCAAAAACCGCTGTTTTGTCTGATTTGTGCTACAGGTAAACAGAATGGAGCCTCGAGCGGGCTTTGATCCCGCGGCCTGCTGCTTACGAGGCAGCCGCTCTACCAGGCTGAGCCATCGGGGCACCAATGGCATACTCAATGAAAACACCAATTTTTAAATCTTCACAAACCAAACAGTAAGGTTAGTGAACCAGCATGAAAAAAACCGCCAATACGCCTGAGCTTGGGGAACATCGTATCATCGAAATCATCCAAAGTCTCCTCACACCCATGCCTAACATAGCGGTGCCCTTTGGCGACGATGTCTCAGCCATAAACCTCAACAGCAAACAAGTCGCAGTCCTAAAAACCGATATGCTTGTAGCTAAAACAGACGTTCCCAAACAGATGAGCCTCACCCAAGCAGCCCGCAAAGCAATCGTCATGAACATCAGCGACTTCGCATCCAAAGGCGTCCAGCCAACAGCTGCTTGGTTGCACTTGGCTTACCCCGAAGCTTCACAGAAAAAGATGTCCAAGCCATCGCAGAAGGATTAGATGCCGGTGCCAGGGAATACGGTGCATACGTGGTCGGCGGCGACACCAGTGAAGCCCAAGACCTAATCATCTCAGTCATGCTTTACGGGGTTGCAGAAAAGTCATCGTTGATGCTGCGAACAGGTGCACAAGCCCGGTGACATTTTGGCAGTCACTGGCCCATTTGGTAAACCCTCTGGCTGGATTACGATTGCTTCTTAACGATTGCAAAGCCCCTGAAGTCTTAAGGAAAACGCTGCTGGACTCAGTTTTCATGCCCAAAGCACATCTTGCAGAGGGATTGGCGTTGGCTGGTTGCGGGGCGGTTTCGGCTTCTATGGATTCCAGCGACGGCTTAGCTTGGAGCTTGCATGAGTTGGGGCGATTAAGCAACGTGGGTTTCTTGCTTGAATCAGTTCCTATCGCACCGGAAGCAACCGAATTTGCAGAACTAAATGGTTTAGATGCTTGCGAATTGGCGCTTTACGGCGGCGAAGAATACGAGTTAGTATTAACCATAAAACCGGAATGCTGGGAAGTTGCCCAAGCTGCTGTAAAAGCTGCAGGCGGACAACTAATACGCTTAGGAAAAGCTACAGAAAACAAACAAATCCTGCTCGAAGCCAACGGCAAAAAAACAGCGATTGAACCACGAGGCTGGGAGCACTTTAAGAGTCACGTTTGAGCTGCCGATCAAGCGTATAGTTGATTATGTTTATGCATGACATCGCAAGGTAAGGTGTCTTGCCTAAACTGATTTTTTCGCCAAACCGTAATGCAAAATCTTCCGCTCTCTTTGGTAATCCCACATGGTCACCTAAGACAAAGAGGCTGTTTTCTGGAAAAGTTATCTCATTTACGTCTTTACCGCCCTCTTCCAGCACATAGACTTGGTGGGTCTGCGCTTTAGCTTTCATGAGCGTTTCAAAGGCTGTTTTGTCTTTGCTTATGCCCGGGTGGGTTTTGCCTGCGAGTGTTTTTCTGAGGATTTGCTGCCACGTTTCCATGTCGGTGCGTACGTCATAGAGGGTTTCTCCGTTGATTTGAATATGCACTGGCGGGTTCGGTGGACCGTTTAGGATAGCATGGAAGGTTACGTCTCGGCGTATGCCATGTGAAAGGAATAAACTGGTAACGATGCATTCATGCACAATGTCGAGTCTGCCTGCGTCATGTAGGTTAGTAAAGCTTGAATCGGTTTTTCCCATCCGCGAAAACAGCACAAATTCTCTTGGCAAAGCATTCACTGCCAATGGGTATGCTTGAGTTACTTTAAAGCCCTTCGCCACTACAGCGTACTCAACAGAACCATGATATTGTTTATCACTACTAAGAGCAGGAACACAACTACCCCAATGGAAGCAACTCTCAACGTAACATACGCAGCCTTAAACGACTTATCATGAACATTGCTATTGCTCAATAGCGCTTTTTCCGCTAAAACAAAAACAACCCCGACAGAAATTGTCACAGCCAACTTTACAGCCACAAAAGCCGGCAGGTTCGTGTTAACTAAACCTGCGATTATGGGGTTGAGTTCTTGTGTGCCAAAATATACGGTTCCTATAACCGTGGTTAAGCAATCCATGGGACCCATAAGAATCAGCATTAAACTAGCCGTATACTTGACAGCAGACAAAAACTGTTCCTCCGCTGAAAAACCAAGCGAACCCACTATCAACGAACAGGCACGATAAAGGAAGACGTTCTCTAAAGGGATTTAGTGGATAACCAAAATTGGATTCGACTTTTCAGCCAATAATACAAACAAATGAGTCTTTTTATATCTTAACTAGGCTGGGTATGCTGCAAAGAAAAAAGCGCTCTCATCTTAGAGGAGGATTCTTTTAACAATCCAAGCATGAGTGCAGGTTTTATCCATAAAGACCGCCATCCTGTTCCCGCCGATGCACATGCAAAGCACCTTAACCGATTTCCCTTCAACAAGTGCGCTCTCTACATCCGTTAAGTTGAACTGTTTTGAAATTGCGCGGCTGCAGTCGTGAATTTGGCTGGAAAGCGAGGCATATTCAATTACGGCTTCTTTTTGGGTTAGGTCGATGATGGCTGCTGTGTTGCTGCGAAGGATATAGCCGATGACGCCTTTGAGTTTGCGGATTTCGCTTAAGGTAGCTGCGAGGTTTGCGAAAACAGAGTTATCCCCGCCAACAACAATGACTGGTGCAGTGTCTGTGAGTTGTTCTGTTTGGGCTATGTCCATTTTCTGTTTCAATGTATCACCTTTATTCGATTACTGGTTTAACGATGACCAGTTTGCCTTTGCTGCTCTGCAGGGTTTGGAGGATTTTGTCTGGGATCCCGATTATGCCTTTGGCGTCTTTTTGGGGTTTGAATTTGCAGGTTACGGTTTTGCCCTCTAAGGTTTGGATGGATACTGCGGTGAAGGTTTTTTTGTCATAGAGGTTTTGCCAGTTCTCGATCACTTCGCTGTCGATGCGCACTGTGTCCGATGGGACTAGTAAGCCGCCGATTTTTTCTACCATAAACTGGGTTGTTGGCGCTTTGGGCAGGTATGGTTCAGGCGGCGATTCTAGATCAGGAATAGTTCTTTCCGATTTCTGCTCGGTCAAAATAGCTTCAACTTTTGACGGCGCCTTTTCAGGTAGAACCCTCTGCTTTTCCACCACAACCGTTCCTTTAGCTAACTGGATAACGGTGGGTGCAACAATTTGGGTTAGGGACTTGATTATTTTTTGGTCTGCGGTTCGAGAAGAAACCGTCGCTAAATAAACATCACCTACAGCGGCAACAGAAAGTTGAGTGTTGAGGTCTTGGATGGTTAAACTCTCTATGCCGCCGATGCATCCAGCGTGAGTTATGCCGTTTAGGTTGGCGATTAGCGTTTGTGTTTGCTCTGGTGTGGTGCCTTCGCTGGCAGCTAAGGTTTCGCCCTCCAAATTGAAAACTATGGTGTTGGCGATGTCTGGGCTTAGGGTTTTGAATTCGCCGATTACCGTTTGGAGCGCTTCAGTCAAAGGTTTCTGCTCCTTTTACGCGGCCCTAAGCAATTTTGAATAGGATACGTTCTGGGATTCCTTCGTCTTCGAGTACAAGATATTTTAGGCCTTCTGTATCGCCAAGTTGGTCAAGCCATTTTAGTGCTTCCCGCACTTTCTGCAGTACCAAGAGCCGTTCTTGGTGGCTGCGTACGACTGATTCAATCGCTGACAACTCATGATATGGTGTTGCATCTAAAACGATGTTTAGGGTGCCTACGGTGATTTCGCTGGGGTTATCGTTGGAGGGTTTTTTGCCTGCTAATTTCATGACTGTGTCGCGGATTTTTTTGGATTTCTCAGCCAAGGTGCGGATGTCGTCGAGTTTGCGCAGGTACTCGCCCAGTACGCTTTTGGTTTCGGAGAGTTGTTTGTCTAGTGCTTCGGCGATTGCTTGGGCTGAGGTGTATTCTTTAATTTGTGTTACCATGAATTTTTAACTCCTAAATTTTTTTTAAAGAGAGAAAAGGAAAATTTAGGTGAACGGTCCTTCACCTTACCCCGAAGGATCTAAACTATATTGGATTTATGGGTTGTTTATGGTTGCAGTTGCTGCGAAGACAAGTTGTTGCCTTTTGCTGTGATTAGTTTGACTGTGTATTCTTGACCTAGAAGTCCAATGCAGCAGTCTGTTCAGTGCTAAAGTTGTATCTGATGCACATCTTGGCAGTAATTGTAATGCGCTGCTAGTACAACTCGGCAGTAACATTGCTACTGCGTTGACAAAAGCATTGCGTAATTGTTACAAGTTTCGCCTGTATTTTGAACGGTTACAATTATTGTTGCTGGTGGCTGCGCATCATCGAAAAGTCCTATGTTTGTGATTGTTGCTTGTTCTGCGTTCCCATTAGTCTGATGGTCATTCCTCCCATCCATGCTGCGACGACGACGCTGACTGCGACGGTGACTGCGATCAAAATGATTGATGCTACTACTGGGCTTAGGGCTTTCGAGTTTTTCTTTAATTTGTTGTATAGTTTATTGTAGTTCATTTTTTTGACCTTCTAACTTCCTTGTTTTAATTCAGATTCTGAATAAAGCATTTAAGTCTTGTGACTCAATACATGCTACTATATACCTGTTGAACAGAAATACAGTTCCCTGAAAAATTAAAGAAAATTAGAAACAAAGAATAGAAGGTTATAATTTTTAAGCTTCGACGTCGTCGAAGAATTCGAGAAGCAGCTTTGCGACTTTTTCGCCCAACTCAGTTTTTATATAGTATTTTTTGAGTGGGTCAATGCGTTCGCTTTTGGCTAAACCCAAAGATTCAATTTCAATCATTCGAGCCCTGAAAGTGCCGTCACTTAGGGTTAGGTTGTTTTCTCGCATGAAGTCTTTGGCATCTTTCCACTTGCCTCGTCCTACATGGAGCAAAAGCAAGCAGTCTATAGCGTGGTCTTTCTCTAGCATGGCTTTGATTGAAGCCATCCTTGGGTCGGTTAGCACACGCTTAATCTTCTCTTCGTCCACATTCTTCACCATTTCAATCTCTCCTTTCTTTTCAATTATTGGTATAGCGTCTCTCAATATAAACTATATTACGAATTACGAAATATATCTCCAGACGCCTATCTCCCGAATATCAATATCTTAGCCACCACTTAATAAATATAAGCAGACAAGCAAGCGTTGGTATCAACTGCAACATGCCTTATTGGGGATGTAATGCAAAAACAATGCTTTTGTCTGGTTTAAAAAGGTGGGTTTGGGGTTTGGTTGGTTATCGAAAGGCTTAACAGAACCCAAAAAGCATCCATCCGTATCGAGGCAGTTGTTTGGCAAGCGATATCCAATACGAAATTCCCACATGGAGCCAAATCTATGACATGCTCCTAGTGCAGGCGCAGAAAATCCAGGCTGCCAACTATAAGCCCGACGTGGTGGTTGCAGTTATCCGGGGCGGTTTAGTCCCTGCGCGAATTTTAACTGATTTGCTTGAGGCGCCGGTGCTTGCCACTATACAAATCGAATTCTACACGGGTATCGCCCAAACCATGCAAGCGCCAACAATTAAGCAAGCCCTTACGGTAGCAGTAGGCGGCAAAAAAGTCTTAATCGTCGATGACATCGCTGACACAGGCAAAAGCCTCCAACTCGCCAAAAACTATCTCCAACAGCGAAGCGTAGGCGAAATCAAAACCGCAACTCTATACTATAAACCGCAAAGCATAACCAAACCCGATTTCTATGAGAAACAAACCGGCAGCTGGGTTGTTTTTCCATGGGAAACCCGTGAGACCCTGCGCGAAATACTCAGAAGCCGCCAAGGCAAACGGCAGATTAATCAGGAAATCGCAAAACTCGTAAGATCAGGGTTTCCCCAACACTTGGCTGATAAACTCTTAGCAGGCATGCAGGAGCCCACCTAATGCTGCACCACATCGAAGAGTTCGGCAGATACGTCGAAATCACAGGTTACCGCAACATAGCTTTCGCTCAAGCTGAGGCTTTTTTGAAGGCTCACCGAAAACAAGCCTGCACCAAGTTGAGCTTCAATTCTTCGACGCCGACCTAATCGCCACAGAAGAACACCTCTACTTCGCAGTCCTAAACGCATTGCAGGCATTCAAGGGCAAGACTAACATTTCTAAAAGTGTCGCTATGGAAACGATGCTTTTTGCTTCGGCTCAGCGGCAAATCCAAAAATCAATCGAGCACATCGGCGTTAAACCGCAGAGCAAGAATTTGGCTGTGGTGATTGTTGGCGAAGACTCTAAACAGATAGAAGCTCAACTAAAGCCTTAACAGAATGTTTAGGCACTCAACCCGACGCATCCGTCCTCCAACTTACAGCGGATAAACAGAAAAGAATCCGAGCAGCCTTCCAAATCACCGAAGAGGAAATAAAAACAGAAAACAGCCCAACGGAGAAGGCTATTGTGAACCTTGTCATCGAGCACGTTGCGTTATTGGCAACGCAGCTTTAGAGCATTTTCTCTTTAACAACCGCCAAAATATCAGTTGCTTAAGCAGCGAAACCCCAGTTAAAGCGCCCAAAACCTCAATCTGCAAAATCCAATCAGGGCTATGCAAATCAACTTTGGCTTTGATGTCGCCTACTGCTGCTTCGATTATGTCTTTTGAGTGAAGTTCTGTGTAGCGTTTTTCAACTGTTACCCTAAACGATTGTGTTTCCTCGATTTTTGCGGATAGTTCTGCGGTTGCTTTTTTGATTTCCTCCAAATCCGTTGTACAACCTGTTGAATGGGTACGATGCGTGGGCATAGCGGAATTCGTATGGGCGCTCGGCGAGGATTGCGCGGAGTTTTTCCATGACGGCGATGGGGTCTATGTGGTTTTGGCTACGATTAAGCCGCGGATTTTGGTTTTGCTTGTTTTGGCTTCGGCGTCGCCAAGTTGGTCTTTGAGGATGTAGAACATTTCGTTGCACATGGCTCGTTCGTTGCCGCGGGCTGTGGTTGCTAAGAGGTTGAAGTCGTTTATCATGAGGGTTTTCCCAGTGGAGATTGTGGGTTGCTGGTTATTTTTGCTTTGTGCCCAAAAATCGGCGCGTGTATGCTTGATTAGGTAACTAATGAAAACACGTGGCCTCTTGTGATTTTTGTCTACCCCCTCCCTCAATAGATGAAAACAAAAAAGCATTTATCTGTATTAGTTTAAGCAGAGGTTATGAATCGAGCAGTCCCTCCTATCACTCACTGTTATAATTTGTACTAGATTCTACTGCTGGGGGATTAGTTTATCTGGATATCAATTGTCCAAATCAGTCTATTGAACCTCTTAATGTAACAATAATGGCTTCAATCTGACAGGCTATTACAACCCAGTTGGAGTTGTATGGAATGATATGTTCCTTCTTACCTATGCGAATAATGGATTTAACTGATGTTGACAACGCAACAATTACTTTTAGCACAAATAGCACCTTTGAAATGAATAGAGAAAATAGATGTCTTTGAACCAGCGCCCCCAAATAATCCTATTCAAACTTTTATGATGGACGAGCCATATTCTTGGGTACTATCAAAGCGAATGAAACAAAAGAATTTCATGGTTGCATCAGGAATTATCTTGTGTGATTCTTTTAGGTCATGGATTTGCCTTTACTGCTACCTTAAAATCAAATGATACTTTCATAGACCAAGAAGCAATAATGATTCCACCACTCAAGTAATAATCAGATACCTTGGACTTAGTTAAGTAAAGATGTATGATTGCAAAGCTATTGAGTAAACAATTACAATTGGTGGATAAAGAGCCTCTTAGGATACAAAAAGTTTGTCAACAAACCTTGACTAAAAAAATCGGCTCTTAGTCCAGAAACCTTGACAAAAACGCTTTTTACAGCACCAAAGCCCCAATGAAATCAGCTCTGAAGGAGTATGAATCCGATGGGAAAGTCAGCCTCAAATTGGAGCATCCAAACAAAAACACGATTTACCCTAAAAATCCTCGGCGTTATCGCCGCTTGCCTAGTTTGTCTTCTCCCACCTGGATATTTCAAGCCAGCGGCGCAGCAGCCTCTACCATACAAACCGTGGATGCATCCCCAAAAGTAGGTTCCTACGTATCCATGGCTCTAAATTCACAGGGCAACCCCGGCATCAGCTACTACGACTTCAACAACACCAACCTCAAATACGCTTACTGGACTGGCACCAACTGGGACGTCCAAACCGTCGATGACCAAGGCTTCAACGGCTTGCACACCTCAGTAGCCTTTGACTCAAAGGACAATCCCCACATAAGCTACTTCGGCGAAAACGGCGGCTTAAAGTATGCAGTCTGGAATGGAACCGCTTGGAGCCTCCAAAAAGTCGATGTCGCAGGAAGCTTCACATCCATCGCTATAGACTCCAACGATCACCCACACATAAGTTACTTTAGCATCCAAAATGGGGCTGATTTAAAGTATGCCGCTTGGAATGGTACCTCTTGGGAACTCCAAACCCTCGATTCAGAAGGGGGAACAGGCGAATTTACCTCCCTCAAACTGGACAACAACAGTTATGCCCACATAAGCTATTTCGACTATACAAATCGCAGTTTGCGGGTAGCTTGGCAGAATAGCACAGGCTGGCATACCCAAACTGTTGACGCAACAGTTGACGTGGGCAAATTCAGCTCCTTAGACTTAGACGCCAACGGCACCACCCACATAGCCTACTGCGACAACGCTAGCCGAGACCTGCGATATGCAGTTTCGAATGGTTCAGGCTGGAACATTTCAGGTGGTTGATTCAATCGGCGATGTCGGCACAGATTCCTCTCTTGCTTTAGACTCACAGGGGTATCCGCACATCAGCTATACCGATAACACAAACCATGTGCTGAAATATGCCTCATGGAACGGCAAACTGGAATATCCAAACCCTCAGTTACGCAGGTTACGTGGGCGAATACACCAGCTTACCCAACGACCAGACATCAATAAAAATCGATAGAGACGATGACGCCTGCATTGCGTACTGTGACTGGGGTAACTACTGCTTGAAATACCTCACATTGCCAAACTCCACAGGATACGCAACTAAATACGTTCAACCAAGTGTTTTCTTAACAGTCACTCCAAATCCTGTTGAAATCGGAAAAACAGTCAGCATAAACATAACCCTAACACCAAAACCGCCCATGACAACGGATTATTACCAAAATATAACCCTAAAGATAACCAATCCAGATGAAACAACGATTACACTCGGACCTTTTGCCTCAGACAACGGCACAGTATTTACCTTATTTACACCGACACAGGTCGGCAACTACTCATTACAGGCAAAATATGGTGGCCAATTATTCCTCCGAATGTTCCCAGTCAACGACGTTACCTACTTTGCCACCCAAAGCAACGTAGTAGCCCTTATGGTTCATCAGGAACCAACTGCAACGCCAACGCCCTCTCCTTCTCCCACACCAACCCCAGCACCCGCTTCCAACCAAACCACAAAGACAACCTACACTCAAAGCAACCAGCAGACAAGCAGCAGCGAACCAAACTGGCAATACAACCAGCAATACACCCAAGATACAAACCAATACGGCGGCTCATCAGACACAGGATACCAACCGCCTAAGGTTCACCAAGACGCCGGACCCTTCCCCGTCGTTGAAACCGCAACTGCTTCGTTGGTTGCCTTTGGAATCTGCGTGGGTGTGATTCTCTTCTTGAAGAGATGGGAATAGTAACAAAAAGCCTCCATGTTCCTCCAACCTGTCGGCGAAGTCGAAGAGAGAGGGGGCTTTTTCTACTTTTCAATTTAGCGGCTGCTTGCGCATTATCCATAACCAATCGGCAACCTAAAGCAAACGCTAAGGATACATACAAGTGACTTCACAAATCGTTGGTCGATGTGATTTTTAGAGGTCTTTTGTCAGGATCTGCATTCAGAAATCGACCTTTTTACATGCAAATTCCAGTAACATAAGCGTTTATTTGACATTTCCATTGCAAAACCCACCATCAAAGCATGTTAAAGCGAACCTGAAAAAATGTGGCATTTAACCCTACAGTGCAGTTAACTTAAAGAACAAGCAGCAAATATACTAAGCAATCTAAATTAAAACGGGGAAAGTGGTGTAAGCAGCAAGTGGCTCAAGCAACCTTTGAAGAAATGAGTGCATCCGACTTTTTCTACCGAAACCGCGACATCGCAGGCTTAACCAACCCATCACGCAGCCATCTTCGTTGCAATCCGAGAAATAGTCGAAAACAGCCTTGACGCAGCAGAAAGCCAAAAAATCCCCCCAGACGTCTACGTGCGCTTATCCTTTGAGGCCGAAGCCACCAAAGACACCCAAATCTACAAGCTCCGAGTCGAAGACAACGGCTGCGGCATCCCACCGCGTTTCATCCCATCCGCCTTTGGCCAAGTCCTCTACGGCAGCAAATACAAGCTCAAACAGGTCCGAGGCACTTTCGGCTTAGGCGGAAAAATGGCTGTTCTCTACGGCCAAATCACAACCCACCAACCAGTCGTTGTAACCTCAAGCACTGGGCAAGAAAAAATTTACACTTTCAAATTAATGATTGACATCCAGCGCAACAAACCCATAATTTTGGACCGCAAAGTCCTCATAAACAAGGACAACTGGCAAGGAACAATCGTTGAATTCACCCTTGAAGGCGACTACCTCCGGGCGATGCCGAAAATCATCGAGTACTTCAAACAAACCGCCATGGTTAACCCATACGCAAACATCACTTTTGTTGACCCCAAAGGCAGACTCTACAAGTTCATCCGGGCAACAACAGTCATGCCTGAACCCCCAAAAGAAACCATGCCTCACCCATACGGCGTAGACGTAGAACTCCTACAGCGGCTAATCCAAATAACAGAATACAACAACATGTCTGATTTTCTAAAAGGGCATTTCCACCGCGTCGGCGAAATCACTGCACAAAAATTCCTCGAATTCGCAGGTATCCCGCCAACAAAAACCCAAAAAAACTCTCCCATGAAGAAATCGTGCGGTTAATGCAGAACCTCAAAAAATACAAAGACTTCCTACCCCCAGACGCAAGTTGCCTCTCACCCTGGGCGAAGATCTCTCAAAGCAGGAGTCATGAAAGAACTAAAGCCTGAATACCTTGTTGTTCACCAACGTAAACCCTCCACATATGCGGGTCACCCATTCATTGTCGAGATGGCTATGGCATATGGCGGCGAAGTGCCTAAACGCGGCAACTTTGTAATTTACCGTTTCGCCAACAAAATCCCCTTGCTCTACGATGAAGCAAGCGATGTTTCTTACCGTGTAATTTCAGCTATGAATTGGCGACGCTACAAAGTTCACACCTGACATGCCAATCGCGATTGTCGTGCATATTTGCAGCACAAAAGTCCCATACAAAACCGTGGGCAAAGAATTCATCTCTGACCGCCCCGAAGTACGCCGAGAAGAAGCCAACGCGTTGCGTGAGGTTGCACGTCAAATGCAGCATTTCCTCGCCGGCAAGAGCATGTGCATAAGGAAAAGAAGCGGCTGGGAATCTTCAGCAAGTACCTGCCTAAAATCGCCGAGTTCTCAACGATCTTAGCTGGGGAAAGAAGGAATCCTGACATCGAAAAATTACTGAAGAGTGTGCAGAAGTATGGCGCAGAAGAAAGCTAAGATAACTGAGAGAAAACAAGAGGTCATAAAGGGGCTTAAAGACCTTTGGCACTAATATTTACAATCAACTAGACCAAGGCGTTTTCCCAACAGTTAACATGCCCAGCCGCTAGCACCGAAAACATCACCTACGACCCCGCGTTGCGCCAATATCATTTTAGGCGAAAAAAGCGTAGGCAGAAGCGCCCGCAACATCCGCCACATTAAACCCTTTACGCAACTTGCTTGGGTTGCAATGTTCAGCAACGAATTACCAGCCAACGAAAACCTCAACGTTAAGAGATGTCTACTACTCCGCACAAGCCTACGAGATGACTTTCACTGACCAGCAGGAATCAAACAACATCATCACCGACCTAGAAACCCTCACAGGCTTTGCACGAGAAGACTTCAGCATATTCCCCGAAGAACGCAGCGCAATCTTTGGCGACTTAGACATCGGCTACACCGTGCCCGGGTATGAAGGCAAAACAGTGAATTTAACCAGCCACCCAGACGGCGTACTCATCGGTCCAGCCGTAACCTCATCAGAATTCATAAAAACCACCGCTAACAAAGTCATAGCCATCGAGAAAGGCGCACTCTTCACAAGATTCATCGAAGAAAACGTCCACAACAAACACAAGTCGCTTCTTGATTTCCTGCGGTGGACAAGCGCCAAGGCAAACCCGAAGCTTCATACGCCGACTCCACGACGAACTCGGCTTGCCAGTTTACATTTTAACTGACGGCGACCCATGGGGAATGCACATTGCTCAAGTCATCATTTCAGGTTCAGCCAACGCCGCCCACCTAAGAGACCTAAACACGCCTGATGCGGTTTGGAGCGGGGTTTGGGCAAGCGACATCGTCGAATACAAACTACCCACTGACCCACTGGACGAAGTAGACATTAAACGTCTATACGAGTTGCAAAAAGACCCAAGATACCAAAACGACCCCATCTGGCAACGTGAAATCAAGATGTTCCTCAAAATCAAGCGAAAGACGGAACTTGAAGCTTTCAGCAGATACGGCTTAACTTACATCGTAGACGAATACTTGCCTACAAAACTTGAGCAGAAACCTAAAGAGAGCCCCCGTAAAACAGGCAAGAAACTGTAAAATTAAACCCAAATATTATTTGAAGGTGAATGCTTTGCGTGTCGGCATAACAATAATAGAGAAGCGAATGTAGTTGCGTGACCCCCTGACCTTAGCAAGTCAGCAAACCTCGATGAAATAATTTCCGAAGCTTCGCGCTCTTAAATAGAAATTGAGAAGAACGGCAAAAAAACCGTTCCACTATGTTTAAAAAAAATCACTCACTATTCTTAAAAATACCATGCATTTCTACTTTGAACACAACTCTGTTTAATCAAATAAGCTCCTCTTTAAAAAAAAAAGTCAGTAGAAACCCGTAGTAAAATGCTTTGTAAGCGAATGATTTATCAGTAAATCAAATGTAAAACGCTACTGACCAGAGATGTCCATGAGACCAAACCGTTCCCAACGACGCTCACAAGCACCCTGCCCCGTTCCCTCTATGTTCCGCAAAGAGACCCCCGTGCCAACCTCCGCGAAATGGTTGACTCAGTATTTTCAGATAAACTCATGATTTTCCTCTCACTAATTCTTATCCCGCTTATTCTGCTTCCGTTCATCTTCCAGTTAAGCAGTACCGTTCTGGGTTTTTTTGAAATCTGCGATGTAATCATCGTTGTATTGTTCGTGGCAGAATACACCACAAAACTCTACGCTGCCGAGAACCGCTGGAGCCACTTTAAATCGCCCTGGCATCTGGTCGATTTACTAATTATCACTTTACCATTTATGCAATACTTGCCCCTGTTTCGATTACAATTACAGGTTCACCTTCACTGCTGCTTCGACTGCTGCGGGTGCCGCGGGCGCTTGCAGTAGGAAGCAAAGTAATCGTGAGCAGAAGAAACAACACCATCGCACTAAAACAAGAAACCGCCGACCACACTACCGTCATTAGGCAAGTCGGCTCTGACCTCACAATAACCCATAATCTCTCTTGGGATGACCTCAAAACTCATATAGCAGACGAAAACCGCCACGAATGGCTTGACCTCCACTACGTCTCAAACGAAGGCTTCGCCCAACTAAGCAGTATTCTGGGGATCCCTGAACCCCACTTCAAAAGCGCCTTAGTAGACGAAATCTATCCCCACATAGACTACGTCCAAAAAGCCTCCTTCATCTTTGTACAATCAGGAAGAATACGCTACCCCGCCGAGGACGTCGCCAACTACTTGACGATTTCCCGCTCAGGAGTCATAGTAATCTGCGACGGCAAAAAAATCATTACCGTTTCAAGACAAAACGTTGACCTGTTAGACGAAGTCCTTCACTCCGTCCAGCAGAAAAACAACGAAACGCCTTTGTCGTTCCCGTCCTCTACAGCATCCTCGAACACATGCTAAACGATTACCGCTCAATCCTCTCCGAAATAGAACTCGAAGTACTGCAAATCGGCAACACACACCGCTCAAAACTCCCCCGAGACTTTCTTGAGCGCATATATCAATTAGACAAAGAAGTCTCACGCTTAGTCTCTAACCTTGTCCACTTCAAAGACATGTTAAGCATCATAACCTCCAAAAAAGTGCCCCTCGAAGGCTTCAACAAGCAATCAGAAGAAGCCTTCCATGTCCTACAAGACGGCGCAGGCTACCTAACCGAATTATCCCATGACTTAATCGAGAATCTACGCTCAAACATCGACCTATACATCAACCAGACATCCTTTGAAACCAACAGAATCCTAAAAATCCTCGCAGTAATCACCGCCATCTCCGTAATTCCCACAGCCGTAAGTGGCATACTGGGCACAAACCTCTTGGATGTACCCTATGGTGCTTCTCTTTGGCAATTATCCTTCATCGTAACTGTGAGCGTTGCATTCGTAACCTACACATTCGTTAAACTCGGATGGCTAAAGACATAGATGTACTACAGTTCCGCAGTTAACCATGCATGAATAGTCTCGAATACCCCATCCGAGGACTCATCCAACCCATGCCGGTTTCCCGCCAATATCTCCAGCTTTTTGTGCCCTTGCGCTTTGTCAAAAATTATTTGAGAATTCGTCGGCGAAAGCGTTTCATCGTCTGCCCCATGAATAAGCAGAATCGACGCATGCGCAGCCAACGTATCCACTGCTCCAGCGCCAAAACTTTGAGCGGCAAGAGTAACCACCGTTTTAGCCCAATCCAAAGTAATTCCCGCTTGAATAACGACTGCTCCGCCAAAAGAATGCCCCACCAAACCCAAAGCCTCCACGCCCTCTGAATGCAAAAATTTAGCTCCAGCTAGCACATCCTGCACGGATTCCTCAAGCAAGGTTGGAAACCTAAACTGCACCCGCAAGACGCTTATGCCTTCGCTGGATAGTTTCGCGGCGAGTTTGGGGTAGAGGTTTTTGGCTGGGCTATCAAAGTTGCCTCCGATGCCTCCTACGAAGATGACGCCTTTTTTGGAGCCTTTGGCTGGGTAATAGCGGCAATTGGTTACAGATTCATCTGTGGTGATTATTGTTATTGGCAAAAATTCTTGGGTCAAAAAATCACTCCTTTAAGCATTCACTAGTTTGTGAATGGGGTAAAATAGCTTTTTTTTGGGTTAGCGTTGTCTGTTTTGGTTTTTTGTTTTTGGGTTCATAGATAAATTATATATATATTACATATTGTGACAAATAGATACCACTTGTCTGCCAAGAGAAGGTTTGATGGTATGGCTGAAAAGAAACACACTCAAAGATGCACAAATAGATCAAGCAGCATAGCCTGGTGCAAAAGGCTACAAAAATTCTGCAACGCACCCGCCGAATACAGCCACTGCCAAGACTACCACCCAAAACAGGCATACCCATTTTTAGAAGGATGACTCATGACCGCGGGCAAAGAAAGCGTTCCAAACACAAAACAGGAAGAATTCTATGTCATCGGCTCAAGGGTCAGCAAATGCGATATCTGTAAAGCAACCAAAAAAACGATGCTGCTAAGCTACGGATTTCAGCCTCTGTGAAGATTGCATCAACGTTTGTGCATTGATTATTAATCAACTGCTCAAGCAGCCGAACAAACCCCAATCAAAAAACAAAACCTGCAAAAAAAGACCGCAGCGCCCAAGCATAAAAATAAATGTAGAACAAACACAATTAAACTATCGCTAAAATATCGGATCTTCAATAACAAAATTCAAATTGACACAGACAATAGATTTCCACATTCTAAAGTAGCGGGACCAAAAAGTCAGCATAAAAGTTTCCTTAGTTTTTAGTTTTTTTAATCTGTTACCTTCTTGATTGTTTTGGAGAATGTTGAGTTGCCCATGGCTTTGGCTGGAGGGATCAAAAGGGGGGTGAAACCGGGCTTTGGAGATATTGGGTTATTTCGGTTTAGGGCGATTTGGGTTTTCTGATGGTCTCTTGCAAGCGTGGCTGCTGTGCGTTCTAGTTTGTCAGGTGGTTTTGGCTGATAAGGTTTTAAGCTTCTACCTGCCCATAATGGGGCGCTTGTTATGGCCTTATATTTACTGGAGAGTTCATTGAGGATTAACGGTTCAAAACGGCTTTTTCTTATTAGACTGCATGGCACTTGAGGATTATTAACTATGGCATTAGCTTGGATGAAAGTTAGCCTCAATCCTTCGGGTTACGAAATTCTGAATCAAATTTAAGTTAAATTCTCAGATTATTAATTTTTGAAGCTAGTGTTGTATGTTGATGTTGAGTTTGCAAGTGACTTATGGCTGCTCCATACTTGGAGGGTATGGATTTGCTGATAAGTGATAGGCTTTATGAGAACAAGCGGAAGTAGTAAAAGACGCGCTAAGACGGTTGTTCAATCACTATGAGGTAAACTCTATCAGTGACGCCTGCACCCAATAGCCCAGTAACCTAAAACCAATGCAAACAACCACCTGCCTTACAACACCCTTTTTAATAAACAAACAAACGTAAACTAAAACACTCATGAGACAAAGTTTTTATGCTCCTTTGGAACTCTACACTTCCCCGAACAGACAAAGGAAGATTCAAAGATGGCCCTACAAAAAGGAGACTTCATCCTAATCGATTACGTAGCGAAAATTAAAGAAACAAACGAAGTTTTCGACACAACAAAAGACGAAGTAGCAAAAAAAGAGCACCTTCACAAAGAAGGCGAAATCTATGAACCAAAACTCGTCGTTGTCGGCGAAGGCTGGGTACTAAAAGCCCTAGACGACTCTCTATTAACCGCAGAAGTCGGCAAAGCCGAAACCGTCGAAATTCCCTCAGACAAAGCATTCGGTCCACGAGACCCAGAAAAAATCCGCCGCGTCCCAATCAAACAATTATACGCAAAAGAAATCAACCCAGTAGTTGGAGCACGCATCGAATACCAAGGTAAAATGGCAACAATCCGCTCCATCGGCGCAGGCAGAGTCCTACTCGACTTTAACCCTGCATTAGCAGGCAGAACCCTCATCTACGACCTAACCGTCACCAAAAAACTCGACGCAGAAGAACAAAAAATCGGCGCAATCGTTCACCGCAGAATCCCAGTAGTCGAAGAAGACAAGTTCAAAATCGCAGTAAAAGCAAAGAACCTAACCATCGACATGCCAGAAGACACCTTCTACGTTGAAGGCATCCAAATTGCAAAACGCGGCATCGCCATGGACATACAAAAGTTCCTACCCGACTTGGCTGAGACAAAGTTTGTTGAAACCTTCAAAGCTGAGCCAAAACCTGAAGCAGCCGCTCCAGTCGTAGAAGCAAAAGCTGAAGAAGCAAATACTGCAGCGCCATAAGTGCGCTTCTAACTTTTCTTTTTTAATTCTTTAATTTTCAACACTCAACCCGTTACGCTACTGCCAAGTCTTTTACTTTTTGAAAAAAGTTAAATCCGCCAACCACTCATAGTATTAAGTGCGCTTCTCTTAGTCAACGTTTAAGGTGTATCTGGAGGTGAAACCAAAAGATGGACCACACAATAATGCATTTTGAAATTCCAGCAAACGATGTAGAAAAACTGAAGGGTTTCTACGAGAAAGTCTTCGGCTGGACCATAGTTCAAGCCGCTGGACCGATAGAGTACTGGGTAATCCAAACCGTGCCAGTTGACCCAAAAGGCATGCTGCTGCGCCCCGGCGTGAATGGAGGCTTGTATAAGCGTCAAGTGCCAGAGAGCAAACCCATTAATTACATCTCAGTCGAAAATATCGCTGAATTTTTAGATAAAATCGTGAAATCAGGCGGAAAAATTACTCAACCCACGCAGGAAGTTCCAGAAGTCGGCTGGATAGCGGCGGCAGAAGACCCAGAAGGCAACGCGTTTGCGCTCCTTCAACCTATACGTGTTTAGTTAATTATGCCTGTTGCCCTTGCTACGGTTTCGCATGCGTCGAAGTTTAGGTTTAGCTTATGTAAGATTGTGTAGCGTTCTGGTCTGATTTGAGTTGACATTTGCAGGGCTTTGACGATATCCATGTCTTTGACGCCTAACTCGGATGCGGTTGTGGGTGCGCCTATGTGTTTGAGGGTGCTTTTGATTTGTTGCCAGTTTGAGCCGTGTAAGAAAGCGGTTAAGATTGAGCCGACACCGCATTGTTCGCCGTGCATGGCGTGTTTGGAGTTGATTAAGTCTAAGGCGTGGCTGAATAGGTGCTCGGATCCGCTGCATGGTCGGCTGCTGCCTGCTATGCTCATGGCGACTCCGCAGCTGATCAACGCTTCAAGTAGGACTCTTAATCCTTCGCATTCTTTCTGTGCGACTAAATCCGCATTGGCAGTTACAAGTTTGGCACTCATTAATGCTAGGCTGGCTGCGTATCCGCCGTAGTATTCGCCTTTTTCTAGATATGCCAGTTTCCAGTCTTTTACTGCGGTGAATTTGCTGATTACGTCTCCGCAACCGCTTATGACAAAGCGCCATGGCGCTTGAGAGATAATGTCTATGTCAGCGATTATTGCCATGGGTGCCTGCGCGAGGACGCTGTAGGGTTTTTCTGAACCTTTTATGGAGGCTAGGGGGCTGGCGATGCCGTCGTGGCTGACGGTTGTTGGGATGCTTACGAATGGGAGGTTTTGGCTGGCTGAACTTAGTTTGGCTGCATCGATTATTGTTCCGCCG
The DNA here is from genome assembly GCA_963782915.1 of uncultured archaeon. Taxonomy (GTDB): domain Archaea; phylum Thermoproteota; class Bathyarchaeia; order Bathyarchaeales; family Bathycorpusculaceae; genus Bathycorpusculum. The sequence goes on from CAWALK010000012.1 coordinate 355,703, forward strand.
CCTACGCCAAAGACAACTCGCGGCTTTTGTTCTTTGAGTTGTTTTTCGACGAGAATTAGGTCATCTACAGTCATTGATTTGACAAGTAAGAATTCGGGTGTTAAACCTGCTTTTTCAAGCTCGCAAGAGACTCTTTCTCCTGCCTAGCTTGTAGCATTGTGAGTCTGAGAGTACCAAGGCTTTTCCTTTGAGACCTAAGCGATTTACTACTTCTGGAATGCGGTCTAATGTGCCTTTTCCGACGATTACTTCGCGGGGCAACTGCATGTAATGGTAGTTTAGACTCAAAGGATACCACTGTGACTAAGACACTATGTTGGGTTGCTGTGTTTTAAAACGTTTGGGAACCTGCCAGCCAAGACGTGCATTGTTTTTTAGACAAAAACGGTTTTACCCCAGACTGCATATTGTTTCTGTTCGTTAGTTGAGGTTTTGAGGCATGATTGTTGAAGCAACGGTAACGATTATGGTTAGTGATGTGGATAAGGCATTGGACTTTTACACTGGCGTCTTGGGGCTGAAACTCAAAAAACGGTACAACGAGAAATACGCGGAGGTTGTGGTCGCCGACTTTGTTTTGGGGCTTCACTTAATCAACCCAGCCAATGTCAATATGAGTATTCCTAACAATTTATCGGTAGGATTCCGTGTGGAAGATTTAGAGGATGCAGTTTCAAAGCTTAAGGATAAAGGGTTAATGTTTTCCAATTCAATCGAGGAAGGCAAAGGCGGATGGTTCATTTATTTCCAGGACCCCGATAGCAACCCGCTATATCTTTGGCAAAGAAAAACCCACTAAGCAGCTTTTATCAATTGCAAAAGAAACTTTCCCAGTGTATCTTAGTAAACTAAACATTATAAGCCCCCAAACGCCAACTATAACCAGGCGACTTTTAAGTGAAAACGCATGCACCTCAATCCCACTGAGTTGACTAGCTGAATCAACTGCAAGGAAGCATGAAAAGAATGAATACCAAAGTATTGGCTGTATTAGTCTCTGCGGTTCTAATTTCCTCTGTTGCTGGAGGAGTTTATGTTTCAAGTTTAGGTAGTCAGCCGCAGGCAAGCGTGGAGGATAATGCGATTGTTAACCCAGATGCTTCTCCCACACCTACACCTACTTTTAGTCATGGGTCAACATCAACAGCGTCGCCTATTTATTCGCCATCACCAACACTAACACCTACACCAAGACCATGGCATGATTTCAACGTCTACTACGACATTGCTGCCAGTAATGGCTCTTCAATTGTTATTGGCCTGAGCCTTAACGGGTTCTGCTTCACTTCACCTATAACAAGCGATCTCTCTATTGATTCATTCTCGCTATGTATCAATAACACTGTATATTCTACTCATGCTTATGGTAACATGCCCTCGCTTAGTGCAGTTGACTTATCATCCTTCAATGGAACAAATCAGTCATTCGATGATTTACAAGCAACTTTTACCTTTAATATCGATGTTTCGGGGTCAAGTTTTAGGTCATACTCAGTGCCTGTTTTAATCTATAATGGTCCGTATTCGGTTTGGGTTATTCCAGCAATATAAAAAGAGGGTTTTATTGTGAAGGTTGTTTTTCCTTCATGGAAACTAGTTGCCACACCCACATAAAGAGACAAAACCGATTTTTGCCCTTTTTTAGAAGGCGGGAAGAGGAGAAAAGCGGCATGCGTCGTCTGTTCTGCTTGCATAAAACGCCACAACCAATCTGCAACCCGCCATAAACGCAGACAACAAAACACAACGCTCTGCCAAGCCCGCTGGTTGTTGTTGTGTATAGGGGCTTTTCGGCAACAACTACTATATTACAGAGTAAAAACCGCTAAAAGCAACCCTGAATCGGTAATAATCTGTGTTATGCTTATATCTACCATTTGCAGTATCCTCCTTTCAGGAGATCACAAAACATGCCCGCCATTGAAGTCGGCAGAATATGCGTCAAACAAGCTGGCCGCGAATGCTGCACTAAATGCGTCGTCATAGACGTCGTCGACAAAAGCTTCGTCTTAGTCACAGGACCCAAAAAATTAACTGGTGTCAAACGCAGACGCGTCAACATAAACCACGTCATGCCCCTAGTAGACAAAATCGATGTCAAACGAGGCGCATCAGACGATGAAGTTGCGCAGGCAATTCAAGCCGCAGATTTAACAGAAGAAATGACGCAGCTATTCTAAACCCTTTTAAACTTTAATACCACGTTATTCTTTTTCTTATCTTTATCAGGAGAACACCGTAGAGAATGCCAAGAACACTTCCGCCGTGGGAAACCAAACACGAATTGCTAACAAAAGCAGAGGACCATACAGACCCCAAATATGGCTGTAAACCCTCTGAACGTACAGCGAAGCAATTCATCAAATATGGTACCATTAACTTGGATAAACCAGCAGGTCCCACAAGCCATGAAGTGGCAGCTTGGACCAAAAAAATCCTAAAACTCGAAACCATCGGACACGGAGGCACCCTTGACCCCAAAGTCACAGGTATCCTGCCAGTTACGCTGGAAGAAGCCACCAAAATGGTTCAAGCACTGCTCCACAGCGGCAAAGAATACGTCTGCGTCCTAAAACTACACGGAGACATAGACGAATCCTCAGTAAAGCGTGTGCTCACGATTTTCGAGGACGAAATTTATCAGCGTCCACCCCTGCGATCCTCAGTCAAACGCCAATTACGTACAAGACGCATCTACTACATCGACTACATCGAAAAGGACGGACGAAACGTACTCTTCAAAGTCGCCTGCGAAGGCGGCACATACATCCGCAAATTATGCTTCGACGTAGGAGAAATCCTAGGCGTCGGCGGACACATGCAAGAACTCCGTCGCACTCGTGCAGGGCCATTTACCGAAACCAGCGTCAAATGCGTAAACCTCCACGACGTCGCTTACTGGTTTGGCGAGTACGAACGCACAAAAGACCAATCTTACCTCTGCAAATTCATCGAACCCATGGAAACCGCGCTTGCGCAACTCCCAAAAGTCATTGTCCGAGACTCAGCCGTTGATGCACTCTGCCACGGCGCAAACCTAACAGCGCCCGGAGTCTGTCAAGTGGACAGCGGCATCGTAAAAAGCAACATAATAGCCATATTCACCCTCAAGGGTGAAGCAATCGCTTTGGGTCGCGCTCAGGTTTCAACACAAGAAATCCTTGACTTGCGCCATGGTGTGGTTGCAACGTTAGCGCGTGTATTGATGCCACGGAACATTTATCCAAGGACTTGGAAGAGCGGTGGCGGCGGCGCCGATGAGCAAGAAAAACAGTAAGCATGTTGAGCACTATTTTTCCGCTCAGCCTAAATGCGACGACCGCTTCGGCATAGTAAAAACTACGCTGCGCGGCCGCAAATTCGAATTTTTAACTTCCTCGAGTGTTTTCTCTAAAAAACGGGTTGATTTAGGCACCCACGTGTTGATTGATGCGATGGTTCTGCCCCAAACCGGCACAGTACTTGACATTGGCTGCGGATACGGCGCAGTCGGCATCACAGCAGCATCAACCAACCCCAAACTCCAAGTGGTCATGACTGACGTAAACATGCGTGCGGTGCGTTTAGCCAAACAGAACCTGGAAGCTAACAGAATCCGCAACGCCCAAGTGCTATACGGCCACCTCTACGAGCCGGTTGAAGCATTGCACTTTGATTGTGTACTCTCTAATCCTCCGGTGAGCGCCGGTATGGATGTGGTGAGGGCAATTATTGCGGGTGCACCCAAAGTGTTGAATGCTGGCGGCAGTTTTCAGATGGTTATCCGCAGCAAAATCGGCGCTAAATCCTTGCCGGAAGCGTTCTGTGAAGCGTTTGGGAGCTGTGAAGTGTTGGCGCGGGAAAGCGGGTTCCGTGTGCTGATGGGTAAGCTTGGCGTTTAGGTTCCGATAGGTTTTTATTCGATTTTTGAACATGGGTGTGTTTCATGCATATCTTGGCTGTTGCATGGTGCCTGTTTGTCTGACAAGCACTTATAAGTTGACTGCCACGACAGAACTAACCAACAGCAGCCATTTAACGGTGAAAAAAGTGTCTGACGGAAACAAACGGGAACGCATAACCATTCGATTAACCAAACGGTACCTGGACCTACTAAACACCCTCATCGATAAAGGCGTTTATAATAGCCGCAACGAAGCCATCCGCGATGCCCTACGCATCATGTACGAGTATCATGGATTAAAGGTTGCGCCTGAAAAGAAGCCAGCTGCTAAACCCGAAGACGCCCCCGCCTAACCTCTTTTAAGAAATATTCCGTTTTTCGATATATTCCCTTTTAGAAAATCGGCTTTTATTACTAAACCATACATTAACCCTCATGGAGCGGGCTAAAATAGACAGAGAACAAGGGGAGATGCTGCGAAATCGGCGTTAAAAGCCCATGCGTAACCTGCGATTATAATCCATTCTGCAATGGCAAATGGAGCCACACCCGCAGTGATTCTTGAGTGCTGTTTAATGTCAGTCACATACGTTTAGATAGATGCTTTTTGCTGGCTTTAGTGGTGATTTTTTGTCAGATAAAGACGTAAGAACCGCAACTGCAGCGACTAAAAGCAAACATGACCCCGAAGCAGTGTCTAAGGGTGGTAAAGGCGCTGGCTTGCGCAGCCGCACACACGCCAAAGCCACACCTGATGGCAGATACAAATGCACGGAATGCGGCGCCATATCAAGCACCCTCGAAGAAGCAGACGCCCACCATTTCCGCACCCATGAACGGCAACCAGCCGAAACATACATGCATACACCGCCTTAGGGTACCGCAAAATACAAAAGCCCACCCTGCCATAGAGGAATAAACAAACTAACTAGTGCAGTGGTACCTATGGGCAAACTAAACAAAGTCGATGAAAAAGTTGTAGCTACACTCCAGGCTGAAGGCAAAGAATTGTCTCTTCAAGAATTAACTGACAAGACCGGTGAGCCATCCAAGAAGGTTTTCAAGTCACTCAAGAAGCTTTTTGAGAACGAGATTGTTTCGACGCTGGCCCGCAAATACAAATTAACGATTACTGATTCGAAAGCGATTAAGGCGAAGCTTGCGGCTAAGGGCGACGAAGAAGAACCCGAAGCTTAAAAAAACTGATTTCTTTAATTTTTAATATTTTATTTTACCCCTAATATCCCTAATTATAGCAAAAAATAGATGTAGTTTTTGAGAGCCTCGAGCGGGCCTTGCTCCCGCGGCCTGCTGCTTACAAGGCAGCCGCTCTACTGGGCTGAGCTATCGAGGCACCCAAATACGCCCAGAACACACAACACATAAAACTCTAATCAAATAAAAGTTACTACTCCCACAGCCCCCCAAACGATATAATTTTAGAAAAAGCGGCAGTCCCGCATGTTATAATAGCTTCTTAGTTCAATGTTTAATGTGGGGCTTTGGTATCCGCAGGTTTGCTTTGGGTGCAGCGGTGGCGGTTGTGGTGCTCGTTGGGTTTGTTTTGCTGAGCTTTGGCGCCCAAGCACAAAATACCACGGTGTTTGCTCCGGATACGCCCTTTGTTATCCCTGAACGCAACGGAACCATCTATTTTGCGGCAAACGGCACCTACTCCGAGGCGCAAATGGGGAATAATTCTTGGGTTTTCAGGAACCTGCAACTAACCAATTCGCCAACGGTGCCGTTTTTGCGTGTTTCAACCGAAAACTGCAACATTACCCTATCCTCCTTCTCGAGCATAATAACAACCCAAAACTCGGGAGCCATCCACTACAACGTCACCGGCGCAGGCACTCAAACTTTCAATTTCGGCTTAAACCCCGCCTTCGCAGAAAACCCCAAAAGCCACCTCATAACCGTGCGCTTCAACCAGAGCCAATACCCCGATTACCACCCCGAAGGCGACGGCTGGACCCTCTCCGCCGACGGAACCATAACCGTTAGCCACGCAGTGAATGATACCTACATTTTTTATCGGGACTTCTCCGGCCAATTGCCTGATGAGGAGTTGCCGTTTTACCAGAATCATGCGGTGCTGGTGTTGGCGTTGGTGTCTGTTGGTGCCATTGTGCTGGTGGGTGCCGTTGTTAAACTTAAAACTAGCCGTTTTGGAGGGAAAGCATGAGCTGGGTAACCTCTGAGGTCGGTGTTGTGGTGTTGTTTGCCGCTGTTGTTGTAGCCCTAGCCGCGGGTATTCTGCATTTCAGCAAAAACAGGACCCGCCGTGTAAGCAACCTCCGGCTCTTCATCCAAATCGCCGCCGTCTTCGCCATATTCATGGGCCTACTCATTGGACCCTTCAACCAACCCGACTGGCTACCCCTTGGGCCCTCGCCCCGCGACCACCTCTTAGGCGCCGACGCACTGAGCAACCAATTTCCCGACGGCATAACCTTCCCCGCCCTCGCATGCTACTACCCCAACGGCAGAACCGTAACCTGCGCCATATGGCAAATCCAAGCCTACATCTTCCCCTTCTGGAACTACTCCATGGGCTACGGCGTCTTCTACGCACTCACAGGGCTCGAAATGCTCGCAATAGTGTTTCTCTCATTGATTTTTGCGTCGCTTTTGCTTGGGCGATCCTACTGCGGCTGGCTCTGCCCCTTCGGCCTATACATGGACCTGTTGACGCGGATACGGAAAGCCGCCGGAAAACGGCATTTGAGCTTCTCAGCCAAAACCAACAGCGCCCTAAACCAGTCCCGATTCATAATAATCGCCATATTCCTGGTTCTAAGCGTCATTTTCGGTTCCTACGCCATTTTCGGTACCCAACTGATTCCGGGAACCTCGCCGGGGATCGACGGTTTTGATGCGTTGCATGCGGGGATAGTGTCCAACATTAACGAGCCCTTCTGCCTCGTCTGCCCAGCCCGACCCCTGTGCATTCTGGCTGAATCCGCGGTGGGCGCAATGAATTGGTCTTATGTGTCGCAGATTGCTTATGGCCCCTTTTGGATTACCGGGTTTTATGTTACTTCGATTAATTTGGCGGTACTGATTGCAGTCACCATTGTAGGATTCGTATACAGGCGATTCTGGTGCCGCCTCTGCCCATTGGGCGCATTAACTGCGCTGTTTAGTACCTACCGCCCCTTCAGGTGGGTAGCGTTGACGAAGCTGGAGAAATCCGCCGAGAAATGCACAAAATGCGGAGTCTGCAAACGCGTTTGCCCAACAGACGTAACCGAAGTATACGACCGCAAAGAAGGCGACGTAACCGCTTCCGGCTGCATCCTGTGTATGCGATGCGTTGAAATGTGCCCGTATAAGGATGCATTGAAAGCCAAATTTGCGGGGGTTACGGTTATGGGTTCAAGGAATTGGCTTGAAAACAAACAAACCCCTGAAAAAGGAGATTAAAAATAACTATTTTAGTCCATGCTTAACAAAGAATGGACCATACTTCCTGTCTGTCCCTTGAATGTGGTTACCTACCCAGTCTTTGAGAAACGTTAGAATCTCGATGGATAAGACTGCTTGACCAGCTCTCAAATTTGGTCTTGAATTCAGCGACTTTCTTCACAAATGCTTCATGCTCGCCTTTGTGGTATACATATCCAGGGTAATTCCATTGTTGCATATATTTTTCTTCAGTAGCAAAATGCACCTGTGTATATGCTACAAGCCGTGTTAGCAAAGATTGGAGAATAGTGCTCCCTTTTCCTTGAGACATAGCAAAATGCCGGTCGTTTAGGTAACTGACTAGGTTTTTGTGCTGTGTATCGATTTCTGTGACTCCGACTGAGAAGGAATCATTCCATTGCATAAGTGGCATATTATCACCGACGTAAAATTGTACAAAAAAATATTAAGGCTTGTGAATGCAGTCTCCTAATCTGAACTACCCAAAATTTCTTGCATTGTATAAAGGGTTAAAAACGATTAGCCCCAATAAATGGTGGAGTTTATGAAAAAGCGGTTAATAGTAATCCTCTCCGTACTGCTTCTGGCTGTTTTAGTGGCAGTATTGCTGTTTACACATGCACCTGTTGACGATGGAAAAACCAATCCGCCTGTATATGTCGGCGTCGCTTTCGGCGGAAACACCGTAGACGAAGCCAAAGCCATGATTGACCGCACAAAAAATTATACCAACCTCTTCATTTTCCAATCAGCCCCAATAACCAAGAATCAAACCGCAACCACTGAAGTCTGCGACTACGCCGCCGCATCAGGGCTAAGCATAATCGTTTATTTCAACGATTTTATGCCAAGCGTGCTGGCGCAGAAGGATTTGACTTGGCGCATATCATGGGTAAATGATGCAAAAAGTGTGTATGGCGAGCGTTTTTTGGGTATTTATTACTATGATGAACGGGGCGGGATCTATCTAGACGCCAACAAAACTGCTACAGGCTGGCATTTACCTGCAAACGCAACCTACGATACCGCCGCCAACATGTTTGAGCAGGGCTTTTTACGCGACACTGGAACCATCGCTCTGAAGAATGCGAGTGTCCCAATTTTTTGCTCCGATTATGCCCTTTACTGGTTCGATTACCGCTCAGGCTATGACACTGTGCTAGCAGAAGTGGGGTGGAACAATACGCTCGCCCAAGAAATCGCTCTTGTCAGGGGTGCCGCCAATTTTCAGCAAAAAGACTGGGGAGTCATAATCACATGGAAGAATACCCAACCACCATATCTCGACAGCGGTGAGGCAATTTATGAGCAAATGCGCACGTCCTATGAAAAAGGCGCAAAATACATCACAATATTCAATTTCCCCTACAACGACACCGCTTATGGCATCATGGGCAACGAGCATTTTGATGCACTCGAACGGCTCTGGAACGATATTAAACAGGGCAAAATAACCCAAAATCCCCCAGCTGATGCACTTTTGATCCTGCCCAAAAACTACGGTTTTGGAATGCGCACCTCAGGGGATACCATTTGGGGATTCTGGGGACCCGACGAAAATGCCCCACTTATTTGGGATCGGGTACAATTATTGCTAAATAGGTATGGTTATTCCTTGGATATAGTATACGACGACTCTTCCTATGCAATTCCTAGTAACTACGAAACAGTGTATTACTGGAATTCTACCCTATCCTGAGCAATAATTATACGGATTATTGTTTAATGGCGATTGTACTCTAACAATGCCTTCACAAATGTTTTGGCGCTATCCAAATTCCACTGTTCAGGTGCATCTCCAAAGAGCATTTGTTGCCCATTTTGGCATTTGAAACCCTGAAACTCGGCTTTTTCCAGCCAATTTATGATGTTATCGAGGGTTGTTTGCCAATTAACCCCGAACCTGTCATTGGGGACATTGTATAGCAGGCATTCAACAAAATATGATGGGGCTGTATTGCTTGTTATTTTGCCCTGTTCTATGAGCTTGTTTCTTATGTTTTTGAATACTCGAACAGTGGGATTATACCAACCGTTTGTTTGGTTCGCCAAATTTTTGATTTGTCCGTGAACGTAATGAAGCTTGGGGTAGCTGATTATCCAACGGTTTTCTCGGGGTGAAAAAAATTTTGTGCCTTGGGTGAATGATTGGTTGTTTTCGCCAAAAAAGCTCTTGTATTTTCTAAATTGTAAAGCGATTACGACATTCGCTGAGGTTTGGTCTTCTCCATTGTAGATGTTTACTGATTTATCGCAGCAGGTAAGGGTTGATGCGTCTAAAAGGCGGATTATGCTATGGATTACTTCGACCCAAAATCGGTCGTAAGCATATTTTGCGTCATTAGGGTAGGTATTATTGTATAATGTTGCTTGCTCTTGGTTTAATTGTTGGGTGTCTCCGAAAAATGATTGGTTTAACTGCACGACAATATCAACGTCGGCATTGGAACCGTTGGTGTTTGTGTCGTTTTGGTATGCGCCTTGCAGGTAGACTTCGAAGTCTTTGAATCGTAAGGTGGAGCTGGCTGCTAAAATTCGTCGGTAGGTTTCAATTGTCCTTTGGGCGGATGTGGGTTTCTCCTTGGCTAGACCAAGCGACCAGTTGTTGTTCTGTATGCATAGCGAGACATCAACTGACGAATAGTATTACCTAATATATATAATACGTAGGGGGCTGCAAAGGAGAACCATTGGATGAATATACTTCTGTATGGAGGAAAGCCTCTGTCCTCAACCTGACAATCTCCATCAAATTTTTTCATTGGCAGTGGGGATAAGCGTTATTAGCGCGGGATTGCACGCTGACACACCGCAAACGTGCATTTGAAGCAAGCTATACTCAACAAACTTGTTTTTGCCCAGCGCATACTCAATGAATGACCGTTCCCTCAATGGGTTGGGTTGCACTTGTTATTCTAAATATAGGGGAGGGGGTAGCTGGCAGAGCACAAATGCCATCTTTAAACGGCGTTGGTGTAGGTCTGTTGGCAAATAAGAGGAGCTCTGGCAGCAACAACTCATATAACCAAAACCAGACACCCAGTACCCAAAATTCTGACCTAAGCATGTCAACCGCATAGAGAAAATCACACAACCAACAAACGCCACTCTCACCTGTTTTCGTTGCACTATTAGCCTATAAATAGAGGGGGTAGGTCCAGCAAGAGCAAAAGACCTCTACTGCCCTTTGAGAGCATGCAAAAAACCCACAATCCGCAACACCAGCCGTCGCCCAGCAAAACACAACTCACCCGCGCAATCCACTGGTTATTTTTTGCGGGGGAAGCGATTATTTAGCCAAAAATACCCCTAAAAAAGCAGCGATGACATCCCAAAAAGCGTTTTTCCGTTATGCACTCCATGTACAACTAGTCTACAGGTGCAAACGCGCCCCCGCACCAAAAAGTAGCCAAAACCACTTTTTCAGCAGATTTTGCATGGGAAATCCATGGGAAACCCCAAAGTAAACACCTCTGGGCTAGGCTAAACATGCGTTTTTACTAGTCTCTGAAGCAGGCGATTGAAATACAATAAAAAAACCTGAAATGGACATAAAATATCCACCTTAAGCGGGTTCTAAGTGGAACAAAAAGTTACAGACTTGTCCTATATGGTGCGACAGGTTAATATGCGGGTTTTAAGACTTGATATTTTCCCTGTCAAACGGGGGCGACCTTCAAAGAACTTGGGGGGCGTCGTATAGGAAGCAGTTGGTGCTCTAATAGGCGCCAACAATGGAACAAAAAAGTGAAATGAAAACACTTATATTGGTCCAATATGCTTCTTATGCAATCCCAGTAACATGGGTTACACAACAAGAAAAGATGCAGCTCCCCACCAGAACACGATGGGGGGTGAAGCGGTGAATAGGCGCTACTGGCGCTTAAAATGACACCATGCACAGGCCAAACATATACAACGACGCCAAATACACTAAAATTAAGAGACAATATGTGATTTCACTAAACGCCAAACAGACACTACCATTGGCCCGTAACATGCCACGCTATCTGGAGGATGGCTCGGCTTGAGAACCGAAGAAGGGCGCGGCAAGCCGCGAAACCGCCTTGGGTAAGCGCAAGCAGCTTTAGAACCAAGGATACCCGAATGAGACTTCTCAGACCTCGCAAGAGGTTTGCTCCTTCACGGAGCGGGAACCCCCCGAACGGAAGCATCTTAGTAGGGGGAGGAAAAGAAACCAACACGGGATTCCCTTAGTAGCAGCGAGCGAAATGGGAACAGTCCAAACCGAATCCCCTTAGGAAACTTTGGGGAGATGTAGGGTTAAGGGCCTTGCTTCCTCTTCGCTGACCAAGTTGAAATGGCCTGAAAAGGCCTGCCACAGAGGGTGATAGCCCCGTAAACGAAAATCAGCATGAGTTGAGCGAGAGTCCCAGACTACCATACCATGGCTTTGGTATGGAAAGCTGGAAGTCACCAACTTCCAAGACTAAATATACCTCAAGACCGATAGCGCACTAGTACGGTGACGGAAAACTGAAAAGTACCCCGGAATGGGGGTGAAAAGTGCCTGAAACCAGATAGTTACAGACGTGCGAGGCCCAGAAGAGACGAAACTTTCTGAAGGAAACTGTAGAGATGCAGCTGTACGAAGAAAGGTGATCAGGGTCTCGCGTTCCGTCTAGAAACACGGGCCGGGGAGTTTATAGTTACGGCAAGCCTAAAAGTGTCAAACTTGTAAGCAAAGGGAAACCGACAAGCACGCAACTCGCAAGAGCCAGGTGCAGGGTCTGAAAGGGCCCGAAGTCATAACTATACATACTAGAAACCAGACGATCTAGCCCTGGGCAGGGCGAAGCTAGGCGAAAGCCTAGTGGAGGCTCGCAGGGGTTCTAACGTGCAATTTGTTCCTCAGACCTGGGGCTAGGGGCTAAAGACCAATCTAGTCTGGTGATAGCTAGTTCCTTCCGAAGTGGGCCTGAGCCCAGTCCTAAACGAGGCGGCTAGTGGGGTAGAGCACTGATTGAAAAACAAGGATCCGAAAGGGTCCACTTTTCTTTCAAACTACGAATCCACTCGCACCGAAGACTTTGGGAAACGGGTTAGTGGGGGTAAGCTCCACGACCGAGAGGGGGACAACCCAGACTAAGGTTAAGGTCCCCAAATGCTGGCTAAATGTCAAACCAAAGGGCGTCGTCAGCCTCAGACAGCGGGGAGATAGGCTTAGAAGCAGCCATTCTTCAAAGATAGCGTAACAGCTCACCCGCCGAGGCTGACGGCCCCGAAAATTGACGGGACTAAGCCAGCTACCGATACCTTAGAACGCAGCTTAAGCTGCGCTGGTAGGAAGGCGTCCTGATTGGACAGAAGCTGGGCTGTGAGGTCCAGTGGACCGATCAGGATTGCGAATCCCGGTGGTAGTAACAGCAAAGAAAAGTGAGAATCTTTTCCGCCGAAGGGGCCAGGGTTCCCCGGCAACGATCGTCAGCCGGGGGTAAGTCGATCCTAAGGCAATACTTAACCGATATTGCCGAAAAAGGGAATCCGGCTAAAATTCCGGAACCATAGAGGTACGCGCGGCAACGCAAGCTTAGTGTTGACGTTTCGGGATAAACTGAGCAAGGTCTTCGCCTTGTTTAACCGTATAAATCCAGGGAGTGCCGTAATGGCGAGAACTGGATGAAATTGGGAATAGCCACCCGTTTTAGGGAGGTTCAGTTGATTTCTGGAGCCACTGAAAAACACACTAAGAAGGATCCTCTATGATCGTACCTAGAACCGACACAGGTGTCCCTAGGCGAGAAACCTAAGGCGTGTCGGGTATACACTAATGCGAGGGAACTCGGCAAATTAGCCCCGTACCTTTGGTATAAGGGGTGCCTGTTCTTTCAGCTTCGGCTGAGAGAGCAGGTCGCAGTGACAAAGGGGTCTCGACTGTTTAATAAAAACACAGGAAGCCGCAAGAGCGAAAGCTTGTGAACGGCTTCTGAATCCTGGCCAGTACAGGTACCTGAAACCTGGGTCCAACTGGGCTAAGGGCCTGCAAACGCCGGGAGTAACTCTGACTCTCTCAAGGTAGCCAAATGCCTTGTCGGGTAAGTTCCGACGTGCATGAATGGATCAACGAGGGCCCCACTGTCCCCGCGTAGTACCCGGTGAAACCACATAACGTGGACGAACAGTCCACGATCTCCCAGCGGGAAAAGAAGTCCCTGTGGAGTTTTACTGCAGCCTGCCGCTGGAATACGGTTGTGGATGCAGAGCGTAGTCGGGAGCCGTCGATCTGGGATTCTCCGGGATCTCGGGGAGGCAACAATGGAACACCGACTTTCTGCAACCGTGTTTCTCACCGACCCCTTGCGGGTTGGAACAACGGTAGGTGGGCAGTTCGGCTGGGGCGGCACGCCCTTGAAAAGATATCAAGGGCGCCCTAAGGTTGGCTCAGGAGGGACAGAAACCCTCCGTAGAGTGCAAGGGCAAAAGCCAGCCTGACTGAGTCCTAAACAGTAAAGGACGCAGAGGAGAAATCCGGGCTTAGCGATCATCCATGCTCCCCATTGGTGGGGGCTGGATGTGTCAGAAAAATTACCCTAGGGATAACAGGCTCGTCGCGGGCGAGAGTCCCCATCGACCCCGCGGCTTGGTACCTCGATGTCGGCTCTTCCTATCCTGGCCCTGCATAAGGGGCCAAGGGTGAGGCTGCTCGCCTATTAAAAGGGAACGTGAGCTGGGTTTAGACCGTCGTGAGACAGGTCGGACTTTATCTGCTGGGAGTGTTGGCTGCTTGAGGGGAAAGGGTCCCTAGTACGAGAGGAACGGGACGCTGTGGCCTCTAGTTAACCGGTTGTCTGATAAGGCAGTCGCCGGGCAGCCACGCCGTTGTGGATAAGAGCTGAAAGCATCTAAGCTCGAAGCCTCTCCCGAAAAGAGGCAGCCATTCCCGTTAACCGGGACGAAGGCTCCCATAAAAGATGGGTTTGATGGAGCCGGGGTGTAAATCAGAAGACTTCGGTCGACTGGTTCAGCCCGCGGCCACCAATCGCCTGAGATGTCGAGTCAATGTAGTGTCTGAGCGATATTTAGATGAGACGCATATTGTTTCGAAACGGTGTAGTAGTCGAAGTATGTTTGGCCTGTGCATGGTAACCGTCGTTGTTGTTTGGTTTTTGAGGAAACTTTGGAATGTTTCCTTTGTTCATTTTTGTTGAGTTATTTGTTTGGTAGTTGGTATTTGCTGTTTTGAGTGTAAGTTAGGTTTCTTTGTGGTAGACTTTCTGTTACAAGTGTCTTTTGCTTTAGCAGGCCTATCCCCCTCTATTTATAGGCAAAAAGGCAATGTTGAAAATGGCGAGGTCTCTGTGGGCTGATCTCCCTTCCTTGTATAGAGCAATATTGAAGCAGCTTTTGTTGCTCTTGCATGACCCCCCTCCCCTTATTTAAGCACCGATTTTTGGTAAGCTAATGGCACAGTAAACGCCAATCCGAACCATCTCTGGAGGAAGAATTAGATCTTTTTAGGTTTCTACATAGTCCGCTATTCTTTCTCAAAAATCTTTTTTGGCATCCCATAAGTCAGGAGTTTTAGAAATTGCGGTTCCATTGATTACATTTAATAGGCGTGCGGTTCGTTATACACTCCATTCAATACAGTAGAGGAACTCTAAAACAAAAACGGGTTTTCTAGTAGAATTAATATGGCAATACCTAACCAGCCCATCACTGCCCCAATAAAGAAAATTTATGACTTAGAAAGAACTTAACCGCAGAGTATTGGAGATGCGGGAAAGCTTTGGCAACCTCCCTGATACTGACGAGTTGGTTAATACATTAATTCAGCTTACACAAAATACAACAACAGCTAAGGTGATTCTTGATAATATTAAGCAACCCTTTTGCCTAGAATGTCTCGCAGAGTCCAAGTTATTCATTCCAATGAAATTAATCGCAGATTATGATGAGTTTTGTTGCCCAAAATGTGGAATAGCAATCCCAAAACCTAAAAACGAATGTAGCCCAACAGAAAACCCAGAACATACAAAACTAATGGAACTATTTTATAGCACAGAGAGCAAGACGCAATCCTATACAAAAATTGAACGTCTTCTTTTGGAATACAAAAAATAAACTTTTGCTATACGAGAAAGCTTGGGTATAAAATAGGTCGCACTGATTATATTCGCTAAGAAACGGAGTAGCATAGCTTACGGTTGACCCATAGATATTCCTGCTTTGAGAAGGGTCTGAACCACTTCTTTTGCGGAATTTTTAGAGAGTATAACTGTTTTAAACTCGTCAGCACCCTTAGCACTCTCCACTGGAATAGAAATAGCACTGCCAACTTTACTTCCATCTAAAGTACACAATTCAAAGTAAAGATATTTGCTCGATTGGTTGGTTTCGACTTTTTTACAAGCATCAATTTGGAGAATTACCCAATCAGGAACTGATGACAGATGTTTCACCAATTAACGGTTTATGTCCATTAAGGACTTAAATGCTTTATCAAACAGCTATTGTCCACAACAACAGTAACTATCATGAGTTTTGTTCCACGCAAGAAGCCTCTAAAGGTTAATAAAACAAAAACCCGTAAAGCCCCAATATGCTTGACTCTCTGCTGCTCATCCGCCTCCTGCTCGCATTTGCAGTGGGCAGCATCTGGGTTGCAGCCATCACAGTCATCACCGAACGCAAAGGCACCACATGGGGCATTCTGGGCGGCTTGCCTTCCACGGCAGCTTTTTCGCTTGTTTTTCATTGGAATAAACCAGTCAGCAGCTGCAGCGGTTGATGCAACAGTGGTTTTGCCTTTGATTTTCTCGGTTAGCAATGCGTTTTTGCTTTTGTATGCTGTGTCGGCGCGGAAGGGGTTTGTGTTTGGGCTTTGTGTTTCTTTGCTGGTTTGGTTTGCGGTTTCTGCAGTGATTGTTTGGATTGGGTTTAGCGATTATGCGGTTTCATTAGTTGTGGGTGCAGTGATATCGGTTCTCACTTTTCTGGCATTTAGACGGCTTAAACTGCCTCGCTTCGAAGGCCAAGGCAAACTGTATGGCAAAAAAGAAATCCTCATCCGAGGCACGATCGCAGGCACTTTAGTCGCAACCTCAGTGTTGCTCAGCCAAATCGGCGGACCAATCCTCGGAGGCATCGCAGCAGCATTCCCCGCCGTCTACACCTCAACCATAATAATCCTAAAACACAGCAAAGGCACCGAATATTCCCGTTCAATGACTAAACCCCTTGCCATCTCAGGCATCCTAACAGTCATAGCCTACAGCATAGCCGTGCATTTTCTGTACCCAACAGTGGGTGTATACTTGGGGACTCTGCTTGCTTATGTGGCTGTTACTCCTCTGGCAATCTTGTCCTATTATGCTGTAAAACATAGCTAACATAGAAAACAAGTTTGTTGCTCTCAGAGTACCTCCCCTCCCTTATTTATAGGCTGCACGTTTGAAGAGTACCGCAATTTGATCCGTTTGCGTTCATTGGGTTACGCTTGTTTGGCTGGGCGTTTGTTGGGTTTGGCTTGTTTTTTGTGTGCCTTTGCCGACGCTTTTTTACGGCTTAACAGTTTAGACTCTCTTTGGATTCCCTGTGTATTTTGGATATTGAGCCCAGGAATATGTCTGCAAAATAAGCGGTATAAGTTTGGAACCGCACGACCTCTTGGCTTTCTCCATAAGGTGAATGTGAAATGTTATTTTCTAAAAACTGCCGATAACGCATCCCCTCTTGGGATAAAAGATTTTTACGTTAATTTCTTAAGCCTGAACTGCCGTTCATTCAATGATTACAATGCCCCAACAACAGCCAGATTACCAGCAACTATACAACTCCATGCTTACAGCCTTCGACGCCGTTAACCTCAACTATTTTGTAATGGAGATAGTTTGTGGTGAAAACGGACAGGCTGTTGATGGCATATATCGAGAGGTAACTCTGGGCACTGAACGATTACTTGGCAAAAGCAGGGAACAGTTGCTTGGAAAAAGCCGCAGACAACTGTTCGGGAATGTTTCTGACGAGTTTCTAATCAAGTTTAATACTGTTCTAAAAACGGGCCAGCCAGTTCGTTTTCAAGGTTCTGGTGCACTCCAGAAGTATTATGATGTTTACGCTTGGAAAGTCGCCGACAAACAAGTAGCGGCTATCATAGTAGACCTTACTGAGCACAAGAAAGTTGAAGAAGCCCAAAGATTAAGCGAGGAACGCTTCTCAAAAACCTTTAACGAGAGCCCAGTCGCAATTTCTATTTCTCGCATGTCTGATGGGCTACTTACCGATGTAAATGAAGCATACCTCCAGATTTTCGGTTTTAGCCGCCAAGAAATAATTGGACACACTTCAACTGAATTAGGAATATTTACTGAATCCAACGAGAGAGAAGAACTTGTACGTATTCTAAGAGAGAAAGGAAAAGTTCACTATTTAGAGGTGCCATTTAAAACAAAGACTGGAAAAATCATCGACACGATAACGTCCATTGATACCATTCATGTTGGTAACGAGGACTTTATGATTTCAACTATTCTGGACATTACTGAGCACAAGAAAGCTGAAGAAGCAGTAACAAAGGCAAAGGAACAATATGACTTATTGTTTAACTCTGTCACAGAGGGCTTTGCACATTATAAGGCGGTCTGTGACGAGAACGGAAAGCTGAACGATATCTTGGTTTTGGATATTAATCCCGCGGGTGCCCTACAATCAGGAGTTAGCCGTGAGAGACAAATAGGTAAGACTTGGCGTCAGGTATGGACAGGTATACCTGATTCAGTTTTCGACATTTATAACTACATCAAGCAAACAAGGGCACCATACAAATTCGAACACTTCAGTCCGATTACAAATAGATGGTATATGATCAACGTAACTTTGATTGCGGAAGAGCAGATTTGCAGTGACATTTTTTGATATTACAGAGCGTAAGAAAGCTGAAGAAGGACTCCATAAAAGTGAGGAAAAATATAGGCTTTTGGTCGAAAGCTCTAACAGCATAATAATGACAGCTGATAAGGACTTAAATATCACATACATGAATGATTTTGGGCTATCATTTTTCGGGTACACTTCTGATGAGCTCTTAGGTAAAAAAGCAATTGGAACCACAATCCCCCTCAACTCTTCAGAAATGGCGAAAGACATCGTCCGAAATCCCCAAAAGTACAGCACGAATACCCACCAGAATATGAAGAAGGACGGAACGCTTGTCTGGGTTTCATGGACAAACCGGGTTTTATATGACCCAGAAGGAAATTTTCTAGAGATTTTAGCCATAGGCAATGACATAAGTAATCTAAAAAAAGCCGAGGAAAAGCTGCTTGAAACCCAGATTTGGGAAACAACCTCGCGATATACCAGAAACCTAATTGAAGCAAGTCTTGATCCCCTAGTCACTATCAATCTCGAGGGCAAAATTACAGATGTCAACAAAGCAACCGAAGAAGCCACAGGATGTTCTAGAGAGGAACTGATTGGCAGCGATTTCTCAAATTACTTCACCGAACCCGAAAAGGCAAGGAGTGGGTACCAAAAAGTTTTCGCAAACGGTCTTGTTAAAGATTACCCTTTAACCATCCGTCACAAATCTGGAAAAGTAACATACGTACTCTACAACGCTTCAATCTATAAGGATGAGAACGGTGCAGTCAAAGGCGTTTTTGCAGCGGCCAGAGACATAACCAAACGCAAGCAAGCTGAGGAAAAGGAACAAGAAAGTGCAAGAAAACTAAAAGATTCTGAACGATTAGCGGCCATCGGTACAACAGCTGGCATGGTTGGGCATGACATTCGTAACCCACTGCAGGCTATAACTGGCGATTTGTATTTGGCTAAAACAGAATTAGCCGAAACTCCCGAAACCCCCGAAAAGAAACATACCTTGGAGAGTATGGAGGAAATTGAGAAAAACGTTGATTACATTAACAAGATTGTGCAGGACCTGCAAGACTACGCTAGACCTCTTAATCCTAAAGCGGAAGAAACCGACTTGAACTTAATCTTCGAAAGACTATTTGTAAAGAATCGGCCCGTAGATATTAAAGTAGAAATTGAAGTGGCTCAGGATGCAAGGAAAATCGCGACCGATTCATACTACTTGAACCGTATCTTGTACAATTTGGTTAATAATTCCATTCAAGCTATGCCTAATGGCGGCAAACTAACTATACAAGCCTACAGAGAAGCAAACGATACAGTCATAACCGTCAAGGACACTGGCGTTGGCATTCCAAAGGACATTCAAGGCAAAATGTTTACGCCTATGTTTACTACGAAATCTAAGGGGCAGGGTTTTGGGTTGCCTGTGGTTAAGCGTATGACTGAATCTTTGGGGGGCACGGTATGTTTTGAGAGTGAGGCGGGTAAAGGTACAGTGTTTACTGTTCGTTTGCCTTCTCAAAAAATATCGTAGAAAGTTACCTCTTTATTCTATCAAACAAGGTCCGAGGATAGACGGAAAAATTTTTCTGCACTCAAAGCTGATTACACCTTGAGGATTGCTGTTGACAAAGTTTCTCGTAGGTGCAGGCGGTTGGGCTTACTTCCAAGTTCCCAACAAGCCACCGCTAAAAGCCTACTCTGAAGTCTTCAATTTTGTGGAGGTTAACAGCACCTTCTATGAATACCCAAACCAGCGCACAGTTGAGGGCTGGAGGCGGACGTGTGCCTGCTGACTTTACTTTTTCTGTCCGATGCCATCAGGACCTCACCCACCGCATTGGGCTTAAGCCAGTGGATGAAGCTTACGAAGTCTTCTACAAGATGAAAGCTTACTGCGATGCTTTGGACGGCTCCGTTTTTGGTGCTGGAGACGCCTGCTAGCCAAGTCCTCGACGCCAAAGGCATTGCGGAGGCTCATGATTTCTTCTCCTCAATATCAGTAGGCGGTTTGAGGCTGGTTTGGGAATACCGCGCACCCTTCACACCCGAAATCGGCAGCCTCATGCAGGATTTTGGCATAATACAAAGCGTTGACCTATCCATACAGAAACCAAGCGTAGACGTCAGATGTGGTTTATTCACGCGTTTTCGGCAAAGGCAAACACAACCTCTACCAATTCACCGACGAAGAACTCATCGAAATAGAACAAAACGCCCAAAACCCCAGCGGTAAAGATGGTTGCGGTTTCTTTTCACGGCGCAAGAATGTACAACGACGCCGCCCGATCCCAAGTACATATGCGTACAGGCAAATTCCTGCCAGTAACCAACTATTTTGGCGTCGACTCCGCAAAAGCGGTACTAGCCGAAGATGCCAGATTCCCCACAAACAAAGCCCAACTCGTAGCTGACCAAGGCTGGAAAGTCATCGATTTAACCCAAGACAAACGTGTACACCTAGCCGACGTGCTGGGGAAGCTTCCAGAAAAGACTTATCGCAGCATCAACGATGTGGCTGTTGAGTTGAAGGCGGTACTATGAGTGCGGCAACATTTTTTTGGGGACTTCAGGCTGGAGCTACAAGGAATGGGAAGGCAACTTTTACCAAAAAGGCACCGGACAAAGCAAGCTCCGAGCATACTCAAGAGTATTCAAAACCGCCGAGATCGACTCAACCTTCTATCGCAACCCATCTAAGGGAACGGTTATGGGGTGGCTCAAATATTCCCCCAGCGACTTCATTTTTACAGCTAAACTGCCAAAAACGATAACCCATGACAAAGCACTGGGGCTAAAGAAAGACGTTAAGGCTGATTTGGAGGTGTTTTTGGATTTGATGAGGCCTCTGCAATTGGGAGGAAAACTCGGTTGCCTACTCATCCAGTTGCCCCCAAAATACTCATACAACCCACAAAACTTAGAAGCCTTCTTTGAGTTGCTTGACCCCGTTTTCCGTTATGCAGTAGAATTTCGTAACTTATCCTGGCTGGTGCCCCAAACCCAAACATTTGAACTCCTCAAAAAGTACAGTGTCGCCTACACAGTAGTAGATGAACCCTTGCTACCACCCGAAGTTCACTTAACCGCTGATTTTGCCTATTTCCGCTGGCACGGACACGGCAAAAACATCTGGTTTGACTACCGCTACAGCAAAGAACAACTCGACGAGTGGGCACCCAAAGTGCAGAAGACCGCGGGTAAAGTCAAAAAAATCTATGGTTACTTCAACAATCACTACCACGGTTATGCGCCGGAGAATTGTTTGCAGTTGCTGGGGCGGCTGGGGTTGCTGTCCGGGGAGCAGGTGAAGGCCAAGGATAAATGCAGGGTTAAGCAGGCGCAGCTTGGCGCATTCTTCGGCTAATTCTAATATGTAAAATTAGTCGTCGCAGCAGTAACACACACAGCATTATCCATCTAAAACGCCAATAAGGGTAACAGGCAAAGAGCGGCGAAGTGAGCTCCTAAACCTTCATCTGTGGTGCCATAACACAGTGTTTGGGATTTCTCCTTTCTCCTTGGAGCCACAGCCCTCTTTCCCCCACATCCTCCCATCCAAATGCAGGCGCTAAGCTCTTGAGAACCTATTTCTATCGCCACCGTCACCCTTGTTAGTGGAGTACTTTCTTTTCGGAGGTTTTTTGTTGAGGCGACTCTTAGCTTTCCTTCTTGTTGCAGTCATCATTGTAGCCTCGGTTATAACTGCCCAACAACTGCTTCCCTCGCTCAACACAAACAGCAACCAGAACCCACCCGGCGACTTCCATTTTGGCGTTTCATGGGGCGGCAACACCACAGCCCAAGCCAAACTCC
Organism: uncultured archaeon; assembly: GCA_963782915.1. Taxonomy (GTDB): domain Archaea; phylum Thermoproteota; class Bathyarchaeia; order Bathyarchaeales; family Bathycorpusculaceae; genus Bathycorpusculum. The sequence goes on from CAWALK010000012.1 coordinate 377,676, forward strand.
TCATTGACAGAGTTAAAAACTTCACCAACCTCTTCGTCATCCAATCCGGGCCTGTCAGCGTAAACGAAACAGCCCTAAACGAAATCGCCGACTACGCCGTCTCTTCCGGGTTAGATGTGATTGCCTACTTCGGTTTCTTCCGAGCTAACGAGACGTGGCAGGTGCCGTGGTTGTCTTATGCGCAGCAACGGTGGGGCAGCAGCTTCTTGGGCGTTTACATGCATGATGAACCGGGCGGCGTAACCATAGATGCCAACTGGACCGGATACTTCGAGCAACTCAGCATACGCAACAGCTCAATCAACTACGAGCATCAACCCGCCATCGATTTAGCCCTAAACGGTACTTTGCCGCTTGATAGTTACCAACTTAACCAAACTGCCTACCACTTCAATACCGAACTCCAAATCAGACCCAAACCTCAACGAACTAAAAAACCGTCAAATCCACAGTTACACCAGCGATTATGCGCTTTACTGGTTTGACTACAAAGGCGGCTACGACACCATATTCGCCGAGTTAGGCTCCAACCAAAGCACCACCCAAACCATCGCACTCGCCCGGGGAGCCGCAAATATGCAAAACAAAACTTGGGGCACAATAATCACCTGGACCTACAATCAACCGCCCTATCTGGTAAATGGGGCAGTCATGTATAGTCAGCTCCTCCTCAGCTATATGGCAGGTGCACAGTACGCTGTGATTTTTGATTATCCGCAAGTCGGCGACAATCCGTACGGGGTGTTGACTGAGGATCATTTTGCTGCTATGGAACGTTTCTGGAAAGATATTCAATCCGCAAGTTTTGACGGGGCCGCGAAGGCTGCTTACGTGTTGCCCTATGCTTACGGTTGGGGTATGCGTAGCGAGAACGATTCGATTTGGGGCCTGTGGCCTCCAGATAACAGTTCAGCGCAGATTTGGAGTAACATGCAAACGCTGCTCTCGAAGTATAGTATCGGTTTGGACATAGTTTACGATGATCCACAGTTTCCCATAGACGGCAGGTACCCGCAGGTTTATTGGTGGAATCAGACGCTCTAAATTATTCGACGCCTTGTTGTATCGGTAAGTTAGCTATATCTCAATTGCATGTGGCAATCTATGGTTAAACTGTAAATTATTACAGTTTTAGATTCTGAATATTGAACTTTTAGGCATCAAAAATATATGCAAGAAGCAAGCCGTATCTTCAATCCCTTGAAGATGGAGCCCTTGCTAAACGCTATACGCTCAATAACACTGTTGCTGCTTCTCTGCATAGCGGGCGCTACATTCATAGGCTCAGTCGCAGCCCAAACCGTTGACGAAGACCCGGTATTCTTCGTAGTGGGCGACGGTTCTATCTACAGTGGCGGCGTCGGCTGGTACGCTGGATATGTAATATCAGGAGACTCAGGCACCTATACGCTTCAAATCTCCGCTAATGGACCAGAAGGCCGATTCCCAGTAACTGACGTAAAAGTGGTTGTTTGCGTAAGTGATGAAGCCACCCAAACAGCTACAGTAACCGTCGCTCCAAACACAGCCCACCCCTTGGAATTGAAGGGGTATAACGCAACCCAACCCGGCTATTTTCCGCCGGGAGGCGTCTTCTCAGAACATGACTACTACGGTTACAACGACACCTACCATGTTGCTGAATTAACTTATAGCCAAACCCATCACCCAACCAACCACTATGACCTTCAAGTGACTGTGACATTTGCAGCAGGCGCAACCGAAAATAGCAAAGTCATGTTCCTCTGCTACGGCATAGACTCAAAAGGCGACCCAGCTAAAACACCGTTTAGCGGTGGAACACTCATCGTTGCCCTACCCGAATTCGCCGTGGCACCTGTGGCTGTTCTTGTTTGCTTTGCAGCTTTTGCGGTTTACAGAAAGCAAAAGACCAGATAATTCACCAATTTCCCGATTTTGCTGCGAATGCACTATAAGCCCCGCAGCTCCTATGGTATGAAATGCAACCTAACCAGCAAAGAATCCAAATCAAACCTGGCGCCCACGTAAAAATCGTCCTAAAACAGCACCAGCGAAGCGGCACCTTAACCGAGGGCATAGTTAAAGAAATCCTCACCAGCAGCCCGACTCATCCTCATGGAATCAAGGTTAGGTTAACCGATGGCAAAGTCGGTAGAGTACAATTAATAATGTGATTTTAGTCTCAAAAAGAAAATAATCGCCGTACTGTTCTTCTATGTCGGTACATTTGCACCCCGAGAGCCTCGTTGACCCGAGATGACGCTATCCTTCTTCATTTGCAGCGCAATCCCAAACCCCACTGCACTCATAATGGTGGCGGCTAAAAAGGCATAACGGAACCCCAACACCACCAACCCAACAGAATCCGGTGAACCAACAACAGCCATAGGCTGCGTGCTAACCAACGTTGCGATTGTAACAAGAATAGCTAAACCCAAAGGAAACCCAACCCGCTGAGAAGTAGTGATTATTCCCGAAGCAAGGCCTTCCTCGCCGGGTTTTGTGCCCGCCAAAGCAGCAATGTAGAGTGCAGGGAAACCGATGCTTGCGCCAAAACCCCACAATACCGTGCCCAACTCTATTATTAGCAGGTTTCCTACTTCGGAAATCTGCGTTAGCACGGCATTGCCTGCAATCATGAAAGCTAACGAAATCAAAAGTACATATTTGACGCCTAAGCGCCCTACCAGCCTAGAGGAGCCCCAGCCGCCAATAAATAAGAAAACAGCTGCTGATGGAAGAAAAGCAAGTCCCGTAGCCAGTGCTGAGTAACCAAGTATCTGTTGCATGTAAACTGTTACTATGAATCCTAATCCGCCGCTTGCAGCCGCAATTATTAGCGTGAGAACGTTTGCGGTGATTACGGTGCCTCTGCGCAGAAAACCCAATGGCATCAAGGGGTCTTTGGTTCTGGATTCAATGGCAACAAAACCTACCAGTATCAAGATTGAGATAACAAGTGGTATGATTGTTTGCAACGACAAGAAACCATTGTTTCCCGCATCAGTAAGCGCATACACAAACAGCATCACCCCCGCAGTCGCAGTTAAGCCGCCCAATAAATCCAGCCGCCCGCTCCGCTTGCGTCCGCTACTGCCCCTGAGATACTTGAGCGCCAGAATCGCCGTTGCAGCACCAATCGGGACATTAACAAACATCACCGAACGCCAACCAAAAGCAGCCGTCAACACACCACCCAAGATGGAGCCAGCTGCAAAACCCGCAGAAAGTACCGCAACCAATATCCCCAAAGCACGGTTTCTGCGTGGTCCTTCAGGAAAAATCGTTGTAAAAATCGCCAATGCCGTTACTGTTGAGATAGCTGCCCCTACACCCTGCACTGCTCTTGCTGCAACAAGCGAAATCAGTGAGGGCGATAATCCGCCAATCAATGATGCGATGGTGAATAATGCTACGCCTATGACGAAGAGTTTTTTTTGGCCATAAATGTCGCCTGCTCTTCCACTAAGCAATAGAAAACCTGCTAAGGTAAGGCCATATGCGCCTACTATCCATTGGGCATCTGGCAATGAAATGGCGAATTCATCGCGGATTGTGGGTAGGGCGATTTGGATTATGGAGAAGTCGATTATGTCTAGGAAGGCTGCAGCGATTACTAAGGCGAAGGTTAACCTAACATGCACTTGGTTAGGTGTTTGTGCGTTGTCTTTAGTGTCTAAGCCTAAAATCTAATCCACCAACCGCAAAATAAAGGACCGTTAATCTAAAATTAGCAATTATAAAACAGAAATTCGCAGCTATTATATGCTTCTGGAGGCTTGGGCTAATAATTATTGCTTGATTATTTCGCCAATGCCCTCTTTTCTGCCAACCTGCGTTACCTTTATCATAACACGCTCAAGCGGTTTGGCTTTGGGCACAGCTATAATGTAACCCTGGATTTTTGTCCTTCCATCCCCATTTGGACATAAATCGATTATGTTAACTTCTAATTCGTCTCCCACTGCAATGGGGCTTGGCTTTCCAGCATAATTGATTTTGAATTTTCCGCCCCGAACTCTTCTATGAACCATATAGAACCCTGCTTTTTGTTTAAAATGGTGTTGAGGGCTTAAATCTTCCGCAGCTTTTTTCTTATTTTGATGCTCTTTCATCAGCCTTTAATTCGATTTTGCCGCATATGGGGCATAAGTAAACTGTAACGGGTAATTCTTCCCCAAACTTGCCCAAAATCGCCGTTAAGCGGTGGTCCTTCCCATCCCTCAATTTTAAATTTGGTTTTACCCATTGACATCTCAACACCGCATAACGAGCAGCACACCGCTTCGGCTTTTGGGGTTTGGGCTACTTCAGGTTCTGTGTCACGGTTAATTGTACTGGGAGCAACCGCTTTTTCTGGTTCAAACGTTGAGCGCTGATTTTCGGTGTTCCCTAAAAATTTGCAGCTAACCGCGCATTCACGTCTAGAATAGCAAATATAGCAACAGGACATTGTCTCCTCGTTTTGGCATCGAAGCTGTCTATTCGCCTTGGCTTTCTCGCTTTCCAATACGGCTGAACATAGTTTTTCGATTGTTAAGTATTCGCAGCTATTGGCTAAATCCGACAAGTTCCTCTCTTCCTATTGCTTAGTGAAGTTGATGTTTTTGCCTATCTGTGTTTTGGTTAGAATCTGCCTTAAACTCGTTGCAATCCAATTGTGGGAATTTGACGCCTTCTGTTCTATATAGTGCTCACAAGTAAGCTTTAATTCCTAGAGTTTGCTTCTGGTTAGTTGGTGCTTTTTGTTGCGTAATATTCAGCGTTTTGTTGTCTTTTTATTTATACTTTCATCTTTTTTGGTTCCATTATGCGTTGAAAATACTTCTATTTATGCCCAATCTGCCAGCGACGATAGTTGGACAATGTTTAGGCATGACCCTCAACGATCGGGCTACTCAATCTCAGACGCACCTAACACCAACAAAACCAGTTGGATCTACAATAGCACCTACGAAATTGCTTCCTCCCCAGCTATCGCCGACGGAAAATTAATAGTGATCCAATCAAACGGAGAAGTTATCGCTCTGAGTACTGCAACGGGTAATATAATTTGGACATATGCAACCAACAGTGCAGCTGATCTGGTTTGGAGTTCACCCGCCATTGATTCAGGAAAAGTCTATGTTGGTACACCCGACGGCAACCTCTACTGTTTAGATGCCTCCACAGGATCAATGAAGTGGGCTTTCAAAACCAGCGGCTCCATTGATTCCTCTCCACTAGTTAAGGATGGCATGGTCTACTTTACCTCAGAAGATGGCAGACTATACTGTTTAGACTCAACCACTGGCTTGTTTTATTGGAAAACACAAGTTCTATCCTCCTCAGGCATTTTTGCTTCTGTCGCCTATTCAAACAACTTATTCTACGTAGCCTGCAAAGACGGAATGGTTTATGGCATCACCACATACAACGGGAACTCATCAATAAGATGGGCTACATCCATTCGTTTACCAGTCACTTCTTCTCCAACCGTCAGCGGCAACAGCCTCTATTTGGGCAGTGGCGCAAAATCGTTTGACAACGGAACCTCTTACACAGGAAAAATCATATGCTTCAACGCTAGCGGTCCACAAGTGTTTTGGAGCACTCAAACAAGCGAAAATAACCTTGAAATCCTATATTCTTCCCCCGCTATCGCTGATGGCAGATTATTCATTGGTTCCAACGCAGGCAACTTCTATTGTCTTGATGCCTCAACGGGAGCGACTCTGTGGAGTGTTCAAACTGGGCGCCAAATTGTTTGTTCTCCAGCGGTTGCAGACGGCAAAGTCTTTTTCGGTTGCGGTGGGAAGGGCACAATTTACTGCGTCTCGGAATATACTGGCGCCGTTGAATGGAGCTATGAGACTGAAAGCAGATGCCTCTCAAGCCCCGCAGTCAGCAATGGCGTTGTCTACATATGTTCTGGTTTTAGTGTCTATGCTTTTGGCTCTTCAGACCCAATTCCATCATCAACGCCAGCGCCAACATCGACAACTTCAACATCGCCTGCTTCTTTGGAAGCATCTACGGCGACTTTGCAGGCTAAAACCGATAACGACAGAACGGTCAACCTAACAATAAACGGAAACATAACATCTTCACAGATTTCAAACGTAACATATGCAACGGATGAAGCGGCGAAGTCAACCACTATTTCCTTCACTGTAACGGGTGAAACTGGCACTGTCGGTTTTAGCAACATAACCATCCCTAAAAAAGAGGTAACCTCTGGGGGTGCCCCAGCTATCTACATTGACGATGCCATGGCACAAAATCAAGGCTACACCCAAAACGCACAGAACTATTATGTGTGGTTTACAACCCATTTCAGTACTCATAAAATATCGATTGTTTTTACAGCGGATGCGGAGTCTATGTCGGTTCCATCTGTATCCCCTGGTCATGCGGAAGCGGAGTTTAGTTGGCTTCAAGTATTCTATGGGGTGGCAGTTGCCGCGGTGATAGTGGTAGTGGTTGTTGTTGGGCTTTTGTTGTTTGTTAGAGGGAAGAGGGTTGCCCGTGCTCGTTTGACGGAATAGTCTTGGCGGAAGGGAAGTCGGTCGAACACGTTTTTGTTAGCGTTATCTTGGTTTAGTTGTTCCTGTACAATTTAGCGCAAACAACAGTAACCAACAGCATAACAAAACCAGCTACCATAAGCACCAAGCCTTCAACAGTTGCTGGAGCAGTGTAGCCCATACTGGCATTGGCTTTTGGCACGTAAAACTGGGGAAACAGCATGTACGGAAGGACAAGAAGCCCAAAAGTTGCAGCGCCAGTTACAAGCGCCAATATCCCAAGTGTACGACGTGAAAGTTTCTTCATAGCCAATTAACCCCCACAAACTATGTGTTTGGGCTAAAAAGCTCTTTCTTAAGAATAAGATGGAGATTTGCATCTCGACACCGACTTAAAGTAACGGCATTTCCTATTCTTATTTCAAATACTAAACTTATAACCAACCCTTGGCTTACTTGTAGAGAGATGATGTACTATGCAGCTTAAGAATGAAACGATGCTAGCTATTGGCGTAATATCAATCGCGTTGGGTGTCTTAATCGGTAAATTCACTCATTTTGAATACGGCGGCATTTTAGTTTCTGATTTCTTGGAAGGCTTCTTTGTGGGGCTAGCAATAGTAATGACTCTAGCGTATATGGTAAGAGTAAGAATAGGTAACAAGACTAACACGCCTGCAACTAAATAAAATATGATTGGTGACGGGAGGGATTTTAACCCTCAATTTGGCGGTGTAGTTTTAGAAAAAGTAGACTGTGGTAGCGCTATTTTTTGTTTTTTGCATAATACTGGTTGAGGTCGGTGTTGCAGAAGGGGCATGAGCCTTTGGTGTCGAGGAGTTGGTTTCCGCAGTTGGGGCAGAAGATAGGTTTTGGTTGTGCAGTGGATGTTTGAACTGGTTGAGTTTTTGGGGTTTCGTAAACTGCTGGCGGAGGCGCGTTTTGGTTGGCTGTTTTGGCTTTCCTTGACTGTTTTTTCCTGCTCACTAACGCTAAAACTACGACTATCACAACGATTACTGCAACGATGATGGCTGCTAAAATCATTGGATTAGACAAAATGCCATTGTCACCTTCAGAATTGGTTGTCGGGGTTGGAGTTGTTGCTGCAATTGTCGGTGTAGGTGTCGCTGCTGCTTGTTGGATCCACCACTGGTTTATTGAAGAAGCATCAAAGGCAGAAACATCCGACTGCAAATCTTGCACAGTAAAGCCCGCTTGTACTCCCGCTGGAAGCGTCAACATCTGGTTAGCCGCTACGGTTATCGAGCTGTTTGTGTATTGGTCGACGAATATAACTGAGCCATCGATAACTTGGATAGTTGTTGATCCTGCGCTGTCAACGGTTACGACGTAATCGGTTCCGCTGCCCATTACTAATCCCTGCGGCACCTGAATGGGCCGCACATTGCAGGTTCCTTCTTGCGGAGATAACTGTTCATGAACATACGCAATGCCTGTTCCCAACAGCATAGACCCTTCGACGATTGCTGCACCCGTCAAAGCTACGGGTAATGTTTCACCGATGATTAAGAGCCCAATGCCGATTTCGATGGGAAGTGTGATGGCTATTTGGCCGAATTCGTCAGCTTCTAACCCCTCCTCGAATGGAATGGACCCTGTTGTTGGCGACGGCACGACAGTGTAAGATATGTGACCGTCTATGGGGTCGGTTTGGGGTTCCATATACACCCAAGCTGCGTGAGAGTTTGAGCCCAAATACACGGTTCCTCCCTGGTCCGGGTAGTTGAATCCGACGACGGTGTTGCTGCCTGTTTGGATTTCTGCTCCTGTTCCAAATGTGCTTTGATCAGTAACAGCTCCACCTGTATCGGTGAATGTGGCTGAACCACGAACTTGTGAAACACTGCCTAAATTGCTTGATGTTGGCGGAACCGGCATAGGTGGAGGCGTTGCAGTGGGCGGTACAGTAGCGGATGAGCCATCCCGGAGCACGATTATGCCGTTTGTGTCACTTGTTATGGTTTTTCCTGAAAGGGTTGCGGTTATGATGTCGGTGGTGAAGGTACCTTCTAGATGGGTTTTTGTTGAGCTTGCCGGATACCCATCGGCGGTGAAGCTTGCTCCTGAAACAGTTCCGTAAAATAGAAGGCTTCCGCCGGTCACCGGAGGTACACCGGACATGCCCCATTCATCCCAGTATGCCTGATCAGTTTTCCAGCTTGATGCGTATGTATAGAACACTATGGAGAGGTCGCTGCCCTGCTGAATTATCTCCATCTTAAAGGTGGATGTTATGTCGTTCATGCGTAGGGTGGCATCTGAGGGATCCATGTCATAGTACACGCCGGAAACTCTGCTTGTCCAGGTTCCGGTTAAATCTCTGGCCGGGGTAAGTTGGGCATGAAGCGGCGTTATCAATGCCGCACATACTATTAGGGATAGAATGATTGATGTAATAATTTTTGAGGGAATAACTTTACCGTTGATTTGGAGAACGGGGTGGTGACTTTTATTTTGTGCATGGGCTCGCCTGACGGGCGCGTTACATGTTTTTCCCTATTAACCTTTAGCAGGGCTTTGTTGAATTTTCACCGAGGAACTATTCGATTCCTGAACAATTCCGGTTTGACAAGTAATGACACCGCTGTTGACTTAGGTGCTGCCTTGCCCTCATAGCAAACACTTGGTTGCATTATCCCCCTTCTATGATCATACAGTAAAAAAATATCCGGCAAGCTGCTATTCTCGGATTTCAAATCCTTGTTTTAGTGTCTACCTTTGTGGGCTTATAGACAATTATGGTATCTTTATCTTCTTTAGCGGTTAAGCCATAATTTCCAAGGAGTTTTTCCAAATCCTCTATAGTGTGATATTTAATGGCTTTTATGTTAAGTTGAAAACCGTCAGAAAACTCTTCGTTTTGTTTTGGGTATTTTATGTTTATAAAACTTATAAAATCCCCTTTATGGATCTCGGTAAATATTTTTAGTAGCTTTACTGCTTCTTTTCTTTCCAACTCTGCACCAATTATACTTTGAAGCAAGTGCTATATAAAATGAGGTAATATTTTGTAATTGTCATGGGAATTTGAGTATCACAAGCAAACTTTGCAATACATAGAAAGCCAACTTGATCAAATGTCGAAAGCTGATACTGGTCAAGGGTTAATGTTCATTCGATTCAAACCCGTTTTTCTGGGGCACCAGCATAAAACCGATTAAGTATGGAATTTGGTAATTCTTTATTAGCTGCTTGCAATAAAGTCGGTTTGATGAACATCAAACTATTGGTTGTTGTCGTCGGTCTAGTTATGGCACTTTTGGTTTCTTTAATAGTGATTCAATCATTGCCCAGTACAGCCGTGAATGGTGTAAGCTCCGACTTTTATGTTGGCATCGACGCAGCCTACGATAACCAAACCATAACAGCCCTAATAGATGAAGTCAGTTCATACACAAACCTCTTCATAGTCGGCTGCACCGCAATCACCGAAAACCAAAGCCGACTAAACAGCATATGCCAATATCTCTACGACAAAGGAATGTCATTTATAATCTACCAAGACCTCCCACTGAGCTATAGAAACTTTCAATTTCCCGCAAATCAGACCCGCCCTTTGAACGGAACAAACTCGCCTTATCCGCCGTCCTCTAATTTGACGGGTCCCCCACGGCAACCTTACAATTATACCGCACCCTTCAACGCTATCGCCGCTTCTAATTGGACCGAGACGGCTAAAGACCGATGGGGCACTCAATTCCTGGGGATTTACTATATTGATGAAGTGGCGGGAAAACAGTTGGATCTCGCCAGCGGATGGGTTGAAGTTAAAAACGCAACCGACTACTCTGATGCCGCCCGCCAGTTCAATGCTACTGTAAGCAGATCGATTGATTGGTTTAGAAACGGCTACTCAGACGGCGCCCAGATTCCTTTGTTTAGCTCAGATTATGCACTCTACCAATTCGACTATAATGCTGGGTATAACGTTATTTTGGCGCAGTTAGGCTGGAATTACAGTCGACAGCTAAACATTGCGTTATGCCGAGGCGCCGCTACTGTTGCAAACAAGGATTGGGGTGTGATTGTAACTTGGGAATACGAGCAGCCGCCGTATCTTGAGTCAGGGAGTAAACTCTACGATGATATGGTTTTAGCCTACAATAATGGAGCAAAATATATTGTGGTCTTCGATTCAAACGAGGCTTATACTCAAAGTGTTCTAACTCGGGACCATCTTAATGCGTTAAAGCAGTTCTGGCAATATGCCAAAGAACATCCCCGCAGCACTGGCTCGGCTGCTGATCGGGTTGGTTTTGTTCTTCCTGCGGATTACGCGTATGGTTTCCGTGGACCCAACGATTCCCTCTGGGGCCTGTGGCCTTCAGATTCTTTCTCCACTAACCTAAGTATAACCGTCGGGAACAATCTGTTGAAGTACGGGGAAAACCTTGACTTAGTGTATAACCAGACGCAGCTTGAAACATGCGGGTACAAGCAACTTATCTACTGGGACACGTGATGAGCATTTTTCAATAGCTGGCGGATATGAAGCGCAAGCGAAATGGTGAACTTATCGCTCTATGCATCGACATCCTCTAAATGAAACTCACTCGTTTATAAAAAATGTTTTAAAATTTTAACTTTTAAAAACAAAAAAGGATGAAATAATAAAGAAACTTTCGCTATCTATATTCCCAGAAGCTTCTTTTTTGATTCGGCGAATTCTTGATCTGTAAGTACACCTGAAGTGTGAAGGTCAGCCAGTTTTTTTAGCTCTACAGAAACGTCTTTATTTGGTGTAGGTGCAGCTGCCGCTGCGGGAGCCTGTTGAGCTTGTTGCGCTTGTGCTGCCTGCTGTTGTTGTGCTTGTTGTTGCTTCTGTTTCTCCTCTTCTTTCTTTTGCCCCATTTTTGCTCCTGCTGCTAGTGCTACTATTCTTCCTCTTGGCGTTTAGAATCCCTCCTTTTGCAGTTGATAGTGACCGTTTCCAGAACCCTCGCATGAAGTAAATCACTCTGAAGATTCCGAATTTTGTTTATAAATTTAAGATGATTATCGAAAAGATCACTACAATAAAAATAACGCCAGTTCCAGTTAATACCAATATGTGGATACTCCTTTACACCTGCAAAGACTTACAAATGACCCATTTTTCAGAAGCATAAATTGGTATATGTATCCGTGGAGATCTTCAGCCATCTTTACGCTTAAAAATAAAAATTATAGTGGCGGGCGGGGAGGGATTTGAACCCTTGCTTAGTTGTCGATTTCACCCAAACAAACCCATGGCTCTTTCTATCCTAAAAAAATTATGGGAGAATTATTTTTTTAGCTGATTAATTTATATCATATTGATATTCAAGAAAAACGTTACATTAAAGTGAGCGCAAAAATAGACGTTTTTGACTAACTCTCAACGGTGAAATACAGCTGTTAACTATTACCCTGCTTAGTAAACATGAGGAAGGACGGTGGCTCTCCAGTGCCTTAGAGTCTCTACCTGACAATGTGAGTGAGGATTCGGTGTTGTGGGTTGATGCGCAGGATCCTTCTGATGAAGAAACAGAGACATTGAAAGAATACTTTGAGTTAGCGGATGAATTAAACTTAGAAGAAGTAACTAAAGAGGGGCAACGGTCAAAAATTGAGGAAAAAGAAGACAACATTTCTTGTCTCGCAATTTTTCCTAATCAAAACGGTTTTGTTCCTGATGCAAAAATGGATTGGCTGCTGACTATTGTTTGTAAACGTTGGATAATTACAGTTCACAAAGGTTACTCTGATATCACCTGTGCTGTCTACAAAAAAATTAGCACCCATGGTTACTTCGCGCTTTCACTCGCACCTTCTACAGACATACTTCTATACATTTTTTTGGATTTGATTACTAACCAATACTTTTTGGTCTCTGACTTGGTACATGAGAGGCTGCAAACTCTGGGGAAAGAAGCGGGAAGACTCTTCCGGGAAAAGCCAAAACAGGTGAGCACTAACTTTGGCTTAGAAATCGCCAAATCAAGAGACGAAGTGTTAGCCTTGAGGCAATCAATAGGTCCTCTTCGCGAGATCGTGGGAAGAATCACTAGAGGCGAATTTGCTGTAGTCTCAAACAACATTCTGGCACGGTTTGAAAACCTCTACGACAGAACCATTTCATTAATTGACCGAGTGGACAACCACCGTGAAGAAATAAGCGATATTGGAAACCTGCTGATCAATGTACAAACACTAACAACAAACAACATTATCCGCTTACTCACAATAGTCTCAGCCATATTTCTTCCCCTTACTCTTATCGCCGGAATATGTGGAACCGCTTTTTCGATACCTGAAGCAAACACCACCTTGGGTTTCTACCTTATGATAGGCTTAATGGTTGCCATATCTGTTAGTCTAATCGCCGTTTTCAGAAGCAAAGGCTGGCTTTAAAAAAATTATAAGCTTTTCTTTTTTGCAACGTTTATTTGATTGTCAGTGGCGGGCGGGGAGGGATTTGAACCCTCGACCCTGAGGACTTTCTTGAGAAGAAAGCCCTGCCAAAGAAACGTAAGTTGTTGTTTGGTTTTCCATATATTTGCTCCGTATCTTTAAGTGATACAATAGCTAACTATACAATAGCGTATCCTCATGTGATACTTTATGCAAAGAGCTATCTTTTCCGCCAAGAGAGAGGGATTTACTATCCATGTTCCTAAACAATGAATCCATAACCGATGAAACCTTTCGAATGCTTAAACTTAGAGTCAAGCGGAATTATCCAACCCTAAGCGAAGATTTTAAATTAATCACTCAAGTCACGAATAAGGAATTATTTTTATAAACTGTCTTTGCTTGTTGGAAATCACATAGGGTAGGGTATACACGGCTGTGGGGAAAAGGTCTAAGGGGTTATTGGCAACTCTATTTTGAAGGTTGTTCCTTTGCCTTCTTGGGTATCGAAAGTTATTGTTCCACCCAATTGCTCAACGAACTTCTTTACGACTGGTAACCCAAATCCTTGACCTTTTGATTTTGTGGTAAACAAGGGCGTGAATATCCTATCTTGAATTTCCTTTGGAATTCCATTACCCGTATCGCTAACAGAAATCTCAACTAATCGCTTGTTCTGCTTTACATTGAGTGTTAGCTTGCCACCATTTGGCATTGCTTGAATTGCATTAGTGCTTAGATTTGTTATTATGCGTCTGAGGTAGTCATGGTCGCTCTTCAGTTGAGGATTGCCTTGCACAGTACATTTTGCTACAATATTGCTTGGGATTGTTAATGCTGAAAAGGTGCTATCTATTAGGTCTTTTATGTTTACGTCATGTGAAGTCGGCTTAGTATTTCTTGCATAGTCTTGTAAATCCGCAACTATCTTGTTGATATAGTCAACTTGCTCTTGAATGAAAGTTATGCTTTCAAGCGTTTCCTGTTTAACTTCCCCGTCTGGAAGATTAGAAATGTTCTCTTTTTCCAAATAAAGTTCACTAACAATAGCCTGTAGCGGATTACGAATATCATGACCCACCATACCAGCCGTAGCACCAATAGCAGCCAAACGCTCTTTATCCAGAAGCTGTTGCTCCAACATCTTTTTCGCAGTTATATCCCTGAAAAGAATGCCTACTTGACCTTTAGAATACGGAAAGAAGTAGGAGTCATACCACTTGGAGGAGTATTTGTTATACGCTTCATTGTGAACTGGTTTTCCTGTTTTGGCAACGTCACCGCTTAATAGTACTATTTCTGGCTCAAGCTCAGGGGTGACCTCGCTTGCCAATTTTCCTAAAACATCAACTGCTTTAGCTCCCGTTTGACGCTCATAAGCGGAATTAAGCTCCAGAAATCGAAAATCACAGCCTTTACCATTCTTATCTAAAATTGGCTCAAGCAGCATAAAGCCATCTTCACTATTATCAAACAATGTATGATACAGCTTTTCGCTATCCCTAAGTGCCTCTACTGCTTTCTTGCGTTCAGTTATATCTCGATGGATAGCAACGATTAGTTTCTTGTTTTCCCACTCAACAATACTGGCATGAATCTCTACAGGTATCAAAGATTTGTCTTTACGCACATGAAACGCTTCAAAAAATGCACTACCTTGTTCAACCAATTGTTTAAATCTGGATTTAAGAAGGTCGGCTGATTCAGATGCATTTAAATCATTAACCTTCAGTTTAGCCATTTCTTCTCTACTATACCCACGCATCTTGCAAGCGGCATCATTAAATCTGATAATGTTTCCATCTAAATCTGCAACAACTATTGAATCAGAGGATAAATCAAAAATAGTCGAACCCAATTTAGCGGCTTCTTCGGTTTTTTTCCGTTCAGTAATATCTTTTCCATGAACTGTTATTCCTAGAGCAGAGGGTGATACTGTAAACTCTCTTATGCTTGGTTTGGCGTAGATAGTTTTCCATTCAAAAACTTGGGGTATTTTTTTCTCCATTACCTGATTATAAATCTTCTCTAGTTCAGTTCCGACAAAACGTGGAAACATTTGCCAAAAATTCTTACCGATGAGGTCACATTGACTAAACCCAAAATCATCAGCAGTTCTTTTACTTATGTAAAGAATATTCCAATTTCTATCGAAGGAGCTAATGTATTCATCTATACTGTCTAAAATTTCGTTACAGTCAACTTTTTTGTTAGTTGGCATCAATTAATAATCGATGTCTTTTCTTTATAAGACTAATTGTTCGTGGAACAAAGATAAGTTGACATCTTGATCTAGGTATCGGCTATTAAGGCATCTAACTCGCTTTCAAGCGGTAAGAATATGGGAACGTCATCTCTGGTGAATCTAGGTTTAATCCATGTCAAGCCTTTGAACTGGACATAATAATCATAGGCATTGGTCAGTAATTCTTTTCTTGTTTCAGAAACGTTGTAGGTACAAATTAGTGTCTTAATTCTATCTGGACTATTGATATCTCCAAGCTTCATTAAAACCTTCAAACGTTTGCAATATGAGTGGGCTGTAACTTCTCTCACATGTAATAGAAGGATCTTTTGAAATTCTTCAATGTTAATTCCTTTTAATTCAAACGGTAGTGGGTTCAAGTAGTGGCGGGCGGGGAGGGATTTGAACCCTCGACCCCCAACTTAGGAGGCTGGTGCTCTATCCGTACTGAGCTTCGAGGAAGCGCCGTTTGGCGTTCTTACTCGCCCACTTTTCCCGTCCAGCACCTCAGTAAGTTGGTTGGGTGTAATAACTGTAACGTTCAAGTTAGCGAGCAATTCAGAATATTTTTCCAAATAATTGTCGGTTGTAACAACAATTGTTTTAAGGTTTAGTTTATGATAATCTGTAATCTTTTGACTTAGCTCTTTTGCCTTTTGCTCTACATCATACCAAAATGTGCACTCAATCACTATCTCGCCAAGTATGAAGTCAGGGAAATAAAATCTATTACCGCATTTCAACTGGTGTTCATATTCGAAAGTGCGACTTTGCTTGGCAAGGATTTTTGCAACCTCTAACTCTAGAACGTTTCGATATTTTTGCCCATTGAATTCATGTTTGTATTTCAATGACTGCTTTATCCTTTCGTACTGGATTTTACTGTATTCCTCAGCATGCTCCTTTTTCATTCTAACATGCCAATTTCGGGTACCAGTTTTCCCTCCTTTAGATTTCCAAGAACTGCTTTGTTGCGTATACGCTTGATCGAAGAAACCATGCATAAGTCGTTTTGTGCTTAAGCCACCGACCTTTTGGCCCCATGTGTCCTCTTTTTAGTTCTATGATATACTGTTTAAAAGACTTCTGCTCAGGGCAGACTACAATAATTCTGTCAAAGATGTCTTGCCTTATTGACCACTTCTCATCCCGCCATTCTCTGATCGTCGTATAACTAATCCCTATTTTTTGGGCTAATCCTCTCCATGAAAGCCCCAACGCTACCTTGGTGCTAATCAGCAGTTCTTTCTGTTTGCCTTTGCTAAGCACGCATCGCATAGGTTGTAGTTTAGGGGATGTTTACTTAAAACTTAGGTTAGAAAAAAAAGTACTGAGCTACTCGCCCACGACAAAGCTAAGGTCAACTTAGCTAAACAAAAACCTATCGACCAGCTCTTAAAAATTGAGCGATTGTAACCTTTCAAACGTTTGTAACCCAATACGCACATACTGCAATCGCAAAGCATCTCATCCACATTAACAGGCAGGTGCTTGGCAACAAAAAATTAACTATCTATATGCTATTATTCGTTATTCCCTATTGGATTCCACCATAAAACATTTAAATTTGTGACCGTTGATTCAGAAGTATTAATAGCGTTAACACGGTAAAATCTGGCTATCGGAGAAATATATTTGACCTCTAAAACCCAAACAGCAACAATTTTTCTAGTTCTAATTATCACGGTTTCAATGCTGGCAATCATACAGCCCGCAAAAAGCCAACAACCCACCTCCTACACAGCTTATGGCCCAATAGGCACAGGACCCTACATCTACATGGGAACAGACCCTATCACTGGCGCCGTAAAGTTAGTGAAAAACGAGAACTACTGGAACAAAGATGCGCTGCAAAGTATTGGTGCATTTGGAGTTCAGGAACTTGATTTACAGTACATCCCGGGCAGCAGCGCCGCAGTTGCAGCTCTTAAAGCAGGCAACGTTTCAGTCATAAGTCCATATTACAAACTAAGCGAGGTTACCACCCTTTCCACCTCAGGGGAAGACTATGTTAGTGCTTATGCAGGCGATGTCTTCCAGATAGACATCAATTTGCAGCATCCAGTCTTTGGAACAGGTGTAGATACACCCCTTGGCAAAGCTAACGCTTCCCGAGCTGCAGAAGCCGCACTTTACGTTCGCCAAGCTATAAGCCACCTCATTCCAAGGCAAGAAATCGTTGACAACGTATTTGACGGCATCGCTATGCCCGGAACCGTATCTGGTCTATGCCCTCTCACCACCGGATTCGATTCAACAATTCAGCCCTACTCCTACAATATCACTTTAGCAAAGCAGCTCCTCACAAAAGCCGGATACGACACAACATCAAATACAGCCAATCTATTCCACATAACCTTACTAGTTGGATCCAACATCGAAGCAACAAAAGCTACAGCTCTTTTAGTAGAGGCTAACTTGAATGCAGCAGGCATAAAAGCAGATATAGTCACTATGGATTTTGCTGGCATCATTAACCGACTATACCCTGAATCAATGGATATGCTGGGCAAAAGCTATGACCAAGGCGGCTTTGATGCCGCTTTCATAACATATGGCTATGGCGAAAATAGTACGCCCTATGACAAGTATGATAGCAGCCAATTTCCACCTACAGGCGAAAACGATAACCTTTGGAACAACACCCAAAGCGATAGCCTATGCAGTTTAATTAAGCAAACCACAAACGAAACCCAACGCCTCGCATACCTGAAGCAATGGCAACAATTATTCTACAACGAACAGCCAACTATCGTTATTGCCTACCTTAAGGAAGCTGTTGCTTTTGATCCTCAAACCTTAGAGAAGGCACCTTTTGAAACTTACTTCCCATATATGTGGCCGGGCGCTGAAAACTGGGTGCTAAAACAGCCAACTTTGCAAGCTAAAATAGTCATGGCTGTACCGCAGCATCTCCCCGTAACGGGATATATTTTCTACTTAGGTGGATCTTCCTATGATTATGAAGTGATTGCTGAAATTTTTGAGAGCCTAGCAACACAAAATAGTAGCAGTTTGTTTATCCCCGCTTTGGCAACTAGTTGGGAGGCTTCTGCTGACCAAACAATTTGGACATTGCATTTACGGCAAAACGTAACTTGGCAAGACGGCGAAAAATTCAGTGCAAAAGACGTAAAATTCACCTATGACAGCGTAATGAACGATGTAGGGCTTACAAGTACTCTAGGTTCAGCCGATAACATCCAAGTAGTTGATGAGTACACTGTGAAGTTTACTCTACCTGTTGCGGACCCAAATTTTGTCAGTGATGTCTTATTTTATCCAATTTTGCCTGCGCATATTCTTCAAAGCGTAGCATACGATGATTGGGCAACACATCCGTTCAATACTGCAGCTAACACTTACACAGTAACTTTAAATCAAGCCGCAACTGCAACCACAAATGGCTTCTTCGACCAATACAGCATCTACATCGCAGCCCTCGTAATTGCAATAGTAATAATCGCTACCGCTCTAGTCATTCGACAACGCCGCAAACCTAAAACAAAAAATATCTGATTGAGTAAACAACCGTTTACTCCTTCTTTTTTCAACCCATAATTATTGCATTAAAAATAAGCGATAAATAACGGTTTTTTCTGATTTTAAAGTGATGCCTGCTGTTGTGTATAGAGGTTTCTTGCCAACAACTAATAGAAAAGACACGGTGGGATTGACGGTGGGACTTTAACCCCTGAAGGTTTCTGTAAGAGGTTTTTCTCTTTTAGAGTATTAACAACCACTCTTAGAAACAAAAAATACTGAAAGGGTTTGCCAGGGATAAACCCTCAGTATTTTTGAACATAGTGGTGCCGGGGGTGGGACTTGAACCCACGAAGGCCTGCGCCAGAGGATCTTAAGTCCTCCTCCATATCTTAGGGGCAAATTGTTTTTATCTGGCCACCTATTTAGACCTGGCTCGGATACCCCGGCACCAGCACCGATAAAGTTCAGCATGGTTCTGTTTAAGTTTTCCGATTGTACTGTGGAGTCTGGTTGTTGCCAACATAGAATTATATTTGATTCTTGAGCGTATTTGTTTGCAGGTTGGGGAACACGCTCCACTAAGGCATCTGTACAAACCATGAGTAACTATTGAAGAACCCAACCAAGACAAGAATGTCAAGGAAAGGTCTTGGTAAGCACTTATGGTCGTGTATGTGCTAAGAAGTGGGGTTTAGACTCAACCTGTAACTACTTTTAACTTTAGATTTGACCATAATTTTTTAAAGTTTAATATGCCCTTGGCTGCTTTTCCCTTGCCACGGCTTTGTTTTGTTGCTAGCGCGTTGTAGTCACACACTATTATATCAGATGGAAAGAAAGGTGTATTTGCCGGTTGAGGAACACGCTTCACGGTGACATGGGATCAGTCCTTGGTAACTGCTAAAGACCGACTCTGAGATAACATCAAGGAAATGCGGCTTTGTCAAGTGCTAAAGATGGTCAGTGATTGCTGTGGGGTTTAGACTCAACTCGGCACCCCAAACCCTTCTCGCATAGCTTTTTTTATGTCATTACTTTTTTTTCTGGAGAATGCGCTAAATGAGCTTCAATTTATAATAAAAATAAACACTGAAGTATGCCAAATTCCAAAAAAGAAGGTAAAAAAGGAAGCGAATCTCTTCTTATTGATTCGCCAATTTCTTAAACAATCCCTGTCTTCCTTCCTGAACTGCCTCTGCTGTAGCTGTACCATAAAGTTTCAAGAGAACAGAAACTAAACCCGTCCAACCTGTTTGGTGGCTTGCTCCTAACCCAGCTCCATTATCACCGTGGAAGTATTCATAGAATAATATGTTGTCTTTCCAGTTTGGGTCTGTTTGGAATTTTTCTGTACCCCCATAAACTGGTCGTTTGCCATTACTATCGCGCAGAAAAGTCTTTGTCAATCGAGATGCAATTTCTTTGCTTACCTCAAACAGGTTCATCATTTTTCCTGAACCTGTGGGGCATTCGACTTTGAAGTCGTCACCATAGTATGAATACAGGTTTAGCAGAGCGCGACCGATGAGGATGTTTATGGGGAACCATACGGGTCCTCGCCAGTTTGAGTTTCCGCCAAAGGCTCCAGTGGTTGATTCTGCAGGTGCATATGCTATACTGAATGATTCGTTGCCTAATTGAACGTTGTAGGGGTTTTCGTAGACACGGGATAGCGATCGAATTCCGTAGGGGCCTAAAAATTCGTTTTCATCTAGCATTCTTGCAAGTACTCGACGGAGTTTGTCATCGGTCAACAAACTAAGTAAAAAGCTGCCGTTAGCGCCACGAACACCTGGTCTATGAATGTTAGCGACTAGTTCGGGATGGTTTTGAACAAACCAAGTCACGCGCTCCATAAAGTGAGGCATCTTTTCGATGTTTTCGCCTGTGAAAACGCTGTTGGCGCAAAGTGAGATTAAGCCAACCATTGAGCGGACTTTTAGCCTAACTGCCCTTCCGTCAGTATGCCGTATTACATCATAGTAGAAGCCGTCTTCCTCATCCCATAATCCGATTCGGTCTGGTCCGCCGCTATTGAGGGCATGTGCAATCCAGAGGAAGTGTTCAAAGAATTTTATGGCTTGGTCTTCGTAGGCTGGGTTATCTTTAGCGAGGATTGAAGCTAAAGTTAGCATGTTTTGGCTAAACATTGCCATCCATGCTGTGCCGTCTGCTTGGTCTAAAGTTACGCCTGGAGGAAATTTGGCGCTTCGGTCGAAAAGTCCAATGTTGTCTAATCCAAGAAAGCCGCCTTGAAAGAGATTGTTGCCAGCGTTGTCTTTTCGGTTTACCCACCAAGTGAAATTCATCAGCAATTTTTGGAAGGCGTTTTCAAGAAATTCTGTGTCAGCTTTGCCGTATAGCGCTTCTTCTAAGTTATGGTTAAAAATAATTGCCCAAGCGTGAACAGGGGGGTTGACGTCGTTAAAGTTCCATTCGTAAGCTGGGAATTGGCCGTTGGGATGTAGGTAACGTTCGTTCAGCATCAGGTTTAATTGTTGCTTGGCAAAGTCTGGGTCAACCATGGATATTGCAACTGTGTGGAATGCTAAATCCCAAGCTGCATACCAGGGGTATTCCCATTTGTCAGGCATTGAGATGACATCGCTGTTAACCATGTGGAACCAGTTTATGTTTCGAACTGGTCTTTGAGATTCAGTGTAGAAATCTACATTGTGCTCGTTTAACCATTTGGCTATGTCGTATTCGTAGTATTGTTTGCTCCAAAGCATGCCCGAGAGTGCTTGCCTTAACACGTTTTTTTCGTCGTCATTAAGAGTCATTGGGCTGATTGATTCATAGAATTCGTTTGCTTCTTGTCGGCGCATGTCAAATACTCTATCGAATTCTCCATCGAACAATGTTCTACCTTGGAGGTCCTCGGGACTCATAGTGGTTAATCTTAGTTTGATGGTCTGTGACTGTTTTGCAGGTATGGTGAGTTGATAGTTTGCTGAGGTTTTGGTTCCTATTTTCGCTGGATTGATTGCGTTGTTGTCTTTGTTTACGATGTAGTTGTTGATTCCGTCTTTGACGTATTGGGTTAGGTTTGTTGTTCCGAATAGGCGTTGGTTGTTGTTTTCGTTTTCTGTAAAAAGTAGAGGGACTGTTCCTTGGGCGTATAAGTAGCGTTTTCCTAAAAATTGATGCTCGGCTACTGCGGCACTTACATTTTGCATTTCGACTAATTCTTTTATTATTGGACGTTCAACTGGGGTTTTGCTTCCATACCATATGTTGCGGAACCATAGGGTTGGAAGTATGTTTAGTGTTGCAGCTTGGTCGCCTCGGTTGTGCGCGGTTATTTGGATTAGGATGTCTTCGGGTGATTCTTTGGCGTACTCTATGAATACGTCGAAGTAGCGGTCTTCGTTAAAGATTCCAGTATCTAATAATTCGTATTCGAATTGGTATCTGTTTCTTGATTTGTTTGTGTTGGCTAAGTCGGTGTAGGGATATGCGTTTTGGGGGTATTTGTAGAGGTACTTCATGTATGAGTGGGTGGGTGTGCTGTCGAGGTAGAAGTAGTATTCTTTTACGTCTTCGCCGTGGTTGCCTTCACTGTTGGTTAAGCCGAATATTCTTTCTTTGAGGATTGGGTCTACTCCGTTCCATAGTGCAACTGAGAAGCATAGGTATTGTTTGTCATCGGAGATTCCGCCGATTCCGTCTTCTCCCCAGTGATAAGCTCTGGAGCGGGATTGGTCATGTGAAAAGTAATCCCAGGCTGCTCCGTCGTTACTGTAATCTTCCCTTACTGTTCCCCATTGCCGCTCGCTTAGGTAGGGTCCCCATTTGCGCCAGGGTACATGCTGGTCGCGTGCTTCGTCTAGCCTAATTTTTTCTATAGACAAATCATTCAACCTCTTCAAAAATCTACATGCAATTGCTAGAAAATGATGGGAAACTGTGCTAAATTAATATGTGACTTCAGAAATGAACTACATTCTAAAAATGCCTATTATATTTATCAGTTATCCGCGAGTTGTGCAATAAGCTTAGCGTGTTTATTTTTATTTTTTATTAGTTGATAATGGCAGGGATCCTCTATACTCATCTTCTTCCAGCGGGCTTTGCAACGCCAGTGTTTTTTGGTGTCTGCGTTTGGGTTGGGTTGCAGGCTCAGTTGTGGAGCTTGCCTCAAGCAGTACAGAACAATTATATCCGCTAAGTGGACGCATTAAGCGTCTCTAGCATACTACCACTTCGGTAACCTTCCAAATCAAACGTAACATACACAAACCCCAATTTTTTGAGCTCCACCGCAACCATATCTAAAACATCCACATTACAGAACAGCGACCGCTCATCTTCGCCCGACTTCGATACGTGCTAAACCATTGTGGTCCCGCACCCTTAATTGGCGGACATTCACGACTTCCCGTATTGCCGCCTCAGCCTGCTCAATGCGCTTAAGCTTTTCAGCCGTTATCTCTTCGTTAAAAGGAATCCTCGACGCTAAACAAGCCAAAGAAGGCTTATCATGAACGTTTAAACCCAGATTTTTGGCGACTTGGCGAATCTCTTCTTTGCTGAATTTGCATGCGACCCATGGGCTGTAGACGCCTTCGGTTTCCTGTACCGCTTTGAAGCCTGGTCGGTGGTCGCTTAAATCGCTAAAGTTTGTGCCTTCAAACACCGCTGAGAAACCATGTTCCTTTGCAAACGAGGTTAGTTTTTGCAGCAGTTCCTTTTTGCAGTAGTAGCAGCGGTTTTCTGGGTTTTTGGTGAACTCTTTGTTTTGTAGTTCCTGTGTTAATGTGACGTAGAGTTTGATGTCGATTTGTCTGGCGGTTTTTTGGGCGTCTCGCAATTCGTCGGCTGTGTATGTGGGTGATTGAGCGATAACAGCGACTGCTTTGTCGCCTAAAACTTGGCGGCTTATGGCAGCTAAGGTTGCGCTGTCTACGCCGCCGCTGAAAGCGATTACTGCGCCGTTTTTTGCTTTGTCAGCGATGAAAGCTTTGAGTTCTTCTACTTTACGATTTAATGCTTCCATTTTATCGCCTATTTTTTAGGATACATTTCCTGGGCTTTTGAAACTGCTTGGTCTAAGAGCACCCGCAGTGGCAGCTTCGTCTTCTCCGCCAGCCGTTTGAGGTCTTCATATTCAGGTTTAATGCGCACAATCTCGCCTTTGGCGTTCTTGGAGACCTTCACGCGCACGGACTCCTTATTGCCCATAACAGACAAATCCACCATAAGCAGCTCCCTATTGATTATGTGGCGTTCGCAGTAGTAAACTCTAACGCCTAACGTGCCTGTCTCGGCGATGAGCACTTCTGAGAGGTGGGAGACGTCTTTTTGGTCAGCGATGACTTTGATGATTTGGGCTGGGCGATTCTTTTTTGTGAAGACGGGTAGTATGCTTACGTCTTTGGCGCCCTCCGCCAGTAGCCTGTCGACGGTGTAGCCGAGGACTTCGCCTGTGGCGTCGTCGATGTTGGTTTCTAACACTGCGATTTCGTCGCGGACAAGCTCCATTTCGGATGCTTCACCCAAAGTGAGGCGCAGGACTGCGGGCAATTCGGGGTATTCTTTGGTTCCAGCGCCATACCCTACCTTAAGGGGAACAATGGATGGATAGAAACTGTTCACTTCGCTTACCAAATTGACAAGCAGTGCTGTGCCTGTGGGTGTAGCCAACTCCTTTTCGATGGGTCCACCATGGAACGGGAAATTCTTTGCCTTGCAAAATCGCCAAAGTGGCGGGTGCAGGTGCGGAGACGATGCCGTGGGAAAACTTGAATACGCCGCCGCCAACCGCCAGAGGCGTCGAGATAATTTTTGCTTCGAAGAGGTGCAAGTCGTCGAGTGCTACGGCGCAGCCAATGATTTCGGCGGCTGTATCGATCAAGTGCGACTTCATGGAGGTGGGCATCTTCGAAGCTTGTTTTATGCAAGTCAGCTTCGGCTTCGATGATTGTGCGGATGACTTTGGAAGCGAATGCTCTGGCTTTATCTGACATGTAGATGCCCGCTGCTGCTTTCTCCACGATGGCGATGAGTTCGCCGCCATGCCTCTTCTCGGCTGCGGTTGAGGTTACGTCGATTTGGGTAGCACGGAACTCGCCCCGCGTTACCTCATCGATGGCTATATCGATGTGCCTATAGCCAAACTCAGGGGCTCTCAAGCGTTTTAATCGCGGAAATAACCCGTTCAACATTCACACCCAAATCCAACAATGCGCCAAGAAGCATATCCCCCGCTATCCCAGACGCGTTACAATCAATAACAAGAATTTTCTGTTTTTCAATCATAGGTCATCACAAAAAACGGTTCAGACAAGCAAGCATAATAGATATATTATTATTTGGTTTTTTAAGTATTGTCTACTTTATGTTATCGCTAAGGGAAATTTTAGACAAGGTTTCTCGCAACGAACTCTCCGCGGCTCAAGCAGAGACGATGCTTAAGCTTTTGGCGGTGGATGAGTTGGGTTGCTTAGCGAAGCTGGATGGCAACAGGGAACTGCGTAAGGGTGTGCCTGAGATTATTTTGGCTGAAGGCAAAACCCCCGCTGATGTAGCGGAAATCTGCCAAGTTATGCTGTCCCATAATGGCAGGGTGATTGTGAGCAGATGCAGCAAAGACCACCTTGACGCAATCAAGGCGATACCGACTGATGGTTTGCAGGTTGAAATCAAAGAGCGCGCACGCATGGCTGTTCTCAAAAAGAAAGGCTATGTTACCACAGCTTACGGCGGTCGAGTTGGGATTTTAACGGCTGGAACATCGGATATTCCTGTGGCGGAGGAAGCTAAAGTCGTCGCGGAAGAGATGGGCTGCAAAGTCACCGTTGCCTACGATGTTGGTGTAGCAGGTATCCATCGTTTGCTTGAACCAATAAAGGAAGTCATCGCCAACGACGTGGATGTTGTGGTTGTTGTGGCTGGACGTGAGGGCGCTTTGGCTTCGGTTGTTTCGGGATTGGTGGATGTGCCCGTAATTGCGGTGCCGACTTCTAACAGTTACGGTTTTGGCGCGAAGGGTGTGAGTACTTTGATGGCTATGTTGCAGTCTTGTTCGCTTGGTTTGGCGGTTGTTAACATTGATGGCGGCGTGGCGGCTGGTGCGGTTGCGACTTTGATTGCGAATCGGGCTGCGAAATTCCGCAAAGAAGCCTAAGTTATTGTAATTTTTGGGTAGAAACCTAATTTTTGTGTAGTCTATCGGAAAATCGTGAGGTAATTGTTGAAACAGTAGCACGAAATCACAAATCTTTAATACTGTGTAGCACCTTTCCACCATATCGTGTTACTGGAGGAGACCAAATAGCATGCACATACCCGACGGATACCTCACACCAACCGTTTTGGCAGCTGCATTCGTAATCACAATCATCTTCTGGGCAATCTCCTTCAGAAAAATAAAGTTAACTGAATCACAAGTCCCAATGATGGGGCTATTAACCGCGCTGTTCTTCGCAGCCATGTTCGCCAATTACCCCGTCTTCTTCGGAACCACCGCCCACCTGCTCGGTGCAGCAGTCATCGGACTCATACTCGGTCCCTTCGCAGGTCTAATTTCCATAACTATAATCATGGTACTACAGGCATTCCTATTCGGCGACGGAGGAATCACAGCTCTTGGCGCTAACGTGCTAAACATGGGCATCATCGGCGTATTCATCCCCTGTGCACTATTCTTAGTACTGAATATGGCACTCAAGCCAAAATCGAGTAGAACCATACTTGGAATGGTTTTTGTATCTGCCTTTGTCGGTGATTTACTTGCAGCAGTCGCGGCAGCAGTAGAACTAAGCCTATCTCAAGGAGTGTTCCAGTATGGCTTAAACGTCACACTTCCCGCCATGGTCATTAACCACTCAGTAATCGGCGTCGCCGAAGGCGTAGTCGCAGTTATAATCATCGGCACTCTGCTAAAGCTGCGCCCAGACGTTTTGCAGAGTAGCCCCATCTTGGGAAAACTTGGATTATTCAAAAACAAAGAGGTTGAAGCATAAATGGCAAACCATAAAAAAATGAATCAGAAAACAATCGCCATTGGCTTAGCCGCCGCCTTAATCTTTGTTATACTCGGCACTTTTGTCTTCTCGTATGCCATGGAAACCTTTGACTTAAAAGCCGAAGAGTTGGGTGCACAAGAACAGCAAATCTGGACTGCACCATTCAAGGATTATACCATCGCAGGTTCTGACAGCCAATGGATTGCCCTAATCGTGGGTATCGCAGCCACGTTACTGCTGTTTGTTGTTGGGATAGGTGTGGCTAAATTAATCAGGAAAAAGAAAGGTGGAAAACAATGAAGGTACCGCAATCGCTTAGAGATTTAGCTGAAGGTGCAGAATCACTTGTTTATGTGGAAGATTTAAGCGGCAAAAAAGGCGTCATGCAAGCCATAAACCCAGTCGCTAAACTCGTCGCCATCATCGGCATGATCATCGCTTCCCTCTTCATCACCAACCTCACCTATTTACTTGCAATCTGCGTAGTTCCATTGGTGTTGGTTTTGGTTTCTCGGATTCCGCTTAAACACTTCTTCTTAAGAACCGCGTTTGTCACAGCATTAGCCGCCGTACTCTCAATACTCACCCTATTCACTACCGCAGGTACACCCGTTTGGGCGGCAAGTTTGGGCGGATTAAACTTGGCAATAACAGTCGAAGGAATGACAGCAGCCGCAGTCTTCACGGTTCGTGTATGGTTCTGCGTTGCATCACTAATCATGCTGATACTCTCCACTGGCTTTGATAAAACCCTAAAAATGTTTGCAACCCTCAAAGTCCCAACCCTAATCATACAACTCTTCAGCTTAACCTACCGCTACTTCTTCGTCTCCATCGAGGAAGCCCAAAGCGTACTCATCGCCAAAGAAGCAAGAACCTACGTCCACAAACGCAGCCTGAATCTGCAATCCCTCAAAGATTTAGGTGGCATCATCGCTTCACTATTCATCCGCACCTACGAACGCTCGAACGCGTCTACTTAGCCATGAAAGCCCGAGGCTTCCAAATAGAAAACGACAACAAACATGCTATGCCAAAGCTGCGCATCCGCGACGTCGCCTTTGCGTCATCGATAATAATTGCGTTTGCCGCAATTGCACTGCTTTAGGAGACCCCTGTTTTGTCTGAAGCCATCGTTTCAGTGAAAGATGTAAAATTCAGTTACCCCGCAGGCGTAGCTGCACTCCACGGCGTCTCCCTTGAAATAAAGCAGGGCGAACGGGTGGCATTGCTGGGTCCGAACGGTTCAGGAAAATCCACACTGATACTGCTTATTGCAGGGCTTCTGATGCCAAAGAAAGGGGAAGTCACAGTTTTCGGCGAAAAAACCTCGTCAAAGGACTTCCAGAAGTTCCGTTCACGCATCGGCATAGTCTTCCAAGACCCCGACGACCAACTCTTCACCCCCAGCGTCATCGAGGATGTTGAGTATGGACCAAAAAACCTCAAGTTACCCCCTGAAGACATCAAAGCCCGAAGCGCCCATGTGCTTGAGAAGATGGGCATTGAGCATCTCAAGGACCGCCCGCCTCATCGGTTGAGTTTTGGCGAAAAAAAGAAAGTCTCACTTGCAACGGCGTTGGTGTCTAAAGCCTGAACTGCTCATCCTCGATGAACCCACCGCCAACCTCGATTTAGTCTCTCGGAAGGGGCTTGCTCGATACACTCAACGAACTCAGCAAAGCCGGCACAACCATCATCGTTTCAACCCACGATGTTGAAGCCATCCCCGAATTAGCTGACCGCATAGTCGTCATCAGCCATGGTAACCTGCTGGGCGAAGGCAAAACCAGCGAGGTCTTGCAGGACAAAAAGATGCTGGAAGCCTCGGGTTTGGAGCCGCCGACGATCGTGGATTTGTTCGGTGAACTGAAAGCACAGGGACTAATCGATGAGGTGCCGCTGACCGTGACAGAGGGCAAAGAGACACTGCTAAAACTGCTGAATGATAAAAAATGCTAGTACCCGCTCACCCACTTATGTAGAGCGAACAATCAAACCCAAATGCCGTCGATAAAGGAAAACTATCAGAAATGTACCGGCAGTGACGAGACTAACAGCACCAATAATGATTAACGTAATCTCGGCGGGTGGATTGGTTTGTATTGTGAAGTTGAAGGTGTTAGTTTTGGCCATGTTTCCAGCTGTATCATTAGCATAGATGACTACGTTGTGAGCTCCGGCTGCCGGTGTTATTGTTGCGTTTCCTGTAATTGTAACATTTGCGGTATTGTCTAAGCTGTAGCCTACCCACGAAGTCGCCTCGTTTATCGTAAAGTTCAGGGGGATGACAGGTTGATTGCAGATTTGGTCCTGAATCGTGATGTCGGAAAGACTGGGGGATTTTGTGTCGACTGTAAAGTAAACGATGGTTTCCCGTGTCTTCCGCGTTGGTGAACTGCCACTCTGGCACTCTATATAGACAGTGACGTTATGTTCCCCGTCACTCAACTTTGGAATTGTGTCTACGCCCTGATAGCTTCCGCTGAAGAAGGTTTGGAGGTCTTTAAAGTTCAGTTCCATGGGGAGGTAGCGTCTGTTTTGGTTGTCTATACTGTAGGATACACCGTACAAATTTGCCCATAGCCATTGAACTGATACGTTTAGAGTTAGATGATCTTTACTGTAGGTTTTGTTTTCAGCAGGTGTGTTTACTGTGAATTCTATGTAGGAACCACTTTCTGCTTCTGCAGTTGATAGTGCTGTTAGGGGAAATAGAAGACAGAAAATAAGCATTATTGGCACCAAAGTTTTCTTCATCTGGGTTCACAAGTTAAAGAAGTGCTGGAGGGGCTTATCACTCTCCCCAAAGAACAGGGCGTTCCCCCAAGAGAACACCGTTGCAATGCATAAACCGCTTTTCTATGGGTGAAAATATTGGTTCTACTATTTTCTGCTGTTTTTTAGCTTGATGGTAACTGCAAGCAATGTGGCAAAAAGTACTGGTAATATTATGATTGATGTGAATTCGGGCGCGATGGGTGTAGCGGTTGGTGTTGAAGACGGGTTGGAGGGTGTAGAACTTGGTGGGGTGGATGCGCTGGAACCTGAAGGGGAAGGTGATGGTTGATTTTGAGTGAAGGTAGCTGTAACTGTTTTGTTAGTATCCATAGTGATTGTTGTGTTGCTTGCCCCGGAAGCGTCGCCGCTCCAACTGCTAAAAGTCCAGTCTTGAGCGTTAATGGCTGATAGGCTGACAGTTGTTCCAGGAGTAAAACTTTGGTTGCCGGGATAAACAAATCCACTGCCCACAGTGATAATAGTCAAGTCGTAGGGGATCTGAGTGAATGTGGCAGTTACTGTTTTGTCGTTGTTCATTGTGATTGAAGTGTTGCTTGTACCTGAGGCATCTCCGCTCCAGCCGTTGAAAATCCAGCCGTCAGCCGGTACAGCAACCAAATCTACAGTGTCTCCTGACATGTACGTCTGATTGCCAGACGATATAGTTCCTTGACCCACAGTGCATGTAGTTAAATTATAATTAATTCGCCCATTGTTATCCGTTAGAATTAACCAGTATTGGTTGGTTGTTAAACTGTTATATGATTGTGATTCGCCGCCCAAAGCATAACCGAAAGGTGTCTGGATTATGTTCCAGCCTTGGTCATATTCTATTCCGCCGAATGTTTGATTCCATTCCATATTTCCGTTCTTATCTATTTTAAGTAACAAAAGGTCGTTGTGATTTCCCGTAACGGTTATGAAACCTGTTAATGCATATCCTACATCCGATGTCCTGATAAAATCGTTAACTCCACAGTAGGCATTTTCTCCGTATGCTCGGCTCCAAATCACAGTACCGTTCTCGTCAACGTTAACAAGCCAACAGTTACTTTTGTTAGGACCCCCAATGGATCCTACCACGGCAAAACCCGTAGATGTCCTTAAGATTCCACGAAAAGTACTACTCGCATTGGCTTCTCCGTAGGTTTGGTTCCAAAGTTGGTTGCCTTCTGAATCCACCCTAATCAACCAGCCTTTAAAACCCGATTGAGAAGTGTTAGTACTACCTGCTATTACATAGCCTTTGTCAGCGGTTTCAACCACTCCATAAGCAACATCCCAACCATTATAACCGAAGTATTTACTCCATTGCATGTTTCCTAATGAATCCGTTTTTACGATAAAAAAATCGTAACTCCCCGCTCCATAGGAGTCAGTACAACCGATTACCATATAGCCGCCATCAGAGGTTTCGATAAGATTCATGCCGTAATCAGTACCTGTTCCTCCGTATGTTTTCATCCACTGTTGGGTACCGTTCTCGTCAATTTTAACCAACCATACATTGGCATCGCTGAGGTTTGTTCCATAGGAGCTAGAATAACCCGTAAATGCGTATCCTCCATCAGAACAATTAACTATACTATACGCAAAATCGGCACCTATAGAGCCGTATGATTTGTTCCATTGCTCAACTCCTGCTGAATCCACTTTAACAAGCCAAGCATCAAAAAATGTTATTGGTATATTCAATTGGTTACCTGCGATAACGTATCCTCCATCGGTGCCCATGGCTAACCCATAACTCGAACATGAGCTACCGTTACTGTATGTCCAATTTCCATATGTTGCAGAAATAAGTGGTTGATAAGCTGCGTCAGAGGATATTTTGGCAGGGTCTTTGGTTGCTGAAACCATATTTTCCGCTAAATTCAAGCATAAGGATAATGTTAGTATACAGAAAATGAGTGTTGTAGCGATTTTATTTGCTTTCATCTTAGCGCCGACTACAATTTAAGTTGGTATTTGATCACGTAATACATAAAAGGTTAACTCAAAAACCGCTGCTTATCTTAGCCGATGAAAAACCGGATAATAAACCCGATCAATAGAGCCTCTATAGATTATTTGTGGAAGCATTAAGAGCGCATTCCCTGATCAATAGTGATTGCCCATAAATGTTAGACAAATTGGCTGGCGAATCAGCGTTTAACTATCCACATAGTTTTCGCCACTTCTAACGTCCCTTGTTAAACGCTAGATTCGACCAGCAATAAATCTTTTCCAAACAAACTCTTGGCATAAAGTTGACGACTCTAAAGTAACACAAGCAGTTGAAGCATAGAAGGGGAGGGGAGGTACCTCTGAGACAGGTAGGTCCTCTTGTTGCTGCTTTTTATAGGGGATAGGGCGGTCTTGGCAGAGCAACAAACCCCTATCTAAGTTGACTTCGGCACTGCTTGCGAAAAGCGCCATAACCAGCCAGCAAACCCGCACGAACGCCGAACCCAAAACAGACACACCAATTTAAACGGACACAGCCAAAAACAAGTGCCCAAACAACACATTATTTACCCAACAAACGCCCATCAACCAGCACTCTTACCTAACACACACTGAAGCCTGCCAAAACAGCGTATGCAACCGTTGAGCCTATAAATAAGGGGGATAGAGAAAAAAATCGCACGTAAGAGCATCCGCTTGGATGTCATCAAAAATAAAAACCCCCGAAACTCATTTTCTATTATGACAAAAGCACAAGAAAAACAGCAAACAATAGACGAAGTATTAAACAGCCTAAACCCCCAACAGAAAGAAACCCTCCAAAACCTCCGCCAACTCATCAAAAACGCCGTTCCCGAAACCGTTGAAGTAGTCAAACAGGGCAAAATCACCTACAAACTCGAAGGCAAAGACTTCGTATGGATAACCAATTACCAGCAACATGTTGACCTCGAATTCGCGATGGGCAGCAGCCTCTCCTCAGAATTGCTCAAAAGCCGAGGCGTGGCTGAGCAAAGCCAAAACGTGCGCCATGTCGCGGTAGGAAATTATGTGTTGGTTAAGCCTGAGTTGGAGCGGCTTGTTCGGGAAGCAGCAACATTAGGTTTCGAGCACTGCACAACCAGATAACTGCTTGGTTTTGGGTCTAGGAAGCAGACTTAACAGCTTGCACACTGCACTTCGCAAAACAGCAAAGCCGTCTTCACAAAATTAGCGAATTTGCTTTCTTAAAAAGTGTTAATTTGGCATAGCGCTAAGTAGGTTTCCAAGTGATTGGTATGGAAGCGAATGCATGTTATGGTTGCCGGTTTGGTTCCATAAAAATCGACATCTTGGCACCCGAAGACATTGACCAGAAAGAATTAGTCGGGGAAACAAAAAAGTTTACAACACACATCGCTGAAGCAACCAAACACAAACGTATCCACTATTCAGTAACTACTAAACCCCAAAAAGCCTCTAACATAGACTTCAACGTTAACTGCACCTGCATCCTAAACGTGAAGAAACATGATTGCTCAAACTTCAATCATGCCCATAACCTAAGAATAAAGCATCTTGACCGCCAGAGTAAACTGCCTCACTTAGAAGTTACGCAACGGTTTTGGTAATTCTAAATTCTATTTCTTGGATCGGATTTAAAAATTTAAATCGCTTACAGCAGCGCCGAAGCCACCAAAGCCAAAACCAACCCCACCACAACTACACCGACCACTATGCCAACGTTTGAGAGCATCCGGTAAACTTGCCCATTCTTACGCAGTTTCCAGAGAACCAATTCAACAACAACAGCAAAAACCACAACAAACAGTACGGAAAGCGGGAAAGGTATCAGCCCAAACGCCACAGCAAACCATTCCTCAGATTGTGTTTATGTCGCCTTTTAGCACTGGGTCGCCATCACGGTAGCTACAGCGGATACCAAACTTTCTGACACATTCCAAACACAGATTCGGATCGCACAGTGTGGTGCTCAGATACTTTTCGCCGCCATCTGGAGCAATGCAGACGATTACGCCTTCTTTGAGTTCTTTGGCTTTCTGCATGGCAACATGGAAGATTGCGCCTGAGCTTGGACCCACAAAAATTTCTTCCTGCAAAGCCATCAACCTTGCCGTTTCATCCGCAACTTTCGGGTTAACATACGCGATTTCGTCAACGAGTTTAGGATTCCAAATCTTTGGGATATGCTGCGTTTTTAGGTCCTTTAAGCCCTGAATGGCTGTGCCTACTTCGGGTTGTACCCCAATAATTTGGACTTTGGGATTGTACTCTTTTAGGCGCTTAGAAATTCCCATTAAGGTTCCTGTAGTGCCCATGCCAGCCACTAAATGGGTGACTTTGCCGTCTGTGTCCCGCCAAATCTCAGGTGCAGTCGTTTCATAATGCGCTAAAACGTTGGCTTGGCTTGCGAATTGGTTGGGCATGAAGTATTTGTTTGGGTTTTTAGCGGCGATTTCTTTAGCTAAATCCTCTGCGCCATCCATCCCTTTAGCGCCATCACTAAGCAGCACCTTTGCACCCAAAGAAATCAGCATTTGCCGCCGTTCCATACTCATGGTTTCAGGCATAACAATCACCGCATCATAGCCTTTAGCACGGCAGACCAATGCGATGCCGATGCCTGTGTTGCCGCTTGTAGGTTCAATAACGGTTTTGCCGCTGGTTAATTGCCCTGTTTTTTCGGCTTGCTCAATCATGTAGAGTGCGATGCGGTCTTTTATGGAGCCGCTTGGATTAGCTTTTTCGAGTTTAACGTACATTTCAAGGTCTGGGTTTGGGTTTAAGCGTTGGATTTTGACGAGGGGTGTGTTGCCGATTAAGTCGAGGATAGTTTTTGTGTTCAACTGTTTGCACCTTGAAGTGGTGATAGCTAAGCAGTCTGTATTAATAAAATATTACCAAAATGCCAAAATAACGTTAAACAAAATTTTTTGCGATGAATCCTTTACGAAGAAGACCCAAAAATTGGGGGAATTAGGTGTGTTTTGTGTACACCAACACAAACGTTAATGCAAGGACCAGTACACCGACCGCTATTATTAACGCTGAGGTTAAGTCTGAAATTTGGTTTGTAGGTTGTGTGGTTGGGGTGGCTGTTGGTTGATCTGTAGGTGATTCAGTTGGCGTTGGCGTTATGGTTTGTGTGGGTGTTGGAGTTGGGGTTGGTGCGGCGGTTGGTTTGGGTGTGGCTGTGGGGTTAATGGTTACTGTTGGATTGGGTGTGTTGGTGGGTTCGGGGGTTGGTGTTGGTTGTGTGCTTGGGGTGGGTGTTGTTGTTGGACTTGTTGTAGGTGTAGGAGTTGGAGATGGTGTCGGGGTTGGGGCAGTTGTTGGTGTAGGGCTGGGTGTTGGAGTTGGTGTAGGCGTTGGGGCTATTGTTGGAGTGGGTGTTGGGCTTGGGGTTGGTGTCGGAGTAGCGGTTGGTGTTGGTGTAGGAGTTGGCGTTGGTGTGGGTGTTGGGGACGGTGTAGGACTTGGAGTCGGCGAAGGCGTAGCCGTGGAGTAGGAGATGGCGATGGTGTAGGTGTTGGGGTTGATAGCGGCGTTACGTCAAAGAAAACGTCACTCAACGTCTTGACCGTATAGCCATTGCCAGCCAGATAAGCCATCTGTGCTGCGAAGTTATCGATTGTAACTGTCTCGTCAGCAGTGTCAGTATTGTCTATTCTATGGTAGAGTAATATGGCGATGTTTGAGCCCTGGACATTGTACAGGGTTGATTCGAAATAGGGTAAATTGGTTGTGATTCCAATGGGATCAGAGTTTAGGGCATAATAGTCCAATGCTGGATTGCTTAGGTCAATGGGTCCATCTACTGTTCCTCTTGCAATAAGATAACCCGCATCTTTCACGGCTTGTTTTACTGTATCGTTATCGAATCCTAAACCTTCAGGGTAAATCAAAGCTCCCGCTTGAATGCCATGTGTGCTCCAAGATTTGCTTACTATTTACTAATTCCATGTGTAATACTGAAGTGCTTACGTTTATGAGGTCTAAGTGGCTGTAGGTGTGGCTTTCTATGTCATAGCCGGTTTTTGAGAGGGTTTCTATCTGTGCCCAGGACATGTAATCTGGATATTTACCGTCGATGGCTTTTGGGTAAATTGCGAAGCTTGCTTTGAAACCATAGCTTTCTAGGATGGGTAAAGCGTTTGTGTATTGGCTGATCCATCCATCATCAAACATGAGGACAACTACTTTTTCGGTTGATGCCGGAATTTTCGGCGCTAACGTGACTGTTGCTTGCACAGTAATCAAAGAGGCAAGCATGATTACGATGAATAGGATTCCTATTTGACGTTTCATATTTTTTTCTCTCCCTTCCTTGTTTTCCTGATGTCTTCCATGCTGTCAAGCGGAGGATGTCCTGTTGGCCAATGGAATGACATAAGGGCACCGTTGGTCGGTTGTGTAGTACATGGTTCGAAAAGGAGTTATAAAAATCTATTGCATATTTTAGGATAATAAACAATTAAACAAAGGCGTTATCTACAGACAACCAAAAGCTCACTAAACTGCTCTATCTCAGGGGCAAACTCTCAAAAAACAAGGCAACACGCGATTATCGACTAAAGTCCCGTTAGAAGCCTCAATTCTTCATCGATCACTCTAATCCGTTGTAGTGCATCAAAATTTATTTGCTTCCAATGATTAACACTTTCAGGCAATTTTTCATTTTTAGTGGCGTCTTCGGACATTTTAAGAATTATTGCCCATTCACGTTTGCGTTCCTCAAGAAAACAAATCTTCACGTTTTCAGGTAAAGACTCAGGTAATAACGTTTTAAGCATCAATAACCAACTCCATTTCTAAAAATACTCGTGGAAGGCAAATGCTTCAAAAGGGCGATTGCCCCAATTCTAAACAATTGTCTGCACTTCCGCCCTGATAGCTTTCTAAATGCCAATTCTGGATGAGGCGATCTTAAAACTATTTTTCAGGTATTCGCACTGTACTTAGCAAGGGTAGACACAACCAAAAAACGACTGAAAACCAACTTTCAAGCCGTGAACTTACAATATAGGTATAATTCTATTCAATTTATTTAACATTTTGCTACGAAAACAGGGGAGCACTAACTCTAAAAACAACAAATTGCTGATAAAACAATGCATGCCATGCCTATTAGAAAAAATGAGGTGTACAAATAACTCGCATGGAAGTCCAAAAATATCATTTAGTAATCAAACAAGTTAGTTTATGCGTTGCCGAAAAAGAGTGAAATGGGCTATCTTCCTGCGTAGGATGTTCAAGTCCTGCCTCTGCCAGACATTTTTAAATTAAACTGGAGTTTGGCGGCTGGTGGGTTTGTTATTGTCTTGTGATAACACGATTTGGAAAAAGAATGGAAAGTAATAGCAGCTAAGATAGTTGCCTATTACTTGTGTTCTTTGAGAACAGTCATCGGTGAAGTGCTAGTTTCCGCGATGCCCGGCATAGCCCTTAAGACCTCGCCTATAAAGTGAAGGCTATTTTCGTTGCTGTCGGCTTTGAAGAAAAGAACGAAATCCCAATATCCATACAAGCTCCAAGAAGACTCCACCATTACTCCCTTCATTGGTTCAGTAGGCATCTTTTGGAATGCTTCCCAGAATTCGCCGCCCTTCCCTGAAACTGTTTTGATTAGAACTTGATATTTGTTCATTGTTTTTTCCATTTAAAACACCTTTCTTATTTTTTGTTGAGTCATGCCTTTAAGACTCTGTGATTGCATAACACCAACCACAACCGCTCAACCACCTAAACTAAATCAGGCTATAACTTTTGCAATTGGGCCGTTTTAATATGAAGTAAATAACGAATGACTTCTTTTCATTTGTTGCTTTGGGAGAGGCAAACCGAATAAGCGCGGGTGACCATTAGTCACTGTAAGGGGGTAATCAAAATCAAGAACAAAGCAAAGAACAAACCGAAAAGCGAAGTAAAAGGCCAAACAAAAAACAAAGGCAAAAAAGCTTGGAAACAACAGTAAAAACGCACTCAATGCGTTGGTAATGGCAGTCTAAGGCTATGTCTTTTCGTGGCCTATTCCCATTGCCGGTCTTAGCAGAAAAGGTTTAACTCTGTATAGAAAAACGTTGTCCGCAATCAAGAATGGGTTGAAACGGCGTATCTATATTATTCTGTGGTTCAAGTACAGCCTTCGAATCACACTTTTTCAGAACAGTTGGGTTGAGTTGTGGACTCTTGTAGTAGTTAAAATCGTTCGGATGATTCTGTTTTATAGTGCAAGATTTAATTGGTTTCACATTTTTCAGGTGTGTTTTTTATTCATGCATTGCCCGCTAACTTTTCAAACAGGTTAGCAACTTATTGTAACCTGATCGATGTGTAACATACAGAAATAATAGGGTATTATACGCAAATGTTTTATGTGCTAGTGCTCCAAATTAGAATGTGGAGATGCAAGATGCCAAGTGCATATGTATTATTCAATATCTCCCCCGGTTTTGAAGACGCAGTTCTACAAGAAGCTAGAAAAACAGGCGGAATACAAGAAGCATACGTTTCTTATGGCGTCTACGACTTGATTGTTAAAGCCACAGCTAAGTCAAATGAAGAACTAAAAGAATTAGTGATGTTCAGACTGAGAAGAATCCCAAACGTGACGGCTACATTAACGTTAATGCTAAACGACCAACAAATCCCCATAATAGGGCCAACCAAACGAAAAGAATCTCATCCGCAACTTCCGCCAATAGCCCCCCTTATTCATTGAGGGTTAATGTGGCTGGACTGCTTTTCTCTGCAAAAACGTATTCACTGAATCAATGAGTGTTTCGCATGCGAACCAACGTTCCTCCAAGGATACATCTGTCTCTAAATCCTCAATTTTTTTCTGGAACTTCTTGATATCCTCAAGCACCGGTTCTTTTCGCTTGTCAAATTCTTCCCGAAGTTTCTTCTGAGCTTGCTTTAAATCAAGCATTGCTAGTTCAAGCTGAGTTTGTTTTTCCGTTAGTTCTTCAATTATCGCGATTTCTCGGCGTTCTCTCTCTTTTTTGGAAACGCGATGGAAAAAACCACTTTT
Organism: uncultured archaeon; assembly: GCA_963782915.1. Taxonomy (GTDB): domain Archaea; phylum Thermoproteota; class Bathyarchaeia; order Bathyarchaeales; family Bathycorpusculaceae; genus Bathycorpusculum. Next base: position 416,022 of record CAWALK010000012.1, read on the forward strand.
CATTTTGATAATGGTTTCATGTTCCTTTTTAAGTTGCTCTATCTGGCGGTTTAGGTGCCTGAGTTCGCTGTTTTTTTGACCCCTGACACTGCTTGTTTTTGTTGCGTATTCGTTGTTTATTTGTTGGAGGCGATTTTTGTTTTCTGCCAAGTGTTTTACTTCTTTATCGACTGTTGTTTCTCTGCGGCGTATCTGTTCAAGTGTAAGCTTAATGCCTGATAGCGCTTGTGAGCATTCAGCGGTGAATTCGTTGTCTATGCCTATATTTGGGTTAGATGTGAATTCTGCTAAAACAGTTTCCACGGTTGCGAGCCAACGATCAAAATGTTCGCTGTAAGGAAATGAACCAAATTTTTGATTACCCAAAGTGTGGAGTCGCTTAAGGGTATCTTCTGTAATCTCTTGTTGGGTGGCAATATGCCTCTGCTCTTCCACTGATTGGGCATGGCTTTTGCGTAGTCTTTTTTTGTCTTTGCCTTTTTCGCGGAATGGTTTTTTGTATTCGCGATTAGTGCCTTTAGGCGATTTTGCAGGCTGGTAACCCATGACCCAAGGGTATTCTTTTTGAAGTATTTAGATTATGCCCAATTCTGCCTTAATTATCGTCAAATTTGGGCTGTTTTTAATATTTCACAAGAATTGAAAATATTGTTTCGTACTATACAATGTATATAACCTCCAGAAACAATACACCGCTAACAAGAAACCAAATTAAGGGAAAATAAAAATGAACTTAAAAACAAACAATAAAAAATTATTTGCGACAATAATAACCACATTACTAATACTTTCAGTTTTCCTTTCAACACCCACCGCCTCTGCAGGTATTGACCCAATCACCGTCACTCCTGCTGATGACACCGCAGCAGAGACAACCGATTATGCTATCACTTATATGGTTAGGCATAGCGGAATCGTTGCCGCGATTGAGATGATTTTCCCAGATGGATTCGATGTATCCGCTGCTAACGTCAGCTCAGCGATAAACATCGGTTCAGGAAGAATAACTCATCCCAATGCCCAAACTCTACGCTATGAAGTAGAAGACCCCGCAGTAATTCCCGAAGGCAGAATCATTGCTTTACAACTAACCAACATCGTCAACATCGATACAGCAGGCGAATACCAAATAATCCTAACAACAAGAACCTACTCCGCAATTATCGACGGCCCGTATGACTCTCAAACCTTCGACATCAACCCAATACTGACCATAAACCCAGATGAGGCTGACATCGGTACACCAATCAACGTAACCGGCACATACTTTGGAGCCAACGAACCTGTCGAGGTAAAGCTTGACGGAACCTCCATAGCTAACGTAACCGCTGATACAAACGGAAACTTCTCCTTTATTTACGCCCTCGACTTCGCACCGTTAGAAGGCAATGACTTCTGGTACTTCAATGCAACACAATCAGACGGATGTAGCGCAACTGACGGGTTATGGGTAGTTTCACCACAACTGTACCTCTTTGACACATCTGGAAAAGCTGGCATTACCACAGACATTGAAGGTTACGGCTTCGCAAACAACAGCAACGTTGACATAATCTGGGACATTAACGGCACTCACACTCTACTAGCATCAGTAACAACTGATGATGAGGGAGACTTTGAAGAAACAATAACCATTCCCAATTTAGCTCTCGGCCTATACAACTTAACTGCAACAGATGCGGACGGCAACAGCGCTTACACCTACTTTGAAATAATTTCTCCACAAGTTCGAATACGCTATCCAGATGGCTTGGCTGGCGCACTAATGCCAATAAGAGGATTCGCATTTAGCCCTAATAGCGTTGTCACGCTTATTTGGGATGTAAATGGAACAACAAAGGTTGGCTTAGGTACAGTCTCAACAAACAGCCGTGGACAATTCATAACAGAAATTACCGTTCCAGACGTCCCATCAGGATTCTACAATATTTCTGCAATCGACCAAGACCTAAACAACGGATATGTCACATTTGAGGTAGTGGATGCCACAATAAGACTAAGCCAAAGTGGCGGCATAGTAGGCTCAACAACAGACATCACTGGTCAAGGTTTTGAAGCTAACAGCGCAATATCCATAACTTGGAATGGAACAGAAATCGCAACCGCAACCTCCGACGCCGACGGCAACTTGACAACAACCATCACTGTACCAAACTCAATTACAGGTTACCATTTAGTTGAAGCCACAGACGCAACAAACCAAGTTGCCTATGCACTATTCCAGGTTATCCCTGACGTAACAATCGACGTAACTGAGGGACCAGTAGGTACTGTTGTTAATGCAGTCGGCACTGGATGGGCAGCCTCAAAAGCTTTCTCACTACACTTCAGCCCGAACATGCTAGGACCAAAAGTCACCAACTCAACAACTAATGCAAACGGAAACTTTGACGTCACCTTCACCGTTCCCAAAATTAGCCCCGGCTCCTACTTCGTCGACATAAGCTACAACGGCACAACTTTCGAAAACTACGACTACAAAATGTTCCAAGTTACTCCAGTCATAACTTCTACATCTGCCACTGGATTCACAACAACAATTAGCGGCAGCGGTTTTGAGAGCGGACAAGTCATCACCATAACGTGCAATGGCACTGTAATAGCGACTGTTCCAAGAATCATAATCACAGACAATGACGGCGCATTCACAGCTATAATTACTCCAGGCGACATACCCCAAGAAGGCCCATTCACAGCTATGACCGCTCAAGACGGCGCAAAAACCTATGTGATAACTGCAACTGACGAATACGGCAACTCTGAAAGCCTTATCTTTACTGTTCCAGACATGACCGGCCCAATCGGAGCAACAGGCGCTACAGGGGCGACTGGTGCCACGGGTGCAACAGGAGCTATAGGTGAAACTGGCGCTCAGGGACCAAAAGGTGACACAGGCGCAACTGGAGCCACTGGCGCAACCGGCACAACGGGTGCTACAGGCGCAACAGGCGCAAACGGCACTAAAGGCGATACAGGAGCCACAGGAACAACCGGTGCAACAGGCGCTAAAGGCGACCAAGGAGCAAAAGGCGACACAGGCCCAGCAGGTCCAACAGCATCTCCAACAGTTCAGAATACTTCCAACGAAACCCTACAGGATTCAGCGATTGCATTAGCAGCAATTTCCATAGTGCTTGCTATACTATCAGTAGCCTTAACTCTAAAACTACGCAAAAAATAGTAACCCACAACCAATCCTTTTCTTTTTTCTTTTATTTAGTCTCTATCCCTTCTAGTTGATTACCTAAAATCCAACGCGAAATCCTGAAGAAAACTGCTTTTGTTAGAGAACATAAATAAGCATTAATCTCCGTTCCATTCTTCGACTAATATGAAATCAATCTGTCAAGTCTGCAACCAACCCTACCGAGGAATAGCATTAAACACAGTCAAAGACGGCAAAGCCGTTGAAGTCTGCCCAAACTGCTACAAAACCCTCGATGCAGAATACCGAAAAAACAGTTGTTTAGCGTGTGTCTTATTCCATGTAGGAACATGTGAACTCTATGGAACCGAACTAGAGGAACCCTACGTACAGAACGCTAAATGTGAACACTTCACAACCAGCACAGACTCAAAAAATGCTTCTGCAGCGAGGATTAAGAAGTTTGAAATGATGGGTCGCTTTGAAGATGCCGCTAAAGAGTACGAAAAGCTCGGCAATAAAGAAAAAGCAGAGGAAGCACGCAAGCAAATCAAAGAAAAATCGTTTACTTTACTGAGTATTGACGAAGCTATCGAACAATTGGGCAAACGAGGGCAAACATTAACTTATTTCTGCTGCCACTGTGGTGCTTCACTAAAAGTTGGCGGAAAACAAGAAATACAAAAAACATGCCCCAACTGCAAGTATGACTTGTCAGCTATTGACCTTGGAAAATTAATCAGTCAACACCTATAATTGCATTGACTAACTGTATCGAAGCTGACATCCCCTCGCAGTGAAAGCGGACGTTTTTACATACGTTCCGCATTTTAATTTCTAAAAACCTGTTAGCATTTGTATGCTATGCTACCGCTTTATCACTAATTATCCTGCAAAGAAGTGGCTATATTGTCTGTTTGTATGTTTTGCAAAGAAGCATCAAAAAAACTGCAGATGTAACTATTCATAGCTCTTCTTTCGGTTTACCGCCAAAAAGCTTTTTTAGGCCGCTGTAGTGGGCGAATAAGATTCCCATGAATAACAGACTAAAAAAATTAGACACCTGTCCAATTTGTTTAGTCGTCACCATCGAGGTGCCCCATCAGACGGCACCACCGGTTAATTCTCAAACTTAAAAGGCACCTTCTATGCTTGAAATTTTGTTTCCCTGTAGCTTAGCCGTTTTCCTTTTCTCTTCAATCATGCCCACTGGTAGGTTCCAAGTTGGGCAATAGCAAACTAGCCCGACAACTCGCTTTGGTTTGCGCTGCTGTTGCCAGCGTTTTAATGTTAGCTTTCTCAGCTGAAATACTCCTTTCAGACACCACCTACAACCTTATCGCTTACCAAATCACATCAATGTTCCAGTTCTCGTTTATGGTTGACAGGTTAGCCGCGTTTTTCTTGGCACTTGTCAGCGTCGTATCAGTCGCTGTCGCGGTTTATTCCGTGCAGTATGTTGAGCATGAAGCGCATGAGGGCAGAAAAAACCTCATTGTTGGGCTGATGAATTTCTTTATTTTCTCCATGCTTTTGGTTATCGCCTCGTTTAGCATGTTTTCATTCCTGTTTTTCTGGGAAACAATGGCTTTATCCTCATTTTTGCTGGTTATGACTGACTTCGAGAAGAAGGAAACCCAGAAAGCAGGCATATTCTACTTCGTCATGACACACCTTAGCACCCTGTTTCTGTTCTTCGCTTTCCTATTCATCTATCTCCAAACAGGCACCTTCGACATGGTAGCCTTACATGCCGATCCACTGATAATCTCAGTAGCGTTCGTGTTTCTCTTCTTGGGCTTTGGCATAAAAGCAGGCATAATCCCCTTCCACAAATGGCTCCCATACGCGCACCCAGCAAGCCCATCCAACATTTCAGCGCTCATGTCGGGTGTAATGATTAAAGTTGCAATTTACGGTTTAATCCGCTTCCTCTTCCTCTTACCCATGGAGACTTGGTGGGGCATATTGTTGCTTGCGTTTGGCGCCGTCTCCGCATCCATCGGTGTAATCTATGCATTAAAAGAGCATGACCTCAAAAAGATGCTGGCTTACTCAAGCATCGAAAACATCGGCATCATCCTGCTCGGAGTGGGCTTATACGTTACCTTCGCAACGTTGGGCTTCCAAACCATCGCGTTGCTTGCATTAATCGGTAGTCTTTTCCATTGCTTTAACCATGCCTTATTCAAGAGCCTCCTATTCATGACTACTGGCTCCGTCGTCAACGCCACCGAAACACGGGACATCGAAGACATGGGTGGCTTAATCAAACGCATGCCCAAAACCGCCGTTCTCTTCCTCATCGGCGCAGTCTCCATCTCAGCGTTGCCACCGTTTAACGGCTTCGTCAGTGAACTCATGCTTTTCCAAGCATTCTTCCAATCAACAGCTCTCACCAACACCTTCCTCGAACTGGTCCTAATCGCGGCGTTAGCCGTTTTTGCCCTAACAAGCGCGTTGGCGGCGGCATGTTTCGTTAAAGCGTTTGGTATAACTTTCCTTGCACTGCCACGTTCACATGAAGCAAAAGAAGCCAAAGAAGCACCCAAACTCATGCTGGTTGGACCCGCAATATTGGCGGTTCTCTGTGTTGCGTTGGGCGTTTTCTCGCTTCAAATCTTTGGCATGCTGGGCTTTACCTTGGAGATTCCTAACATGCTCTTTATTGGCGCTATAATGGCGGGCTTCTATGGGTTCGCTTTCTTGGCGATGCGTGAAGTCGCTAACCGGCGTGAAAGAGTCGCTGAGACATGGGGCTGCGGTTTCCCAGTGCAAAACGCAAAGATGGAGTATTCCGCTTCAGGCTTCTCAGAACCAATCGTAACCATACTCAAAGGTATCTTCCGCACCCAAAAGAAAAGCGAACGCACCTTCTACGACGACAAAAACGCAGTATTCAAGGAAGGCAAAGCCGAAATCCAGTTACTCAAGTTCTTCGAAGAACGCCTCTACATGCCAGTCGCCAACTGCATCCGCAAAGTCGCACAAAAAGTTAACAATATCCAGCGGGGCGACGTTGACTTGCATGTCGCATACGCGTTTGTAACCATAGTTGTTTTCCTATTGATTATTTGGTGGTTCGCATGAACATCCTACTACTCTTAGCATACGGCATCCTAAACACACTCTTTGTTCTGCTGATTTCGCCTCTATTCATCAGTTTAATCAAGATTGTTAAAGCTCGTGCGCAGGGACGAAAGGGTCCATCGGTTCTGCAGACTTACCGCAACCTCGCCAAATTGCTCAAAAAAGAAACCGTTTACTCCAAAAACTCATCTTGGATTATGCGTGCTACGCCCATAATCAACATGGCTGCGTTACTTGTTGCCAGCCTCTTTGTTCCAATGCTCGTCATTCCTGAGCCAACTGATTTAATTGGAAACATTATTCTTTTCCTTTACTTGTTGGCGCTTGCAAAATTCTTTATGGCACTTGGGGGGTTGGATGCAGGCAGCATTTTTGGCGGTATGGGTAGCAGCCGAGAAATGGCAATATCCGCACTCATCGAACCCGTTATAATCATGGTTTTTGCTGCCTTGGCATTTGCGTTTCACACCGTTAACATTCCTGACATGTTCAGGGGTGCCTTAACATCAAATGTCCTAATTGACCCAGTTATAATTCTAATTTCAATCTCTATTTTCATCGTTATCATCGTTGAATCAGCCCGTGTACCAGTCGATAACCCCGAAACCCATCTGGAATTAACGATGATTCATGAAGCCATGATTCTGGAGCAATCTGGCAAGAATCTTGCCATGATGGAACTCTCAAGCGCAATGAAACAGCTCCTACTCATGGGTGTACTACTCAACATTCTCTTCCCATGGGGGTTAGCATTGGACTTCTCCGTGCCCTCGCTACTGATTTCGTTGGGTGCCTTCTTAGCAAAAGCCGTCGTATTGGCCGTTATCATCGGAGTGTTCGAGTCTTCATGCGCCAAATCCCGACTGTTCCGTCTGCCAAGCCTCTTTGCAATTGCACTGTTCCTCTCGATTATAACTTTGATTATTGAGGTATTCGCATGATAATTGCTCCAATGGAAAACATCGCGCAAATCCTGATAGTTCTCGTCTTAGTTACGGCAGCTATCATCATTATGAAACGCGACATACGTTCACTCATTAAGACCTACGCGTTTCAGTCGCTGCTTTTGGCAATTATGGCATTGTTCTTCTTCGTTGAAACAGGAAGCACTACCATTCTATTCTTAGCCGTCATAATTTTAGTGAGTAAAGTCTGGATTATCCCCCACTTCATGGGACAAGTGCAAAAGAAACTCAACATCAAACGAGACGTCCAATTCCACTTCCTATCCCCAATCACCGCACTAATAGCCAGCTTATTCATCATGCTATTCGTCTACCTCTCCTTTGCACCGCTCATATCCGAGTTAAACCGCTTCGACTCAAGCCTATTCTTCTTAGGTGCAACAGTCGGTGTCTCAATAGTTTTCATGGGCATGATCGTAATCTTCACCCGCAAACAAACCCTCACCAACATCGTCGGCTACTTAACCATGGAAAACGGTGTAGTCTTATTCAGCCTCTTCTTAACCGAGTTGCCCCTACTCATTGAGATACTAATCATCATCGACTTGATTATGCTCACTTTAATTGGGACAGTTTTAGCTTTCGGCATCGACTCTACCATCGAAGAGTTCCATTCACGCCTCAACCCGTTTGCGCAACCTAAGAAAGCAACTCAAAAAATGCCTGAGGAGGAAACCCAATGATTTCGCTTACTTGGATACTTGCACTCTACATAATCATCGGCGTCGTTATAACCGTATTAACTGTATTCTCCAAATCACACAAGACCCAAAACACCCTATCAGTGATTCTCCCCGTAACCTATCTGGCATTAACCTTGTATACTCTCTTGTCAGCTACGCTTCCCTCTTATGGATTAGGCGGCAACTACTTCCTCATCGACCACCTTAGCCTCTACGAAATCCTCATAGCCGCCACCCTATTCCTGTTAGCCGCCATCTATTCCCGTCAATACGTCAAAGACTCGATTTTCATACATGAAATGAACGAAAGCAACCTCAAACTCTTCTACGTCGCCTTCAACTTGCTCTTAATGGCAGTTGTGTATACCTTCTTTGCAGATAACTTGGCGTTGTTCTGGATACTAGCCGAGTTAACCACTGCCTTCTCAGCAGTCCTAATAGTCATGCTTAACGCTCCAAAAAACATCGGCGCCGCACTCAAGTACATCTTCATAACCTCCACCTGCATGCTGTTCGCCTTCATCGGTTTAATACTGATTTTCACGCTTACCGAAGACCTGCTTGGCGTAGGCACACTAAACTGGAGTACCCTGATGTCGGTTGCAAGCAATTTATCGCCTGGAATTATGTTTGCAGCTTTCATATTCACCTTCGTCGGGTTTGCCGCTAAAAGCGGAATTGTTCCCCTACATGCTTGGTTGCCAACAGCCTACTCGAAAGCGCCCGGACCCATAAGCGCCATCCTATCTGGAACCGTAACCACCATCGGCATCTACGGCATCCTAAGAATGTACACGATTGTCGCACAAACCGAAGTGATAGGCAAAATCTCAATCTTCCTCATCGCCATCGGTGTATTGAGCATGGTCGTTGCAGCGTTGACGATGCTTCGCGAGCCAAACCTCAAGAAACTTATCGGTTACAGCTCAATCGAGCATATGGGTTTCATACTAGTCGGTTTAGGCATAGGCACCCCTATCGCTATTTTCTGGGTAATCTTCCATTTCCTTGCCCATGGCTTTACAAAGTCCTCGCTGTTCTTCTCGGCAGGTATAATACATCACCAGTTTGGCAGCGTTAGATTGGAGAAAATCAAAAATGTTTTCCAACTGCAACCATTCGCCGGCTGGAGCTTAATCCTTGGGACAGTATCCATAATCGGTATGCCCTTATCTGCGATTTTCCTTGCCAAATTTTCGATTCTGCAACAATCCGCAGCCGTCTCGCCTGTTTTGCTTATAGTGTTGCTAACGGTTTTCCTGTTTGCAGCCGCCGCGTTTGGTATATTCATGATTAAAATGTTATCCAGAAAAGAGGATTCCACTGCCGATGTACCGCCTTTCCGTGTAGGCTGGGGCATGAAGATCCCAATCATTGTACTATTGGTCATAGTTTTCACGTTGGGGGTCTTTTTCCCACAGCAACTAACAGATTTGATTAACACTATAGTTTCAGAGTTGGGGGTTAGCTAAATGACGATACAAGATGAAATCTCGCAGATGCTTGGGCAATTCGTTGCCGTTGAGGGCAGAAACAATGAACTCTATGTGTCTATAACTCGTGAGGACCTGCAGAGAGCGATTCCTTTCCTTTCCAGTAACAGTTTTGAATTGGTTAGCTTGTTCTGCGTTGAAAACTTCGATAATTCTGGCGGGTTTACGCTTTTTTATGTCTTTGAAAAAGCTGGGTTCCAACAACCGCTCGTTATCCAAGTGGATTTAAGCGGAATTGAAGGGGTATCCATCGCCAAAACCTATCCCTCCGCTTGTTGGTATGAACGCGAAGTCACAGATGGCTTCGGAATCCAATTCCAAGACGCTTTCGACACAAGAAGATTATTCCTCCACGAAACCTACCCCCTGGGATTCCATCCACTGCTCAAATCCTATAAAAACAGCAAAATCACAACAGTCGAATCCAACAGCCAAAACCAATACCAATTCAAACAGATGTCAGGCGACGGCGTCTACCAAATACCCGTAGGACCAGTGCACGCCGGCATCATTGAACCGGGGCATTTCCGCTTCAGCGTAATAGGAGAAACCATATTCAACCTCGAAGTCCGCCTCTTCTATAAGCATCGTGGGCTCGAAAAACTTGCCGAAGGCAAAGCACCACAGGACTGCGTAAGACTCGCTGAAACCATCAGCGGCGATGAAACCGTCGCTAATGCAGTAGCTTATTGCACTGCAGTCGAAAAGATCTGTGATGCGTCGGTGCCTAAGCGGGCTCTGCAGTTGCGAGTGGTGCTTTTGGAGCTTGAACGGATTTACTCTCATCTGGGTGATTTAGCTGGTATGTGCGTTGACGTGGCTTACCCAGTCGGTGCAAGCCCATTCTTTATCTTAAGGGAAGAGGTTTTCCGCCAAAATGAAGCCTTGACTGGTTCACGCTTCATGAAAGGAGCCGTAGCAGTCGGCGGATTAACCAAAGATGTTGGAGTTGAAGCACTCAAGAATCTCTCGTCCTACCTTGTTGAGTTTCAGGGCCGCTTTGAGGTGGCAACACATGTTGACAGCACCTACTTCTCAGTTATCGACAGATTCGAAACAACAGGTAAAGTTAAAGCAGAACTCCTCGAGCCATTACACATTACAGGGCCGGTTGCACGGGCAGCCGGTAAAGCAGTTGACACTCGCGTCGACCACCCGTATGGGTTATACAAGGAATTGAACCTCAAATGCAAAACGTTACCCAACGGCGACGTATATGCACGCTTTAACCTCAAAGCCCAAGAAGTCTTCGAAGCCATACGGATAATACAAACAATAATCAACCAACTCGAAGACGGCCCCATATCAGTGCCCTGCCAAATCCGAGACGGCTACGCATTATCCATGATCGAAGCTCCACGCGGCCAAAACATCCAATGGCTAAACATCAAAGACGGCTTAGTAGACCGCTATAAAGTACGTACAGCTTCATTCTGTAACTGGCAAGCCATGGAACACGCCGTCTTAGGCAACATCGTACCAGATTTTCCACTCATAAACAAAAGCATGAACCTATCCTACGCCGGAACGGACCTGTGAGACTATGACAACAAAAGCACTATCAAACGTGTTTAGGAAGAAAACAACCGAGACTTTCCAGTTTAAAGACGCAGAATTCGAAGCCCTCGGAGTCCAACTTAAAGAAAAAGTTGACAAAGTATTCGGCCGAAGCTTAGCTATCCGTGAACTTGACGCAGGCAGCGACAACTCTACGGAGATAGAACTAAACAACCTCTCAACACCCTACTATGACGTTGAACGTTTCGGGATCGGTTTTGTTGCTTCGCCACGGCACGCAGATGTGTTGATAGTAACAGGTGCAATTACGCTTAACATGGAGATCGCCGCCAAAAAAACCTACGAAGCCATGCCCTATCCAAAATTTGTCGTTGCGGTCGGCGATGACGCATGTGGCTGCGGAATCCTAAACGATTCATACGCGGTATTGGGCGGCGCAGACAAAATCTTACCAGTAGACCTCAAAATCCCGGGCAATCCACCCTCTCCTAAAGAGATCATCCGCGGATTATTTGCCCTCGTAGATCAGATTGAGAAACAAAAAAGCCCCTGATACTGCCAAAGTTTAAATTGCCGATTAAGCGTTTACTCGTTTGGTGAGGAGAGCCTGTGAAGCAGTTAAAGAGCCCCTCTCCCTTCTAAATTGGGGTTTCCTTAACCGTTGGAGTAGGAACAGACTCACCCTTTCTTCTTATCTAAGCTGAATTGTCCGTGCAATAATTTTAAAAGCCGCCTGCATTCATAGAGCCAGCTTGATTGGCAGGTAACAGAACAATGGGTAATACTAGATTTTACAAATTATTTGGGTTAATTTTAGTTGCAGTATTGATTGTAAGCAGCAACATCGCTGTCGGCATCAGCGTATCCGGGCAAGAATCGGTTCCGAGTCTTGGAACCGCTGGAGGCAGCATGAATCATAAAGGCGAATCTTTAGCTACTCAGGATGCCTTCAACTTTACAGAGTTTGATTGGAGCCCAAGCAGTATAAGTGCCCTTGCAGAGGGCGGTTCATCAGTCGAAATAATAATCGGCACAAACAGCACCGCAAGCTCTCAGGTCTTGTCAGAAATTGTAGGCAAAGCAGGCGGCCAGATTACTGACACCATTAAGATGGATTCAGCTTCAGCCATGGTGGTCACTGTTCCAGTTGCGATTGCTTCTGGCTTTGTAAGCCAAGTGAGATCTTCAGGCGCATCACAGTACGTTGAACCAAACGGACGGTACTATGTCGATTCCACACCAAACGATCAATATTACAGCCTCCAGTGGGGCCTCCAAAAGATGAGTGTTGACTATGCATGGAACACAACCGCTGGTGACGATGCCTTATTGGTGGCAGTCATAGATACAGGCATAGACTATAATCACCCAGACTTAATTGCAAATTATGTTCCCAAAGGATATGACTTTGTGAATAACGATAATGACCCAAAAGACGATGTTGGTCACGGTACCCATTGCGCTGGAATCATCGCTGCTTCTATTAACAATTCAATAGGTGTCGCCGGTGTAGCGCAGGTAAAAATTATGGCTGAAAAAGGCCTTGGTATCAACGGGGGCTCCTATGATGCTTTGGCAAAATGTATCATTAACGCCACTGACGCGGGTGCCGACATCTTAAGTAACAGCTGGGGTGGCTATGGCTACAGTCAACTGGTTTCAGATGCAGTTGAATATGCCACTGCACATGGTGCTTTGGTTATAGCGGCTGCGGGGAACGAAAACACATCTCAGCCCATGTATCCCGGTGCATATGAAGGCGTGATTGCAGTAGCGGCAACAAACACAACCGATACACGGGCGAGTTTTAGCAATTTTGGAAGCTGGGTAGATATCTCTGCGCCAGGCGTCAATATTTACTCTACTATGCCAACCTACAATGTTGACTTTAATAACGACCCAAGGTATCTCCCAATGAATTACTCCTACATGAGCGGCACCTCCATGGCTTGCCCCAACGCTGCAGGCGTAGCCGCATTGATATGGAGCCAATACCCAACTATGACTGCTGAATTCGTGCGCCAGCAGCTGAGAATCCACATGTGACGACTTAGGCACGCCGGGTTTTGACATCTACTTTGGACAGGGAAGAGTAAACGCGCAAAAAGCCATTGAGCAGTCGCCGCCAAACCTTGAACTCATAGCTGATAAGTGGATTCCGCCGGTATGCGGTATGCTTGAAAGACCTAACGTTTTCAACGTAACAGTACTGAATGCCGGTATTGAGGCTCAAACAAACATTGAAGTCAACTTAATAGTAAACGGCTCGGTAGTTAACTCAACATCAATTACATCTCTCAACCCCTTTTCACGCGGATCAGCGCTGCTTTCATGGACACCATCCACAACAGGAACATACAACGTCACATACGCAATCACCCCTAAAGCTGGCGAAGCATCCATTCTAAACAACAAGTTATCGCAGAACTACACAGTTGTTGCCCCACCTGAAACTGCAAACTGGACCCTACTCACCGCAGACCCCGACGAAGGAACCGGGTACAGCTTAAAAGCAGCCTACAGCCAAATGCAATCCAACATTGTATTCTTCAAGGTAGACTTCCATCATCCATGGATAAACGCTTTACAAGACATAAACACCGGAATTATGATTGATGCCGACAGAAACATCAGCACAGGCATGCCTCCAAATTACTATACCGGTGAAGCTGACTGCATCGGCTCAGACTGCATGATTCTAGTTGGCAACGAAGGCACAGCCATATGGCGATGGAACCAAACCCAAAGAAGCTACGATACCAGCCGCCCAATAGACCTACTCTACCTCGACGCCCCTGATGGTTCAAGCTCTTTTGTCGTCGGCGTCGCTCTATCTGATTTGCAATCTGACGGAGCCTTTGACTGTTCCTTCAATGACATCACCGAATTAGCTTCCTATGGTGTATGGGACTGGATGCCTAACTCAGGCTATGTTCCATTTGTGCCTCAGAAAGCCCAACATGACCTAGTAGTCACATTGGAGACGCCGAGAATATGGCAGCCGCAAGAAACCTACACTTTAACTGCAAAAGCGTTTAATTTTGGACAAACCTCTGAAACAAGCGTAAACCTGAAACTGTACATAAACAGCGTAGAAATAAACAGTGCAAGCTTTGCCAGTATAGGCAGCGAAGGCTTCAACCAGTTAACCTATGTCTGGACTCCCACTGAAGGCTACTATAATATAACCGCTTATGCAGCATCCGTTGCAGGCGAGTCCACTGTTGCGAATAACCAGAGAAGCCGACTTGTGTCGGTTACTGAAAAAATCGCTGTGATTTCTGACAACACCGAGTTATGGCGTACACTAAACGTTCTCGACTCTATGAACATAAACTATGACTACTACAGCAGCAATGGCGCTCAACTGTACACGGCAAACCTGAATCTGCTGAAGAATTACCCAACAGTAATCTACTATAACTATGGTCGAAACATATCAACGGCCGAGAAAAATGCTCTTGACTCATATTTAACCAACGGAGGCAACCTGCTAGTAACAGGCTATGACTCACTATATTTCACTGACAGCAAACTCGCACAGGTCGTCAGAGCAACCTCATTTGGAGACGACAACAGCCAAACCGACCTCTATGTTAGAAACGCTTCTCATCCAATAATGAACGGTCCATACGGGCAATTTAACGTAGGATACCATATCTCTGGCCTATTCCGGGATAATGATGCCATAGAAGCTAACACAGGCCAAAAAGGACGTACAATCGCGGAGTTAGCTGACGGAAAAGACAAAATCATCGCCGCCGAATCGCTTCCGGGGAAGGTTGTTTTCTGGAACGGCGACGGCACCAGCGACTGGTATTACAATGCTGACTGCACCGATATGCTCAAGAACCTGCTAATCTGGTTCGTTGATACCACATCGCCCGCCACGACTGACGATTATGATGGGGAATGGCACACAGCCGACTTCACCATTAACCTCGCTGCTAGCGACTACTTCGGCGTCAACCAAACATACTATAAAATCAACGGCGGCCTAACAAAAAGCGTAAGCGCAGACGGGCAACCGCAAATCACAGTGGAAAACGCAAACAACACCCTAGAATACTGGAGCACTGACATAACCGGCAACGAAGAAACCCATCATTTTCTAACCCAAATAAAACTTGACAAAACCATTCCCACTGGTACACTGCAAATAAACAACGGCGCAACCTACACCAACACCACAGCAGTAAGCCTTGCCCTCACGGTGTCAGACACTAACTCCATGATGCGTTTCTCAAACGACAACACAACATGGGATAATGGCAAGCATACTCCTCTACAGCTACTTGGACATCTGCAAGGCACAGATGGAACAAAACTCGTCTTACGTGCAATTCAAGGACAACGCTGGATTAATCTCCGCTTCCGCTTCAGCCCAAATAATACTTGACACTACAGCCCCTATTGCAGATGCAGGGCAAAGCCGAACCGTAACATTAGGCGATAGCTGTTACTTTTGATGGAAGCGGCAGCTCAGACGTCAACGGAATAACAAGTTACAAATGGGACTTCGACGATGGCTCCACGATAGCCACAGGTGCAACCGTAACCCATACCTACACAGCCACTGGACCATACTATGTTATTTTAAATGTTGAAGACTCTGCAGGCAACAAAGCCACAACAACCATAACCATTACAGTTCAACGCAAAACCAACTCCCACACCAACCCCAACCCAAACTCCTTCACCACAACCTCGCCTACAACCAACACCCACCAATCCACACCAACGCCACACCAACTCCCTCCAACTCCAACACCATACCCGTAACAGTACCTAACGGCTCAACTGAGCAGTTCACTATCACCGGAAACATAACCGCCTCACCAAATAACTCAAACGCCAAAATCCACGTAAACCAAACCGCTGAAACAACAACCATATCCTTTACCATAACAGGACAAGCAGGAACCACAGGTACAGGCAACATAACAATACCCAAAAACCAAGTTCCCGTCGGAACAGCACCGGTAATCTACATAGACAACAGAACAGTTGAAGACCAAGGCTACACCCAAGACGCAAATAACTACTATGTGTGGTATACGACGCATTTCAGTACGCATGAAGTGTCGATTGTCTTTACAGGGACAGTTGCTCCTCACCAAATGATTATTTCTGGGTATATGTGGCGGCGATTGTGATAGTGTTTGCCTGTGTAGCCGTGGCTTTTGTTGTGCTGCGGCAACGCAAAAAGGCAAACTAAATCTTTTCTTCTTTTTTGTTATCTACCTGCGTTTTGCTCCACAACCAGCTTGAAACTTAAACTAAAACGCAGACACCAAAAAGCATTGCACCACCAAACCCATTGGTTGTTGTTATATAGGGGCTTTTCGGCACCAACAATATGAATAAAAAACAGCTTTCAAAAAAGAAAAAGCTAGCTGGTTTGAAGATTATACAGCTCTGTTAAGGCTGATTTCTTCACTACAAACTCAACATCGCCCCTAGCAATCACACCAAAAGCATGCATTGCGACTTGTTTGTAGAATTCGCAGTAGTAGCTTTTCTGCAGCATCTTGGGATCTGCACTGTACATTTCTGCTGGGCATGGGGAACCGCACATGTTACGGAAAGTGCAGGCTCTGCATTCTGGTATGTCATCGACTGTTCGTTTGGTTACTTTTAGGAAATTCTTTGATGCCCCAATATCCTCGATGCTGTTGTAAAAGATGTTTCCGCCGTTGAAATCTTCCATGCCGATGAATTCACCGCAGGGGTAAGCGTTGCCGTTTGCTGCTACAGCGAAGTATCTTCTGCCTCCGCCGCAGGGTGAAATATCACACATCATAACTCTTGCTGAAGGAGCAATTATTCCCAGTAGGATGTTGGCGAAGTCTGCGACGACTATGCGTTTGCCTTCTTTGGTTAAGCGTATGGCTTCTTCTGTGGCACTGATAAATGCCGCCGCTGCTACTGCCGGGTCAGGTCGCAGGGCATGAGCGCTTTGTTGTGTGCCTCGTACGGGATTCATGAGGCATAACGTAACACCTTTGCTTTGTAGCAACCGCACCATATCTGTGAGTTGCCCAACATTATAGGTGGTCATGGTGGTTACAACGTTCAAGCCCCTGTAACCTTTGAACCATTCAAGCGCCTTCATTATTTGCTTGTATTGCCCTGGTCCGCGTAGGAAATCGTTGATTTCCTCGACCGGTGAATCTAGTGAGATGCCGATGTTGACTTTGTATTCTTTTATGAAATCAGCATCAGCTTCTGTTAATGCTAACCCGTTAGTTTGCAGCCCAAAAAACACGTCGTTGTGGTATTCTTTTATGATTCGGAAAAGGTTATCCTTGTTAAGCAATGGCTCTGTTCCGTGAAAGATTACTGAGCCTTTTCTTTTTTGGCTTTTGAAGAACTCGGCGGCTTTCTCGACGATGGCTTTGAGTTCTTGGTAAGTCATATTTTTGCCTCTGCTCTTAACCTCTTTTGGCAGGTAGCAGTATGGGCAGTTGGCGTTGCACATGTCCGTTGGGTTAACGTAGAAGAGGATTAACTCGGTGCTGTAGCGGAGTTCCTTCATTTCAGCGACTAATTTTGTTTGCATTTGGCTGTAGAGTTCCTCAAGTTTTGTTGCGTCGCCTGTGCCCCAGAAGTTTGTTTCTGGTTCAATTTTGAATTCTGTCCCGTTAACGGTTAACTTGTCAAACATGAATGTAAAGCTCCAAAAAAAGTTTAGAAGGGAGACTCATCACTCTGCATTACGTAGTGAGTGAGTCCTGCCCCTTTGTATTTGCATTCTAATCTGTAGCTTATTCCTTGCATGGTTTTTGTTGCTTTTTCCATGTGGTTCACTGAGGTAGCTTGCTTTTGTTTTGATTTAAGCCTTGCCAACCGTATTACAATTGTAATACAAAGGCGAATGCTTTTATGTAAATTCCCGTTCTAAGCACCAAAAACATTACTGGAAGAACGTTCATGGTACTAAAATCTCAAAGCAAAGCAAAAGAAGTCTCAATAATGGCTATGGTAGCCGCACTCTTCGTAGTATTCTTCTATCTCTCAAAAATAATCGCGCTACCATCATTCACGTTCCTTTATCTGCCAATAATCCTGCTAGGCGTCATCCCAATATGGTTCGGTTGGGGCGGTTTAGTCGGCAGCATGATAGGCGCCTACATCGGCGGAGTCTACGTTGAAACATTACCCCTACACTTAGCTTGGGTGGAAGTCACTACAGTTTTGGTTATTTATCTCATAAACTGGCTGCTGATTCCAAGATTCGCTGCAGAAGCAAAAACCAAAAAGGGCCTCATCGTTCTGGGAAGCGTCTATGCTCTATCACTCTTCATCGGCACAGTAGCTATTCTCTGGCAATACGTCGCCGTCGGATTATTCCCCGCTGAAATCGCTTGGCCTTTCTTGCCTGGTGTCTTTGCCCTTAACTTTGTCATTGTAGTGATTGCTTGTCCCGCACTGATTAGGGCAGTTTCGCCTAGACTTCACATGTGGGGCGTATACAGCGGCAGTTTCGCTGAATGGCGTGCTAACAGAGCAACCCAAAAATAAACCCCTTTTTTCCTTAACCTTTTCTTTTTAGATAAAACTTCTAAACGTTAAACTGCATCTATGCTGAGTGGTTGATGGCAATACTTTTATGTTATCGCCTCCTTAAGGCACCATGAGCGGCTAAACTTTGAAACTACGAATACTGAAATTAACGCCCCAACAGCTCGCTGGGTTACTTCTGGGAAAAGCTGTTGCTAATGTCTCCAAATTGCCCAGTGACTTGGAAGTGTTGGATGCAAAAGTTGACTTGTTTACCGGACAGGTTTCGATAGTTGTTAGGAGCGATAGTTTTGAGCATGTTTCTGAGTCTTTGCCGATTCCGGAATTAACTTCAATTGTCACCGCTGCCATAACCCCAACTTCAACGGTCGAAACCAAGGCTGCACAAAAGCCTGCTGTACCTGTGCACAAAGTTGAGCCTAAACCCGAAATCGGCCCCACCATAGCGAAGCCTCCAACGCCGCCCGCAAGCCGTTACGCTTCAAAAATGGAGAACGAATTCAGCCCAGACCAACGCAAACTACTCAGCTTTACTGTAAAAGATGATTGCGTTGTGGTGAAGCCTGTGTCATTCTTGAAAGAGGAATGGGACGACATAAACGAGGTTGTCCGCAGCCTACATGGCAGATGGGTTAAAGGCAGCATTATCAGTTACTGGGAGATTCCTCTGCAGTAGAGTTAACGAAAATTCTTTAAACAAGAATAGCACTATTCAGAAGTTGAGTGAAGCAAGATGGAGAACGATAAACCCCTTACAAGAGACGCATTAGTTTCAATGGAAGTCATCGATGCAAAAGGAAGGCTAGTTGGTAAAGTGAAGGATGTCGCGTTTGCCATCGGAAAAAACGGCATCTCACTAACAGTTGAAGGCGAAAATGGTCAAATCCAGAATGTGGCTTGGGAAGAAGTTCAAGCAGCCGCAGACTATATCATCTTAAAACCTGTTGCTCAAGCAGTTTATCAGCAGAGTTATCAGCCACAGCAGCAAGCTGCACAGCCAGTTCAAGCCGCTCAGCCAGTCCAGCAAGCTCAGTCGCAGCCGCTTTGCCCAACATGCGGGAAGCCCTTGACTTGGATTCCTCAGTATCAGCGTTGGTACTGTTATAACGACAAAAAATACGCTTAAACCCTATTTTCAAATTTTAAATATTTTTTCTTTATCTTTTATTTAACCGATTGAAAATGGGTGTTAGTTCTTTTTTTATCGTTTTTTGGGTTTAGCCCTTTTTTCTATAGTTGTTGTTGCCGAAAACCCCCTATACACTACAACAACCAGCAGCTTGTGCAGAAGGTTGTGTTTTGGTGTAGGATTGCGGAGCAGGTTGTAGGTTGGTTGTGGAATAAATGGCAAGCAGAGCGGAAAAAAATTTAATCTGAATTTTATAGACTCTGCCCAAATAGTGACTGCATAATTAGTTTCAGATTACTTGTTAAAAATTGACCCTAAAAGAAAGAAGGTTTAGTTTTCAAGCGGCTTCTCAACTATGGTAACTGAGCCGTTCTTGCCCAGTCGTAGTTGCCGTTCACCCTTAAACATTGCAACATGCGCATTCTTGACTTCAACGTGATCGCCCACGTGGACGGTGTTAACTTGTTGGTCCCAGAGGCATAATAGGATTTTTCCGGTATCATCTTGAATTACTGCGTTTGAGACTACTGCGTTGTCGCGGAATTGTGTGTGGACTTTTGATGGCTCTGCAACTTCGGTTACTTGTGCGGTAACATTGATTTTTTTCATGCCGACCCGCAGATCCTCGACTTTGAGATGTGAGGGTGCAGGGTTTTGTCTGGCTATTTCTTTTTTTACTCTACCTGTATCCATAGAGTTGTCAAAGGATACGTCTGTTCTGGTTAGTGTTTCTTCTGGGACGCGGAATTGAGCGATTACTTTTGCGTCTTTTGTTATCAAGAATATGGCTTGATTGTTTACGCTGCCACGGTACTCTATTGTTAAGTCGCCAACCGATTTTTTGCCTTCATCTTTGGATAGCACTAAGGCTGAGAAGAGCTCGGTTGGGTAAACGTCATGCTGCGCTGAGATAAACGCTAGCTGATCTTCTAGGGTTGGCTTTTTCGGTTTCATCTTTCATTATCTCCCCCAATTTTATATGTGGCGAATTATCTTGAAAAAAGCAAATTGGTAAGTTAGAAATTACCTTTTTCTTGATGAAATTCTGCAGTTCTTAATATTAACGCGTTACCTATATAGGTCTAACTGTGTTATAATCCATTTTCCTTGGAGAACTTGCACTGTTTGGGTAAGCTGTCCAAAAGCGTGCGGGTTTTCCAAAAAGCACAAATCACTGTTCCCCAGTATCTTCTGTAGTTTCTAACCCTTTTTTGGTGCAACCAGCAAATGATTGAAGACCTCAAAGAACTAACTAAAGTTAAACTAAAAAACCTCGACAAATGCTTCTACCCCGACGCCGACGTAACCAAAGGACAAGTCGTCGAATACTACATCAAAATGGCACCCAAAATCTTGCCAATCATAGCCAACCGCCCCCTCGTCCTAACACGGTATCCTGATGGCATAAAAGACGCTAAACTGGGCAAAACCAGCTTCTTCGAAAAAAACGCGCCAGAAAGCACCCCAGAGTGGGTTAAGTTACAAACGATTTATTCTCCCACTTCAAAACGGGATGTACGCTACATAGTTTGCAATGACCTTGACACCCTGATATGGTTGGCGAATATGGCGGCGCTGGAAATCCACATGCCTTTCTCCACCGTAGACGATTTGGATAAGCCTGACTTGCTGTTCTTTGACGTTGACCCTGAACCGCCCGCAACACTAAGCGACGCAGCAGAGGTGGCACTTCTGCTTAAGGATAAACTGTGCGATATGGGGTTGACGCCTTTCGTGAAAACCTCGGGCAAAAAAGGCTTACACGTCGTGATACCGATTGAGCCGCAGCCTAGCTTTGAGGAAGTCCGTGGTTTTGTGCATAAAGTCGGCATCGAATTAGCCAAAGAAAGCAGCATAGTCGTCTCCGAATTCAAGGACACCAAGAAACCCGGCAAAGTCTTCGCTGATTACCTCCAAAACTCGCCCATGCGCACCATGGTTATCCCCTACAGCCTCCGTCCCACCCCGGAAGCCACCGTGTCAACGCCTCTTGAATGGAGTGAAGTTAAGAAAGGATTAAACCCCAGTGACTACACCATTTTTAGTGTGCCCAAGCGGGTTGTGAATCCGTGGCGGGACATTTTCGGGTATAGATGTCACTTGGAGATTTGATTATGGAACAAGAAAACGAATCGGAGAGTGTAGAGCAACCTCAAACGGAGAAAGCCAGTGCGCCGGCGCCTAGTCAGCTCGATTTGGTCTGGCTCTATCACGATTGGCTTGGTTAATGTGCCAGTGAAGTTGTATTCGATGGTTTACGATAAGGGTATTGCTTTTCATTTTTTGCATAAGACTGATGGGCAACCTGTGAAGTATGTGAAGGTTTGTACTAAAGAGGACAAAATTATTCCCTGGAACGAAGTTGTCCGTGGCTATGAAGTCGCCAAGAATGAGTACATAACTTTTGAGAAGCAGGAACTCGATGCCGTGCGCCCGGAATCGGATAAACGCATCCGCATCAGCAAATTCGTCGATTACTTCTCAGTTGACCCCATCTACTTCGACCGCACCTACGCATTGCTGCCCGATAAAAGCAAAGAAGCCTACAGCTTGCTGCTAAAAGCTTTGGAGCGCACCAACAAAGCCGGCGCTGGACGCATCACCTTGCGCACCAAAGAGTACCCTGCGTTGCTGCACACCTACAAAGGCGCCATGGTCATAACAACACTACGCTATGCCTACGACGTCGTTGACCCGCAGGACTTCGAAAAACTCCACAAACTCGGCGAACCCGAAAAAGCCGAATTAGACATGGCAGTCAAAATCGTCTCTGACCTATCAGGCGAATTCGACATAACCGAATTCAAAGACACCTACATGCAAAAAGTCCAAGAACTGGTAAACCAAAAAATCAAGGGCGAAAAAATCACAGTCGAAAAACAGCCCGAAGAGGAAGCTAAAGGACTCATGGTTGCCCTGCGCGAGACGCTCAAGCAGCTGGAACAGAAATGAGCCGCAGCCACTACTACAAACCCATGCTTGCATTAGCAGCTAAAGAAGCCTTCACTAATAAAGATTGGATTTTCGAGATCAAATGGGACGGTTTCCGCGCAATCGCCTATGTTGAGGAACCGTTTAGTCTGCGGAGCCGCAACGGCAAAGAACTCAAAGCGAATTTTCCTGAACTCCAGCAATTAACTGGTTTAGCCAAAAATATCGTCGTAGACGGCGAAATCGTCGTCATGCAAGAAGGCACACCCGACTTCCAAACCCTGCTCAAACGAGGTCAAGCGGTCTCAGAGGGAGAAATAAAACGCCAAGCCCAACGTGCACCCGCCATCTACATCGTCTTTGACATCCTCGAAAAAGACGGCAAACCCCTCAATAAGGTGCCCTTGATGGAGCGCAAAGCAATCCTCAAAGACTCCCTCAAAGAAGGCACCAACGTTTTGCTCTGCGACTACATTGAGGAGAAGGGCGAAGCCTACTTCGGGTTGGTGTTGGAGAAGGGTTTAGAGGGAGTTGTAGCTAAGAAAAAAGATGGTTGTTATGAGGAAGGTTTGCGGACTGGGAGTTGGTTAAAAATTAAGAAGCTGAAAACTTGTGACTGCATAATTTTCGGTTACACCCAGAGGCGAAAATGTTCGAGCGGAAACTTTTGGTGCACTGCTTCTGGGGCTTTATGATGAGGATAAAAAGCCCGTTTATGTTGGCAAAGTCGGTACTGGCTTCACCGAGGATATGCTTAGGCTTTTAATGGATAAATTCGAGAAGATAACTACAGATGAAGCCCCGTTTAGGGCTGAGAGCGGCGACAACGTAACTTGGCTAAAACCCCAAGCTCGTCTGTGAAGTAGCGTTTCAAGTAGTAACTAGGGATGGGAGATTGAGAATGGCACGTTTCAAACGTTTAAGAGATGACAAACCCCCCGAACAATGCACAATAGACCAGTTAACGCAGGTCAAACCGCAAACCGAAGTTCCAGTGGAGACTTTGAACCCAAAAAAAGCTGAATCACCCGCCAGACGCGAAACTCTCGGAATATGCTTCTAAACGCAATTTCCAAGCAACCCCCGAACCCGCAGGCGGAACAGAAAACAAAGAACCCCTCATCTACGTCATCCAAGAACACCACGCCCGAGCACTCCACTATGACCTCCGCCTCGAAAAAGACGGCGTGCTCAAAAGCTGGGCCGTACCCAAAGGCGTCCCCGAAACCACCAATGTACGCCACCTCGCCGTCGAAACCGAAGACCACCCCTATGACTATGCCAGTTTCGAAGGAACCATCCCAAAGGGGCAATATGGCGCTGGAACCGTTAAAATCTGGGACAAAGGCCACTACGAGACGAAGCTGTGGGAGAACGACAAAATCGAGGTCACCCTAAACGGCGAACGGCTGCATGGGCGCTATGTGTTGGTGCGGCTTAAGAAGTCTGAGAAACAGAACGATTGGTTGCTGCTCAAGGGCAAAGAGACATGAGTAAGCTGCATTTGGGTACGATTGGCTGGAGCTACGATTTCTGGAAAGGACCGTTTTATCCAGCTAAAACGGCTTCTAAAAACTTCTTAGCGTACTATTCGTCGCAATTCAATACAGTGGAGGTAGACAGCACATTCTATCGTATGCCATCCGCGCAGACGGTTGAGAACTGGCGACTGCAAACGCCCGAGGGCTTCATGTTTTCACTGAAATTTTCGCAGTTGATAACGCATGTTAAAGCCCTCAGGGATTGCCAGCGTGAAACAGCTGCTTTTCTTGAGCGTGCCGAGTTGCTTGGTGAAAAGCTGGGTCCAATGCTGCTCCAGTTCCCGCCAACCTTCACCGCTGCCCGCTTTGCAGATTTGGCTGAGTATCTAAAGCAGTTGCCCAAGCATCACCGCTACGTGGTTGAGGTCCGCCATAAAAGCTGGTTAACCCCCGAATTCTACGGTCTGCTGCGGGAAAACGGGGTGGCTTTGGCATGGGCAGAGACCGCTCATAAGCCGGAAACCAGCGAAGTAACCGCCGATTTTCTCTATATGCGCTGGGAAGGTGACCGTAAAGCCGTTAATGGTTTGTTGGGCAAGATTGAGGTTGATCGAAAAGTGGATTTGCAGGCATGGGCAGATAAACTCAAGCCTTACTTTGGCAAAGGTACAGAGGTTTTTGGGTATTTTGGCAAGTATTATTCTGGATACCCACCGTTGGACGTAGAATTCCTTTCAAGTTTATTCGTTGGTCCGTAAACATTTAAGTGTATTGTAAACATTGTTTTTTAAACAGGGAAACGGATGACAGAAATAATCTCTACTCGCGTGTCGGAAAGCATGGCTAAAGACCTCGAAGAGATCGAAAAAGAAGAAAAGACCGACCGTGCAACCGTAGTCCGAAAACTCTTAGCGCAGGCAATAGACGAACGGAAACTTGAAAAAGCGTTGGCTCTTTACAGCGAGGGAAAAATAACGCTTTGGAAAGCTGCAAAAATCGCAGGTTTATCTCTCTGGGAAATGATGGAAACAACAAAACAAAGAAAAGTTCTTCTACAGTACACCCATGAAGATTTTTGCAGTGACTTCGAAGATGCTTTGAAGGAAAAATAATGAGCAAGCCGTTAATCTTCGACTCAACTCCTCTAATCCATCTTACCAAGGCATCGTTATCCAAATTTTTCAGCGATATTCCAACGGAAAAATTCACAACACAAAAAGTATTCAATGAAGTAGTCCAAGAAGGCCAAAAAAAGGGTGCGCCTGAAGCATCACTATTAGAACGCTTGTTTAGGGAGAAGACAATTAGCGTACGCAACTCTTCATCAAAGGACTACTTGAAATTCATTAAAGAACTGGCCTCAGAGAGTGAAAAACATCCGCTGCACGAAGCGGAAGCTGAGGTTCTGTGTCTAGCTAAAGAGTTAGACGGCATCGTTATAGCAGACGACAAAGCTGTGCGCTTAGTCGGAGCTCTTTTGGAAATTGAAGTTCACGGTACAGGGTACATTTTAGGCAAGTTGTATGCAGCAAAGAGATTGGGTAAAGCTGAGTTAATTGAAAAAGTGAACCAAATGCGTGATTGCGGTTGGCATGTTTCATCTGAGGATTATTTTAAAATTACAGAGTACTTGAAGAGTCTTTAGTGAAATAGAGAAAAGGTACGCAAGGCAAGCACTCGATTTGTACTTTTTACTTGCCGCCATCTGATGTTGGGACTTTGCGGAATCTGCTTATTGGCGTTTTGTGGGGTCTATTCTATTTTTCCCTTCAATTTTTGCCGCTTTTTCTTGTGTAACCACAATCCCTATAAGTAACATTAGAATATTATAATATATTGAATGATGAGTGGTTGGGTTTGGTGCCCTCCTGAAGCATGTTTTGAGCGTTCCAAAAACCGTTTCAAAACTGTTTCACGGTCGTTTCACCGAACTATCAAATCATTCGAATAGTATAATATTAACAAGAAGGAGAAAAATAAAATGAAAACCATAAAAATAGTTGGAGCAATTTCAATCTTAGCACTCATAGTTGTGAGTGCAACTTTAGCAACAGTTTTCGCCTATGGATGGGGTGCACAAACCATCTATAGCCCCCAAGTAGGGACACCAAACCGCATGTACTCACAGGGCTCACAAGTTAACGCGCCCGTAACCCAAACTAACACACAGACCCCAACGCTCTACACGCCAAGCAGCACAAACCCACAACAATATGGCGGATGGGGCGGATGCATCACACGCCGAGGAATGATGGGCGGACTCTTCCAAACAACAACCGCTACTCCCTTAACAATAACTCAAGCAGCAGATGTAGCAAAAGCCTATGTCGTCTCACTAAACAACCCTGACTTAACAGTAAAGCAGATCGAAGAATACCAAAACAACTTCTACGTCGCAGTGACGGAGAAAAGCACAGGCAACGGCGCATTCGAACTCTTAATCAACAAAGCCACCGGCATAGTCACCCCCGAACCGGGACCAAACATGATGTGGAACACCCAATACACCTTCGGAGCAGGATGGTGCAACTGGGTCCGAGGCACAACAACAGCCGCCCCAACCGTAACCGCTGACCAAGCCAAAATCGATGCTCAGCAATACCTTGACAGCTACATACAAGGCACAACAGTGGGCGATGTCACAGCCTTCCATGGCTACTACACCGTAGAAATCCTAAGCAACGGCACACCATATGGCATGCTAAGCGTTAACGGCGTCACTGGCCAAGTTTGGTTCCATGCATGGCATGGCGCGTTTGTGCAAGAGCAAACCGTTAGCTAAAAGGTTGAAAATCAATGAACCAATCTTTTTCTTTTTTCTTATTTATCTATAAAAACTTAAAAGAGTGATTCTAATGTTAGAATATTCGAAGGAACAAGCGATGACTGAAAACCCCAAAATTGACATGACAATCTACAACTTACAAGCTGAAATATCAAAAACCTTAGCCAACCCAATTCGACTTGCCATACTCCACAACCTAAGAGACACCGAAAAGAATGTTAACGAACTCACCGAAATCTTGGGCATCAGCCAATCCAATCTATCCCAACACTTAGCTCTCATGCGGCAGAAGGGCATACTCAAAACACGCAAACAAGGAACCAGCATCTACTACAGTGTCACTAACCCAAAAATCAACCAAGCCTGCGACACCGTGCGAGAGGTCCTAATAGACCAGCTAAACCAAAAACATGAACTTGCCCAAAGTTTCCGGTAGGGGTGAATAATGCAATGTTTGGGTGTGGTTGCGGCTCAATCTTTGGTTCAATATTTTGGCGATAGAGCGAATAATGGTCGAACGCGCGAAGTAATGCGCGAAGTAGTAGTCATCCTATAGTTACCACTAATTATCTTTGGTTATGTGAAAAATTGGAAGTTAAATGTCTTCGCGTTCTCTTTGGAACTTCGCACCACATGCAAGCAAACTGCTCATGTGATTTTCTACATGGAATTTATAGGCTTGAGCGTTTCCGATTCTTCTTGTTGGTATGACAAAGCCCATCTCTACAAGCTTCATCAATGCGTTTTTTGTAGTCTTGTAAGATAGGTTCGTTGACTCACATAGCATGGAGATAGTTTGCTCTGCGTTCCCTACAATATACGCTTGGTCGAAGATTCTGGCGATTGGTCCTCCGAAAATGCTTGAGAATGGTCCTTTTGTCGCATACTCCTACGAGTCTGCCTTTTTCTCACTGCTTTTCAGGATTTTTTGCATAAAGCTTCAACCTCAGGAGCAGTATTATTACTAATTTACACTTAAAGTTTACTATTTCCCAATAAGATTGTAAAATATTCCAAAGCCGAAACGTTTAAACGGCAAGCGGTAGTTCCTCATTTATGCCACCAAAAAATCTGGCTGCAATGAATCTAAGAGAACGTTTCTTTGCAGGTTTTATATTGAATAAAATGTGGCTCGATAGATATTGGTGTGGGGAAGGTAAAAAGCAGCATTTAGGTCACACATCATTGGACAACATCCCTAAAGGGCGTCCAAGAAATGAGAAGGGTGACATTTTAGAGGTAGCTGATGATTTAAGGCGTCTCGGTTTTATTTGTATTGTTTCGGCTACGCAAGATGAGCATGTATGTGCCAGCAGGTCTCCTATAATTATTGAAGAAGGCTTGATTGTCGTTAACTTCTATCGCACCTCCGTAGGGTTAAAGCCTTTGTCGAAAGATGACTTTTAACCTTTTCATTGACTTTTTTGTTAAAAGTAAAATATGCCTTTCATAAAAAAAGCTAAACAAACTAAGGATTTATGTTAATCAATAATTTTGTTAAAAAAGGGCATGAAGCAAAATCGCCCTTGTTTGTATATCATACAAGTAGGCTTAAAATATCAATCCCTAAGGAAAGTACCTTTAAACAGACAAAGGCTACCAGGAAAATTAATCCTGCAATCAAAAATGCAGGCAAGTAACCGATAGTTCCGGCTAAGTATGGCCCCAAAAAAGACCCCATGGCGGCTCCTCCGCCTGTTAAGACTTCGATTATGCCTGATTTTCCTTGAGGCACAAGCGCCATAGAATTGCACAACATCAAAATAGAATAGATGGCGAAAGCAAAACCTAAACCTACCAGTATTAAACCTGTCATGGCTAAAGGATAGAAAGATAGACCCACTACTCCGACGATAAGGAAAATAAGCAAGCTTCGTAGAAGGATCATTCGGCTTATCCGTTTTTTCGCGTCCCCACCAAACGCTCGATTTCGAATCAGGAAAAACCCCGAGGTTGCGCCAATCGAAACCAGCACGTAAACGCTAAAAACTGATCCAGCCTCTAATCCCAAATAATCCGTAAAGAAAACTGGAAGCGGCGTATAGAAAATACCTGTTGCTAAAGCGAAGAACAGTATGGCTAAACCGAACCCGAGAAACCGTGTCTGTTTGAAGCCTGATGTATCCATTTGGCCGTGCCACATTTTTGCGACTGTTTGGAATCCGCTGTGGGCGTAATCGAGTGTTCTTTCCATGCGTACTAAGTTGCGTTCGAAATTCATTATTGGGTCAGCTACAAAAAACAGGGAAAGTATGAAGGCAACTAGGCTTAAGGCGCTGCAAACATAGAATGAATAGATGGCGTTGATTCCGAAACTGTATGTTGCAGTGAAAGTTACAAAACCGATTCCTAAACCTATGATGAGGCCGATTTCTGTTAGGCCTTCGTAGACTGCGTATGCTCTGCCCCATTGGTTATGTGAATAATTTTCTGCGACTAAGACGTTTTTTGGGGATTCATGCGCGATATGGAGCATGCTCATTAAAACGTACAATACGGCAAAGACAACTAAGTTTTGAGTAAAAGGGAGTGTGAACATGAATAGTATTATCGCTGAGGATAGGAATGATAGCAGGATGAATGCTTTGTAGCGTCTTATTCTGTCACATATCCAACCCCAAAAGTAAGAAGCGGGTATGGTGCAAAGCACTGAAAGGCCGATTATTATGCCTAAATCTGTGAGGCTTCCGCCTAATCCGCCTGAAATTACCGAAGTGGCAATGTACATGGGGACGAATACTGAAAGTAACCCATAAGCCATCTCATGGAAGAATGTCCCTAAACGCCACATAGCAACGATTCGATGTCATGGTAAAATTAAAACTTGACTGTAAGGCTAAGAGTTAGAACTTGAACGTTAAAGCTGTTTATGCCCTTCTCTTAATCTCACCTTAACGCAACTGTCGGCGAGCTAGAACTTCCTGAACTGCTTTTGTATAATTAGTCTATTTTTAGTATCTTAGGCAGGGTATTTCTTTTCTTCGATGAGGTTTCCTGTGATTGTAATCAGGAGTGTGTTGCCGTTTAGAGTGACGACTTTATGTTTTCTTTTCAAGTTGTAAAATGTAACGAATTTCTGCGGAATCTGAAAGGTGATCTTTTCTTGTTTTTTGATTAGAGTTGTTCCATTGAAGCAGGCGGATTCTTTCCATTCAGGTATTTCGCTGCCAGCTACTCCGATTGTTGTGCTGTCTAAGGCATAGACGTAAGCTTGGTTTTGCCATTCCCCGTTTTCTGAATGCAGAAGGTTTGATGGTACTTCGATTAAGTCTTGAGGTTTGCAATCTTTTGGGTAAATTAGATTTACTAATCGACCGTTTCGTTGTGTGCTTTTAATTAGAATTTGGGTCTCGTTTACTAGGCGTCTTATGGCACCGTCTACTTTGCCGCTTGGCCAATCAAGCCGTTTGGTGAGCTCATACTGAGAAAGTCCTGGATTGCTATTCACTATGTCTAGTAGTAGTTTGTTTGATTTTAGGCCTCTTTTGTTTTTGACTATTTCTTGCATTTCCAGTTTTCACTTCAGAGCTTAATTTTATGATAGTAATGATAAAACATAAAGCTTTTGGAATATTCCAACAAAAATTACCGGAAGATTACTCGAAATATGCCAAGACTTTTATTACGACTTGGGTAAAATGATACAACATATATTCACCTGGCGACCGTAAAAATGTTAGACGCCGACTCTACGGTGCACCAATAGACATCGGTCGTCAGCCTCAAACTTGGATATCCAAGCATAGAGGCTTTGCCAGCATAGAATGGATGGAAAGCCAAGTTAGATATGGCGAGTGGATTCCTGATAGATTAAGTGCACAGCAATTTCTTGTTTATTCCGTTGTTCTAGACGGTATAAAACCGTTAGTAATTGTAATCAAAGTACGCGAGTTTGAGTCGTGTGCGCTTGTTTATCATGCTCACGTTTTAAGGAAGAAGTAACAGTTTTTAACTTCAAAAGCCTCAGGTTGGGTTGATTGTTATGTTCTTTAGACAGATCAAGCTGCACGGCGACAACTTTAGCTACATCATAGCTGACGAGCAAACTCGTGAAGCCGCCGTTGTCGACTCAAGTTATAACGCAGACGAAATCCTCAAAACAGTAAAAACCCAAAATCTGCAGTTAAAATACATTATAAACACTCATGGCCACTCGGACCACACGGCGGGCAACGCAGAACTTAAAATTACCCTCAACGCCAAAATTGTTGCCCACAAACAAACAAGAATCCCCCGCGACGTCGTAGTTGAAGATGGCGACGAATTGCACGTTGGCAGCATCACCTTAAAAGTCATCTATACACCCGGTCACACCCCAGACGGCATCTGCCTGTTAGTCGACAACCAGAAGCTCTTAACCGGCGACACCCTATTTGTGGGGGAATGCGGAAGAACTGATTTATCCGGAGGCAACACAGCGCTCCTTTACGAAAGCCTGTTTGGTAAGCTTCTAAAACTCGACGACAGTATCGAAGTCTATCCGGGCCACGACTACGGCGCAAACCCCTCCTCAACCATAGGAATCGAACGAAAAACAAACTATGTCCTGCAACCCAGAAGCAAAAGCGAATTCGTAGCGTTTATGAGTCAACCGTAGCTTCATGATGTTTTCTTCTCTTTGGAATCACCATAAGAATCGCAAAAAGCACAATCACAAACACGAGCGGAATAGCGATCACAGGTTGCAACAAAACATTTAGCACCATACTTAAAAATTGGACGACAGGGTTATCCAACAAAGTCTGTGGAGGTGTATTCTCAGCTGAGACAGGCAGATCCTGATAACTAATCGGCATAGGCAAAGTGACCGAGTTCTGCGTTAACCATCGGCTCACAGGATGGAAACTCGACGCATTGGTCATCCACCCAAAAACGGTTGCCACACCATAGGTATCCAACGTAGAAACCCCTTCAGGTGAACCGCCTAAAGTGTAGAGTGAATACATTAAATCACCCGTAAAATTGCTGTGGCCCAAACCTAAACCATGGCCTAACTCATGTAAAGCAATATTTTGCATGTCAACGTTTCTCAATAAGTCACCCTGATTGGTGTGCACGGCCAGGCTGATTGAGCAGTTAAGTATGGAGCTATCCGAGTTAACGTAGGTTTTTGCTAATCCTACCTCATCGGAACTGTTGCTAAGCGAGGCTTCTGTCCAATTAAAATACAAATCATAACCCCTCAAAGTAACATTCGAGACGTCCCATCGAACCGCTACATTTGAAAGGTACGAAAAATCTGAGTAATTAGCCGCAAAATCAACTTAAAGCATCGTTCCATTGACCAATTGCCCGCAAAGTGTCATTGGTGTAATCGGGATTCCACCATGATTCATTTTCCGCTGTGACAACAAGCGCCGACAATGTCGAATGGTTCCATGCGAATCCTTGAAGCTGCACAGAATAGGTATCCTGCGCTTGCACAACAGTTAAGCCACTGCTAAGGCTGCCTGCCAAAAAAATGCATGAAAGCAAGAAAAACACAAAAAAACGATGCATAGAATTCCTATATAAAAAAAGATATAGACCGTTTTAAACTTGCTGACAAGCAAAACCGCAGTCAACACCAAACAAAACGCCAAATACTATGCACTGCATACAACCAACGATATGGTGAAGTTCATTTGACAGCGAACGCAAACCGGTTTATTAGGATACTTATTTATCCATCCTGTTCTAATCATTGGGTTTAATAGTTTAGCAGGCGTTGAAGACAAAAACAAAACTTAAAGAGCATAAAAGGCATATTGAAGAATGACGAAAATAATGAAGAATTACTTTATCTCTACAGCAAATGCACAACTTGTAAGCCTGAACACTTTTCATTTCACCGCTTTGCTAGAGATAAATCACCCATATGATACAAAACTCGTATTCCAGACCAGCTGGCAGGAACTGAATGAACCTAATTTCTGACATAATCTCCATAGTGCTGCTTGGAGTTCTGCTTTTCTGGACCGTATACAATGGTTCAATCATTTACGTTGGCGTGAGAAATAAACGGAAAGAAGAAGCGCTCATTAAAAGCAAGTCTGCAGAAATTGCCAACGTCGCTGATCTTCCTACTTACTCGATTATAGTGCCGACTAAAAACGAGGAAACCGTAATCCGTAGATGCCTCGACGGTATCTTAAACATCGATTACCCCAAAGAAAAAATGCAGGTTATAGTGGTTGATGGAAACTCTACCGATAAAACCTGTGAAATATCCCGCGAATTCGAAGCAAAATACCCCGAAACTTTCAAGGTAATGTGTGAGCAAACTACTCGAGGTAAGCCTGCAGCGCTTAACCTTACATTACCCTATTTGACAGGCGATATAGTCGTAACTTTTGATGCAGATAGTTTACCTGAACCAGACGTCTTCAAGAAAGCCGCAGGCTACTTTGCTGACAAAAACCTGGTGGCTCTGCAAGGTAGGACAACTTCAATTAACGAAAGAAGCAATGCCTTGACCAGAGTTATCTCTATGGAAGAGAAAACTTGGTATCAAATGCTTCTTAGCGGTCGAGAGAAACTCCAATTGTTCATTCCGTTAAATGGAACTTGCCAATTCGTCAGACGCAATATACTAAATGAGCTTGGTGGTTGGGACGAAAACTCCCTAACAGAAGATGTTGAATTAGCTCTAAGATTAATAGAGAAGAATCATCATGTCAAATATGCGCCTGATATATGCTCTGGTCAAGAAACTCCAACGCTTCTGCGTAGCTTAATCAAGCAGCGGGTTCGTTGGTACCGTGGCTATATGGAAACAGCCCTGAAATATGGGCGCCTTCTTGATAATATTAACAAGCGGACTCTTGATGCGGAAATATCGCTTGCAGGGCCTTTTATGATGATTGTGTCTTTGCTCAGTTATGTGAACTGGTTCATAGTTGCATTATTCCTCTCTGGCAGCACACCCGTCTTGAACTTCACTGGTTTAGTCATCGCATTAACCGCGGTTTCATTGGTTTCAATAGGAGTTGGATTAACTGCTTCAGAGAAGCCGATTAAAAAACGAAATGTCCTCTGGATACCTACAATCTATGTTTACTGGCTATTGCAAATGTTCATCGCTGGCTGGGCATTTTTGAAATTAATATTTAGACGTAAAAGAGAATGGACTAGAACCGACAAAAATGGCTCTCAAGCCTCAACTGGTACCGTCAAGAAGGGGTATTTTCCCTGAAGTTAACCCTTCATCCAACACCCTGCGACTTATACCCAAAAAATGCAATAAAGAAAAATAGGTTTTAAGTTGACCAACCCGCTCTATTGCCTTACTAGGGAAAATGCATTTTAGGGCGTCAACCAAACATTTTTGCAAGGTAATTAAAATCATGGGCAGGCAACCAACGTCGCCATAATCCGCCTTTTATAAATTCTGAGGGTGATTACAGAGCTTGAGAGTGTGCTTTGTATCCTCGTATCCGCCAAACAGAGCTCGCCTTAGTGAATATGCCCAAAATTTAGTGACTGCCTTAGCTAACCGGGAAGCGATAGATGAAATCTACTTGTTAGTAGATAAAAGCTGCTACACCGAAAAAAGTGTTAGTGAAAACCCTAAAGTTAAAATTTACAGGGTTTGGCAAGCGGATTCCTTCTTCTCAATTCTAAATGTTATGAGGTTTATCCTAAAAATTAGGCCAGATGTGGTGCATTTTAACGTTTCCTTCCAGAGTTTTGGGAAATCAAAACTTACGAACCTCGCCGGTTTATCATTAATTATTATCTGTCGCCACCTAGGTTTTTGTGTGCTGGCTGGTGTGCATACGCTTGCGGATATGGCTGATTTAGAAAAATTCAATGTTAAACCCACTGTAATAAACAAGGTTGGGATTCTTGTTGCTACAAAAATTGTTCTCTCCGCCCAAAACGTTGTAGTATTAGTGAAAGGGTATGGCGATTTCTTAAAGCAACGTTACCACCATAAAGGCGTTTTATACATCCCCCATGGAACAACTGTTGTTGTAGATCCCTTGATAGATCATCCAGAAAAAACTATCCTGCTTTTTGGGCATATGGGACCTCATAAAGGTCTTCCAGTGATGCTTGAGGCATTCAAAAAAATAAGAGAGCAAAAAGCTAACGTTAAATTGATTGTGGCCGGCACGAATCACCCCAACTATCCGAATTACTTGCAGCAATTCATCAAAGCGCATACACCAAACGTTGAATTTACAGGTTATATCCCTGAAGGCAAGCTTGGGACGGTTTTTGAGCAGGCTGATGTGGTGGTTCTGCCTTATCATGCGGCACCGGGAACTAGCGGAGTTTTCCATATCGCCTGTGGCTACAGCCGACCTGTTGTAGCATCAGATTTACCTGAAATTCGTGAACTCGTTAATGAGGGTGCATCAGCGATTTTGGTTCCACCGGGAGATGTGGAGGCTCTTAAAGATGCGCTTATGTCAGTATTATTCGATGAAGAGGTTGCACGTAAGATGAGTAAACAAAACCTGCTTTTTGCGCAGAAAGAAAGTTGGAGTGCAGTAGCGAAAGCGTATGAAGATGCTTATTTCGCACTTCAGAAATAGAACACTTAATTGAATTCCTTTTTGCAGGCTGTTTTGGGAAAATCTTTAACTGTATATATCCCTTTTTTTAAACTCTACCTTGAACAGAAAAAAGCTAATACTTCCGTTGCTTGCGTTCTTTATCCCACTCTTAGTCAGGTTAATTCCTGAAGTTATCATGGGACCCTACCTTGTGGGTTTCGACGTGATGGCTCATTATGTCCCAACCACACTGCTTTGGCTTAACGGCAATGTGACTCTGTGGAGTTTTGTTGCCACCGCACCATTGCTGTATGTAATAACGGCTGGATTGACTCTCATCAGCGGATCAGTATTCATAGTCCTCAAAATTCTGCCATCAGTATTGCTCGGTTTCTTGGGGCTAGCAATTTACACTTATGCCCGACGCGGCTTGGCTTGGTCTCCTAAAAAAAGCCTCATTCCCGCCTTGGTCGGCACATTATATTTTGTCGCTTTACGTATTTCGTGGGATGCTCTGCGTGAAGAAATAGCGATAATCTTTCTATTTCTCGTGTTAACAGCAATTGCCCAGATCGCTGCAGGTAAATCCAGCAAGAAAAATTATGTTCTGTTAGCTTTGTCTTTGGGCGCTGTTGTTTTGTCTAATCAAGTAGTTGCTGTTCTGGCAATGGGTATTGCGTTGTTCACAGTTGTCTATATGTTCCTTCGTCAGGGTCGTCTTAATGCACTGCGAACACTTGTGTTCTCTTTGCCGGCGGCGGTGTTATTTCTGGCAATCTTTTATCTAAGCCCCAGTATCCCTGAATACCGTATAATTTTTGGTTTCCCAAGCACCCCCGATGGCTGGTTATCAATATTTGGTTACGCTTCATATCCAGAAATGTTGGCAAGTGAAGCTGTGTTCATCGTGTACTGTTTTGTTCTTCTTTTGCCGCTTGCACTGCTGAGTATACGGCGCTTCAAAAACTTCCAGATGCGCAGCTGGATCGTTTTAATTGCAATAGCTGCCTTCATTCCCCTGGTAAGTCCCAGCGGGTTACGGTTGATTATGTTGCTTACTTATCCTTTAGCATTCTATGCAACCGACGCGTTAAGTGTGCTCAAGTCTGTCCATTGGAAACGTTTCACTAAACCTCTTGTTGGAGCTGGGAATGGTTTACCTTGTGGCTGTAACGGCGGTTTTCAGTTTGGGCTTCATGGTGATGCCTGGTGAAGCAGCTTTTCCATATTTCGGAGCAATGAATACTCACATCTACCAGATACCCTCCTCGATGCTTCAGAATACCGTTTCCATAACTGATTGCCCAGGGGTTGCGGATGCTATGCAATGGCTAAAAAGCAACATGACTGATGATGCAGTTTTGATATCTCATAGGGCATTTTATGGTTGGGCGCTGTCCAGTTTGGATAAGGACCAAGTTATATTGTATGAGTATGATAACCCTGCTGATACAGCAGTTAGGGTTGCTAAAGATTACAGCCAAAGTTTACTTGGTTTGGTGGGTGGATGGGCAAGGCTGGTATGGATTGCCGTCTGTTCCGTCTGTTTCCATGAAGTGTACAGTTCGGGAAGAATTGCTATATACACTTACACAGCTAATTAATAGTAAAGTGAGCACTCAACCATGGATTTGACAGTACTCCGCTGTTTTATTATGAGGCATAAACTAGCGGCAATTCTGGTTGTAGGAGTTATTGTTAGGCTCATTTTGATGCCCATTTCAGCGCATCCCTTTGATGTAAGCATTTGGTACAGCGTTTCTGAAAATATTTTGAAAAATGGCCCTTTTAATTTGCAGGGGGTTCCTCCGTTATGGTACCATTACACGATGATTCCGATTGCTTATGGTTATAATTGGCTTTCTGGAGTTTTGTCTACAGGTGCTATTCCTATGAATTCCCTTCCAGCGGCATTGGATT
>CAWALK010000013.1:0-12697 GCA_963782915.1 uncultured archaeon
CCATCAACCTGACCATTTCTTTTTCAACTTGTAAATGTGCTTTAAAGTGAGCATTGTACAAGTTAACAACCTTGTATAGCCAATACACCACCCCAACGCCCAGCGTAACTAAAGTAATTATTGCATATGTTTTTATCGGTATCGTCTGCGGCATAAAAACTCGTTCTGGCAAAGTAGCTGCAAGATAAGCATCCTTTTTGCTTTCGTGGACCCGCAAATCCTTAGACAATAATACAAGAATGAAAACGGGCACAACTAAAATTATACTGACTGCCCATGCCTTAGCATTCATCACTTTGATCCGTTCATTTAATACAGGTGGCTCCTTCCCTTGAGCTTTCAGGTAAACTGCAACCTGTTTCTCAAACTCCGTCTCGCTGTGGAAATGCCTGTTTCTGCCTTCGACTAAACGGTAAAACATCGGGAAAAACGCTACGCCAAAAGTCACGACTGCCCCCAGAAACCACATGGAAAACCAGACTTTACGGTCGCTTCCACCTTTAATTTGCATAGCGGTTTCCATTTATGTTCAACTTTCCATTTGGGTTGCTTACAAGGTTGGGGTAGCCAAACTTTATAAGTTCTTCCATTGGCTTCTTAAAATAAAATGCGCCCAAGCAAAATGCTGCTTTCTGTAATTATTCCTGTTTATAATGAGGAACAAACAGTCGGCAACATCATTGACCGCACGAAAAAAGCTCTGCAGCAACAAGGCTTAGATTTTGAAATAATTGTTGTTGATGATCAGTCACATGACAGATCATTTGAAGTGGCAAAAAGACATAGCGTTAGGCTCTACTCTCTGAAACAGCATTTAGGCAAAGGCTATGTTCTACGCGCTGGATTCGCACAAGCAAAAGGCGACATCATAGTCACCATTGACTCAGATGGGTCCCATCGACCGGAAGAATAGCTGAAGTTTTGGCCCCTGTTCTCCAAGACAAAGCAGATATGGTAATAGGTTCCAGATACCTAAATCATAAACAGGTTGCTGCAAGAAAACTCAATCGATTTGGTGTACGGATCTTCAATTTCCTAATTCAACTATTTACTGGAACAGCCAGCACCGATTCCCAGTCTGGCTTCCGCGCCATGAAACGGGAAGTTATCGAAAAGCAAAAGCTATACGCTCGCGAATATGAAATAGAATCGGAAATGCTAGTTAAGACGGCCAAAGCAGGCTTTAGGGTAGCTGAAGTGCCGATTAGCTTTGAGCAGCGCACATATGGCCGCTCAGGTGTTGATCCTTTATGGGATGGTTCAAAAATTTTATACTCAATTTGGCTTGCTCGTTTTAGGGGATAACAAATGGCTGAAGACGGAACTGCGAAAGTTTCAATCGTTGTTGCATCCTACAACAGCCAAGACACAATAGAAGAATGCCTCAAATCCATTTTAGCGCAGAATTATCCAAAAGATGCCTTTGAAGTCATAGTTATGGACGGCGAAAGTAAAGATAACACGGTCAAAATCGCCCAGCAATTTCCCATTAAAGTCTTATCTATTCGTCTGAATTGTCCAGCTGCCTACAATTATGCGATGAAAATCGTCGCCTATCCTATACTGGGATTTATCGATGCGGACGCTAAAGTTGAACCAGATTGGCTCAAAAAAGTCACACCCCATCTAGCCGAGCCCGGAGTGGCTGGCGTTAGCGGCAGTATCGAAACTTGGAACGCTGATAATCCGTGGGCAAGAAGCATCGGTTACGAACTCAAAAGCCGCTACAGACGTATAGGCAAATATACAGGTCGTATAGCAACCATGAACTTGCTGCTCAAAAAATCAGTCATCGAGGAAGTGGGTGGATGGGACGAGAAATTGCCGAGTCAATATGATACTGATTTTGGGTTTCGTATGAGTGGCAGGGGCTACAAGATTGCTTATGAACCTACCGCTGTATGTTACCATTTTAATCGCCCGACGTTGAAGGCGTTCTATCGCCAGCAGTTGCAGTATGGCAAGAACACGCTTAAACTATACTTTAAACATGGGCACCTAGCGAAAGGTGACGAAATCACTGATGTAGGTATGAACATTCAGCCCATCTTGCTGTTGGCTGTGGTTGTATCTTTTCTTTTGGGTATCATTCCACAGATTCGATTGCTGTGGGTTGTTTCGGGTTTAATCTTGTTGTCGATTTTTGTTTACTTTGTTTACTCAGCCGTGAAGTTATCGGTCAAATTTAGTGATCGGTCTGCGATGAGGCTTGTTGTGCTCTATTATGTGCGATCGGCGGCGTGGTTTGTAGGTGCCGTTTCAACTACAATTCGATACCTGATCAGGAGGAACAGGTAATGCCTCATAAAGTCTGCTTCATCTCCCCCGAGTACTGGCCGCTCTCTGGCGGAACAGGCGCATATGTATACTATCT
This sequence comes from uncultured archaeon, assembly GCA_963782915.1. Classification (GTDB taxonomy): domain Archaea; phylum Thermoproteota; class Bathyarchaeia; order Bathyarchaeales; family Bathycorpusculaceae; genus Bathycorpusculum. The sequence goes on from CAWALK010000013.1 coordinate 2,375, forward strand.
CTCTAATGAACTGATGAAAAACGGCTACCGAATCCAAATCGTAACCGGTTCAAACCAAACTCAGGATGTCCAAGTCAACCCAAATCTCAACGTGTCCTTTCTAAAAATTCCCAAAATGCCCATAGTCAAATCTTTCCTGCTCGCAGGCAACAGCTACAGAAAACTCCAAAGCTTCCGCACCACCGCCAATATCGACATCACCCATCCGCAGTTGCCGTTGACACCAAGTTTTGCGGTTCCACCGAGATTTGGAAAAGCCCTCGTATGCACAGTTCACTCAACATGGAAAGGCGAAGCAGAAGCCATACGCGGCGAACCCTACAGCCGCCTAAACGCCAACGAAAAATTCCTTGTGAGTTTTAACTGGTTTTTACGTTTCTTCGAAGAAGGCATGATTCATAGAGCCAGAAAAATCATCGCGGTCAGTCACTTCACAAAATGGGAACTCACCAAATACTACAAGATTCCAGCCCACAAAATCCAAGTTATCCACAACGGCGTAGACATTAAGAAGTTCCAGCCAGCCGTCGACAAAAGAAAAGTCAAGGTGGCGATGGGGCTTAACCCCGATGACTTAGCCATCGTCTCGGTCGGGCGTCTCTATGCCCGTAAAGGGCTCTTTACCCTAATCGAATCCATGCCCGATATCATCAAGAAGTTTCCAAAAGCCAAATTCATCATCAGCGGCAAAGGCCAAAGCGATGAAATGCACAAACTCAACGCCCACGCTGAGCGCTTAGGAGTCAGAGGCAACATAGTCTTCACAGGCTACACTCCCGACCGAGAACTGCCAAAACTCTACCAAGCCGCAGACGTCTTCGCTTTCAGCACCTTCTATGAGCATCACCCGTTCGCCGTGTTGGAGGCATTGGCAACAGGCTTGCCCGTGGTCACCACCACCGTGGGGGGTATTCCCGAAACCATCGACAGCGGCAAAAACGGCTTTCTCGTGGAACCTTTCAATCCCAAGCAGTTTAGCGAAAAAATCCTGTACCTGCTCGAGCACCCAGCGGGGGCAGCGGAAATGGGTGCAAAAGCGCGGAAGACGGTTGTGGAGCAACTGGATTGGCGTATAGTCGTCAAAGACGCCATGAAAGTCTATGATGAAGCGCTAAGATAATCGCCGTTTTTAGGCTCATCATCAGCAGATTCTCATCAATCTTTAAAAGGTAACAACCCAACTTTATCTCGATACAAATGCCAACGGTAGAGAAGCTAAAAGCGATTTTGGCTTTACATAAAGAGAATTTAAAGAAGAATTATAAGGTCAAAGAAATCGGTATTTTTGGGTCTTACGTTCGACATGAGCAGAAAAAGAAAAGCGATCTAGACGTTTTGGTTACCTTCTCTGAAACAATTGACCTCTTCACGTTTGTTGAGCTTGAAAACTATTTGAGCGATATTTTAGGGGTTAAAGTTGACCTTGTTATGAAAGATGGGATTAAACCTCGCCTCAAAGAGAGGATTTTAAGCGAGGCTGTTTACGTTTGAGAGACTTTCAAGTCTACCTTGAAGACATAATTGACGCATTAAACAGCATAGAAGCATACACTAAAGGGCTCACCTATGAGGCGTTCGTTAACGATAGAAAAACCGTTGATGCAGTAATAAGAAACTTTGAGATTATCGGTGAAGCAGCCAAACAAGTTCCCCTTTCAATTCGACGAGAGTACTCCAAAGTGCCTTGGAGGGATATGGCTGGAATGCGCGACAAGCTAATACATGGCTATTTTGGGATTCAGTTAGATGTTGTTTGGAAAACTATCAAAGAGCGTTTGCCGCCACTTCGGCTTTTACTGCTTGACGCTTTAGCAGATATGAAGAAATAAGATCCGTTGAGCAGCAGCTGGATTGGCGTATTGTAGTCAAAGAAGCCATGAAAGTTTACGATAAAGCGCTAGAATAATCCTAAGTGCCTATCTGGCAGACCAGACACTGGTAAACTTGACAAAAGCATTGTAATAATGTTTAAGGGCATTCTTCCTGCTAGGGTATCTGGCTGGTTGGGTTTGAGGGGTAAGTTATGGTCAATCGAGCAAGAGCGGCAACTGCGAAAGCTCGTCGCAGAGGGAGTTGGTATTGCCGAGATTTCTAGGGTTATGGGTAAGACGCGTGTTTCTGTGAGGTCTAAAATGTACCATTTAGGTTTGTCTGTAGTTGATGCAGCAGCTGTTTCCCCGACCATTGCTGTATCAGTTGCATCAATTGCATCAGTTGCATCAACTCCTGAACCCATTATCGACCATGCACCCCTTGATGATGCCCCCTCGCAGGTTCCAATTATAGACCATCAACCCGCTGCTGATCTCTGCCTCTGTGCCTTGTCCTAGTGAGGTTGACGCCTTTGCGGCTCAACTCAAGGAGAATGCACCTTTGCCTACCATTGAGGAGCAGCTTCATGTTTTGAACGCTGCGATAGTAGAATTGCGCAGGCCAGGTATTAGCCGGGCTGAAGTTGCAAGGAACTCAAAGATTATTGAGGGCGTAAAAGTCTACAATGACCTGTTCGCTAAATTTGTCGATTACCGAGGGCTCGAAACTAAAGTCTTGGAGTTAGAAAAACGGCTTGCGAGCGAAAAAAACCCGTAATGTGCAGAGTCGTCGGAGATTCAACGCCAAAGAAATCCAAGCACACTGGCAAAACCTGGACGAAGCATACAGAATTCGCCAGCAAGCCACACACGCAAGAGTCGAAGCAGTTAAGGGTGACACGGCAGCGTTCTTCCAGCAAATCTGCCGCCTCAAAGCCTTCAGCTACCAGTTGGAACTCGCAAAGTTGTACCGTGAAAACCAGTTTTTGGCGGTTAGGTGGCCAAGGCAGACAGGCAAGAGCACATCGATTGGAGCATTGCTGCTGCAGGATGCCTACGAGAACAACGACTTAAGCATTGCATTCATTGGTCCGAGCTGGCGCCAAACCAAGCTTAACCTCCGACGTGTAGCGGGATTTTGCCGCAATCTGCCCCAAGGAACCTGCCATGTGCAGAAAACCAGAATTAGCTTTGAAAACGGCTCGTTCATCGAAGCCTTCCCCAACAACCCCGACACCACCCGAGGCAACACATTCCATCGTGTCTGGTGGGACGAAGTCAACTTCACCCAAGGCGACGACGACCTATACGACGCCCTCCTATACACCCTGGGAACCACAAACGGCAAACTCGTAGCCAGCAGCACCCCATTTAACACTGACTCACTGTTTTGGAGAATGTGCAACCACAAAAGATTCGCAAACTATGCAAAACACCACTTTTCCTACGAGGCCGCACTTGAACCAAACGGTCCATTGAATGCGCAGATGATTGAGCGGATCAAGGAACAGTTTGGGGATGACCCAAGCCGTTGGCGTCGGGAGATGGAGGCTGAGTGGGCTGAAGATGAGGATGTGTGGCTTGCTCAGAGCTTGATTGTTTCGTGTATTGGCACTAAAAAGAACTGCGGACAAGACCTCGAAGAATACGACACGGAGAAGAGTTGCAGCGGCGAGTTTTTCTTGGGCTTAGACATCGGTCAAGTAAGAGACTACACATCGCTAAGCATCGTAGAACTGGTCGACGATACGATTTATTTGAGGCATCAAAAGCTTTTTCCGCATCCAACCACTCACGCACATGTCTTAGGCTACATTAAGCGTCTGCAGGATCTGTGGGGCGGCTTCCAGAAGATCCGCGTCGACTTCACCCGAGAAGGTCCAAGCCTCATCAAGGATATGGAAAACGCAGGCATAGAAAACGCTGAAGGCGTCAACTTTAGTGTCCCTCGCAAAAGCGAAATGGCAAGCCTACTAAAACAACGCATGCAAAACCAACAATTCCGCTTTCCACTGCTCACTTGGGAGAAGCCTTACCGAAGCGACATCTGCAGTGAACTTAACGTTGAGAAATATCAACTGCGCAAGGATGGCAACATAGGATACAGCCACCCAAACGGCACCCACGACGACGTCTTCTGGAGCATAGCATTAGCCGTATACGCAACAACCGACATGGCACCTGAACCCTTCTTAACAGTAGTTCCCCGAAGCTAAGATCAAGTCAGGGTTAATTACTTGAGTTAGTGGGGCTCGCTGGGATTTGAACCCAGGATCGCATACGCCTCAGGCATGTATTCTGAACCATCCTAGAGAACGTATAGCCCTAGCCAGATTAGTCTACTACCGATAATTTTTTCTTCAATCTTTAAAGTAAATGATTCTTAATTTCAACAATTCCAAAAGATAGATCTGAGCGCTGTCAATTATGCTCTCGCTCAATGCTTGCAGACTTATAGTATAATCCCTTTGGTGCGCTATTGGATTCAGCTTCTCATAGGAATCTCTAATATTTTTGCTCAGTTCGTCTATTGGTCTTAAAACATCATCGGTTAAGGATTCATTTGACCCTAAGAGTACATATTTTGCTCTTTGACGTTGAGTTGGTTTGCCATTTTCCAATTCTGGCTTGAACCATTTTGTGGAGGTCACTTTGTCATCAGGTGCCAATGTAACTAATATATCGGAAATAAGTTCCCTTGCAGAGTTAGCGGCCTGTGAGAATCTATCCTCATTTGCAGTGTCATTGAGTGTGTACCAAGCACCCTCAAGTTTAGTTACCAATCCGCCATTAATATTTTTCAGCATTGGACTAAGTTGATTTTTTCTGTCATTGGGTGTGGGTTCATTCATTTTATTTATTGTATAAGAAACAGGTTCAGTATCAATCATTGACTTTGTCAAATAAACTGCTGATGATGTCATTGTCGTTAATACTGCAGTTGATGTTGACACTGTACCAGCAAAGACATAGCTTTCATTCTTTACTTTCTCAGAAGTATAGAGAACATTTTTGGCTGATTCTTTTTCAGAAACACTGAGACTATACATTCCAGCAAGTGAGCCCCCTGTTGCGTTATTAATTGGAAGATAAGCATCCGATTTGAAAACATCCCTAATCTGGCACAAGCGGGTTAGGTCATGTGTCCTACAGATTTGTTAATATCAGTTTTTGCTTGACTTGTATTTTTAAGGGCTTCTTCCTTTAATGTGATAGCTTCGTCTATGTTTTCAATAATGGGCTTTTTCTTCTTTGCCCACTCTTTCTTATCCTTCTCTTTGTTTTCTTCAGTCATAATGATTCAGCAATATGGTGTTTAGATATAAATAATCTAGCCAGAATCGAAACTTAACAAGTTACAACATAATTTGTTGTCTACTCTCTTTTCTTGTAGAGTTGCAAGGAACATAACTCAGGTAGCGTACTGCTATAATCAAAGAATTATGGACTAAAACGTAGGTCGTATAGTAACTTTCTCTCTAACATAAATCTTTTAAGGAAATAAAACACACTTTGGCGTTATAGAGAAGGGTGTTTCAGAAAGTAGACTTAGCTATATCAAAAAGGATTAATTCATTATGTCAAGCATAGAGAATCTAATCATAGAATTAGAGGATGACTACAAACAGACAAACACCCAATTGAAAAGACTTCTTCAAGTTATACGAACCGCAACGATAGACACAAATACTAGAAGACGAACTAAAGATGGCTCTAAGAAGGGTTATAGGGTTTCAGCATAAAGTTGAAGAAGACTATGATTTTGTTGAGAAAATAGCTGAAAAGACCAAGTATGCAAAAAGAATAGAGAAGCATTCACAAGCAATACTAACTAAGCTTACTAGTGAAACGGGAATTGGCAAAGCTAACGTGCCTCCTGGTTATGACTTTCTAAAACCTCCAATTCAAATAGATACATTTGGAGTGGTTCCAACGCTGAAGGGTGCTTCAAAAGTATTGTCTGGAGCAGGGACATGGGAAAATTTCACGATAGTTTGTCAAGTTGCTTGGGAGGTTTTCAAATCACTTGAAGTAAACTTGATTGAGTTTGAGGAAGAGATGCGACATATTGGAGTTCTAACTATCTTTCCGATAGAGAAGAAAAACGCTATTAAGACTAAGTTGTCGTCAAATGGATTCGGAGAAGTAGTTGTTAGTTTTGAACAAGCTGAATCGAGTCTAATAGATGGAATCAATAATGAAGGAAATCGCAAGAATTGTATTAGTAGGTCAAGAGATGCAATTGAATGTCTTGTAGCAACTCTTCGAGAGAAGGTAACTGGAGAGAATACTGTTAGGTCATTTCACAAAGATAACTCAAGGCTCATGGATACTGGATTCTATACTAATCACACAATGCAACTTGTTCAAGGAGTCTATGCTTTTTGTAGCACCGATAAAGGAAGCCACAAATTTAGACCTGCAGAAATAACAGTTGCTGATGCTGAAGAAGTAATGCAAGAGACCTACTCACTAACTGAGATACTTCTCCGACTCTATATATCATGGGACAAGAATAAGCAAACAAAAGAAAAGAGTCAATGAGTAAAAAAGAGAAATGCGGTACACAAATCAGGGTCAAGGTGTTTGTGGTGAGGCTGCTGGGATTAGTTACCCAATTTCGACAGGCGTACCTCGATAAGCCATTGTAAGTTTTTGAAATAACTTTACTATGTCTAGAGAGCAGAAAAGCGCCTTTGTTAGATATTCATGCTGGTAAATCATAATCTGTGCCTTCACAGGCAAATCGATTCTGGGCGGTTCAAATCTGCGTGCAACCTCCGACACCTGTAAACCATCGACTTGGACGTCTTCCTCGCGCATGCCAGCATTGTTGGCGATATAGCCCAGGTATGTTTTTTTCCAATCTATCATCATCACTTTTGCGGCGACTATGTCCACCGCTAAAGCGTCGTCACCGGTAAGCATCAAATCCATCTTGACGGGCTTGCCTTTGGTGGGTCCATTGCCCTCGATGCCGATTCGTGCATCCATTATGGTTAGCTGCGGCCTGAAAAGCGAGTAGAGTCGGTACATGACTTCAGGCAGGTAGGGGTGAAGATAGATGCGTTTGTTGCTGGGTACGCAGCCGAAGAGGTTTTTGATGGCGCCGCTGTAAGCCATAAACTCGTGAGTCTTCATCAACGGCAAATCCACCACCGCATCGGCGTCCAGCACAGTTTTTGGTAGAAACAGCCGTTTGAGAGGGCAGCCGTCTGGGAATTTGACTTCAACGACTTTGTCTTCTGAGAGGTTGATGGCTTTGCCGTCTGCGGATTCCACGGCTTTTTGCATGCCTGTTTTGTCAAACGCGGTCCAGCAGGGATAGTTAAAGCCGTTGGATTCGCCAACGACAACTTCGCTGTTGCCGTCCCTTAATAGCCCGACGAGTTGATGCATAACCTCTGGGCTTGTTACCACGCCTGGCAAGTATTCGGGGTGGCTCAAGTTTGGCTTTATGAAAATCTTTCTCTTGCCACGTAACCCTGAGTCGGCGATGGCTTGGGCGACGATGCTGCTTACGTCGTCTCCTGCACGGTAAATCGTAACTTTATGTGGATTAGGCATGTTTTGACTTCACTCCTTGGAGGCATCCCGGGTCGCCGTTTAACATGTCTCCACTATGGTATGCTGCGGAACGTGCTCGACAGCCGCCGCAGATAAATTTGTAGGTGCATTTGCCGCAGGTACCCTTAAGGTTTGCTCGGTTGCGGAAGGATTTGAACAACGACGCGTTTAGCCAGATGTCCTGGAACCTTTCTGTCTTCAAGTTCCCGACGTTCACGGGCAAAAATACACACGGGTGGACATCGCCCTGTGGTGAGATTGAGCAGTAGAGTCTTCCTGCGCCGCATCCGCCGATGAATTCACCAAGGGGAACGGCTTTTTTTGTGACTTTGACGGTTTGCATGTGAGCCATTGACATGGTGACTTCGTCTGTTCCCGCTGGACCCTGACATTGCAAGGCGACGCGAGCTAATTGGGGAGCCGTGGCTAGGATGGTTGTTTTGCAACCCGCTGACATCCTATTCAGCAAATAACGCATAACGTCCTCGCGTTCCTGCGGGGAGAGGTCTTGGTCGAAGTGGGCTTTGCCGCGTCCAGTCGGGATAAAATTGAAGTAGGTGAAGCGTTCTGCATGGATTTTCTCGGCTAAATCGATGATGGCGGGCAGCTCAGCCATATTGTTTTTGCCCACGGTGGTGGCGATGCAGACACAAAGATCCGCTTCAACGCAGTTTTTGAGTCCTGCAATAGCTTTATCAAAGGTGCCTAGAACCCCGCGGAAGTCATCGTGGGTTTTAGCACAGGCGCCGTCGATGCTTACGTCGATGTAGTTGACTTTGGCTTCTTTGATTTTAGCTACGTTTTCTTTGGTGAGGAGCGTGCCGTTGGAAGCCAACGAAACATAGAGTCCGCGGTCGGAGGCATATCGCGCAACTTGAAAGAAGTCTTTGCGCGTGAGAGGTTCTCCTCCCGAAAAAGCCAGAGCCGTCACGTGTGCATCGGCCAATTGATCGACAACCGCCAAAGCCTGCTTAGTAGACAACTCCTCTTCCATCACAGCGCCGCTGTTACTGTAGCAGTGTTTGCACTGTAAGTTGCATTTGTGAGTGAAATCCCAAACCACCAGAAACGGCGCAGTCAGCGAAATGGGTTTTTTGATGCCAAAATAATCAAATGATTGAACCAAATTTATAACCGCTGCTCGTGCATATCGGTCAGTTAAGAGTTTCTCGGCTTTCTCACGCTTGAATCCGAGGCCTTTTCGGAGGAACTCTATCCAAAAACCGATAATCTGAGAGTACAAACCACTGCATTTGTCGCATTTGCGGTCAATTTTGCCGCCGTAATCATCCAAAGCTGCTTCAAGGACTGTTCTGCCACATTTGCCGCATTTTTTTAGCGAGAGTTGGAGCATCTTCTTAGTCATGGGCAGGGATATGACTGCGTTCCAAAATGTATCATGGCTAAGGATGCTCATTGCGGTTTCTCCATTGCGGCTTTGGTAGTTAATTGGATGGTTTGGATGTTAAATATTTCTCTAATCGAGGTTCAGATTCAAAAAGCTGTAAAAAGGCAAGTTACTAGACGAATTAGCTAAATTTGCAAAACGATATATGATTGGCATTCTTACACGGGTTTCAAGGGAAGAACTTGAAAAGACGCAATATATTGATTATTATTGCAATAGGCTTGGCCGTAATCATAGTTTCTTCCTCGATAGCAATCTACGCTAACAGCATCCTAAACCCCGAAGGCTCCCATAAGGTTTGGCAACGCGATATCCCAAACTTCGCCACCGCTTTATCCACTGACGACGGCAAAGTCTTCACTATGGATATTTCTGGCAACGTAAACTGCTACAACCAACAAACTGGCGCAACCATCTGGAACGGCGGCAGCGTCGGCGGCTACTTCGCGGAGGGTCTTACTGTTGGTGAGGGTAGAGTATATGGCGGGTTCCATTACGCCTCAGTGGGCTCTTTGGATGAGGCAACAGGGCAGTTTCAGTGGAGCCACATGAATACTGCTGGCGTCAATCAGGCCCTGATAGCATAATCATAAAAGATGGTCGTTTGTTTGCGGTTTCAGAAGGTCCCGCAGCAGGCGTTGCAGCCCTTAATGCTTCCACCGGGCAGACTCTCTGGCAAACGCCTTACCATTTCGACATTTTTGGGAACATCTCTGATTCCGAAACCTGGTGGGTAGCTGGCTATCCACTGGGAGGAGACCCCTTTGAAGGCAATTTGGTTTACGCTTTGGGAGGCAACGAGTCAAACGCAAATATTTTCAAGTTAAACACCGATAACGGCAGCATAATATGGCGTAGTAACCTTACTTCTTTCGCTGGCATTCCGAGCGTTCTGACAACCTATAAAGGGCAAGTTGTCTTAGAGAGCGGCACCCAAATCTTAAGCCTCAACCAAAGCTCCGGTGAGTACCTTTGGCACAACGACCTCGGTGCATCGATGTACCATCCAGCAGTCAACAATGACCTTTTGTTATTTGGCGCTTCAGATGGGTACTTCTACGGGTTAAACCTCTCAGACGGATTGATCCATGGAAAACTAGTGTCGACAGCCAAAACCTCATGTCCACAGTCAACAACGGCAACATAACCCTTACTGCATATCCTATCCAAGTCCAAAATAATCGGGTGTATTGGAGTTTTGGCGTAACCCAGCAACTTGGAACATCAAGTGAAAATAAACATGACCGTTATGTTGGAGTTGTGTGCAGTCTTGACTTATCAAGTGGAAAGCTGTTATGGAATAGACAATTAAAAGACAGCGGAGTCTTCTTTGGTTTTTCTGCTGGTTTAGTTGTTAACAAGGATACTGTATATCTCAACGAGAACAGTGCTCTTTGGGTTCTTAGCGCTTCAAACGGAAATGTGGCCAGAAATCAGCGTTTCGACCATTACCTTCTGGCGCCAGTGCTGTCAGGTAACATGGTATTTGTGGCGTCAGATCTTCAGTTAACAGCATATTCATAGCGCTTTAGTGCT